>NZ_JBEPNH010000005.1:0-255226 GCF_040546195.1 Brevundimonas sp. UYEF29 | reverse complement strand
ATCGCAGCCGTCAACGTCGTCTTGCCGTGGTCAACGTGACCAATCGTGCCGATGTTGCAGTGCGGCTTCGTCCGTTCGAACTTTTCCTTGGCCATGGCCAAACTCCTGATGGCCCGGGTCCGTCAGCGGAGGGGCGCGATGCTGATCTTTTTAAAAACCTGGAGCGGGTAGACGGGATCGAACCGACATCCTCAGCTTGGAAGGCTGCTGCACTACCATTGTGCTATACCCGCGCGGAGACTGCGGAAGTTCTTTCGGAACGCCGCAGCCGGTTCCTCTCCGTCGTCCTGATCCGTCGTATCCGTCAAGGCGCGTGGTGGGGGAAGAAGGACTCGAACCTTCGAAGCTTACGCAGGGGATTTACAGTCCCCCCCCTTTGCCGCTCGGGACATTCCCCCAGCGCGCCTTGTCGAACCGTCGGACCCCTCGTTTCCGCCCATAAAGAAGCGGGACGAAACAAAAGCCTTCGGCTTGTCGCCTCCTCTAGGATAGAGGGGGCGCCCAGACCCGAAAGCCCTTGGGGCTCCAAATCGGAGGGCGTCTTATAGTGTCGTCGAAATCAGAACGCAACGACCGTAAAAGCGGTAAAAAACAGGTCTTCGGAAACCGTCCCGACGGCCCCCGCGACAAGGGCCAAAAGCCCGCTGCGCAAGGGTTTGGCCGGCGCGAGGAAACCCCTCGTCAGCCCCGTTCGCCCGATCGGGGCAAGTCGGACGCCGATAATTTTCTGTGGGGGCGCCACCCGGTTTTGGCCGCTCTGGCGAATCCCGCCCGTCGCGGCATGGGTCGTCTGCTGGCCACGGCCGAGCGCGCCGCCGAAATCGAGAACAATGCTCTCGCAAACGGCCACAGGATCGAGGTGGTCGATATCCAGACCCTGACCCGGATGCTGCCCCCGGGCGCCGTGCATCAGGGACTGGCCTTCAAGGTCCAGCCGCTGGAAGGCGTGTCGCTGGAAGACCTGGCCGAGCCGGCCGAGGGCGTCATCGTCATGCTGGATCAGCTGACCGACCCCCAGAACGTCGGCGCCATCTTCCGCTCGGCCCTGGCCTTCGGCGCGCGGGGAATCATCGTTCAGGACCGTCACGCCCCGGCTCTGGCGGGCGCCCTGGCCAAGGCTGCGGTCGGCGCGACCGAACGCCTGCCCCATGCGCGGGTGACGAATCTGTCGCGCGCGCTGGAGCGTCTGGCCGATCTGGGCTGGCGCGCCGTCGGCCTGGACGGAACGGGCGAACAGACGCTGGAGGAGGCGCTGGATCATCAGCCGACCGTTCTGGTCATGGGGTCCGAAGGCGACGGCATCCGTCGTCTGGTCGCCGAACATTGCGATGTCCTGGCCAAGATCCCCATGCCGGGCGGCTTCGAGAGTCTGAACGTGTCCAATGCGGCGGCGGTGGCGCTTTATGAAGCGGCGCGCGCGCAACACGGCTGACAGAACGCCGCACCGAGGCTAAGGAGCGGAAATGGAATTCCTCTCGTCTCCCGAACTCGCCAGCCAGGCCACGGCCCTGGGTCAGGTCCTGCTGATGGATCTGGTCCTGGCCGGCGACAACGCCGTCGCCGTGGGCCTGGCCGCCGCCGCCCTGCCCCAAGACCAGCGCAAGAAGGCCATTCTGATCGGCCTGGCCGCTGCCGTCGTCATGCGAATCGGCTTTGCGCTGATCACCGTGCAACTGCTGGCCCTGGTCGGCCTGCTGCTTGCCGGCGGCCTGTTGCTGCTGTGGGTGTGCTGGAAGATGTGGCGCGAACTGCGCGAGCAGGCGACTCACGACCAGGCCGAGGCCGAAAAGGAACTCGAACTGGCCATGAGCATCGAGCACGGCTCTGGTCCGTCGCCCGAGGAACTGGGCCTGAAGCGCAAGAGCTTCGGCGCCGCCCTGCTTCAGATCATGGTCGCCGACATCACCATGTCGCTGGACAATGTGCTGGCCGTCGCCGGCGCCGCGCATGAACACCCCTGGATCATGGTCTTCGGCCTGGTCCTGTCGATCGCCCTGATGGGCGTCGCCGCCACCTATATCGCCAAGCTTCTGCACCGCTTCAGCTGGATCGGCTACATCGGTCTGGTCGTCGTCCTTTATGTCGCCCTGCACATGATCTGGGACGGCGCCCGTCAAGTGGTGGTTCGCACCGGCCATATGGACGAGTTCAACGCCTCGGCCCCGGCCTTCCTTGAGATCGGTCCCGAGGAAGCGGCCAAACATCTGGGCCAGAAGCGCACCGAGGACAGCCCGACGCCGGCGCCCGCCGAACCGACGGTCGCGCCATGACCGTCGCCACGGTCACCGTCGAAGAGGCCGCCGCCTGGCTGCAGGCGGGCGAAGCGGTGCTGATCGATGTGCGCGAGCCGGACGAGTTCGCCGCCGCCCGCATCGACGGCGCGATCCTGGCCCCGCTCAGCCAGATGCCCGCCGCTTGGGAGGCGCTGGACCTTCCGGCCGACAAGAAGATCATCGTCCAATGCCTGAAGGGCGGCCGCAGCCACCAGGTCTGCGCCTTCGTCGGGCCGACCGGTCCCGAGGGCCAGCCGCTGTTCAACCTGACCGGCGGCATCCAGGCCTGGAATGCGGCGGGGCTTCCGGTCGTGTTCGCCGAGCAGGACTGATCAGCGACCGCGCAGCCAGCCGGTGACCGAAATCCGGTCCGCCGCCGCCGACAGGGCGACCTGCGTCACCGAATGGGGCGTGGGCACCTTCAGCAGGTTCAGGGTGTTGAAGCGCGGCGTAAAGGCCTCCGCCACATTGCCGTCGGCACCATGGAAGGCCAGCAGGCCGCCCCACTCGATCCGCCAGGCCGGGGTCAGATTCAGCACATAGGCGAAGAAGCGATTCTTGCCCTCGGCGTGATCGTCATGCTCGGTCAGAAAATGGCCGGCGCGATAACGGGTCAGTTGCGCATCGGCCAGGGCGAGCTGCGGTTCGCCCGTCACGTCCCGCATCAAGCCCAGGAAGGCCTCGCCGTTCAGGAAGGCCAACAGATCGGCCCATATCGGCGCCGCCTGCCCCGCCTGAACCAGATCGTAGATCGGGTGATTGTCGTACAGATACTGGAAGTCGGTCTGGGCCGAGACCTGCACCGCCTGACCCAGCGCCTGTTTCTGATCCGGCGTCAGAGAAGCCAGCCAGGCGGCGGGTAGATCGACATGGCCGGTCCCGCGTCGCGTCACGACATTGTAGTCGGCGCGCGTCGCCGCGTCGTAGAGCGCCTGCGCGTCCGCAGAAGCCAGGACGCCGTCGATCTGCGCCCGCCCCGTGCGCGCCAACCGTTCGCGAATGGCGGCGCGCGCTTCGTCGGTCAGGGACGTCAGGGTCGGCGTCATCGCTTATCCCCTTTGGATCAGGCGTCCGCGCCGCCGAAGCGTTCGGACCACTCCGCGACCTGGGCGTCCTCGATCTTGGCGAACAATACGCCCTGAGCTTCGACCTTGCCGCCCACAGGCAGGCGGTTCAGCAAATCTTCGTCGGCGCCAGGCCAGCTCAGATCCTCCACCCCAACCGACGCCGCGATCCTGGGCGCGGTGAAGGGCAGGATCGGCGCGGCCAGACGCGCGAACAGGGCCACCAGGTTCAGACCCGTGCGCACCCCGACCGCCGCGCGGTCGCGATCGGTCTTCAGCGCCGTCCAAGGCGCCGCGACCTGCAGATACTCGTTGCCCAGCACCCAGGCGGCGCGAATGGCGACGGCGGCCTTTCTGAACTCCATCGCCTCCAGCTGTTCGGTCGCCTCGGCGACGGCGGCCTTGATGTCGGCCTCCAGCTGGATTTCGACCGGTCCGGCCTCGCCGCCTTCGGGCACCACGCCGTCGAACTTGGATTCCGCGAACTTGACGATGCGGTTGACGAAGTTACCCAGCACATCGGCCAGGTCCTTGTTGGTCGAGGCCTGGAAGTCCTCCCAGGTGAAGGCCGAATCCGCGTGCTCGGGCCCATAGGCCGTCAGGCGCCAGCGCCAGTAGTCGGCCGGCAGCAGCTCCAGCGCCTGATCCATGAAGACGCCGCGCTTTTGGCTGGTGGAGAACTTGCCGCCGTACCAGTTCAGCCAGTTGAAGGCCTTCAGCTGGTCCACCGTCTTCCATGGCTCGCCCGAGCCGATGATGGTCGCGGGGAAGCTGACGGTGTGGAAGGCGACGTTGTCCTTGCCCATGAACTGGACGTAGCGAACGTCCTCAGCGCCCTCATCCAGACGCCACCAGTCACGCCATGCCCCGCCGGTCGCCTCGGCCCACTCCTCGGTCGCGGCGATATATTCGATGGGGGCGTCGAACCAGACGTAGAAGACCTTGTCCTCCATGCCCGGACGGGGGAAGCCGTCTTTCGTCACCGGCACGCCCCAAGCCAGGTCGCGGGTGATGCCCCGGTCGATCAGCCCCTCGTCCAGGTGTTTGTAGGCGATGGACTTGGCCAGCTGTTGCCAGCCGGTCTTGCCATCGACCCAGGCGCGGATTTCCGGCTCGATCTTGGTCTGGAGCAGATAGAGGTGACGCGTGTCGCGCACCTCCAGGTTCTTGGAGCCCGACACCGACGAATAGGGATCGATCAGGTCGGTCGGATCCAGCAGGCGTCCGCAATTGTCGCACTGATCGCCTCGCGCGCCGACATGGCCGCAGTAGGGGCACGTTCCCTCGACATAGCGGTCGGGCAGGAAGCGGGCGTCGTCGATCGAATAGATCATCCGATCCACCCGCTCCTCGATCAGGCCGTTCTTCTCCAGCGCCTCGGCGAAATGCTGGGTCAACCGGTGGTTCTGCGGGTTCGACGATCGGCCGAACCAGTCGTAGCTGAGGCCGAACGCCTGACCGGCGGCCTTCTGGATTTCGTGCTGCTCGTCGCAATAGGTGCGCACATCCTGGCCGGCGGCGGCGGCGGCCAGCTCGGCCGGGGTGCCGTGCTCGTCGGTGGCGCAGATATAGAGGACCTCATGCCCCTGGGCCCGCTTGAACCGCGCCCAGACGTCGGCCGGCAACATCGAGCCCGCCAGATTCCCCAGGTGCTTGATGCCGTTGATGTAGGGCAGCGCCGAGGTGATGAGGATGCGGGCCATGATCGTCCAGGTGTTCGGGGAAGCGCAGGGATATAGAGCGGCGGCGCGGTTTCCTCAAACGCCTTGCGGCAGACGGCGCGCAATACGGATGAAACGCCCCGTCAGCAGGGTCGAGGACGCCAGGCTGGCGATCACCACCGCCCAGACCAGGCCGTTGACGCCCATCTGGTGCGCCAAAACCCAGCCCAGCGGCATCATCACCGCGCCGTAGGCGGCGAAATGCATGATCGTAGGCCACCAGACATCGCCCGCCGCACGGTTGGCTTGGGCCGCCACGACCTGAATGCCGTCCGCCACGAAGAACAGCGTCGCCAGCACCAGGGCCGGCGCCGCGATGGCCAGCAGGGCCGGATCGCGATTATAGGCGCCGACGATCAGATGGGCGCTGGGCCAGACCAGCAGGGCGACCACCAATGTCAGGGCCGTCACGACGCCCAGCCCCACCAGCCCGGCGCGCATCACCCCTCGACCATCGCCGGCGCCATAGCTGCGGCCCACCAGCACCGCCGTCGCCGACGACAGCCCCATCGGCAGCATGAAGACGATGGCCGAGACGTTGAGCACCACCGCCCAGGCCGCCGTCTCCGCCGTACCGATTTGACCGGCGAAAAAAGTGAAGCCCGAAAAGGCCCCGACCTCGATGAAGTAGGAGGCCCCGGCGCCCAGGCCGACCTTGACCTGTTCGCGCGCGGCCTCGGGATCGCGCTCGGGCTTGTCGAAGATGCCCAGCGCCCGCGCCTCGGGCAGACGCAGGATGTAGATCACCAGGAAGATCGCCAGCGCCGCCCGCGCCCCGAACGTCGCCCAGGCCGAGGCGAAGGCGCCGTCGAAGCCGAAACCCAGCAGGTCCGGCACCAGCACGATGTTCAGCACCAGATTGACCCCGTTCGCCACCCACATGGCGACCATACCGGGCTTGGGCCGGCCCAGAGCCTCCAGGAAGAACTGTCCCGTCACCGAGATCAGATAGAAGGGCATGGACAGGGCGAAGACGACCAGGGCAGGCCCGGCGCCCTCCGCCAGACCATCCTCCAGCCCCAGCTTGGCCAGACCCCACGGGCCGATGGCGATCAGGGCGATCATCGACACCACGCCGATCTGCAACGAATAGGTCAGGCCGCGACGCAGCACCGAGCCGACAGCATGCCGACGCCCCTCGCCAAGCATCCGCGCCGTCATCACCTGCACGCCCAGCATCAGGCCCACCGCCGTCGTCACCACGATGGACGTCGGCGCCCAGGCCAGCGAATGGAACGCCAGTTCCCGGCTGGAATAGTTGCCCACCACGATGGCGTCGGTCAGCCCCATGGTCATGATGCCGATACGCGCCAGGATCACCGGCCATGCCAGGTTCAGCAGGTCGCGGAAGGCGGTACGGGTCTGGGAGCTGAGCGCGATCATCGGACGCGGCACAGGCCACGCCGACCCGCCGGGGTCAACTCCCAAAAACTTTGAGGGCTCGGCCTACCAGGCGCCCAGTTCGCGAAGCTGCCGCACCAGTTCCTCCGGTGCCTCGCCAGCGTCGAGGTCGGTCAGATCGACCGGCGCATCCTTGGGCTCGAAGTAGCGCCAGCCCTGGAAGGGGCGCCGGGCCATGGGCGCCGTGCGGATGACCTTGGGTTCGAGCGTGATCTCGCATCGGCTCTGCTTGCCCTCGCCCAAGGTGGCGATGTCCAGCACCGGTTGACGACAGACGATCGTCCCCTTCACCACCCAGTAAAGCGAGCCGCCGTCCTCGATCTCGGTCGCCCGTTTCGGCGTCATGCGTGTGTGGACGACGAGCGGTCCGCTCCGGGCGGCGCGGGCCTCCAGCCATTCGACGTCCGGCACCCCGACGCCCAGCTTGATCATGTGAAGCGGCATGGCGCCCACGTAGTGCCCCTTAGGCGCATTGGCCAGATTCTTAATCTAAAGGGGTTAGTCATGATCGCGCGCCGCTCAGTTCGCCCAGCGCGTTTAGGACCAGTATGTACGGATTGATTACCCGCCTGACGGCCCACCCCGGCCGCCGCGACGAACTGGGCCTCTGCCTGCTGGACCCCAATGTGAAGCGACCAGGCTGCCACAGCTACGTCGTGGCGCACGACGTGAATGACGCAGACGCCCTGCTCGTCACAGAGGTCTGGATGAGCAAGGCCTCGCACGATGCCTGGTTCAACACGATCCGCGAATCCAGGGTGATGCGTCCGGCGCTCGGCCTGATTGCGCTGTGGGGCGATACGGTCGTGACACGCCCGATCGGCGGCGTGGGGCTTTAGTCCGCCTTCACGACCGCCAGGACGGCCGCCTCGACGACCTGATCGCCAAGAGACGCGACGCTCTCCACCACGCCGTCGAACGGCGCGGTCAGGGCGTGTTCCATCTTCATGGCTTCCAGCACCACAACCGGCTGGCCCTTCGTCACCGCATCGCCGGCCTTGACCGGCGTAGCCACGATCTTGCCCGGCATGGGCGCGCGCAGGGAGCCGTCCGACACCGCGCCCGCGCCCGACCCCACAGCGGCGCGATAGGGCGCAACGCGACGCGCCTCGCCATCGACGAACAGGACGAAACCGTCGTCGACGGCCTGATAGCCGAACAGGCGATCCCCGGCCTGAACCTGGTCGAAGCCAACGTGGGCAAGTTCGCCCTGCGAACCGCGCCAGCCCGTTTCAACCGGCGTCACCGCAGCGGACACCCCCTGACCGTCGATATGGCCCCAGACAGTCGCCTGCGCCGGCGCATTCAGGCGCACGCCATAGGACAGACCCGGCTGACCGCCCCAGGGGCTGAACCGGTCCGAACGCGCCTCGACCGCATCCGCCGCAGCTTCCGCAATCAGGGTCAGAGCCGCCAGCGTCGCTTTGTCGGACGACTGCGGCTGCAACGCCGCCTCCTCCGCCGCGATGAAGCCGGTGTCCACGTCGCCGGCGACGAAGCGTGGATGCTCCAGGCAGCGTTTCAGGAAGCCGGCGTTGGCCTTGACCGGCCAGACCTCGACCTCGCCCGCCGCCTCGGCCAGACGCGCCGCCGCCGCCTCGCGCGTGTCCTCGTGCACGATCAGCTTGGCGATCATCGGATCGTAGAACTGGCTGACCTCGCCGCCCTGCTCCACGCCGGTGTCGACGCGGATGCCGTCCGGCATGACGAAGTGCTCCAGCTTGCCAATGGAGGGCAGGAAGCCGTTGGCGGGATCCTCGGCATACAGCCGCGCCTCCATGGCCCAGCCGTTCAGCTGGATCTCATCCTGCTTCAAGGGAATCGGCTCACCCGCCGCGACGCGGAACTGCCACTCGACCAGATCGACGCCCGTCACGCTCTCGGTCACGGGATGCTCGACCTGCAGCCGGGTGTTCATCTCCATGAACCAGACGCCGTCAGCCTTCAGCCCGTCCGAGGCGTCTGCGATGAACTCGATGGTCCCGGCCCCGACGTAGTTGACCGCCCGTGCCGCCTTGATCGCGGCCCCGGTCACGGCGGCGCGCACGGCCTCGCTCATGCCCGGCGCGGGCGCCTCTTCGATTACCTTCTGGTGGCGGCGTTGCAGCGAACAGTCGCGCTCATAAAGGTGGACGACCTCGCCGTGCTTGTCGCCGAACACCTGCACCTCGATGTGGCGGGGGCGGGTGATGTAGCGTTCGATCAGTACCCGATCGTCGCCGAAGGCCGCAGCCCCCTCGCGCTTGGCGCTGGCCAGACCGGCGGCGAAATCGGCCGGATCATCGACCCTTTTCATCCCCTTGCCGCCGCCGCCCGCGACCGCCTTGATCAGCACCGGATAGCCGATCCGCGCCGCCTCGGCCGTCAGGGTTTCCTCCGACTGGTCCGCGCCCTGATAGCCCGGCGTCACCGGCACCCCGGCCTGGATCATCAGCGCCTTGGCTGCGTCCTTCAAGCCCATGGCGCGAATCGAGGACGGGTCCGGCCCGATCCAGATCAGGCCCGCCGCCGCGACGGCCTCGGCGAAGTCGGCGTTCTCGCTCAGGAAGCCATATCCGGGGTGGATCGCCTCCGCGCCGGTCGCCTTGGCCGCCGCCAGCACCTTGGCGCCGTCCAGATAGGATTCGCGCGCCGCCGCCGGACCGATCAGCACCGCCTCGTCGGCTTCGCGCACATGCAGGGCGTTGGCGTCCGCCTCGGAATAGACGGCGATGGTGCGAATCCCCATCCGCTTGGCGGTGCGGAAGACACGGCAGGCGATTTCGCCGCGATTGGCGACAAGGACGGACTTGAACATGAAGCGGTCTTAGCCGGATCGTGCGCATCAGGCGAGAGGCAGAGCACGACCCTTCTCACGCGACGCGGCAGGCGTTAAGCCCCTTCTATGTCCCTGCGCCCCCTCTTCGTCACCCAGGTCTATGAAGCCTCCCTCGCCGCCGGCCGCGGCTGGCCCGACTTCAACGACCAGCTGATCGACGTCATCCGGATGATGGCCGAGGAGGACGAGGCCGGCCGCCGGTGGTGCAAGGCCAACGCCTATCGCGGCTACACCTCCTACGGATCGCTGAACGACCTGCCCCAACGCTTCCCGGAGTTCGCCGAGCTGAAGCGGCATCTGGATCGCCACGCCGTCGCCTATGCCAAGGCGCTGAACTTCGACCTGGCGCGCAAACCCCGCCTCGACAATCTGTGGGTCAACATCCTGAAGCCGGGCGGCGGCCATACAGGTCATATCCACCCGCACGCCTTTCTGTCGGGCACCGTCTATATCGACGTGCCTGACGGCGCCTCATCGCTGAAGCTGGAAGACCCCCGCCTGCCCTTCATGATGGCCCGCCCGTCGGTGACCGATGACGCGAGCGAGGCCGAGCGGCCGTTCGTCTATCTGCAGCCTCAGGCCGGCACGGTTCTGATGTGGGAAAGCTGGCTGCGGCACGAGGTGCCGACCAACCTGGCCAAGGCCGACCGGATTTCGATCAGCTTCAACTACGCGTGAAATCGGCCGCCGTTTCCGGCGGCCGATCAGCGCAATCAAACTGTCCAGCTGGCCTTGCGCTTTTCCAGGAAGGCGGCGACGCCCTCGCGGCCCTCGTCCGACACGCGGGCGCGGGCGATGCGTTTGGCGGTTTCGTCCATCAGACCGTTGTCGATCTTGTGGTGGGCGATGTCGTTGACCAGTCGCTTGGCCTCGCCCATCGCACCCGGCGCATTGTTGATCAGGCTGTCGCTCAGCATCGATATGAACTCGTCCACCGATCCCTCGGGCAGGACCAGGTCGATCAGGCCGGCATGGGCGGCGTAGTCGGCGTCGAAGGCGTTGGCGGTCAGGAACAGCTGGCGGGCGCGGCGCGCGCCGACGGCCTCGATCACATAGGGGGCGATGGTCGCCGGGATCAGACCCAGCTTGACCTCGGAGAAGGCGAAGCGCGCCCCCTCGACCGCCACGGCCATGTCGCAGGCGGCGACGATGCCCGCTCCGCCGCCCATGGCGTTGCCCTCGACCACCGCCACCGTCAGGGCGGGAATGTCGTGGAGGGCCTTCAGCATTTTCGCCAGGCCCATGGCGTCGTCGCGGTTGTCGCTCTCGGACCAGCCGGCGGCGTCGCGCATCCAGTTCAGATCGGCCCCGGCGCTGAAGGTGCCGCCCGCGCCCCGAATGAAGACGGCCCGCACCCGGTCCGCGCCATGCAGCGTTTCGAACGCCTCATGAAGGGCCGCGATGGTCGCGGCGTCGAAGGCGTTCTTCTTGGCCGGCCGGTTGATGGTGACGAAGACGACGCCATCGGTGGTCGAATCGATCTGCACCAGATCATCGTCGGCGTCCGGCGCCGCATCGGGCACCAGCGGCTGGGCGATGCTGTTGATCTCGGCCGCCTCGGCGTCGGTGACGTCCAGGGCGTTCAGGTCGGCTTCGGTCGGTTGATCGGCCATGGGGGTCTCCAAACTGCGTGTCCGCTCACAACGAGGCGCGGACCAATAGGTTACATCCGGAACAGGCCGAAGGTCGTCTCGGGGATCGGGGCGTTCAGGCTGGCGCTGATGGCCAGGCCCAGCACATCGCGGGTCTGGGCCGGGTCGATGACGCCGTCGTCCCACAGGCGGGCGGTGGCGTAATAGGGATTGCCCTCGTCGTCATACTTCTGGCGGATCGGCGCCTTGAAGGCCTCGGCGTCGTCCGCGCTCCAGGTCTCGGCGTCGCGGTGCACGGTGGCCAGCACGCTGGCGGCCTGCTCGCCGCCCATGACCCCGATACGGCTGTTGGGCCAAGTGAACAGAAAGCGCGGCGAATAGGCCCGGCCGCACATGCCGTAGTTCCCCGCCCCGAAACTGCCGCCGATCAGGACGGTGAACTTGGGCACCTCGGCCGAGGCCACGGCCGTGACCAGCTTGGCGCCGTCCTTGGCGATGCCGCCCGCCTCATATTTGCCGCCGACCATGAAGCCCGAGATGTTCTGAAGGAACAGCAGCGGAATCTTGCGCTTGCAGGCCAGTTCGATGAAGTGCGCCCCCTTCTGGGCGCTCTCGGAAAAGATGACGCCGTTGTTGGCCAGGATGGCGACCGGATAGCCCCAGATGCGCGCGAACCCGCACACCAGGGTCGAGCCGTATAGGCTCTTGAACTCGTCGAACTCCGACCCGTCCACTAGTCGGGCGATGACCTCGCGCACATCATAGGGCGCGCGCACGTCGTCGGGGATCAGGCCGTACAGTTCCTCTGCGTCGAAGGCCGGCGCGCGCGGTTCGCGCACATCCATCTCGACGGCCTTGGTCGTGTTCAGATTGGCGACGATGGAGCGCACGATTTCCAGCGCATGCTCATCGTTCTCGGCCACATGATCGACCACGCCCGAGCGGCGGCCGTGGGTCTCGGCCCCGCCCAGTTCCTCAGCCGAGATGACCTCGCCGGTTGCGGCCTTCACCAGCGGCGGGCCGGCCAGGAAGATGGCCCCCTGGTTCCTGACGATGATCGTCTCGTCCGACATGGCCGGCACATAGGCCCCGCCGGCGGTGGACAGGCCCATGACGCAGGCGATCTGGGCGATGCCCTTGGCGCTCATCCGGGCCTGGTTGAAAAAGATGCGGCCGAAATGGTCGCGGTCGGGAAACACCTCGGCCTGGTGCGGCAGATTGGCCCCGCCGCTGTCGACCAGATAGACGCACGGCAGGCGGTTCTGCTCGGCGATCTCCTGGGCGCGCAGGTGCTTCTTCACCGTCATGGGGAAATAGGCGCCGCCCTTCACCGTCGGGTCGTTGCAGACGATCATGACCTCGCGGCCCGACACCCGACCGATGCCGGCGATGACGCCCGCCGCCGGGGCCTCGCCGTCATACATGTCGTGCGCGGCCAGCTGCCCGATCTCCAGGAAGGGCGAGCCGGGGTCCAGCAGGCGCTCGACCCGGTCGCGCGGCAACAGCTTGCCGCGAGCAACGTGGCGCTCGCGCGACTTGTCGGACCCGCCGCGCGCGGCCTTGGCCACATGGTCGCGCAACTCGGCGACCAGGGCGCTGTTGTGCGCGTGCAGGGACTTGTACTTTTGGCTTTGCGGATCGACCGCGGACGTCAGCTTCGGCATGGGGCTGGTTTAGGCGGGGTCGCGGGGCGCCACAAGCGTCTGCCGCCATCCTTGCCTCCTCGCCCCTTTTCCCCTATACGCGCCCGCTTTCCAGGGCTTCGGTCCTGTCGCGGAGCACCAAAGGGTTGGACGTTCGGTCCGGCCGCCGCGCCAGGAGCCATCGTGGAGACCGACTTACCCGGTCGTTTCCGCGCCGACGCCCACAAGGGAGACTACCGCATGGCTCTTTACGAGCACACGGTCATGACGCGCCAGGATATCTCGGCGCAACAGGCCGAAGCGCTGAATGACACCATCAAGGATCTGATCGTCGCCGGTGGCGGCTCGGTCGCCAAGATCGAATACTGGGGTCTGCGCAACCTGACCTACCGCGTGAAGAAGAACCGCAAGGCTCACTATTCGCTGCTGGCCGTCGACGCCCCTCCGGCCGCCATGGCCGAAGTCGAGCGTCAGCTGTCGATCAACGAAGACGTGCTGCGCTGGCTGACCGTCCGCGTCGAGGAACTCGACCTGGAACTGTCGCCGCTGCTGGCCCGCCGCGAGCGTGAACGCGAGCGTGAGCGCGAGCGCACCCCGCGCGACGACGCCGCCGCCGACGCCGAATAAGGAACCCGGAACATGACCGATACCACCGCCCCGACCCCGGGCGCACCGGCGGGCTCCGGCGCCGCCGGCCGCCGCCCCTTCTATCGTCGCCGCAAGGTCTGCCCGTTCTCGGGCGCCAATGCGCCGAAGATCGACTATAAGGACGTCAAGCTGCTGCAGCGTTACGTCTCCGAACGCGGCAAGATCGTGCCTTCGCGCATCACCGCCGTCTCCCAGAAGAAGCAGCGTGAACTGGCCAAGGCCATCAAGCGCGCTCGCTATCTGGCCCTCCTGCCTTACGTGGTGAAGTGAGATGAAGGTCGTTCTGCTGGAACGCGTCGATAACCTCGGCGCCATCGGCGACGTCGTCACTGTCAAGGACGGCTTCGCTCGCAACTTCCTTCTGCCGCGCGATAAGGCCCGCCGGGCCACCGCCGCCAACCTGAAGGCGTTCGAACTCGACCGCGCCGCCATCGAGCAGCGCAACGAGAAGAACAAGGCCGACGCTCAGAAGGTCGCCGACAAGATCGACGGCCAGACCTACGTCATGATCCGTCAGGCCGGTGAAACCGGTCACCTGTACGGTTCGGTCGCCGGTCGCGACGTCGCCGAGGCCATCCAGGCCGAAGGCGGCAAGGTCGAGCGCTCGCAGGTCGTCCTGAACACGGCGATCAAGAGCCTGGGCGTCCACGAAGTGCCGGTTCGCCTGCACGCCGAGGTCCGCGCCACGGTCAAGATCAACATCGCCCGCTCGATGGACGAGGCCGAGCGCCAAGCCAAGGGCGAGGATGTGATCCGCAGCCAGTTCGACGATGAGCGCCAGGCCGCCGAGCAATCGGCCCAGGAACTGATCGAAGGCGGCGCCGGTCAACAAGAAGGCTTCGGCGACGAAGCCTGATCTGATCCGGCTTCTGGCCGGATCGCAAAAGACATCAAGGGCGCGTCTCGCAAGGGACGCGCCCTTTTTGCTGCGCGACAGATGGTTGCTAACCGCACGGCTGATCAATCCGTAGATTTTCTATAGGTCCAAGGCAGAAAACATGGCCGCCGGCGTCGATTGACCCGCCGCACCTTCGCCCTGATATGGCCATGACCGCCGGGACCTCCCCGACCTTGCGGTTGGAGAGGCCATGAAGATCACCCCCCGTTCTACGGCGACCCCGCCCGCCATCGCGCGATGTTGCGGCTGAGACCGCCCGCCATACCCAATCCACGTCGAACATAAAAAGCCCGTCGCGGTAAGCGACGGCGATGCGCGCTCGCGCCAAAAGCAGACTTTAGGAAATCTCTCATGCGCACTCTTCATCAACGGGCCGCCGCACCGGCCCTGCTCGCCACCGTCTCGACCTTCGCCCTGCTGAGCGCCGCCCCGGCCTTTGCCCAAACAGCTGAACCCGTCGCGGGTGAGGCGGCGCAGGTGGACGACATCGTTGTGACCGGCACGCGGGTCCAGAACCGGTCGCGCCTCGACACCTTGGCCCCCGTCGATGTCGTGACGTCCGAGGCGTTGCAGACGCGCGGCACGACCGAGTTCGCCACCGCCCTGGCCCAGGCCGTGCCCTCGCTGACCTTCCAGCGGCCGTCCGCCAACGATGGCTCGGACTCGATCCGCCCAATCACCCTGCGCGGCCTGTCGCCGGATCAGACGCTGGTGCTGGTCAACGGCACGCGTCGCCATGCGTCGGCCCTGGTCAACGTCAACGGCGTGGTGGGGCGAGGCTCGGCCGCCGTCGATCTGAACACCATTCCGACCGGCGCTCTGGACCGGGTGGAGGTGCTGCGCGACGGCGCCTCGGCGCAATATGGCTCCGACGCCATCGCCGGCGTGGTCAACCTGCGCCTGAAGGAGGCCTCCAGCGGCGGCGGCGCCAGCGTGACCTACGGCCAGTATTTCACGACGGTGAAGACCGCGCGCGGCGAACGTGACGAAAACGATGGCGGCACCGTCACGGCCTCGGCCTGGCAGGGGTTCTCGCTGGGCGACGACGGCTTTCTGACCCTGTCGGCGGAGTATCTGAACCGCGAGTCGACCAACCGTTCGGACTATGATCCCCGCGCGGCGGCCAACGGCGCGATCACCGCCCGCTTCGGCGATCCGGATGTGGAGCAATGGACCGTTTTCGCCAACGCCGGCAAGGGTTTGGGCAATGGTTGGGAGGCCTATGGCTGGGCCGGTTATCAGGACCGCGACAGCGAAGGCGCCGCCTTCCCTCGCCTGTCCGACAACGTCAACAATGTCGCCTCCATCTACCCGAACGGCTTCCTGCCGAAGGTGGCCATCAACTCGAAGGACGCCTCGCTGGCGGGCGGCCTGCGCGGCGAATTGGCGGGCTGGAATACGGACATCAGCCTGACCTACGGCCGCAACGCCCTGGACTTCCGCACCGAGGATTCGCTGAACTCCACCTACGGCGCGGCTTCGCCGACCAGCTTCGATTCCGGCAGCCTGATCTATGACCAACTGGTGCTGGGCGCCGACTTCAGCCGTGAGTTCGAGGTCGGTCTGTCCGGCGGCCCGCTGAACTTCGCCTGGGGCCTGGAGCAGCGCTGGGAAAACTACAAGATCGAGGCCGGTCAGCCCGAGAGCTACAACCGCGGCCCCCTGGGCGCCAACACCGCCCTGACCGGCGGCGCCCAGGGCTTCGTCGGCTTCCAGCCCTCGAACGCCGTCGATGTCGATCGCGACAACTTCGCCGCCTACGCCGACGTTGAAATCCCCCTGACCGACAAGCTGCGCGTCGAGGGCGCCGTGCGGTTCGAGGACTATTCCGACTTCGGCGACACCCAGACGGGCAAGCTGTCGGCCCGCTATGACTTCACCCCCAGCTTCGCCCTGCGGGGTTCAGTCTCGACCGCCTTCCGCGCGCCGTCGTTGCAGCAGTCGTATTTCACCTCCACCGCCTCGGTGATCCAGAACGGCGCCGTGGTCGAAACCGGCACCTTCCCGGCCACCAGCACCGTCGCAGCGGCCCTTGGCGCGCGGCCGCTGAAGGCCGAGACCTCCACCAACTATTCGCTGGGGGCCGTGGTGCGACTAGGCCGTTTCGATCTGACAGTGGACGCCTACAAGATCGACATCGACGATCAGATCGTTCTGTCCGAACTGATCAACCGGACGTTCTCGGGCCAGGTCGCCGGCCTGCTGGATCCGCAAGGCGTTCAGGCCGCGCGCTTCTTCCTGAACGGGGTCTCGACCTCGACCGAAGGCGTGGACATCGTCGGACGGTATCGCCTGCCGACCGATACGCTCGGCGATTTCGAATTCACCGTCGCGGCCAACTTCAACGATGTGTCGGTCAACCGCGTGCCGACGTCTTCCTCGGTGCTAAACCCGGTGCCGACCCTGTTCGCCCGCCAGCGCATCCTGACCATTGAAGACGGCACGCCCGATACAAAGGTCTCGGCGTCGGCGGACTGGAGCCGGGACAAGTGGGGCGCCACGGTTCGCGCCACCTACTATGGCGACGTGCTGCAACCCGGATCGACGGCGGCGAACGACTACAGCACCGGGGCCAAGACGGTCGTGGATCTGGAAGGCCGGTTCCAACTGACCGAACGCGTGGGCGTGGCGATCGGCGTGGATAATGTGTTCGACGAATATCCGGACTTCGTCCCGGCGTCGCTGAACTCCAACGGCGTTCTGGGCTTCCCCTACTATTCGCCCTTCGGTTTCAACGGCCGCTACGGCTATGCGCGGCTCAGCCTGAAATGGTGAGGTTCGGCTGAACGCCAGCCGGGCAAGGGCGCTCTGCGGAGCGCCCTTTTCCTTGTTTGCATTACCAAACCTTCAGCTTGACCGTTCCGCTTCGCCCCAGTTGCGACACATATCGGCGTTCAATCTGCGCCCTACCAGAGGGGGCTTTGGAGGGGACCAGATGAAGACCAGATCGATCGCAGCCGGCGTCTTTGCGCTGTCGCTTTTCGCCGGCGCGGCCAACGCCATGACGGTTCAGGAATTCCTGACCACCGCCAACGCCATTCCTCAGAATCCCACCGCCCTGCTGCGCTCGGACACCCGTCGCCTGATGGCCGAGTTCCGAACCGCCGTTCGCACCGTGCGCGCGGAACAGACCCAGGCCAAGGCGGCCGGCCGTCAGCCCGCGACCTGCATGCCCGACAAGGTTAGCGTCTCACCCAACGCCATCCTGAGCCGTTTCAACGCCATTCCGCAGAGCCGTCGCAATATCAGCGTGACCCAAGCCTTCCGCGAATGGATGGCGCACGACTATCCGTGCGCCTGACCCGCGCCGATTGAGGAATTTCGGTTCGTCCCCAAGGCGGCGCGATCTGTCCACGGTCCAGGCGGCGTCCGCGTCTGACGCAGGGGCGTGAGAGGGCTAAAGCGTTAATCGATGAACGCCTTCGCCCCCATGCCCTTCTCGTCGTCTCCGCTGGACTCCGGCGGCGTCAGTTCGATGCCGCACAATCTGGAGGCCGAGCAGGCGCTGCTGGGGTCGCTGATGTTCGACAACGCCGTGTTCGAGCGGTTGAACGACCGGCTGCGCGGCTCGCACTTCTACGAACCCTTCCACCAGCGGCTGTTTGACGCGATCGAGGACCATATCCGCCAAGGCTTGCTGGCCGAGCCCACCATTCTGATGGAGCGGTTCAAGCAAGACCCGGCGTTCCAGGAGTTCGGCGGCCTGCGCTATCTCGCCGATCTGGTGGACCGCGCGCCGCCCGCCGCCAACGCCCCCGACTACGCCCGCGTCGTCTATGATCTGGCGCTGCGCCGCGATCTGATCCGCATCGGCGGCGATATGATCAAGGAGGCGCCCAATCCGGAGACGCCCGCCGACGAGCAGATCGAACAGGCCGAACAGACCCTGTATTCGCTGGCCGAGACGGGCAAGCCTTCTTCGGGTTTCGTCAGCTTCTCCAACGCCTTGTCCGGCGCCGTTCAGATGGCGGCCGAAGCGTATCAGCGCGAGGGCAAGCTGGCCGGCCTCGCCACCGGCCTGAACGATCTGGACCGCAAGCTAGGGGGGCTGCACCCCTCCGACCTGTTGATCCTCGCCGGCCGTCCGTCGATGGGCAAGACGGCGCTGGCGACCAACATAGCCTTCAACGTGGCGCGCGCCTATCAGTGGGAGCCGACGCCGGAGGGCCGCAAGACGGTCAACGGCGGCGTTGTCGCCTTCTATTCGCTGGAAATGAGCGCCGAACAGCTGGCGATGCGTATCCTCGCCGATGCGTCTGGCGTCTCGTCGGACAAGCTGCGCAAGGGCGAGATCGACGCCGCGGACTTCGGCAAGCTGCGCGACGCGGCGGTCGAGATCGGCGAAAGCCCCCTCTACATCGACGCCACCGGCGGCCTGTCCATCTCCAAGCTGGCGGCCCGCGCGCGCCGCCTGAAGCGCATGGAGCATGGGCTGGACCTGATTATCGTCGACTATCTGCAGCTGGTCACGACCGGCAATAGCGGCGGCCAGAAGAACCGCGTGCAGGAGGTGTCCGAAATCACCGGCGGACTGAAGGCCCTGGCCAAGGAGCTTTCGGTGCCGATCATCGCCCTGTCGCAGCTGTCGCGTCAGGTGGAACAGCGCGACGACAAACGCCCGCAACTGTCCGATCTGCGCGAATCCGGCTCGATCGAGCAGGACGCCGACTGCGTGATGTTCGTCTATCGCGAGAGCTACTACTTGGGCCGCGCAGAGCCGCGCGAGGGGACCGAAGAACACCTGCAATGGCAGCAGGACATGGACCGCCTGCAAGGCCAGGCCGAGGTCGTCATCGGCAAGCAGCGCCACGGCCCCATCGGCATCGTCAAACTGGCCTTCGACGCCGACACCGTCCGCTTCGGCAACCTGGCGCACGGCTATGAAGAGGTCAGCTACGAGTAGCCTCTTCCATCGGCGCGGCGTTGGCGCATAAGGACGCCATGACCGCATCGACCCCCGCCGTCCTCTCCGTCGATCTGAACGCCCTGGCGCGCAACTATCACACGCTGGAGGCCGTCAGCGGCCAGCCGGTGCATCCGGTGGTCAAGGCGGACGGCTATGGAATGGGCGCGCAGGCCGTGGCGGCGCGGCTGATGGCCGAGGGGGCGCGGACCTTCTTCGTGGCGCGAGCGGCGGAGGGCGTGCGACTGCGCGCGGCCTTGGGCGCCGACGGTCCGGTGATCTATGTGCTCGACGGCTGTCACGGCGACGATGCGGCGATGCTGAAGGCGTCGGACCTGCGGCCTGTGCTGAACCATCCGGCGCAGATCCAGGCCTGGAGGGCGGCGGGCGGCGGGACCTGCGGCCTGCAGATCGACACCGGCATGAACCGGTTGGGCATTCGGCCCGAGGACGCGCCCGAGGCCTTCGACGGCCTGGCCCTGGTCCTGACCCACCTCGCCTGCGCCGACGAACCGGCCAATCCGATGAACCGGCGTCAGCGCGACGCCTTCGCGGGCGTGCTGGATCGCTATCCGGCCGTGATCCGGTCGTTCGCCAACTCCAGCGGCTGTTTCCTGGGCCCGGACTTCGCCTTCGACACCGTGCGCCCGGGCATCTGTCTTTACGGCGGCGGACCGGAGGGGCGGCCCGATCCCCGGATCGCAGCCGTGGCGACCCTGACGGCCGAGGTGCTTCAGGTCCGCGACGTGCCCGCCGGCGAGAGCGTCGGCTATTCGCGCGGCTATGTCGCCGAACGCCCGATCAAGGTCGCCACCGTGGCGGCCGGCTATGCGGATGGATTGCTGCGATCCTATTCGCCCAAGGGCGCGGTCTGGATCGCCAACGAGACCCGCCCGCTGCTGGGTCGGGTCTCGATGGATGTCTGCGCGGTCGACATCACCGGCCTGGATGTCGCGGTCGGCGATCCGGTTGAACTGTTCGGCCCGAACCGCCTGTTGGACGACGCCGCAGCCGCGGCGGGGACCATCAGCTACGAGCTGCTGACTTCGATCACCCCCCGCGTGCCGCGCGTCTATTCTCAGTAGCCGGCGCCCAACGCCGCCAGACCGCCGGTCGAAACGACGAAGGTTACGGCGATGGCGCTGAGGATGGCGGCTATGATCATGGCCAGCACGATGCCGGCGATGAGGATGACGATGAAATAGACGACCTTCTTGTCTTCGGGGACCTTCATCAGGATCGGCAGGCCCAGGAACAGCAAGACCAGGCTGTAGATGCCGCCGATGATCGACAGCCAGCCCAGCAGCGGTATCAGGTTGAACACGCCCGCGACCCAAGAAGCGGTCGAGGCATAGACCGCCAACTTCATCGCCTGGACCGGATTGGGCGTGCTGCCGAAGCTGGAGGCCAGGGCGTTGATGATCAGGCCAAGAATGTAGACGCTGGCCAGCGACAGGCCATAGGACACGATCGCCAGCACAAGGGCGCTGGCGATCGAGGCATGGTTGAACACCACGCTGCCGATCAGGGTGGCGACCGGGCTGATCGCGGCCAGGATCATCGCATAGCGGGTGAACAGGCTCTTGGTCGTGGCGAACTCGCCGTCGATCTTCAGCCATTCGGTCTTGGGTTGCAGCAGTATGCCCTTGACCCGCGCGACCAGGGCCGGATCGACAGCGGGTTGGGATTGGGTCGTCGGATCGGTCATGACAGGCCTCGGCGAGAGAAGATGGGCGGATGTTGACGTTGCGTCGCTTCAAGAAGCAAGGGTGTGCGACACATTCTCAATCCCTTAATATGGCAAAGGTTGCGCCTGCGACCGAAACTGTCGTGAGCCGACGCCATGTCCGGCGCGATCGTTCGATCTGCTAAGGAAGCCCATGGCTCGCGATTCCGCCCTCTATGTCTGTCAGTCCTGCGGTTCGGTCCACAGCAAGTGGTCGGGCCAGTGCGGCTCCTGCGGCCAGTGGAACACCTTGAGCGAAGAGAGCCGCTCGGCTCCGCCGGGTGCGATCAAGCCGTCGGCGGCGGCTTCGGCGCGCACACGCGGCATTCAGTTCGAAACGCTTCAGTCCGACACGCCAGAGCCGCCGCGCATCACGACGGGCGTGGCTGAGTTCGACCGCGTCTGCGGCGGCGGCGTTGTTCCCGGCTCGGCCATCCTGCTCAGCGGCGATCCGGGCGTCGGCAAGTCGACCCTGCTGCTGGAGGTCGCGGCCAAGGCGGCGCTTCGCGGATCGCGCGTGGCCTATATCTCGGGCGAGGAAGCCGTCGAGCAGATCCGCGCCCGCGCCAAACGGATGGGCTTGGCCGACGCCCCGGTCAATCTGGCGGCGGCGACGGCGTTGCGCGACATCCTGGGCACGCTGAAGCGCGAGAAGTTCGACATCGTCATCATCGATTCGGTTCAGACCCTCTGGTCCGACGTGCATGACAGCGGCCCCGGTTCGATCACCCAGGTCCGGGCCTGCGCGGGCGAACTGGTGCGTCTGGCCAAGAGCGACGGCCCCGCCATCGTTCTGGTCGGCCACGTCACCAAGGACGGCCAGGTCGCCGGCCCCCGCGTCGTCGAACATCTGGTCGATGCGGTCATGACCTTCGAGGGCGAGCGCGGCTATCCGTTCCGCATTCTGCGCGCCGGCAAGAACCGCTTCGGCGCCACAGACGAGATCGGCGTGTTCGAAATGGGCGACGCCGGCCTGCGCGAGGTCGCCAACCCCTCCGCCCTTTTCCTCGGCGAGGGCAAGGAGCGCGCGCCGGGCGCCGCCGTCTTCGCCGGGATCGAGGGCTCGCGGCCCGTGCTGGTCGAGATGCAGGCCCTGGTGTCCAAATCCGCCTACGGCACCCCGCGTCGCGCCGTGATCGGCTGGGAGACGGGACGTCTGGCCATGGTGCTGGCCGTGCTGGAGGCCCGCTGCGGCTTCGGCTTCGGCGATCAGGACGTCTATCTGAACGTCGCCGGGGGCTTTCGCATCAATGAACCGGCGGCCGACCTCGCGGCGGCGGCGGCCCTGATCAGTTCGGCGACCGGCGTGTCCCTGCCCCAGGGCTGCGTCGTCTTTGGCGAAATCGGCCTTTCGGGCGAGGTCCGCAGCGTCGGCCGCGCCGAGGCCCGCCTGCGCGAAGCGCAAAAACTGGGCTTCGACCAGGTGCTCGGCCCGACTTTGACCGCCAAGACCAAGGGGGTGAAGGTGACGTCCGTTACGCGCCTGACGGATGTGGTCGAACGAATCTCGCAGAACCGCTATTAGACCCCGGTAGCAACCGCAGGATCCCGCACGCGTGACCGGATACGACGTCTTCGCCATCGTGGTTATCCTGTTTTCCGTCGCCGCCGGCTGGGTGCGCGGCGGGGTGCGCGAGGTCATCACCCTGCTCAGCGCGACCCTGGCGGCCCTGGTCGCCCTGATCGCCCTGCCCTGGACCGCCGGCGTCGCGCGCGCCTTCGTCGATCCCGCATGGGCCGGGTCGATCCTGGCCGCCGTCCTGACCTTCTTCGTCGTCTATTTCGGCCTGCGCCTGGTCGGCTCGATGATGTCCAAGAGCGCCAAGGACCATCCGCATCTCGGCGTTATCGACCGCATCTTCGGCCTGTTCATCGGCGGCGTGCGTGCGCTGGTCCTGATCGGCGCAGTGCATCTGGTCATCGTCGCAGCCCTGCCGGGCGAGCGCACCCCGCTGTGGCTCGCAAAGGCGGCCCTCTATCCGGTCAGCGCCATGGGCGCGCGGATGATCCAGATCGTCCTGCCCAGCATCGGGCGCGGCGCCGACGCCATCACGCCCGTCGTGGATTCGTCCGTACGCCGGGGCTTTTCGGACGACGAAGCCTTGCCCCCGACGCAATCAGAGCCTAACTCGCCGCGCGAAGCCGCCCGTTAAGTTCCCCCGGTCATCGGAGCCCCACGATGCGCCACCATATCGCCGATCCCGTCGTTCACCGCGAGCACTGGCGCGAGCCGGAGGATGACCAACTCCGTCTGGAATGCGGCGTCTGCGGCGTCTGGGGCGCGGACGAGGACGAAGGCTCTTCCGTCGTCGCCCTGGGTCTTCACGCCCTTCAGCACCGCGGCCAAGAAGCCTGCGGCATCGCCAGCGTCAAGGACGAGCGCTTCTACACCGAACGCCACCAAGGCCTGGTGGGCGAGGCCTTCGGCGGCGCCGACCTGATGACCCGGATGCCCGGCCGCGCGGCCGTGGGCCACACCCGCTACTCCACCGCCGGCGGCAGCTTCCTGCGCAACATCCAGCCGATGTTCGCCGATCTGGACCAGGGCGGCATCGCCATCGCCCACAACGGCAACCTGACCAACTTCAAATTCCTGCACGCCCAGCTGGTCAGCGAGGGCGCCATCTTCCAATCGACCTCGGATTCCGAAGTCATCCTCCACCTGATCGCGCGCAGCCGCAAAGCCAAGATCGTCGATCGCTTCACCGACGCCCTGGCCCGGATCGAGGGCGGCTACGCCCTGGTCGCACAGACGCGCACCAAGATGATCGGCGCCCGCGACCCGCTGGGCATCCGCCCGCTGGTCCTGGGCCAGTTGGGCGACGGTTGGGTTCTGGCCTCCGAGACCTGCGCCCTGGACATGATGGGCGCCACCTTCGTACGCGATGTCGAACACGGCGAGATCGTCGTCATCGACGACAGCGGCCTGCGCTCGATCAAGCCCTTCCCCGCCCGCGCGGCGCGTCCCTGCCTGTTCGAATACGTCTATTTCTCGCGCCCGGATTCGGTCGTGAACGGCCGCTCCGTCTATGAGGTCCGCAAGGAAATGGGGCGCGGCCTCGCCCGCGAATTGGGCGTCGAGGCCGACATCGTCGTGCCGGTGCCCGATTCCGGCGTACCCGCCGCGCTCGGCTACGCTCAGGAAAGCGGCATCCCCTACGAAATGGGCATCATCCGCAGTCACTACCTGGGCCGCACCTTCATCCAGCCCAGTCAGGGCGCCCGTCAAAAGGGCGTGCGCATGAAGCACAGCCCCAACAAATCGGCACTGGCCGGCAAGCGCGTCGTGCTGATCGACGATTCGATCGTGCGCGGCACCACCTCGCTGAAGCTGGTTCGCGCCGTGCGCGCCGCCGGCGCCACCGAGGTCCACCTGCGCTCGGCCAGCCCGCAGATCCTGTTCCCCGACTTCTACGGCATCGACATGCCCGAGCGCGCCCAGCTGCTTGCCGCCAACAAGACGCTGGAAGAAATGCGCGACATGCTGGAGGTCGATTCGCTCGGCTTCCTGTCCATCGACGGCCTGTATCGAGCTATGGGCGAGACCGGCCGCAACGCCGCCGCCCCGCAGTTCACCGACCACTACTTCACCGGCGACTACCCCACCCGCCTGCTGGATCGCGAGATCGAGGAAGGCGGGCGCGAGTTCGGCGCCAAACAGCTATCCTTGCTGGTCAGCGCCTAGGGCGAAACCTGAGCGCGCGGGCCTTGGCTTGAGGGTCGAGGCCGCGCTATCAGCGGCCATGTCCGAACTTCCCCTGAAAGACCGTATCGCCCTCGTCGTCGGCGCCTCGCGCGGCATCGGTTATGAGAGCGCCCTGGCCCTGGCCAAGGCCGGCGCCCACGTCATTGCGACGGCGCGCACCCAAGGCGGTCTGGAAGAGCTGGACGACGCCATCTTCGCCGCCACCGGCCGCCATGCCACCCTGATCCCTTTCGATCTGGTGGACGGCGGGGCTATCGACCGGCTGGGCGGCGCCATCTTTGAACGGTTCAAGAAGCTGGACATCTGGGTCCACTGCGCCGCCACCATGGGCCCCTCGGGCTTGACGCCGGTGTCGCACGCCGACCCGCGCGAGTTCGCCAAGGTCGAAAAGACCAACTTCACCGCGGTCTATCGCCTGATCCGCTCGCTGGAGCCGCTGCTGCGCGCCTCCGACGCCGGCCGCGCCATCCACTTCACCACCAGCGTCGCCAGCGCGCCCAAGGCCTTCTGGGGCATGTACGCCGCGACCAAGGCCGGAGCCGAAGCTCTGGTGAAGGCCTGGGCCGACGAGATCGAGAGCACGCCCGTGCGCGTCAGCATCGTCGATCCCGGCCGCATGCGCACCGCCATGCGCGCCCAGGCCTATCCGGGCGAAGACCCGTCCGTCCTGCCCCACCCCTCCGAGATCGGCCCGCTCGTCGTCGAACTGTCGAACGCCGCCGCCACGCCCCCGCTGACGATCAAGTTCCGCGACTGGACCGCCGGCCCCTCGGTCGACGCCTTGATCTAACGAGCGCCGATCAGCGGCAGGCGGAGCGAAATCAGGATTTCCGCCAATTCAGCCGGCCAGATCGTCTCATTGGATTGGCGGATGTCGTCGAGGCTCCACCAGCGGTGTTGCGTCAGAACCCTCTGCTCCTCGTCCGTCCAGCCCTTGGGCGACAGGAGAAAGTCGTCGGTGCGCAGCAGAAAAAATCTCTGATCCACATCCGCCATTCGACCGTCAGGCAGGCGGAAGCTGACGCGGACCTGGGCGACCTGCGGGCCGGGGTCTTCGACGACCAGGCCCGTCTCTTCGAACAGTTCGCGGCGCGCGGCGTCCTCAAAGGTTTCGCCGGCCTCGCACCCGCCGCCGGGCGTCGCCCAGAAGGCCGTGCCGGCGAGCGGTCCTTCGGAAAAGACGAAGTGGAACAGCAGCACCCGACCCTGCCCGTCCAGGATCAGCCAACGCGAGGTGGGCCGGGCGGGAAGCGTGCTCTCGGCCTCGCTCACGCCGTCACTTCTTGGCGCCGCCCTTTTGTCCCGTGCGGATGCGGCCAGAGCGCGAGACCTGGCGAGCGCCGCCGCGCGCGCCCTTCTGGACCGCCACGGACGAACCGGCCTTTTTCGACGCGCTGGACTTCAGCCCGCCCAGAATCTTGGGCTGGGCCTTGCGGGTCTTCTTCTGCTCCAGCGCCTTGCCCGGCAGTTTGGACAGGGCCTCTTCCTTCTCGGCCTTCTTGACGCGGCGCGGCGCGGTCTTGGCGTCGCCCTTGTAGCGTTCCGGCCCGGACTTGGCGCCGCCCTCGGCATAGGGGTTCACGCCGCTGGACTTGACGTTCAGACGGATCGGCGTGCCCGGCAGGTCGAAGCTCTCGCGGATCGAGTTGACCAGATAGCGCTTGTAATGCTCCGGCATCGACTCGGCGCGGTTGGCCATCAGCACGAAGGTCGGCGGGCGGGCCTTGGTCTGGGCGATGTATTTCGGCTTGATCCGCTTGCCGTCCACGGCGGGGGGCGGGTGACGCTGGGTCGCCATGGACAGCCAGGTGTTCAGGTCCTTGGTCTTCACCTTGACCGACCAGGTGTCATAGGCCTGAAGCACCGCCGGCATCAGTCGCTCGACGCCGCGCCCGCTGTGCGAAGACAGGGCCACGAAGGGCGACCCCTTCAGTTGCGGCAGCTTGTCCTCGGCCATGCCCTTCAGCTTGGCCATGCGGGATTGGGGCTCGTCCTCCAGATCCCACTTCGACGCGACATAGACCAGGGCGCGGCCCTCGCGCTCGACCAGATCGGCCAGCTGCAGGTCCTGGGTGTCGAAGGCGTCGTCCTTGTCCATCATCAGGATGACGACTTCGGCGAAGGTGATGGCCCGGATGGTGTCGGCGACCGACAGCTTCTCCAGCTTCTCCTGCACCCGCGCCTTGCGACGCATCCCGGCCGTATCGACCAGGCGGATGTTCTTGCCCTCGAACTGCCAGTCGACCGAGATGGAATCGCGGGTGATGCCCGCTTCCGGCCCGGTCAGCAGCCGGTCGTCGCCGATCAGGCGGTTGATCAACGTCGACTTGCCGGCGTTCGGACGGCCGATGACGGCGATGCGGATCGGCTTGTCCGGCTCGTCGATCTCCTCGACGAAGATGTCCTGCGAGGCCGCGACGATGGCGGCATACAGGTCGGCCATTCCCTCGCCGTGCTCGGCCGAGATGGCGACGGGCTCGCCAAAGCCCAGGGCGTGCGCCTCGCCGACGCCGCCGCCGCTTTCGCGGCTCTCGGACTTGTTGGCCAAGAGGATGATCGGCTTGTGCACCCGGCGCAGGCGCTCGGCGAATATCCGGTCCAGCGACGTCACGCCCTCGCGCGCATCCATCATGAACATGACCAGTTCGGCGTCGTCCAGCGCGGCCTCGGTCTGCTCGCGCATCCGGGCTTCCAGGCTGTCGTCGGTGACGTCCTCGTATCCCGCCGTGTCGATCAGCGTCAGATCCATGTCGCCGATATTGCCGTCGGCGTAGCGCCGGTCGCGGGTCACCCCGGGGCGATCGTCGACGAGCGCCAGGCGCTTGCCGACGAGGCGGTTGAACAGTGTCGATTTGCCCACATTGGGGCGGCCGACGATGGCGACCTTCAGAGCCATGTCGGCCTTCTAGCTTAGTTTGGGCTGAAAATCAGCGGATGCAGATCAGTTGGCCGTTGTCGGTCAGCACATACAGCGCGCCGTTATAGGCGGCCGGCGCGATATAGGCCGGCGCGCCCAGCTTCAGCGTCGTCTGCGCCACGCCGGTCTTCGGATCGAAGGCGACGGCCTCGCCGAACGAATTGACCATCACCAGACGGTTGGAGGCCAGCAGCGGTCCCGACCATTGCGGGCGGATGGTGCGACGGCCGAAGGTCAGGAAACCGCCCTCGCGGCGCTCGCGGCCCTCGTTCAGTTCACGCGTCCAGTAGATCTGGCCCGTGTCGCGGTTGGCCGTGATCAGCTGACCGGACTTGGACACCACGAAGACGGCGTCGCCTACCGGCAGGGGCGCATTCACGCCCGTCACCGGCAGTTGCCACTTGGGCTGGCCCGAACGCAGGTCCAGCGCCGACATCACGCCCGAGTGGCTGACGCCATAGACCATGCCGCGGCTGATGACCGGACGGCCCGCCACATCGCGAACTTCCGACAGGGCGCTGGTGCGGCTGGTGCGCGACAGGGTCTCTTCCCACACCGCCTGGCCGTTCAGGGCGCTCAGCGCGACCAGCTGGCCCGAGGCGAACGGGGCGACGACGGTCGTGCCGCTGACGGCGGGGCTGGAGGCGCGCATGACGCGCGCCGGCTCGGCGATGCCGCGATAGGTCCAGTCCTGGGCGCCGGTGTTGGCGTCGAAGGCGAACAGCTGGCTGTCGACGTCCACGACGAAGACCCGGTTGCCCGAAACGGTCGGGGCGCCGTGGATCGGGGCGTCCACCTGCTGGGTCCAGACCACCGCGCCGGTGTTGGCGTCGAGCGCCGTCATCGAGCGATAGCCGGACGAGACGAAGACCTTGCCGCCGCCCACGGCGACACCGCCGCCGAAGCCGCCGTTGCGGTCACGATCGGCGTTCTTGACGTTGGCCTTCCACAGGATCGCGCCGGTGTCGGCCGAAACCGCCGAAACGGTCGATTCGCCGTCCAGCACGAAGATCTTGCCGTCGGCGGCCACGATCGGCGCCATGACATTGCCGACGTGAGCCGATCCCGAGCCGACGCCCCGCTTCCAGGCGATCTGGAAGTTCGGCGCTGCGATGACGTGCTCGACCAAGTTCTCGGACGTGCCGCCCGGCTGGGTCCAGGCCGTCACGGCCTGCGGACCCGGCAGGAAGAAGTCGCGGCCCGACAGGGCGGCCGACGGGGACAGGCTCTGTTCGAACTCCAGCACCGAGATGCGCTGGCCGGCCGAGGCGGTCGCGCCGGCGTCTTCCTTGCCGCCGCCCAGACCGAACGGCAGGTTGCGGCGTACGGTGCCGCAGGACGCCATCGTTGCGGCGACGCCGCAGATCAGCGCGACTTTCAGAACTCGGTTCATCGGGGGCGTCCTGTAAGGGGTCGTCACTATTGGGCGGCCGGCGCGGCGGCGGGAGCCGCCTGAGCGGGTCCGACCTGAGCCGGGGCAGCTTGGGCCGGAGCAGCCTGAGCGGCCGAGGGCGTCATCGCGTTCGCAGCGCCGGCGGCCGGCGGGGTCGCCTTGGCGGCGGCGTCGATGATGGGCTTGATGGCGGCGGCGGTGCCGGCGTCGATGGATTCCACGGCGATCTGGGCGCGCTGACGGATCGAGTCCGGCACGTCCTGACCCAGTTGCAGCAGCACGAAGGCCTCACGCGCTTCCTTGGTCTTGCCGTGTTGCAGGCGCGCCAGGGCCAGGGCTTCCTGGGCGAAGGCGTGGAGCGGGCGCTTGTCTTCGGCCAGCGGCGTCAGGCGCTTTTCGATCTCGGCCAGCGGCGCGGTGTCCATAACCAGGAAGGCGGCCTTCAGGGCGGGCGGGTCCGACAGGATCGGATCGCTGGACGCCTTGGCGGCTTCGTCGAAGAGGCGGACAGCTTCGGGGAACTTGTTGGCGCTGACGGCCAGGCCGGCCTGCTGCTGCAGGGCCAGGACCTTGTAGGCGCCGTTGCCTTCCTTGATCGCTTCCTCGAAGGCGGCGCGGGCGTCCATCGGCTTGTCGGCGCGCAGGGCCTCCATGCCGCGATCATAGGCCTCGGCGGCCTTGGCGGCCTTGTTGGAGTTCAGGCTGTCCCAGCCCCACCAGCCCAGGGCGCCGATCAGGGCGACGACCAGCACCACGCCGAAAACGGGCAGCCAGGTCTTGGCCAGGCGCTTCAACTTGTCGGAGCGAAGCTCCTCCTCGACCTGCTCGAAGACATCAACCACTGAAACGTCGCCCCAAAATCGCGAAATGCAAACCGGCGCGGACCCTAGAAGGTCGGCTCCCCGCCCGCAACGTCGTCCGTTACTGCGAAGCCGGCTTTTTCGAGAAGTAGGTCTCGACTTCGGCAGGAAAACGGCGGGTTTTCACATCGCTGGCGAAAGCGGCGGCCGCGCGGTCGATCTCGGTGCGCAGATCGGCGTATTTGCGCACAAACCTCGGGGTCCAGTCGAACATGCCGAGCATGTCGTTGACCACCAGCACCTGGCCGTCGCAGGCGGCCGAGGCGCCGATGCCGATGGTGGGCGCGTCGATCGTCTCGGTGATCTCGCGCGCCAGCGATTCGGCGACGCCCTCGATGACGATGCAGAAGGCGCCGGCCTCGGCGACGGCCTTGGCCTCGGCCAGCACCCGGTCGCGCTCGCTGTCGGTCCGCCCCTTGGCCTTGAACCCGCCCTCGGCCAGGATCGCCTGGGGTCGCAGGCCGACATGGCCCATGACCGGAATGCCGCGCTTGACCAGGAAGGCGACGATCTCGGCCATTTCGATGCTGGTTTCCAGCTTCACCGCCTGGGCGCCCGTCTCCTTCATCACCCGCACGCAGTTGGCGTAGGCGACCTCCTTGCCGCCCTCGTAGGAGCCGAACGGCATATCCACGACCACCATGGCGCGTTTGGCGCCGCGCATGACGGCCTGCCCGTGCAGGATCATCATCTCCAGCGTCACGCCGACGGTATTGGGCAGGCCGTGAACCGCCATCCCCAGGCTGTCGCCAACCAGCAGCACGTCGCAGTGCGGGTCCAGCAGGGCCGCCATCGGCGCGTCATAGGCCGTCAGGCAGACGATCGGCTCGCCGCCCTTGCGCCCCGCGATATCGGGCACGGTGATGCGTTTGACGCTCTCTTGGGTATGGACGGACATCGCCGGGCCTCCTGACGTGAAGGGGTCAGATAGGCCCCTGCCCCGCCGGTGTCACCCTTGCAGCCGCGCTCACACGTCCTGCGACAACTTCGCCACGCCCGCCGCCATCAGGGCGACCAGGGCGCCGGCGACGATCCAGAAGGCCATCATGCCCGAGCCGTTCATCACATCCAGCGCCCCGACGCCCAGACCTTGAAGGCCCAATCCGTCCAGACCCGATTGCGCTGCGCCCTGCGCCGTGGCGGCCGCCGCCCTGAGGCCTTGCGCCAAGGTCGTATCGCCGTCGGCGGTGAAGTTGATGTTCACCCCCTCGCGCACCGCCAGCACCCCGCCGATCAGTCCGGCCGCCGTCAGGGTCAGAGCGCGCCAGCGCGACCGCGTCTCCATGCGCGCCTTGACCGTCGCCAGGAACAGGGCCTCGTCCGGCAGGCTCGGCGCCTGGGCGAACAGCCTTTCGATCATCGGATCGAATTCGTCAGCCGACATGGACCGACCTCCCGCCTGAGCCGTGCGCCGGTTGCAGCCGCGCACGGAGTTTATCCAGACCACGTTTGACATGCGATTTCACCGTGCCAAGCGGCAAATTCATGGCTGCCGCGATTTCCGGATGCGACATCCCCGCGCCGTGGCACAGGGAGACGCAGACACGCTCGGTCTCGCTGAGCGTCTTCAACGCCTCGTCCAGGTCCATCAGACCCCCGTGGTCGACGGCCACATCCGCCTGATCGGCCTCGATCTCCGCGACGTAGCGCGCCTCCTTGGCCACCCGCTTCAGATAGAGCCGCGCCGCGATCTTCTTGATCCAGCCCGCAAACGTTCCCTGCCCGCGAAACTCCGCGCACCGCTGGAACCCTTGCAGAAAGGCGTCCTGCGCCACGTCGTCGGACAGGGACGGCGTCGCCCCCATCCGGCGCAGCAGCCCCCGCACCGCCGACCCGTGCCGACGCACCAGTTCGCCATACTCCCGCCGACCGCCGGCCGCCGCCTGGGCGGCCAGCTCCACATCGTGGAAGTCGCGTAGAGACTTGCTCATCAGAGCTTCCCCGCCCGCCGTGGTCAGTCCGCGCCCTTGTTGAAGAAGCTCAGGACGATGAAGGCCAGGCCGATCGTGACGGGAATGCACGAGATGCCCAGCAGGCCGCTGTCCAGGTTGCCGTTGAAGTTCCCGCCCAGTTCGCTGACGACCGAGAAGGCGGCGATGCCGATGCCGGACGCCAGCCAGATGACGCCGCGCCGGATGTCCTTGGTGCGCGACGGCAGGCTCTTCTGCACATCCTTGGTCATGACGTCGATCAGTTCGGGCGGCAGTTGCTGGCCCTTGTCCACCGCATGGCGGATAGTTTCCTGCATGTCGCGCTTTTCGCGATACTTCAGCACCTGCGGGCCGAAGACGATGGCGGTGATCGAACCGAAGACGGCGAACATCGCGAAGATCGGAACAATGCCTTCCATTTTGGGTATCCCTTTAACCGTTGCAGCAGCCTGATGCGGCGGCCTTCTGATCACAAGAGGCTGGCCGACGCCTCAACGGATGCGCGGCGTTACGTGAAATCTTCGTAAGGTCGCCGTTTCGGCCGCCGCCGGTTCGGTCTAGGGTTCGGGTTCATCAATCTCAGGAGCGCGTCCCATGGCCCATGTCACCTATCGCATCGTCGAACATGACGGCGGCTGGGCCTACAAGTCCGGCGACACCTATTCCGAAACCTTCGCCAGCCACGACGACGCCAAGGCCGCCGCCGTGCGCGCCGCACGCGAGCAGCGCGTGCCGGACCAGACCGCCGCGATCGAATACGAGACCGCCGCCGGCGAATGGGTCACCGAAAGCGCCGACGGCCATGACCGCCCCTCGACGGACGTCGAGGGCTGAGGCCGAGATGATCCCCCGTCGCACCCTGCTGGCCGCCGCCGCGCTGGCGCCGCTGGCAGGCTGCGCCACGGCGCCAAAGCCCACTACGCCCGCCGAACTGAAGCTCGTCACCTTCAACATCTGGCACAACATGGGCGACTGGGCCGCCCGCCGCCCGCTGCTAGTCGCCGCCCTGAAGGCTCAGGACGCCGACGTCATCGCCCTTCAGGAGGTGCTGGAGGACGCCAATGTCGGGCTTGAGAACCAGGCCCGGATGCTGGCGCGCGAACTGGGCGGCTATCATGTCGCCTTCGTCTCGACCGACGCGGAGGGCGCCCCGCGTCGCTATGGCAACGCCCTGCTGACCCGCCTGCCTGTTCTGGCCGAAGCCTCGACCAAGCTCGAGCCGCTCGACGATTTCCGCACCGCGCTTCGGCTTCGCGTCGCCGTCCAGGGTCGCCCGGTCGATGTCGTCGTCACCCATCTGGCGTGGCAGCAGGACGCCGGCCCGGTCCGCGCTCGCCAGATCGCGTCGCTGCTCGGCTGGCTGCCGCAGGACGACACGCCCCTGATCGTCATGGGCGACTTCAATGCGACGCAGGAGGATTCCGGCCTGGCGACCCTGACGGGTCCCCGCTTCTTCAGCGCCCTGCCCCGCGGCGCGGTCACGACCACCTTAAACCCGGCCAAGGGTCATCCCGAGCGCGTCATCGACCACATCTTCGTCGAACAGGCCGCCTTCACGCCCGGCGACGCCTGTCGCTTCGGCGACACGCCGACCAACGGCGAATACCCGTCTGACCACTTCGGCGTCGTCGCGACCGTCCGGCTCAGGTAAACGCCGAGGCGTAGGTCTCGGGCTTGAACCCAACCAGACGCCGATCCCCCAGATCCAGCACCGGCCGTTTGATCATCGACGGCTGGGCCGTCATCAGCGCGATCGCCTTCGACTTGTCGATGTCCGCCTTGTCGGCGTCCGGCAGCTTCTTGAACGTCGTCCCGGCCCGGTTCAGCACCGTCTCCCAACCGTGCTCGTCGACCCACTGGCCCAGCCGCCCCGCATCCACCCCGGCCTTCTTGTAGTCGTGGAAGACGTAATCGACCCCCTGCTGCTCCAGCCAGACCCGGGCCTTCTTCACCGTGTCGCAGTTGGGAATGCCATATAGGGTGTAGGTCATGGGTCTCTCGAAGGTCGGGGATCAAGCGGATGCAGCCGCTTTCGCCCCCTCGCAAGGCATCGTCAACTGTCGGTCAGACGCGACGCCGGCGCTGTGAACGTCGCCGAGAACCCCTCTACGCCATAGCGAAGATCCGCGCCGCCGCCCCCCAGCAGGCCTCTCGCGAGTAGTTTGACGCCAAAGCCGGTCTTGAGCGGCGGATGGGCCGGCGCGCCCCCGCCTTCGATCCACGTCAGGACAAGTTCACCCTCATCCAGCCGCCAATCGACCGAGACGCGGCCGCCGGGCTTGGCGAGGGCGCCATGCTTGAACGCGTTCGTCGTCAGTTCGTGGATGATCAAGGCGACCGTTTGCGCCACACGCGGCGACAGCTGCACCGACGGCCCCGAGATCGAGACCGGCCTGCGCACCAGATTACCGACCGCGTCGCGAACGATCTCACCGAGGTCGCCGCCATTCCACGCCTTTTCGTCCAGCGTCTGCTGGGTCCGGGCGATGGCGTTCAGTCGCTCGTCGAAACGCTCCAGCACGTCACGATCGACGCCCGACAGGGTGCTGCGGGCGACCGCTTGAACCAGGGCGAGGGTGTTCTTCACCCGGTGACCGCATTCGTCGACCAGCATCTGCCGGTGTTGCTCGCCCCGCACCCGCTCGGTCGTTTCGATGGCGATATTGAGAATGCCGACGATCGCGTCGCCGTCCCGCACGGGGCTGTAGGACAGTGTCCAGCTGGTGTCTTCCGCATAGCCGTTTCGAACCATCGTCAGCGGCAGGTCTTCCAGAAAAACGGTTTCGCCTGCCAGCGCGCGCTCCGTCAGAGGGCGCAGATCGTCCCACACCTCATGCCAGACCTGATCCAGCGGACGGCCCAGGGCGTTCGGATGCTTTTGTCCGAGCAGCGGCATATAGGCGCCGTTGTAGAGCAGGGTGCGCTCCGGGCCCCACATGACGCTGGCCGCAAAACCCATTCCCATCATCATGTCATAGGTAATGCTCAGCGCGGGCGACCAATCGCGCCTTGGCCCCAGGGGCGTCGTCGCCCAATCGAACGCGTCAATAAGGGCCGGCATCGGCGCGCCCCCTATTGACGACGGCATTCGACGAGCAACCGACGAATGCAGCTCCAGCATCGATCTGGGATGCGAACCTCATCATCGTCGTTCAGAATAATCGGATGGTTTCGCTTGGCTGATCGACGATCACGCCCGCGACATAGAGTTTGCGCACCAGTTGCTGCGTGCCGAGGATCGTCCGGCTTTGGAAATCGAGCCAGTTCGCGACCAGGGTCTGATCCGGCAGATTGATGTCTCTCTTGCCCGCGACCCGGATCACCAGGCCTGCCTTTTCAAGCTGACCCAGGTGCCGGCGGACCGTTTCGTCGTCCATTCTGGCGGCCTTGGCGACCTCGATCACGCTCACCGGCCCGAACGGCGGGTTCAGGGGGCCGAGACGGCCGGCGTCCGGCTCGTCCTGAACGACCCGCAAGGCGCTTCCGGTGAGATGCGACAGCCAGAGCAGGACGTAGTGCGTCGTCATGCTGATTTCGGGCTTCAGCGACCAGGCGTGCTGGATGCCTTTCAGGACGTGGGCCGTCATCAGCCGCGTCGCCAGGCCGGCGACTGGCCAGGCTGGCGTGACGACCCTGTCGCCGTCGCGGGCGCCGCATGCATTCAGCATCGCCAGCCCATCGACGAACTCCACCGTGGCCAGCAGAAAGGCTTCCATCGCAGACTTGAACGGTTTCGACTGCGACACCTCGGCGCGCAAGACGAAGCCGCCGTCGGTCCGGACCAAGATCCCCCGCTCCACCAGGCCCGCCAGTTTTGTGCGCGCGCTCTCGCGCGGCACGCCCAGGGACATGGCGATGCTGATCGCATTCACAGGCCGCCGCAGGGCGTTCGGCAAAATGCCGGCTCCGATGGAAGGGTTGCGTGCCGCACCTTCGTCATCGGCGCCTCTGACGTTCGCATCCACGACGCCCGCAGTCAGCAGGGCGGATATCAAATCCTCGTCGATCCAGGTGCGGGATGCGGCGATGAAATCGAGCGTCAGCTTCGTATTCAGCCAAGCGACCTGAGCGGCTTGTAAACGCAGAGACATTGCAGACCATCAGAGGCTTCAGCGAACACTGTCGTCCTCGCTCGCGCCCCTGTCGACAAGACAACTACCGAAAATGAGGTTTCGGGACAGAGGCGGAGCGACGATCGATCCACGCTCTGCGGCGCCCCCCTTGCCGTCATTGTTCGCCGACAAATCCGCTTTAGTATCGGGCGTTTAGAGACGGCCTTCATCAATCGACCGTACGTATCCCCGAACGGGATTATGATGTCGACGGGTCTTTGAAAACAGCAGCGCTCAGCAATTGCACCGTCTTGCATTTTGCACGCCCTTTTTCCGCGCTGTGCAATTTCGCTCTGTCGCTGAGTTCAGACGAATTAGACGAATTAGACGGTGTTTTTGTCAGGCGACCGTCTAGGCCGCGAACCCGGCGAACACGCCGATGACCATCACGATGAAGGTCGCAACGACGCTGGACAGCCCGATGGCGATCATCACGATCAGGCCCTTGGCCAGGCCGGGGACCACGCCCCGATACCACCGTCCCCTCCCCATCCGCATGAAGGCCACGATGCCCAGCGCCAGCATCAAAAGGCTGCACGCCGCGGCCAGCGGGCCGGGGCTGAACATGAACCAGGCCAGCGGCAGCAACGGCACGGTCCAGGCGTTCAGATAGGCGAAGGCCGCGCGGAACCCGCATCTCAGGCCCAGGTCCTCGGCGTCCCACAGGCGAAACAGCGGCATGGCCGCCAGGGCGTAGAGCGGCGCCATGATCGGCACGGCGACCAGCGACATCCAGCCGTCGGCATCCGACATGAAGGCGTCGCGCGACTTGCCCGCTTCCTGAAGCAGGGGGTTCAGCACTTCGGCCGGCATGCCTTCCAGGTATAAGCTCAAGCCCCCGCGCAGGAAGACGATCAGCATCAGGATCGCGTTCAGCGCCAGATACAGCTTCAACGGCTTTGCGTAACGCCCGCCCCCTGTCGGCCCCTCGATCATCCAGGCCTGCAGCACCAGTCGGGGCCGCACCAGCAGGTCGCGCGCCGTCCGCACCTCGGCGCCGCCAAAGCCCAGCGCGTCCTCGGACAGGTCCTTGAACGCCTGCTTGCGCGTCGTCTCGCCGTCGGTCATCGGATTCTCCCCCGGGGGATGCATACACCGCCCGGTTGACCGCGCAACCGCCGATCAGAACCGCTTGGTCAGAACCGTTTGCTCAGGCCGATGCTGACCACCCGCCCGCGCGGATCGGCCACAACCGGGTCATAGCCCAGGGCGAACTGCGCCAGCGGCGGCGCCTTGTCCGCGACATTGACCACCCCGACCGACAGATCCAGGTCAGCGCCGATCGTGCGGCTGTAGAGCAGATCTACGGTAGTCTGGCTGGCGATGCTGGCGTCGGTGATGCCGCTGCGGTCATTGGCGTAGCCGTCGGTATAGTGGACCAGCGCCGTCAACGCGTTCGCCCCGCCGCTCCAGCCCAGGGCGAACTCCCCGCGATTGCGTGGCAGGGACCGGCCGATGTTGTTCAGGTTGGTCGAACCGACGCCCGACACCTTGGCGGCCGACGCGTCCAGCCGGATGTCATAGGCGTCCACATAGGTCCACGTCGCCGAGGCCGTCGCCTCCCCGCCCCACAGGCCGCGCCGATAGCGGGCCGACAGGTCGATCCCTTGGGTCTCGATGGACGAGGCGTTGATGAAATAAAGCTGGACGAAGGTCAGGGCGCCGCTGGCCGAGCGGGTAATGCGGCTCTGCGCCTCCGTGCCGGTCCGCCCCGCCGCCGTATCGGCCGCCGCCTGGTTGATGATGGCCTGGGCCGACTCCTTGACCACCTGATCGGCATAGTCGAACCGCCAGGCGTCCACGCCCAGTTCCAGCCCGTCGATCGGCGTCCAGACTGCGCCCAGGTTCAGGCTCTCGGACTTCTCGGGCTTCAGGTCGGCTCGGCCCGAGGTCAGGGTGTTGACGAAGACGAACGCCCCCCGGTCGAAGACCGACGGCTGCGACGCCTGCGCCCCCGACTGGGCATAGACCGACGGCGCCCGGAACCCCTGCCCCCACGACGCACGCAGGGCCAGGGCATCGGTGACGTCCCACCGGATCGCGGCCTTGGGGCTGAACCGGCCCTCGTTGCCGTCGTAGGATTCGTAGCGCCCGGCCAACTGCGCCTCGATCCGGTCGCCCAGATGGAGGCGGGCTTCGGCGAACGCGGCCAGAGCTTCCTGATCGCCGTCGAAATCCGGCGACACGCCCGCCGTCAGCAGATCGCCCCGGTTCACCAGATCGCTCCAGTCGTGACGGAAGCCGCTGCGGCGATATTGGGCGCCGACGGCGACATCGATCGATCCGCCGGCCCAGGCCAGGGCCTCGCCGCTGGTGGAGGCGTCCGCCGTCGTCAGGGTCGCCGCGCCCCGCAGGCCGGTCGAGCCGATAAGGCTGTCGATCAGGGCGGCGCTGTTCGCCGTTCCGGTCCCCAGATAGGCGCTGCCGAACGGGTTGAAATACTGGCAACCCCCGACGCCGGGCGTCCCCGTCGCGGGATTGCAGCCCGCTCCGGCCAGGCCGTTCAGCGCATTCTGCAAGGCGCTGCCGATGGTGTCGGGCTTGTCATAGGCGACGTGCTGGCGGCTGCTGGTCGCGGACAGGTTCCAGGTCCAGCCATTGCCGAAGCGCCCATCCAGCCCGGCCGCCAGACGCCAGGTGCGATAGTCGAACTCCGCTTGCGACGCGCCGGCCTCCGCCCCCAGCAGCCGCCCCCGGAACAGCACCGCCTCGCCGAACGGATTGTCGGGATGACTCGCCGGGACCGTCAGCGACCGCGCCAGGATCGGCAGCGACGGCGACTGGCGCGCGATGGTGTTCGTCGCCGACCACGCCCCTTGCAGCGACAGGGTCATGTCGCCCACAGGCCGCCGGTAGTCCGCGAACAGCTGCGTGCGGGTCTCCTCCGGGGCCAGGTCGAAGAAGTCGGAATAGTCCAGCCGACAGAAGCTGTCGGTCGGCGTGTTCAGATAGGCGCTGCCGAACGCCGTATTGCCGCACGCCGGATCGGGCGAAAAACCGTTGCGGCTAGGTCGGAAATAGGAGCCCGGCTGGCCATAGCTGGTCACGGCCGTCCAGGCCGCGCGGCCATAGCGTTCGGCCTGGGTGAAGTCCCGCTCGTCGGAACCCAGGGCCGAGCGATGGAAATGCGAAGCCGCCAGCGTCAGGTCGCCGCCCAGCAGGCCGAACCCGCCGAGCGCCTCGATCACGCTCTCTTCCGACCCGTCGGCGACGGCGTATTTGGCGCTGATCTCGGGGCGGTCCACGCCCCGCCGGGTGATGAAGTTGACCACGCCCGCCACCGCGTCCGAGCCATAGACCGCCGAGGCGCCGTCCTTGACCACTTCGACCCGCTGAAGCGCGATCATCGGCACCAGGGAGTTGATGTCGACGAAGCCCGAGCCGTCCGTCGCCACCACGGCGCTGTTGGTCCAGCGCTGGCCGTCCACCAGGACCAGGGTCGAGCCGAGGCCGAGATTGCGCAGGTTGAACTGGGCCGTGCCCGAACTCTGCGGCTGGTTCAGCTGATCGACCTGGGCCTCGGAGCCCGAGTTCGCCGTGACCAGCCGGATCAGCTGAGAGGCATCGGCGACGCCGGCGGCGGCGATCGTTTCGCGGGCTACAGTCTCTACCGGGGCGATCCGCTCACCGCCCGCGATCCGGGAGCCGGTGACGACCACATCGTCCACGCGCGACGCCTCCTGGGCCTGGGCGGCCGCAGCCGTCGCCAACCAGGCGATCGAGGCTGTCGTCATCAAGAAGTTGCGCTTTGTCATTCGGATACTCCCCGCCATTGGCAGCGGACTTCTATCCAGCGCTTCGTTTTTGCGAAAGCCCAATTTTGCAGTTTTGCAATTTCAATCGTCGGCGAGACATCGTGCGCCATTGATCCTGCGATGTAACCGGTTACGCTGCGGCAAAACAAAACGGGTCAGGAAAGCAGGAAGCATGGCGAATGTCCGTCTGGTCGACGTGAAGAAGGCGTTCGGCGCCGTCGAGGTGCTGAAGGGCGTCGATCTGGAGATCGCCGACGGCGAATTCGTCGTCTTCGTCGGCCCGTCGGGCTGCGGCAAGTCCACCCTGCTGCGCACCATCGCGGGGCTGGAAGAGGCGACCACGGGCCAGGTTCTGATCGGGGACCGCTTGGTCAACGACCTGTCGCCGTCGGACCGGGGCATCGCTATGGTGTTCCAGTCCTATGCGCTCTATCCGCACATGACCGCCTATGAGAACATGGCCTTCGGCCTGAAGCTGGCCAAGACGGACAAGGGCGAGATCGACCGCCGCGTGCGCGCCGCCGCCGAGGCGCTCAGCATCACCGACTATCTGGATCGCAAGCCCAAGGCGATGTCGGGTGGCCAACGCCAGCGGGTCGCTATCGGCCGCGCCATCGTGCGCGAACCCGAGGTCTTCCTGTTCGACGAGCCCCTGTCCAACCTGGACGCCGCCCTGCGCGTACGGATGCGCTATGAGTTCGCGCGGCTGCATGCCGAGCTGAAGACCACCATGATCTACGTCACCCACGACCAGGTCGAGGCCATGACCCTGGCCGACCGGATCGTGGTGCTGAACGCCGGTCGGATCGAACAGGTCGGCGCGCCGATGGAGCTTTACGAACACCCCGCCAACCTGTTCGTCGCTGGCTTCATCGGCAGTCCCAAGATGAACCTGCTGACTGCCGAGATCGTCGAGGCCTCGACAACCGGCGCGACGGTGGAGACGACGGCCGGCGAGCCGATCAGCATCGCCGTGGACGCCGCCTCGGCCAAGCTCGGCGATACCGTGACGCTGGGCGTCCGTCCCGAGCATCTGATCCTCAGCGACGACGGCGACGCCCTGAGCGCCGAGGTCATGTTCGTCGAGACTCTGGGCGCCACGACCATGGCGCACCTGAAGCATCCGGCGACGCCAGACACGCTGACGGTTCAGCTGGCGGGCGAACTGCGGGCCAAGGCGGGCGAGCGACTGACGCTGCACGTGCCCGCAAAACAGGCGCACCTGTTCGACGCGGACGGGAAAGCCTTCAAGCGGCTCTAACCCCTCCGTTTCAAGAGAGAAGGCTCAGTTCAGAACAACCCGCCGCGCCCCTGCCGGAATGACCAGTTCGTCGCCCGACCACGTCGCTGAGCGGCCGTCGATCCGAACGCGCTCCGGCCGCCCCTGCCCCGCCGCCCACTGAAGCACGAATCCGGCCGGCGGCGTCGCGCCGTCGTCCAAGGTGAGGACGTAGCCCTGGCCTTCCTTGCGATAGGCGTAGGTCAGCGGCCCATAGGCGGTGCGCAGATCCCGCAGGCCGACACCCTCCTTCGTGTCCAGCCACACCTCCGGCACGCCCGCCGCCAGCACCAGAGCGTGATCGCTGTCCCGCTCATAGGCGAACAGATCGAGCGCCGAACGGATATAGTCGGAGCTGATCCAGGCGTGCGGCATGTCGCCGATGAAGCGCGGCTCGCGTTTTTCGCGGCCCACCACCTCGGCCCAGCCGTTCCAGGCCTCGGGCCGACGGTCGGCCATCAGGAAGTCCAGCACATCCAGCGCCCGGTCCTTCTGACCCAGCCGCACATAGGCGCCGACCAGCCGCCATTCGTAGGGGGTGTAGTCCTTCCACGCCTGGCGGTTGGTCAGACGGTTCTGGAAGTTTTCCCAGTAGCGATCGAAGGTTCGCACCAGAAGCTCGGGCGGCAGGTTTTCTTGTTCGCCCACCGGCGACAGGGCGATTGTGGTCGAGGTGGCGTCGAAATCGCCCCGGTCCGCAGCGCCCGCGATCCAGTCGATGCCATGATGGACCGCCGTCGCTGTAATCGACGCGCGGATGTCGGCGGCGAACTGATCCCGCGCCGCCGTATAGCGAGCCGCAGCCTGCGCATCGCCCAGGGTTTCGGCGATGAAGACCGCGTCCTTGTAGCCCAGCAGCCCCCAGAAATCGTCCCAGTAGGAATAGGCCGCCTTGTCCGAATAGCCCTCGTGGCTGATCGTCGGCGGCAGCAGGCCGTACAGATGCCGCTGGTCCGGCGCCTGGAAGGCCGCCGTGCGGGTCGAGGCGCGCAGTTCGTCCATATAGGCGATGGCCTTTTGCACCTGCGGCCAGACCCGGCGCAGCAGGGCCTCGTCCCTGGTGTAGCGATAGGTTTCGGCGGCCAGGAAGACGAACTCGCCGTGGCTGTCGTTCTCAGGCACCGGATCGGCGCCGCGCGCATCGACGCAGCACGGCACCTTGCCGTTCTCGAACACATAGGGGGCGTACCAGCGCAGATAGTCGGCCGAATGCTCCGCCATGCCCAGCCGGTTCAAACCCTCGGCCATCATGGCCCCATCGCGAATCCAGGAGCGGTTGTAGCTGCGGGTGCCGGGTTGCAGGATCGGCCCCTGACGCGACATCAGCATATGGGCCAGCGACGATTTCAGCGCGTCCTCGATCCGCTGGGCGGCGGGCGGCAGGGTCAGGTCCACCCGATCCAGTTTCGCGCGCCATTCAGCCGCTAACCGGGTCTCGACCGCGTCCAGCACAGCCGCCGCCTGTCCCACGGGCTCGGGCGCCAGAGCGTCGCCGGACAGTTGCGACACCCAGCCGACCGTGCGGGTCTCGCCGGGCTGCAGCATCACCTCGTAGGTCAGGGCGCCGGCGCCCAGACCTGTGGCGTCGGTCGTCGTCATGACCTCGGCGGCCGGTCGCCGGGCAGACGGGAGGATCAGGGACTGCGGATCGCTGCCGGCGTCGAAGGTCGCCAGCGCGACCTGATCCGGGGCCGCCAGCGGCTGCACCCGCACCGTGTCGTTCAGCTTCAGTTCGGCGCCGTCCCAGGCGATCGTCTCCACCGGGCTGACGCCGCCGGGAATGGCCAGGAACTGACGCGGCGCATTCACCTGCATCGGGCGCGCCGCCAGGGCCAGCGTCACGGTGCGCGGCCGGCTGGAGGTATTGGTCAGGTCGTAGCGGCCCCACAGTTGCGCCTGATCGGGCGGCCCGTCGGCGAAACTGGTGATCTTCAGCGTCCAGTCGTCGGCGGTCCAGGTCACCGACGGGATCGGCAGGTCGCCGTCCTTCAGCCCCTGTTCGATATTGACGTCGGCCCAGGTGATCAGCCGCCCGTTATCGACGACGAAGGGTTCCATACTGGGCCCCGTGCGGCGTAGTTCGATGGCGCCGTCCTCGCCGATCAGGCCGCTCTCGCCGCCACCATCGACACCGACCAGGGTCCAGTAGGATTGCTCGCCGGAGAAGCCGCGCGGATAGACGCCGCGCCGGTTTTCCTTGGCCACGGCTTCCAGAAACACCGTGGGGTCCGCGCCGAAGGCCAGCGGTTCGACCTCGATCTCGTTCAGCGCATAGGTCGTGGCCTGACCCGCGCCCAGCCGCTGGCCCGCGCCGGACGAGCCGACCACATCGGAGGCGCGAACGGGTTTCAGCGGTTCCAGCCTCAGCCAGCGCGCCGTCGCCTCAGGCGTCCTCAGCCAGTCGACGCCGCCGTTGCTGCCCGTAACCGTCGTCAGCGGCTGCCAGTCGCGCCCGTCCATCGACGCGGAAACGCGATAGTCGCTCGCCGCGCCCCGCTCGCCCCAGCGCAGGGTCAGCCCGCCGAACTCGCGTTCGTAGCCCAGGTCCAATGTCAGGACCGAAGCCTCGCCCACCGGCGGGGTCCAGGCTGTCTTCGGGCCGAGATCGACGGCGTTGGCGGCGGTCGACGCCGTGCGTCCATCGCTGGCGATCGGCTGGGGCGGAACCGGCGGATCGACCGGCAGGGCGCGCAGGGTCAGTTGGTCGATCTCGACCGAGCCCTTGCCGCCCTCGGCCGCGACCACGACGAACTCGACCCGCTCCGCGCGGCGCAGGATGGTTTCGGGGCTTGGCCCCCAGGCTTTCGAGACCTGACGACGTTTGATGACGAACTTGGTCCAGCCGTCTGGGAATTCGTAGCGCGCCGTCTGCTTCCACCAGACATTGTCCGCCGAGGCGTCGGTCAGCTTGACCTCGAAGGTGTTGGTCGGCCCGGCGCCCCGCACCCAGAAACTGATCTCGTAATTCTCGGGCAGGTCGAACGGCAGCGGCCTGCTGAGCACCGCATAGCCCGCCTTGCCGTCGAAATCGTAGTCGAGCCGCACCGCCCGCCCGTCATGCCCCGCGACGGCGGAGACGGCGGCGTGAACGTCGGTCGAGGCCGTGGCCTCCCACCGCGTCGCATCGTCCATGCTGTCGAGAACGCGCGTCTCCTGCGCGACGGCAGGCGCGGCCAGGGCGAGGGTCAGGACCGAGGCGGCGGCCAGCAGGAGATTACGCATTGGAACTCGCAGTTCTGGTCAGCCCTTCACGCTGCCCGCGAGCATGCCGCGGATGTAGTAGCGTTGCAGGGCGAGGAAGAGGATCAGCACGGGCGCGACCGTGACGACGGCGCCGGCCATCATCAGTTCGATGTCCTGCACATGCTCACGCGACAGGGCCGCCAGGGCGACCGGCAGGGTGTAGTTCGACTGGTCCGTCAGAATGATGAGGGGCCACAGGAAATCGTTCCAGCTGCCCAGGAAGACGAACAGGCCCAGGGTCACGATGATCGGCTGCAAGGTCGGCAGGACCACGCGGCGGAAGATCTGCCCTTCGCTGGCCCCGTCGATCCGCGCGGCCTCCAGCATCTCGTCGGGAATGCTCAGCGCATATTGGCGAACCAGGAACAGGCCGAAGATGGACGCCAGCCACGGCACCAGCGCCCCGGCGTAGGTGTTCACCAGGCCCATCGATTTGAGCATCAGAAACAGTGGCAGAGTGCCGATCTGGGCTGGCACCACCAGGGCGGCGACCAGGAACTGGAACAGCCGCTCGCGCCCGGCGAACTTCAGCTTGGCGAAGGCGTAGCCGGCCGGAACTGTGAACCCCAGCGCCAGGATCGTCGCTAGGGTCGCCAGAGCGAAACTGTTCCACAGATACCGCCCCATTCCCTGGTTCAGAAAGAGGTCGCGGTAGTGCTCCAGCGTCCAGTGCGAGGGCAGCAGCGGCGGCGGAAAGACGGCCGCCTCCCCCGTCGCCATGAAGCTGACCGACACCATCCAGACCAGCGGGAACAACACGACCAGGGCGATGACGGCGACGGCGAGATTAAGCAGGATGGCGCGGATTTTCATTGATACGCCCCCACCCGCTTGGCGACCGCCAACTGGACCAGGGTGATCGCCAGGATGCACAGGAACAGGACGAAGGCGACGGCGCTGGCGGACCCCAGATTCCACCATTTGAAGCCCTCTTCGTACATGAAGTAGAGCACCGTCACCGTGCTCTGGGCCGGTCCGCCTTGGGTCATCACATAGGGTTCGGCGAACAGCTGGAAGAAGCTGGCGACCGAGATGATCGAAACCAGCAGCATGGTCGGCGCGATGGCCGGCAGGGTCACATGACGGAACTGCTTCCACGGGCCGGCGCCATCGATGCGCGCGGCCTCATAAAGGTCGTCCGGCACGGTCTGAAGCACCGCCAGGAAGATCAGCATATTGTAGCCAAAGATCTTCCAGACCACGAACATCAGGATCGCCGGGATCGAGGTCGACGGATCGCCCAGCCAATCCACGGCGGGCAGGCCGATGCTTTCCAGCCCCCAGTTGATGACGCCGTAACGGGTGTGCAGCAGATAGCGCCATACCACCGCCGTCGCGACCAGGGTCGTGACATAGGGGGCGAAAAACATCACCCGCCAGATCGGCCGCCACTTCACCACCCGCGCGTTCAGGATCACCGCCGCCGCCAAGGACGCGGCGATGGACAGGGGCACCCCCAGCACCGCGAAGGTCAGGGTGTTCTTCATCGCGCCCCAGAACAGCGGATTGGTCAGCAACCGCTCATAGTTCTGCAGGCCGACGAAACGCAGATTGTCCAGGTTGGCCAGGGCGTAGATGTCGAAGTCGGTCAGGCTGAGCAGCAGGGCCGCGATCACCGGAATGGCGAAAAACAGACCGATGGCGATCAGGGCCGGGGCGACGAAGGTCCAGGCCGCCCTTTCGCGGGCGCCGCGTCCGCGCGACGGCCTGACCTTCGCCCCAGCCTTGGCCAGAATGGGATCGGCGACGGTCATACGGCCCTGCCCTGTTCCATCATCCAGCGACGCTTCTCCAGCAGCCGGTCGGCGCGGCGGTCGATCTCGGCGGCGGCGGCCTCTGGCGTGTATTCGCCGCGCACCATCCGTTCGGCGACGATCTGCATCTCGGTCACGATCCGCTCCCATTCCGGCACCTTGGGCACGGCCTTGGCCCGCGCCAGTTGCCCCCGGAACGGCGCCAACATCGGGTCGCGCTCCACGCCCGCGATGTCCCAGGCGCTCTGGCGCGCGGGCAGGTCGCCGACGATGGTGTTGAACCGGGCCTGCACAGCCGGCTCGGACAGATAGCGGACCAGGGCCCAGGCCGCCTCCTGATGCGGGGAGGATTTGAAGACCGCCAGGCTGGACCCGCCCGGCGCCGAGGCGCCCAGGCCATTCGGTCCCGGCACGCCCGCCGTGGCCCAGTTCGGCTGGAACGACGCGGGCAGCTTGCTGCGGAAATCGCCGACGCTCCACGGCCCGGAGAAGTAGAAGCTGAAATAGCCCCTGGCGAACTCGGTCCAGACGTTGGAGATCTGCGTTGACGAGGCCAGCGGCGCCAACTGCTCGTCGAACAGGCTGCGATAGAAGGCCAGGGCCGCGATGAAGCCGGGGCTGGAGAAGTTTCCGCGCGTGTCGCGATCCCTCAGCAGCGGCTCGTCGATCTGAAGCCCGAAGGTCAAAAGCTGTTCGAACTCGTTCAACGGCAGCAGGATGGCGTAGTTGCCGTCGCCCGCCACACGCTTGATCGCATGCATGGCCCGCTTCCATTCGGCCCAGTCCTCGGGCGGCGCATCGAACCCGGCACGCGCCAGCAGATCCTTGCGATAGAACAGCAGCCGCGTATCGACATACCAGGGCGTGGTCATGGCGCGGCCGGCGATCTCATTCGTCTCCAGCACCGCCGGAAACTGGTCGGTCAGCAGGTTCGCGGCCTCAGGCGGGGTCGGCGACAGGGCGCCGATGGCGGTCAGCTCCGCCACCCAGGTATTGCCGATCTGGCTGACGTCGGGCAGCGACGCCCCGGCGTAGGCGGTCAGCAGCTTCTCGTGCGCCGCCGTCCACGGCAGGGGCTGGACCGAGACGCGGACGCCCGGATTGCGGCGCTCGAACTCGGGCATCAGCTGGCCCACCGTCCCGCCCTCATTACCCATGGCCCAGAAGCGCAGCACGGTCTCGCCGTCGCGGCGTGGGGTGCAGGCCGCAGCCGCCCCTCCCGCCATCAGGGCCAGAGCGCTGCGTCTATCAAGATTGGGCCTGGGGGCCGTCAAACTCATCCGTTCATCCAGCCGCCGGTGAAGCCCGCGATGTCGAGCGCGCGGCGGATATTGGGCTCGCCGCGCATATAGCGCCAGACGAACTCGGACCTGTGATTCTCGGTCATGATGACGATCGGCCCCTGGTCGATGCCCAGATAGTCGCCGTCCACCCAACCCACGCCGTCCACGATCTTGCCGTGCTGCAGCGGCCCGTCGCGCACCGTCAGGGTCGGGTTGAAGCTGTCGAGGAAGCCCCACTCGGTATAGACGCCCGCGCCGTAGCGCGCCTTCATCGCCTTGACGCAGGGCACGACGATTTCGGGCGCGAAGGCGATGGAGCTGGCCGCCGCCGTCGGCGCGATGGTGCCGTCGTCCCGGTCGCCGGGCCCGCGCGCGGAATAGCTGAAGAACTCGCGCTCCTTGCCGTCGATGACCTGTTTGAAGTCGCTCGGCCCGTCGCAGGCGGTCAGGCCCCAGACCTCGGACGAATAGCCCGCCCAGCCGCCCGGGTTGTCGTGGGCGTATTTCTGCTGGGCGTAGACGGCGCGGCGGCTGTTTTCGAAATAGTCGAGGTATTCGCCCAGCTGGGCCGACTGCCCACGCATCCAGGCGTCCTGAATGCCGCGGAAGTCGATGAACATATGGCTGTACTGGTGCCCGAAGATGGGCGCGAAATTCAGGTGCCAGCTGCCCCAGCGATCCGTCCAGCTCTCGTCATAGCTGGCCGCCCATTCGTGCCAGACATTGACCGACACCGGATGGGTGGGGCTGCCGATGGCCAGCAGCAACACCAGCATGCCCTCGTTGTAGACGTGCCAGTCGGAGGGAATGAAGCCGCTCTCGGGGTGCCAGCCCATGGTGATGCGGTTGTCGCGGATAACGGCCCACGGCCATTCGATCCGCTCGTAGATGGCTTGAGCCTTCTGACGGATTTTTGCCTCGTCGGCATGACGGCCGTCGAAGTAGCGGGCGGCGAACAGCATACCGCCGATCAACAGGGCCGTATCGACCGTCGACAGTTCGTTGGTCCGGTAACGAAGCCCCGTCTCCATATCCAGGAAGTGGTAGAAGAAGCCCTTGTACCCCGCCGTGCCGCTGGCCTCCGGGCCCTGCGGCAAATCGTGGAAGAAGCGCAGCGTCGTCAGGGTCCGCTCGCGCGCCTCGGCCCGGCTCATCCAGCCGCGCTCGACGCCCACCGGCCAGCAGGTCAGGGCGAAGCCGACCGCCGCCACCGAACAGAAGGACGGCGTGGGCCAGCGATCCGGCGTCAGGCCGGTCCTGCGATCCGTGACCTTCTCGAACCATCGGAACGTCCGCTCCTGAAGCTCCTCGATCTCCTGATCCAGCCGCATCGGCCGTCTCTGCGTCCCATTGACCGCCCCCGTCGCCGCCGCCTGCTGCGCCGCCGCCATCACCGGAAATCCTACGGCCAGAGCCGCCGCGCCTGTGGTGGTCCGCATCAGGAAGTTTCGACGATTCATGGGCACGCTCACTGGGTCTCAATCGAAAAAGAAAGGCCGCCTCGCAACAAGCACGAGGCGGCCCAGGCTCAGGATTTAGAAGGAGTAACGCAGGCCGACCTGGAAGCTGCGGGTCGGCAGATACTGTTCCGTCCCCATGCCGAAGCGCGGGCTGTTGAAGCCCTGATCGAAGGACTTGTAGTTGGTGAAGTTGAAGATGTTGATCGCATCCACGATGAACTCCACCTTCTGGCCGCCATAGACTTCGAAGCCCTTCGTCAGACGCAAGTCGATCTGGCGGTAGGCGAAGTTCAGACCGGGCAAGAAGGCGCGCTTGTCCGGACGACCGCCGTTCCAGCAAATGTTCGGGCCGCCGGCGGGAGCGTTCGGGCAGTCGAACACGGTGTAGGGCAAGCCCGAACCCAGGGTCACGATGCCTGACAGCAGGAAGTCCGCGGGCAGACCGATGGTGCCGGACGCCACGATACGATGCGTTTCGTCGGTGTTCGACGGGAACTCAGGCGACTGTCCAGGCACATTGTAATCGAAGTCGAAGGCGCCATAGCCGGAGTCGCGGCTGCCGTTCTGGGTGGCGTCCATATAGGTATAGGCGATGTTTACGCCCCAGCGATCTTCGGCGTTGTAGTGCTTGTCGGCCGTGAAGTAGATCGCCTTGTAGTCGCGCTCTTTATCCGTGTTCTGGAAGAAGATCAGGTTGCGGAACTGCGGGAAGCCCACCGATCCCGGCGTCGGACCGTTGAACCGTCCGCCCGTCTCCGTCAGGGCATTGGCGATATACCAGCTGGATTCGCCTCTCGTCTTGCCGGCTGCAAGCGTCAGCGCCGTCTGGAACATACCGATCTTCTGGCGCACGCCCAAGCTAAACTGATCGGTGCGAGGCGGCTCGAAGTCGTTCTGCACCAGGAAGACTTCGCCGGCGCCCGGGCTGGCCGCCAGCAGGGGATCAAGACCCTGCGGCGTCAGATAGCTCGGGTTCCAGGCGATGGTTTGGACACCGCCACGAGGCCCGCCCGTGTTCGAGAAGTAGATCGTCTTGTTGAACTGGAAGGGCTTGAACCGCTCGTCGAACGCGAAGTTGAAGCCGATACGATCGTAGTAGCGGCCGGCACCGCCGAAGATGACCGTCCGCTCATCGTCGAAGACGTCGTAGGAGAAGCCGAAGCGCGGTTGGAACGCGCCCTTGAAGGCCTTGCGATCACCATCGGAAATATAATCCGCCGGGTTGAAATACGACGGGAAGTCGTAGTTCGGCAGGTTCTGGATCGCGGCCAGCATGTTGCGAATGGAATCAGGCGTGCGGTAGTCGTTGTTGACCGCATTGTCCTCGTAATCCCAGCGAATGCCGAGGTTCAGCTCCAGCTTGGAGGTGATCTGCCAGTCGTCCTGAATGTATAGGCCTAGAACATTGTTATCGACGTCCGCAGGCGGAACGGCGACTCCCAGGTCAACCGAGACGGGGATATCGCGGCTGCCGTTGATCTCGGGGCGAGCTTCGATGTCGTAGGTAAAGGTGGGGTTACGCCCGAAATCCTTCTGAACGAAATAGTTCTGCATCGAGTATTTCGCACCGATCTTGATCGTGTGCGTACCCATCCACTCCAGATCCGGAATGGTCAGATCGTTACGGATCGTGGTGCTCTTCTGCTCGAGGAACTGAGCATCAGCCCGCCCGCCGGCCGTGAATACGGTAGAGTCGCGGTTGTTGAAGTTATACTGGAACCCCGGCGTCGCTGCGCTGTCGTCGCGGAAGATTACGTATTGGCGCCCATAGTCGGACCCATTGATCACCGACTGTTCATAGCTTGACGTGAAGTAATCGATCGCGAACTCGTTAAGGAAGCGATCGCCCTGATACTGATGGCGCAGATTGAAGGCGATATTTTCGCCGTTGTTGCGCGCCGCGCGGCTGGGCGCATTCTGGCCGCTGGCTCCGCGGATATCTTCTTCCGTCTTGTACTCGCTGCTCAGTTCCAGCCTTTGGCGGTCGTTGATCTGCCAGGACAGTTTGCCGAAGAAGACGTCCTGCTCATAAGGCGTCGAGGTCGTGCCCAGGTCGTTGGCGAAGAAGCTGGTGTATTCGGTGCGGTTGAGGAAGGACTGCGAAATGCGCTCTTCGTCCTTGCGCTCATAGGCGCCGAAGAAGTGCAGCCGGTCCTGAATGATCGGGCCGCCCAGGCTGGCGCCGTACTGGATGCGCTTCAGAGGCGCCTTGGCGTCGCCGCGACGTTCCGAAATCACATCCTGAGCAATCCAGCCGGGATCCTGATAGTAGGCGAAGACGTCGCCGTGAAACTCGTTCGTGCCCGAGCGCGTGACGGCGGTGATGATGGCCGAACCGGCCTGTTCGTACTCGGCCTTGAAGTTCTGGCTGATGACGCGGAACTCTTGCACGGCGCCCTGCGGGAACGGCGTGCCGCGACTGTCGTCCTGACCGGCGACACCGCCGTCGTTAATCAGCGACTTGCGGTTCTGGCCGTCGATAAAGACGTTAATTGCCTGAGCGGTCTGGCCGCCGGCCGAGATCGTCCGCTCGGTGTCGTCCTCGGTCACGCGAAGACCCGGCGCCAGGGCGGCGAAGTTCAGGAAGTTGCGGCTGATCTGCGGCAGGTTATTGATCTGCTGCTGGGTCACGTTGGTGGCGACTTCGGGCGTGCGCACCTCGAAGACCCGGCGGCCGGTGACCACGATGTCGCCGAGCTCAGTCGCGCCGTCGGTGGCGGCTGTCGTCGTCGCTCCGGCGACATCCAGGTTCAACGTGCCGACCTGACCCAGGGACAGGGTCACGGTTTCTTCCGCCGTCTGGCCGTCCGCGCTGGTGACCTGCACGCGATAGGTGCCGGGGCGCAGGCCGGACAAAACATAACGACCATCGGCGCCGACGCGCGCGCGTGTCGCATAACCGGTGGAGACTTCGGTCGCGACGACCGTCGCGCCCGTCTCGACGGTCTGGCCGTCATAGACCGCGCCGCGCAACGTCGTCGTTGCGTTCTGCGCCTGCGCGCCGCCGACGACCGCCATGCTGATGGCAAGCGCCGATGCGGCGGCCAAGGCGGCCTTACGCGTGTTGAACTGGGTCATCCTGAGCTCTCCCCTCCTGATGGGATCGGTTTTCAGCGACATGGCTGGCCTACCCTTTGTTGAACCTGGCGGACGAGGCCGCCGCGGTGGACTGGCGTTCGACCAGGATCGGCCGAACGATTTCGCAAGCGGTGTCCGTGGCGTCGGCGGTCGCGCCGGCCTGGACCAGGCCGATCAGGCGTTCGACGCCCCTACGGCCGATTTCCGCGATATTGACGCGCATGGTCGTCAGCGCAGGCCGCATCAGCGCGGCGATGGGCACGTCGTCGAAGCCGACGACGGCGATGTCCTCAGGACAGCGCACGCCGGCCTCCTGGAAGGCCAGAAGCGCCCCGACAGCCATCATGTCATTGGCGGCGAAAACGGCGTCGGGCCGCTCCGTCATAGCCAGAAGCTGGGTCGCGGCGCGGTGCCCCGAGGCCTGAGAGAAGTCGCCCTCGACGATGATCGGGTCATGACCGTCCAACGCCGCCGTATAGCCGGCCGCGCGCGTGTCCGCCTCGATATTGCCGGCGGCGCCGCGAATGTGGGCGATCCGCCTGCGGCCAGTGGACAGCAGATGCTGGACCGCGCCGACGGCGCCGCCGTGGTTGTCGATCATGATGGACGCCCGGCCGGGCTCGGCCGCGCCGCCGTTCATCAGCAGGACCGGCATCCGACCGGCGAACTCTGACGACAGGTTCGCCGCGCCCAGATGCGGCGACAGCACGATCATGCCGTCCACCCGCCCGCGCATCGAACGTACGGCCGCCAAGGTGTCTTCCGCGCCGTCATGCGAACTGGAGACGATCAGGTGCTTGCCGTGAGCGCGGGCGGCCAGGTCCATGCCCCGGATCAACTCGGAGAAGAACTCGCCGAACAGGTCAGGCAGGATGACGCCGATCGTGTCGTTCTTGCTGGTCGACAAGCTGCGGGCGCCGAAGTGAGGGACGTAGCGAAGATCCTCGACCGCATCGAGCACGCGCTGGCGCGTCGCGTCCGAGGTCACGCCCAAGCCGTTCAGTACACGAGACACGGACGCCACCGATACATTGGCGCGTTCGGCGACGTCGCGCATGGTGGCGGCCTTGGCGAAGGGCTGGCCCTCCTGCCGTGCAGACGCAGCGCTAGGCGCGGCCATGTCCAATTAAATTCTCCCTGCTCCCTATCGTCCCGGCCCCTTTTCGAAGATCCGTCGATAAGCGATGTAAGCGGTTACATGACACAGGAGCGATGTGCGCCGCAAGCGCCGTTCGGCCAAATTTCGGGCGATTTTCGATCTCTGCTCGAGCCGTCCCAACGAGCCACGGGCGCTAAGCCGCTGCTTTAGCTTCACTCTTCGCAGGCTCCTTCCGGCGAACGGAATAAGGCGAACGCGGTGGGCGCGCGCCTTGGTCGCACCAGCCGTCGGCGATCTGCGTCGCGGCTGCGGCCTCATACGAAAAGGCCCGCGCCGCCGAAGCTGCACGGGCCGCAATCACAATGCGAAAGACGAATCTATGCCGGGTTAAGCTCATCCAGCTTGCCGCGCAGCATCTGCAGCATGGCGGAGAAATCGCGGCCGCCGTGCCCGATCCCGTCGAACAGGGCGTAAAGCGCCTCGGCCTGTGCGCCCAGAGGCGTCGAGGCGCCGGATTTCGCCGCTGCGTCCTGGGCCAGCTTCAGGTCCTTCAACATCATGGCCGTGGCGAACCCGCCCTGATAGTCGCGGTTGGACGGCGCGGTCGGCACCGGACCCGGCCAGGGATAATAGCTGGTCACGCTCCAGCACTGACCCGACGACTTGGACGCGATCTCGAAGAACCGTTCGGGATCCAGACCCAGCTTCTCGGCCAGGGCGATGGCCTCGCACGTGCCCAGCATGGAGATGCCCAGCAGCATGTTGTTGCAGATCTTGGCCGCCTGCCCCGCCCCATGATCGCCCGCGCGGATGGTGATGCGGCTCATGGGTTCCAGCGCCGCCTCGACGCGGTCGAAGTCGCCCTCGTCGCAGCCGACCATGAAGGCCAGCGTGCCCGCATCCGCCGCCGCCGTGCCGCCTGACACGGGCGCGTCGGCGAAGGCGTAACCGGCCGATTTGGCAAGACCGGCGACCTTGCGAGCGGTTTCGACATCGATGGTCGAACAGTCGAGCAGCAGCGCGGTCGACGGCGCCGCGCCGATGATCTGTTCGGAATAGACCTTCAGCACGTGTGGCCCGGCCGGCAGCATGGTGATCACGACCTCGGCGTCCTTGACCGCCTCGGCGACCGATCCGACCGCGACGCAGCCTGCCGCTCCGGCCCGTTCCAGCGCCTGCGCCGACAGATCGAAGGCGGCGACCGCATGGCCCGCCTTGGCCTGGTTCGCGGCCATGCCGCCGCCCATATTGCCCAGGCCGATGAAGGCGATCTTGGTCATGGTCTCTCTCCCTTTTTGTCGTCCGCTCATCCCCGCGAAAGCGGGGACGTGGTCAGGCCAGCGGCGTCCATTTTTCATTGTCCGGCAACGGCGCGAACAGCGCATCCAGCGTCTCGTTCGTAACGCCCGACAGGTCCGCCGGGGACCATTTCGGCGCATTGTCCTTGTCCACGATCACCGCCCGCACGCCTTCCTGGAAGTCGTGGGTGGATACCACGCGGCCGCCCAGGGCGTATTCCATCGCCATATTATCGGCGAAGCTGTTCAGCGTCGCGCCCGTCCGGATCTGGCGCAGCGAGACCTTCAGCGACTGCGGCGACTTGGTCTTCAGGGTTTCCAGCTGCGTCAGCGCCCAGTCCGAGCCGTCCGCCTCAAGCGCCTGGAAAATCTCTTCAACCGTGTCGAAGGCGAACAGCCGGTCGATGGCCTCGCGGTGGGCCGACAGCGGCGCAGGCCCGGCGTCACCCGCGTGGCGCGTCACGACCGACGACGGATCGGCGGGCTCGCGCATCAGATCGGCCTTCAACGCATCGACGCGATCTGCGGACACGAAGTGCGTATGGATGCCCAGGGCCACCGTATCCGCCGCCTTCAGCCGGGCGCCTGTCAGCGCCAGCCAGACGCCGGTCTGGCCCGGCAGGCGCGGCAGGAACCAGCCGCCGCCCACGTCCGGAAAAAGGCCGATCCCAGTTTCGGGCATGGCGTAGGTGGTGCGCTCGGTCGCCACACGAATGTCGGCTGGCTCAGAGATGCCGACCCCGCCGCCCATGACGATGCCGTCCACGATGGCGATGATCGGCTTGGGATAATCGAACATCAGGTGGTTCAGCCGGTACTCGGCCAGGAAGAAGGCCTTGGCCTCCGACGCATCGCCCGCACCGCTTTCGGCGATCATGCGAATGTCGCCGCCCGCGCAAAAACCCCGCTCGCCGGCGTGGTCGATCAGCACGGACTGGACAGCCGCGTCGCTGCGCCAGGCCAGCAGCGCCTCGGTCATCGCCTCGCACATTGCCCGGTTCAGGGCATGGATCGCCTTGGGCCGGTTCAGAGTGATGCGACCGACGCCGTTTTCGATCCGGGTGACGACCTCGGCCTCGCTCACTTGGTCATCTCCCGCGCGATGATCACCCGCATGATCTCGTTCGTACCTTCAAGGATACGGTGAACCCGCAGGTCGCGCACGATCCGTTCCAGCGGATAGTCCTTCAGATAGCCATAGCCGCCGTGCAGTTGCAGGGCCTCGTCGGCGATCTGGAAACAGGCGTCGGTGGCCAGGCGCTTGGCCATGGCGCACCACTTCGTCTTTTCCGGATGGTCGGTGTCGATGGCCCAGGCGCCGCGCAGCACCATCAGCCGCGCCGCCTCCAGGTCCGTGGCCATGTCCGCCAGCCGGAACTGCAGCGCCTGAAACTCGCCGATCGGACGGCCGAACTGTTTGCGGGTGGCGACGTACTCCTGCGCCGTCTCCAGCGCCAGCCGCGCCCCGCCCAGCGAACAGGCGGCGATGTTCAGCCGCCCGCCGTCCAGTCCGGCCATGGCGTATTTGAAACCCGCCCCCTCCTCGCCCAACAGATTGGCGACCGGCACGCGGCAGTCGTCGAACTGGACGATGGCGGTCGGCTGGGCGTTCCAGCCCATCTTCCTTTCCTGCGCGCCGAACGACAGGCCGGGCGTGCCGGCTTCGACCACGATCGCGCTCACGCCCTTCGGCCCCTCGCCGCCCGTACGGACCATGACGACATAGACGTCGGACGTGCCCGCGCCGGAGATGAAGGCCTTGGAGCCGTTCAGCACATAATGGTCGCCGTCGCGCACGGCCGTCGTCCGCAGCGCCGCCGCGTCGGACCCCGACCCCGGCTCGGTCAGGCAGTAGGAGGCGATCTTCTCCATCCCGACCAGCGACGGCACGAACCGGCCGCGCAGGTCGCCCGACCCGAAGCGATCGATCATCCACGTCGCCATGTTGTGGATCGAGATGAAGGCCGCCGTCGCCACGTCGCCGCGCGACAGCTCTTCGAAAATCACAGCCGCCTCGACCCGGCCCAAGGCCATGCCGCCGTGCTCCTCAGCCGTATAGATGCCGCAGAAGCCCATCTCGGCCGCCTGTTTCATCACCTCGACGGGGAAATGCTTGTCCTCGTCCCAGCGCGCCGAATGCGGCGCCAGTTCGGCCTCGGCAAAGGCGCGGGCGGCGTCCTGAATGGCGCGCTGATCGTCGTTGAGAGCGAAATCCATGGCGGCCTCAGCGCATCGTCGGAATGACGAACGAGCTGTCCGAATGCTCCAGCGCCGAGTCCGGCCAGCGGGCCGTCACGGTCTTGGTCTTGGTCCAGAAGCGGACGCCCTCCATGCCGTGCTGGTTGATGTCGCCGAAGGCCGAACGCTTCCAGCCGCCGAAGGTGTGATAGGCGACCGGCACCGGGATCGGCACATTGATCCCGACCATGCCGACATTGACCCGAGCGGCGAAGTCGCGCGCCGCGCGGCCGTTCTGGGTGAAGATGGCGACGCCGTTGCCGTATTGGTGGTTCGACGGCAGGGCCAGCGCCTCCTCGAACGTCTCGGCGCGTACGATCTGCAGCACCGGACCGAAAATTTCTTCCTGATAGGAGGACATCTCGGGCTTCACATGGTCGAACAGCGACGGGCCGATGAAATAGCCCTTCTCGTGACCTTGCAGGCTGAAGTCGCGGCCGTCGACGACCAGTTCGGCGCCTTCCTGCACGCCCTTTTCGATCCAGCCCGCGACACGCTCGCGGTGCTGGGCGGTGACGACGGGGCCATAGTGGGCGCCCGCATCGGTCGAGACGCCGACCCGCATCGAGGGGATCTCGGCGACCATCCGCTCGCGCAGTTCGTCGGCGGTCTTCTTGCCGACCGGCACCACGACCGGCAGCGCCATGCAGCGTTCGCCCGCCGAGCCATAGGCCGCGCCGGACAGATCCTTGATCACCTGATCCATGTCGGCGTCGGGCAGGACGATGCCGTGATTCTTGGCGCCGCCCATGGCCTGGACGCGCTTATGGTTGGCGGCGCCGGTCTGATAGACATAGTGGGCGATGTCGGATGAGCCGACGAAGCTGACGGCGTGAACCAACGGATGAGTCAGGATGGCGTCCACCGCCGTCTTGTCGCCATGCACCACGTTCAGCACGCCGTTCGGCGCTCCGGCTTCCAGCATCAGTTCGGCCAGACGCACCGGCACCGACGGATCGCGCTCGGACGGCTTCAGGACAAAGGTGTTGCCCACCGCGATGGCCACGCCGAACATCCACATCGGGATCATGGCCGGGAAGTTGAACGGAGTGATACCCGCCACCACGCCCAGCGGCTGGCGCATCGAATAGACGTCGATGCCGGGGCCGGCGCCTTGAGTGTATTCACCCTTCAGCGCGTGCGGGATGCCGCAGGCGAACTCGATCACTTCCAGGCCGCGTTGGATGTCGCCCTTGGAGTCAGCGATGACCTTGCCGTGCTCGCTGGACAGCAGTTCGGCCAGTTCGTCCATCCGCGCCTCAACCAGGCGTTTGAAGTCGAACATGACGCGGGCGCGGCGTTGAGGATTGGTCGAGGCCCAACCGTCAAAGGCGTTCTGCGCCGCCTGGACCGCACGATCGACCTCGCCCGTCGTCGCCAGTTGCACACGAGCCTGTACATCGCCGGTGTTGGGATTGAACACGTCGCTGAAGCGTCCGGACGCGCCGTCGAAAGCCGCACCGTCGATGAAGTGGCGAATGTCGCGCATGGCCTGGGTGTCCCTGTTGGTTCTTTTGTTGCGGCTATGGCTATCACCGCTGCGCGCCTGTCGATAATGCAAAGTTGCAGGCAGCACTCTGCGTTTTTGCATTACAGTTTGACACATGTATGACTGGGACGATCTGCGCATCTTCATCGCCGCCGCGCGCGCAGGCTCGCTGGGCGGCGCGGCGCAGCGGCTGGGCGTCGACGCCGCCACGGTCGGGCGTCGGGTCGCCCGATTGGAAAGCGCGTTGAAATCCACCCTGGTCGTCCGCTCGACCACCGGCCTTCAGCTGACCGCCGCCGGCGCCCAATTGCTCGACATCGGTCTGGAGGCCGAAAGCGCGATGGAGGCCGTCGATCGCGTGACCCAGCCCGACGCGCCCGCCGGCGTCGTGCGCGTCAGCGCGTCCGAGGGGTTTGGCGTCACCCTGATGGCGCCCGCCCTGCCCGCGCTGCGTCTGGCTCATCCGGGCCTCAGGATCGAACTAGCGGCGACCTCCGGCTTTCTGTCGCCGACGCGCCGCGAGGTCGACATGGCGATCACCCTGGCCGCGCCACATGCTGCACGTCTGATCGTCGAGCCGCTGACGCCGTATCAGCTGGCCCTCTACGCCTCGCCCGATCACCTGCAACGCAACGGCGTTCCGGACACCGTCGACGACCTGAGCCGCTTCGACATCGTCGGCTATATCGACGATCTGATCTATGCGCCCGAGCTGCGCTATCTGGACGAGGTCCAGCCGGGCCTCGCGCCCCACGTCGCCTCATCTTCGATCCGGGCGCAGCGGGAGATCATCGCCGCGGGAGGCGGCGTCGGCGTCCTGCCGTGCTTCCTGGCCGAGGGTCTGGTGCGCGTGCTGCCGTCGATCCTGATCGAGCGTCGCTTCTGGCTGGCCACCCACCGCGACGTTCACGACACCGCACGTTTGCGCACCGTGCGTTCGTGGCTGAAGACCCTGTGCGAAGAACAACAGTCGAGCTTGAGGCCATTCTGACGTCAGCAGAGAAATCGAAGTGTGGTTCGCCGAACACACCCGCGCGTTTTTGAACGTTCGGGGAACGGAGATCTCGTTCAAATCTTAATAGAAGACGAACGAGGCCTGCCATGACACTGACCTTCAGCCTGACATTGATGACGGCCCTGATGGGCGCCCCGACTGGACCGCTGCTCAAGGACGCGGCCCTGTACAGCGCGCCTCAACCCGCCATCGAACGCGCCGTAGCGCCGAAGGCCCAGAGCACCGACCGCTTTAGCGTGCGCCTGCGCTGCACCGCCCTGGCATCTGGCCATGTTACCGACTGCGTCGTGCTGGAAGAAACCCGTCCGGGCATGGGCTTTGGCGAAGCCGCCCTGGCCCTGATGAACGGCGCCGAGGTCACGCCGATCATGGATCGTGGCCGTCCGGTCGATGCGCCCTTCGAACGCACCATCGACTTCACGCCGTAAGTCAAAGCTCTCCCCATAGGCAAGGTCCCCGGTTGCTTGCAGCCGGGGACTTTTCTTATTCGGCTAGGTCTCGAAGACATGAACGATTTCCCTCGCCCTTGCTGGACGAGGGAAAAGCCGGCCTATCGCGCAGGCGCGATGCGCCACACCGTATTCGACAGGTCGTCGGCGACGAACAGGACACGTTTGGTGCCATCGAACGCGACGCCGACCGGGCGTCCGCGCGCCTTGCCGTCCTTCAGGAAGCCCGTGGCGAAATCGACGGGCTGACCCGCTGGACGACCGGCGTTGAACGGCACCCAGACGACCTTGTAGCCGGACGGATCCTGGCGGTTCCAACTGCCGTGCATGCCAATGAAGGCGCCGTTGGCGAACGACCCGCCAAAACCGCCATTGCGGGCGAAATCCAGGCCCAGGGCGGCGACGTGCGATCCCAAGGCGTAATCTGGCCGAATGGCCTTGGCGACCATCTCGGGATTCTGAGGCATCACGCGCGGATCGCGGTTCTGGCCCCAGTAGCTGTAGGGCCAGCCGTAGAAGGCCCCGTCCCGCACTTGGGTCAGATAATCCGGGACCAGTTGCGGCCCCAGTTCATCCCGCTCATTGACGACCGACCACAACAGATTGGTCGTGGGCTCGATGGCCAGGGCCGTCGGATTGCGAATGCCGGTGGCGATGGTGCGCCGTGCGCCGGTCGCCCGGTCGATCTCCCACACCGTGGCGCGCTCTTCTTCGACCGCCATGCCGCGCTCACCGATATTGGAGTTCGAGCCGGTGCCGACATACAGCTTCGACCCGTCCGCGCTGGCGGTCAGGGACTTGGTCCAGTGGTGGTTGATGCGCGACGGCAGCTCCGTCACCCGCTCGGCGGGCGTGGCGATACCGGTCTGGCCCGGCTGGAAGGCGAAGCGAACCAGCGCCCCCTGTTCGGCGACATAGAGATAGCCGTCGACATAGGCTAGGCCGTAGGGCGCATCGAGGTTGTCCACCAGAACGGTCCGCAATTCGGGCGTGCCGTCGTTGTTCGCGTCGCGCACCAGGGTGATGCGATTGCCGCCTTTGATCTTGGTGTTGCCCTGCTTCTTGATGACGCCGGCGATCACATCCTTGGGCCGCATGGCGGGCGCATGGCCGCCGCGCCCCTCTGCGATCAGCACATCGCCATTGGGCAGGACAAGCATCTGACGCGGGATTTTGAGATCGGTGGCGAAGGCGCTGATCGTAAAGCCTTGCGGCACCGTCGGCGTCTCGCCGTTCCAACCTGCCGGCGGGCTGATCTTCATCGGCGGGACCAGCGTCTCGTTGATTTTGGGCAGGTCGGGCGTCGCGCCGGTCTGGTTCAGTTTCGGGTCGCTGGCGTTGCCGCACGATGCGACCGTCAGGGCCATGGCCAGGGTGGCGGCGCTGGCGGCGAGCAGGTTCTTGTTCATCGGACGCTCTCCCGCGCGGCATAGGCGGTCCAGCCAGCGACCAGGACCAGGATTGTGCAGAGGATCGAAAGGATAAGACCGAAGGCTCCGACGGAGCTCCACGCGTCTTGGCTGTGTTTGAAGGCGTTCACCAGCCCCAACACCCAGGCCAGCGCAAGCGCGACCAGATGCACCGTCGCCCGCCGTGACCGCCCGTGGCGCAGGCCGACGACGAAATCGAAGATCGAAAACAGGCCGGCGACACCGCCGAATACCAGCGCTCCGGTGATCAGCCAGGCCGAGAAGTTCGTCCACTGGACCTCCGCCGTCTTCAGATAGGCGATGTCGGTGAACAGGGCGAAGGTGAATAGCGCGATCGGAAACGCCAGCAGTATCCAATGCAACGGTCGAACGACCGCATCCTTCAGTCCATGGGTGCTCATGCCAGCCCTCTCCGTAAAGTCTGGCTTGGCTAACCGTCTGAACGGGAAATGGTTCACATCGGCTTTTGCCGCGCCGATCTTGCAGGGCCGGAGCGAAGAAAGCGTTCTCGCTTGGCGCCCCACACATTGCGTCGCGGATGCGCCGTCAGCCCCCATCGACAATGCCGATCAGCGTCTCGGCTTTACCCGACCCGATTGGACCAAGCGGCGTAAAGGTCCAACGCCTTCTGCGGCGAAGATATCCACCAGGAATAGCCGTTGCGTCTTCCGACGGAGATTTCATTCACATCGTCGTGGATGGTCTGATCCTTGTCGCCGAAGATCGGACGCCCGGTCACCAGATCGTAGTTGCGAGACCAGATCGGACCCGCCCCGGCCTTGTCGATCAGCTTGCGTCCGTCGTCGGTCATTTCGAATGACTTGTCATAGACACGCACCGCCTCAAGCCATTCGGCGGCGCCGCGGACGGCGGCCTTGATCTCCGGCGACGGGTTCTCCTCGCCCATCAGGAAGATCAGGATATCGGTTGTTTCGCCGCTTGCGATGGATCGCGGCTCGTAGTTCCGAGCGCTTGTTGGCACCAGCCGCATGGGCTCGACCTGCTGCGGCCAGCCCAACAGGCGATCCCCTTGACGCACCTGGGCCGCGAGGATCACCTCGATCGCCTTTTGGGTCGCCTCGGCCGCCTGTGTCTCCAAGTCAGCCGGCACGAAGTCGAAGCCCTCAGCGCCATGGGCGACATCACGAAGCAGCATGGCCGCGTTCGCCACCGCATTGTCATTGAATGTGATTGAGTCGTGGAAGCCGCCTTCGAGCGGCCAGATCTGAGGCCAGCCGCCATTGGGATATTGCGCGTTCAGCAAATAGCGCACGCCTCGGATCACGCTGGCGCGCCAGGCGTCGCCGCCGCGTCCCGGCGCGTAGGCGGCGACCTTGGCCAGGAAACGCATTTCCGACCACGTCGCCTCGTTATCCAACGTGCCAACGAAGGTCCAGAAGCGATCCGCCGGCGCATCGAAGTTCGCCGGGTTCTGCTCCATGGTTTCGGCGTCGTTGGAGAACCGCTGACCCGGCAGGCGCGCAATGCTGCGATCCTGGTTTTTGCTCCATCCGCCGGCGGGGGTCTGGAAACTGACGATCGCATCCGCGACGGCCCGGGCTTCGGCCGTGGCGTACCAGTCGGCAGGCCGATCCAGCGGCATGTTGTAGTGTGCGGGTCCGATGGCCTTGGGCGGCGGCGGCGGAGCCACTCCAGCGGGAAGCTCGGCCGCGAGCGCAGCGCGGTCGGCCAGATGCTGGGCCTGGGAGCGTGCCAGATACTCGGCCCACGGACCACGCTCCGCGTCGGGCAAGGCGCCGATCCTGTCGCTGGTCAGGCCCACCGCCGGCGTGTTCAGCCGCAGGACTTCAGCCTGAGCAACGCCGGAAACGCCCCCCACAAGCGCGACCACGCCAAATGCCAGGATCGAACAGGCGGATAGAATTTTCATCGCGCTAACTCCCACAATTTTTGGTTTTTCATGCTTGTCTGGATCGCAGCCCAGTGACGCCGGACGACGCGGTCACCTTGGGGCCTTGGCCGTCCAGGGTGTCGATGTTGCAATCGCGGAAGCGCCAGTTCTCGGCATTGGCGATGGCGCCCGCATCCTGCACATCCCAGTCCAACCGTTCGAAAATGAAGTCTTTCAGCGGCGCTTCGGGATAGGCGGCGGCGGCGAATCCGACTTTGCCGCCGACGGCCTTGATGTTCGACAGGCGAACATCGTGGATACGGGGAATGCCCTGTTCGCGCGGCACGGGCGTGGCGAGCGCGCGCCAGTAATCCGGCACGTCCGCGATTCCGCGCGGGATCTGGGCGTAGCTGTAGTTTGGGTACCAGTTCAGGTTCACTTGCATCAATGTGCGCACGTCCTGCAGATGGATGTCGCGCAGGCGGATGTTGGAGATCACGCCGCCGCGTGTGTGGCCTGATTTGAAGAAGATCCCCAGCGGCACCGGATACTCGATCCTCAGCCCAGAGACTTCGATGTCGTCAAATCCGCCAGATGTCTCCGATCCGAAGGTCATCCCGGCCAGGGCGTCACGGACGATGCAGTCGCGAATCTTCACCTGACGGCACGGCCGGGCTACCCGCAGCCCGTCCCAGTCGCGTCCGGCCTTGATGCAGATCGCGTCGTCGTTGACCGACAGGTCGCATCTCTCAACCAACACCCGCTCCGACGAGTCGATGTCGATGCCGTCCGTCGAAGGTCCGCGTCCGCCGATGTTATTCCTGATGATCAGGTCGGCGACCTTCACATCCCGCGAGTAGCAGACGTGGACGGTCCAGAAGCCCGATCGCGCCAGATTCAGACCGGAAACCTCGACCTGCTGTGAATCGTAAACGTGGACCAACCGCGGACGGCGGCAGTCGTAGTCAGCCGCCCATCGCAGGTCGCGCGGATCATAATCGCGGCGCAGCGCCCAGTAGGAGTCCCAGAAGAGCTTGCCGTCGCCATCGACCAGACCCTCGCCCGTGATCTTGGCGTTCTGTTGCTGATAGACATTCAGCAAGCCGGCGGGCCAGTCCATCTCAACGCCGGCAACACGCGTGCGAACCATCGGATAGGCGGCCAGATCCTGAACGCCGCGCAGAGTGGCGCCGCGTTCGATCGACAGGGTCACCCCCGACTTCACGAATAGCGAACCTGACAGATACAGACCGGGCTTCAGGACCACGACCCCTCCGCCCTGCCCTGCCGCTGCGTCGATGGTGGCCTGAATAGGACGCGTGTTGATGGTCACTCCGTCGCCCATCGCGCCATAGTCGGACGCATCGAAGGTGCGCGAACGGCTCGACTGTGCAAACGCCGGCGTCGCTTGCGTCAAGGCACTGACGACACCCAGTTGCAGAAGCGTGCGGCGATCGGCGCGCATCTAGATTTCCCACATTCTGTTCTTTCGTCTCACAATAGTGGACGATATAAGGCTGGCAAGAGATACCGATAGTTGATCGTCAGAATTTGACACCGGTTACGTTGCGGCTCGCTGTCCAGGTGGGCCACCAACCATCATGCGCCGCCCGGAGCAGCGCCGGAGGAAACATGGCCCTGCCAACCCGACCCTGCCTTGGCCTGATAGCAGTCCTGATGAGCTCGGCCGCCATGTCCGGCCCCGTTCTAGCGCAAACGACCGGAGCCTTGCCGCCGGGCGTCGAGGCTGAATGGCTGGCTGAACGCGATCGCCCCGCCCTTTACACCGACGTGGCAGGCGTGCCGTCTCGAGAGAGCACGATGGCGGCTGTCGAATATGTTGCTTCCTCGCAAATCGCCGCCATGGCCGCCGAGCCGCTCGCTCTATCGACGGGCAGCAACCTGACGCAGATGTCGTCGAACTGGGTCGCAGCCACCTTTTACGTCGGCGCCTCGCGACTTGCGCGCGTCTCGGACGACAGGAGAACCCTGCGCTTTTTGAGCGCCGTGGCCGATCACTACAACTACAGTGTACGGGGCGCGCGCTCGGGCAAGACGATGCTGAACGCCGACGATATCGCGATCGGCGATCTCTACGAAGAACTCTACGCGCGTCGTGGACAGGAGGGCGTGCTGATGCCGCTGCGTCAGCGGCTGGACTGGCAGGTCCCCTATCTGGCCCGGGCGGAAGACACACCGGCGCTGGTCTGGTGGTGGGCCGACGCGCTCTATATGGCGCCCCCGGTCTTCGCCCGCATGACCGCGATCACAGGCGATCCGAAATATCTGAACGCCGCAGACAAGGAATGGCGACGCACAGCGGCGCGGCTGTGGGTGGAGGACGAAAAACTCTTTCTGCGCGACGAACGGTTCAAGGACGAGAACCATCGTGACGCTGATGGCGACCGCATCTACTGGTCGCGGGCCAATGGCTGGGTCATGGGCGGTTTGGTGCGATGGCTGGAATCCGTGCCTGCCGATTTGGCCGGGCGCGGCTTCTATGTCGACCTCTTCCAGAAGATGGCCGGCAGGATCGCAGGTCTCCAACAAGAAGACGGACTGTGGCGCGCCAGCTTGCTGGATCCCGAAGCCTATCCCGAGGCTGAAACCTCAGGCTCGGTCTTTTATGTCTACGCTCTGGCCTGGGGGATCAATCACGGCCTTCTGGATCGCGACATCTACCTGCCGCACGTGTTGAAGGGTTGGGCCGGGCTGAACCGCCATGTGCTTGCGAACGGCCTGGTGGGCGCGGCGCAGAGGACCGGCGATCAGCCCGTATCGACCGACCCTGAGGACGTCGGCCTCTATGCTTCAGGAACCTATATTCTGGCCGGGCTGGAAGTCGCGTCTCTGAATGATCCAGTTCGCTCTCTGCCATTAACGGAACCCACGCGCGCCACGGCCGAAGTGATCGCTGCGACCACCCCTGTCCCGCCCGCCCCCGTGACGGTCGTCGGCGCCGAAGAAATCCGACGTCGAGACGCCGAAATGCGTGCGACCTCGGCGTTCTCCTACGATCCATCCGCTCTGAATCGACCCTCGACCATCGAACCGCTGGAGCCGCCGCCGGAAGACCAGCAGCGACCGCGCGCGGTCGCCCGCTTCGCGCCGGATCGTTTGGATGACCTGCTATGGGAAAACGATCGCGTCGCTCATCGCATTTACGGTCCCACGCTTGAAGCGCGCGAGGCGCCCTCTGGCTCGGGCATCGATGTGTGGGCCAAACGGGTCCGCTATCCCTTCATGGACCGCCAGTTGAAGTTCCCGAACTATCACGTCGATCGCGGCGAAGGCCTGGATTATTACGACGTGGGACGCGGCAGAGGCGCCGGGGGTCTGGGCATCTGGTACGACAACAAGCTCTGGACCAGTCGCAACTTCTCCACCTACCAGATTGAGAAAACCGGCGGCGACGAGGCGCGGTTCAGCGTGACCTACCGGCCTTGGCCTGTCGACGTCGTGCGCACGGTTTCAGAAAGGCGTGAGTTCAGCCTTCCGTTAGGCTCCAACTTTACGCGAATGACCTCCACTCTGACCTCGAACTCCGACGCACCGCTGATCGTCGCGATCGGCATTTCGAAGCGCAGCAACGACAACGGACGAGGCTTCGTCACGCGCGACGCCGCACACGGGCGTCTGATGTTCTGGGAGCCTGAAAACCCCGAGCATGGCTCGCTTGGCATCGCCCTGGCGGTTGATCCCGCAACGGTCGAGGGCTTCACTGAAGACGCCGACAACTATCTGATACTGGTGCGGGTCACGCCGGGTCAGTCGTTCACCTACTACATGGGATCGGCGTGGGATCGCGGCCTGGACTTCGCCACGCGCAGCGCCTGGGAAGATTTCGTCGCAAACCAGAGGTTCGATTTCCGCCAAGGCGACTAGCCGGCAAGCGAAATTCTGTCGCCGCGTCGCGCGGTTCGGCCGATGTCAAAAGAAGGGCGGCGCCGGTTATACCGACGCCGCCTGTCTTATCTCGCCGATCTGTTGGGATCAGAAGCGATACCGCGCGCCGATGTAAACCTGGCGGCCAGTGTGGTGATAGACATAGGTGCTGTCACGCGGCAGGCCGATGTCGCCGTGGTTCTGACGGTTGGCTTCGTCGGTCAGGTTCAGCCCCTCGACAGAAACACTGAGGTTATCGGTCAGGTTATAGGATGCTGAAGCGTCGATCGTCGTAGTTTCGGTCTTGCCCTGATACGGGATCAGACCCGTGGCGCCGTTTGAACCCGGCACGTTCTGGAAATAGGTGTCGCGATAGGCCGCCGACACACGCGCATTGAACTTGCCGTCGTCATAATACAGCGTCGCGTTCCAGGCGTTTGGCGACAGGTTGACCAGATCCGCCGTCACAAAGGCCGCGCAGGTTGCGGTGACGCAATACTGAATCTCGGATTCAACGTGCGTGTAGTTCAGCTGCGTACCGATATTCGACAGCAGGCTGGGCAGGAAGGAGAAGGTCTGCTGATAGCTGATCTCGAAGCCTTTCAGCGGGCCGCCCGGCGTGTTGGTAGGCGTGCTGAACTGATAGATGTCGCCGGCAGGACGACCGCCTGACGGGAAGGCCACAGGGTTCAAGGCCGTCAGTTGGCTGTACGACAGCGGTTCGGTGGTCGTCTGCACATAGGTCGAGATGTCCTTGTAGAAGTAGGCGAAGGACAGCAGAGCTTCAGGCGCGAAGTAATATTCTACCGACAGGTCGTAGGTCGTCGCCCGGTAGGGTTCCAGCTCGACATTGCCCAGCGAGGCCGTATTGGTCGCCGCTCCGGCCGCGCTCAGCGTGAAGACCGGAACCAGACTGGTGACAGGCGGTCGCGCCATGACCTTGGCGGCGCCCACGCGCACGATCAGATCCTTCATCGGCTCGATCGAGACGTTTAGCGACGGCAGGGTGTCGTCATATTCGTTCTCGCCCCGGACCGGCGTCGCAACACCACCGACGTTGGAATAACCCAAGGCGTCGACCTCGGTCTTGACCTGACGTACGCCGACGTTGCCTCGGAAAGGCACACCCATGATTTCCGTGTCCCAATCGGCCTGCACATAGGCGCCGGTGTCGGTCTCGGTCACGTCACGCCAGTTGCCATAGGTGGACGGATTGCCGTTCAGGCCGATCAGTCGGAAGTCACCGCCTGCTACGCCCGTGTCGCAGTTGCAGTTGTAATTCCAGACTGTCTGCAACGCAGCCAAGTCCGGCCGAACCCAGCTGCTCGCAGCGCCCGACGGCAGATCGAGATTGCGACCGAAGCCGCTCAGCAGATTGGTGACCGAAGCCATGCTCGTGCCCGCCGGCAGTGCTGGCGAACCGTTGGCGTTGTTCGGGCGCGCGAAGGCGCGGCTGCTCGACTCGTATTCCTTACGGCTGACACCCGCTTTCAGTGTGAGCCAATCGCTTACGTCGAAGGCGAAGTTGGCCTCACCCGTCGTATAGACGTTTTCCTGGAAGTTCGAACTGATGCGCAGTTCCGAGCGGGGCTGGGCGCCGGTCGGGCCGACGACGCTCCACTGCGTGGGGTCGGCGACGTTGAAGCCCCAGTTGATCGCCGGCAGATTGCGGTTCTGACGGAAATCATAGGAATAGCCGTCGACGTTCTGTCGATCGATAATGGCGCTGACCTGGACCGGGTTGGCGAAGCTGGACTCCGCGCGACCGATCAGGCCGTCGAACCGCAGCCGATCCGAAAACTCGTGCTCGACCCCGAAGGTCATCTGCTTGAATTCGGTTTCCAGCTCGTCAAACCGCTGCTCGCTGCGGATGTCCATGTCGTCGAGCTGAGCGTAGATCATCTCTCCCGTGTCGGGATCGATCTCGAAGCTCATGATGTCGACCTGCGGCTTGCCGCCCTGATCGGCGCCACGGCTGAGCGACCACGCTTGCAGGAAGTTTTCGCTGCGGGTCGAATCCAGCTTCGAGTACAGCATGTCCATCGTGAACAGGGTCGGACCATTGCCGGGCCGGGCTTGCACCGACAGCGTCGCGCCCAAACGTTCCTGGCTGTGCTCCAGGCTGCCATAGCGCGGGATGCGAGGGTGGTAGGTGCGCGCGGCGTTCGGCAGGACAGCGCCATTCTGGAAACCGCCGTCGGCGCTGGCAGGTCCCCAGCGCACCGAGCTGAAACCTTCCTCCAGGCTGTCACGCTCGCTGTAGGCGATCGAGAACAGAGCGCCGATCTGGTCATCCGCCCAGGTGTTCGAAATCAGACCGGCGAACCGCGGGCTCCAGTCCTGCGATAAGTCGTTGTAGCCATACTGGCCCGACAGCGCGCCTTGGAAACCCATCTTGTCGAACGGACGGCTGGTGCGCAGATCGACGGTCGCCCCCAGCGACCCCTCTTCCGTCTCAGCCGAGGCGGTCTTGCGCACCGTGATATTGTTGAAGAGCTCTGAGGCGAAGACGTTGAAGTCGAAACCACGACCGCGATTCACGCCGCCCGACGAGTCGGTGGCGCCGGTCGATGCCTGGGCCTCGATTCCGTTGATCCGCGTGCGGGTAAATTCCGAGCTGAGCCCGCGGACGGTGATCGACCGGCCCTCGCCTGCATCGCGGTCGATCGAGACGCCCGGAATGCGCTGGATCGACTCGGCCAGATTGGTGTCGGGGAAATCCGCGATGTCTTCCGCCGAAATGGCGTCTACGACGCCGGCTTCACGACGTTTGATGTTCAAGGAATTCTGCAGGCTGGCCCGAAAGCCCGTGACGACGATATCATCGACCTTGGCAGCGTCATCTGTCTGAGGCGCAGCGACCTCGGCCGTTTGGGCGGCGGCGTCATGCGCCATCATGGCGAGAGCTAGGGCTCCCAGCGACGCGGTGGCGACCAGGGCGTGGCGCGCGAATTTGTGGCGTTGGATCATTCTAGTTTCTCCTCCCAAGTGTTGCGCTTCAAGGATCGAACGCCCTCGTTCACGCCTCCCGCTGCTGACGGGAGACACCGGTGTCAAAGCGAGTTGGCCGTTTGACTGCTACCGGTGTCATTCATGTTTAGTCACATTCGGTCGCGACTCGCAAGCAGGCGACGATCCTGATGGCGGATTTGTAATCTCGTCTGAGAGCGTGGGTTAGGCGGGAAAGCAGTTGCAACCTGCACGCCGGCGCATTGTGCGGTTTCGAAGAATACCCGCCACTTGAAAGAACCGACGGACGCCCTGCCCTATTCCCACTCGATCGTCCCGGGCGGCTTGGACGTCACGTCGTAGACGACGCGGTTGACGCCGCGGACCTCGTTGATGATGCGGGTGGCGGTCTTAGAGAGGACGTCCCAGGGGAACTGGTAGAAGTCGGCGGTCATGCCGTCGGTCGAGGAGACGGCGCGCAGGGCCAGGACCTTTTCATAGGTGCGGGCGTCGCCCATGACGCCGACGGTCTTGACCGGCAGCAGGACGGCGAAGGCCTGCCAGATCTTGTCGTAGAGGCCGGCCTTGCGGATCTCGTCCAGATAGATGGCGTCGGCCTGTTGCAGGGTCTCGACGGCGTCCGGCGTGATCTCGCCGGGGATGCGGATGGCCAGGCCCGGTCCGGGGAACGGGTGGCGCCCGACGAAGGCGTCGGTCAGGCCCAGTTCGCGGCCCAGCGCCCGGACCTCGTCCTTGAACAGTTCGCGCAAGGGTTCGACCAGTTTGAGTTTCATATAGTCCGGCAGGCCGCCGACGTTATGGTGGCTCTTGATGACGTGGGCCTTGCCGCTGGACGAGGAGACGCTCTCGATCACGTCGGGATAGAGGGTGCCCTGGGCCAGGAATTCGGCCCCTTCGATCTTGGCGGACTCGCGATCAAACACCTCGATGAACAACCTGCCGATGGTCTTGCGCTTGGTCTCGGGGTCGGAAATGCCGGCCAGTTCGCCCAAAAATTCCTTCGACGCATCGACGTGCACCAGCGGGATGTTGTAGTGCTCGCGGAACAGGGTCGTGACCTGTTTCGCTTCGTCCTTGCGAAGCAATCCGGTGTCGACGAAGACGCAGGTCAGTTGATCCCCGATGGCCTCATGGATCAGGACGGCCGCGACCGATGAATCCACACCGCCCGACAGGCCGCAGATCACCTTGGCGTCGCCGACCTGTTCGCGGATCTGGGCGATCTTCTCGTCGCGGTAGGCGGCCATGGTCCAGTCGCCCTTCAAACCCGCGATGCCGTGGGTGAAGTTCTTCAGCATCTGATGGCCGCGCGGCGTGTGCATCACCTCGGGGTGGAACTGCACACCGTAGAAGCGGCGGGCCTCATCGGCGATCACCGCATAGGGCGACCCTTCTGACGAGGCGACCACGTCAAAGTCTTGCGGGATGGCGACGATCTTGTCGCCGTGGCTCATCCAGACCTCTTCGTTCTCGCCGACGGGAGCCAGATCGGCCAGCAGGGGCGAGGCCTTCTGAACCGTGATCTCGGCGCGGCCGAACTCGCGCGTGTGGCCGCCCTCGACCTTGCCGCCCAGCTGCTCGCACATCGTCATCTCGCCGTAGCAGATGCCCAGCACCGGCACGCCCGCCTCGAACACGCCCTGCGGCGCGCGAGGGCTGCCCTCTTCATGCACGCTCTCGGGACCGCCCGACAGGATGATGGCCGCCGGTTTCATGGCCGTCAGAGCTGCCTCGGCCTTCTGGAACGGATGGATCTCGCAATAGACGCTGGCCTCGCGCAGGCGGCGCGCGATCAGCTGCGTCACCTGGCTGCCGAAGTCGACGATGAGGACCTTCTGGTGGTCTTGCGGCGTGGTCATGGCGTGATCGAATCCGGGGCAGGAGGATGGGCGGGGTCTTGGCCGGGCGGGGCCGATATTTCAAGGGCGGGAAGCTCAAGAGCGGCGGGGCCGTCGGCCTCCAGCACGGCGATCAAGCGATCCAGGGCGGCGGCCAGGTTCTCGTCCACATGATGCAGGGTCGAGGTCCAGTCCTCCAACGCCTTCAACTCGGCGCGGCCGTCCGACACGCCGCGCAGGGCGATCAGGGGCACACCGAAGGTCTGGGCGGCGCGGACCAGGGCCCAGGTCTCCATGTCCACCATCTCGGCGTCGATGGCGTCATAGGCGGCGCCGGAGACGACGTTCGCTCCGGTCGACAGGGTCGCCGTCGGCACGCCGGGGATTGGGCACGGCAAAGACAGGACGGCGGGCTGGTCCAGCAAGGGGGTCACGCCCTTCGGAAATCCCAGCGGGCTGGCGTCCATGTCGCGATAGGCGACGGACGCGGCCTGATAGACCGCCGCATGGTCCAACACCCGCGACCCGCACGAGCCCAGCGATACGATCAGATCCGGCAAATCGCCCGCCGCCTCCAGCCGCGCCAGGGCGACGCCAAGGTTCACGGCGGCCTCGACCGGGCCGACGCCGGTCATCAACGGCGCGATCCGGGCCTGAAGGTGCAGGCCATATTCAGCAGGCGCGGCCATGACGTAGAGCAGCGAAACCCCGCCATGCCGCGCCAGCTTCATGCCGCGCGCTCGTAGACGGCGGCGAAGAAACCGTCCGTGTCGGCCGAGGCCGGCGACAGGCGCAGGCGCGCCCCGGACGCCAGCTCGGCGAACTTCGCCTGAGCCGCCGTCGTCAAAAATCCTCCCCCGTCCACGGGGGAGGGGGACCGCGAAGCGGTGGAGGGGGCGAACGCATCCCCGGCGCCGGAACTGGGGTCGCCCCCTCCACCACGCTGCGCGTGGTCCCCCTCCCCCGCTTCGCTGGGGAGGATCGGGACGGGATGGAATTCGGGATGCAAAGCCTCGAAGGCGTCCACGCTGGCCTCGTTTTCGCGCGCCAGCATCGAACAGGTGACATAGACCAGTCTGCCGCCCGGCTTCACCAGCTTGGTCGCCTGGCTCAAGATACGCACCTGAAGGCCATGCAGCTTTACGACATCTTCGGCGGTCAGACGCCAGGCGTCCTCGGGCCGACGACGCCAGGTGCCGGACCCCGAACAGGGCGCATCGACGAAGACCAGATCGGCCTGCCCGTTCAGATCTTCCAGGCCCCCGCCGTTCTGGCCGATCAGGACCAGCTCCGCCTCGACGCCTGCGCGCTGCAGGCGAGGACGGATATTCTCCAGCCGCTTGTTGACGACGTCCGAGGCGACAAGCTTGCCTTGCGCCTTCATCGCCTGGGCCAGACCCAGCGTCTTGCCGCCCCCGCCGGCGCAGTAATCCACCACCGTCATGCCGGGCGCGGCGCCCGCCAGCCAGCAGACGACCTGGCTGCCTTCATCCTGGATTTCGAACCGGCCGGCCTTGAAGCCCTCCAGCGCCTGGATGTTGGGCGGCGGTTCCGACGGCGCGCGCAGGCCGACGGCCGACCAGGGCGTGCGCGACACGTCCAGCCCGGCGGCCTTCAGCTCGGCCTCGACCTCATCGACCGTGGCGGCCGCATCATTGACGCGCAGGTCGATCGGCGCGCGCGGCGCCATCAGGGCGTGGGCTTCCTCGGCCCAGCGGTCGCCGAAGGTGGCCTTGAAATCCTCGACCACGAACTCGGGCAGGCCGGCGGCGACCCAGCCCGGCAGTTCGCCCTGCCCCGCCGTGATGCGGCTGCGCTCCTGTTTGGACAGCGGACGCGGGCCATAGCCGTCGCCCGAATGCAGGGCCTCGATCTCTTCCAGCGAAAGGCCGTCGATGGCGTGCAGCGAACCGATGACCAGAGCCCGACCGTCTTCACGCCCGCCCATGATCCACGACAGGCGGCCGCGCGCGCGCAGCACCTTGTAGACCCGGTCGGCGATGGCGCGCCGGTCCTTGGACCCGGCGTAGCGGTTGGCCGTGCCCCAGGCCTTCATGACGGCCTCGGCCGGTTGGCGGCCCTGGGCGATGGAGTCCAGGACGGAGGCGGCGGCGGCGAGGCGAGCGGCTGGGGTCAATTCAGGCTTTCAAACGAAGAACAGGGACGCCAGGACCATGACCAGCCCCGCAAGCGAGACCACCCAGACCAGCGACCGGATATAGGGAACACCGAAGGCGTAGAGCGGCACATAGACCACCCGCCCCCAGAAATAGAGCGCCGCGCCCCACACTGTCAGGGCGCTGGACGCGCCGATGACATGGGCGATCAGCACCGCGGCGATGAACAGCGGCAGGGTTTCGTACAGATTGGCCTGGGCGCGTTCGAGACGGCCGGTCAGCGGCTTCTTAGCCTCCGGCGTCTCGTCGCGCGGACCCGCATTCCATTTCGAGCCGAACTCGGCCGTCCGCGCCCCGGCGGGCAGGAAGATCTGAACCAGGGCCAGGATCAGCGTCAGGGCCATATAGGTGAGTTCGGTCGTCATGGTCGCCTACCCTTGCCGATAGTTGGGCGCTTCACGCGTGATCATCACGTCGTGGACGTGGCTTTCACGCAGACCCGCGCCGGTGATGCGCACGAACCGGGCGCGTTCCTGGAACTCCGGGATCGTGCCGGCGCCGACATAGCCCATGGAGGCGCGAAGACCCCCGACCATTTGGTGCAGGACCGGGCTGATCGGCCCCTTATAGGGCGTCTGGCCCTCGATGCCCTCGGGCACCAGCTTCTCGGACGAGACTTCCTTCTGGAAATATCGATCCGCCGAGCCGCGCGCCATGGCCCCGACCGAGCCCATGCCGCGATACGACTTGTAGCTGCGGCCCTGGTACAGGAAGACCTCGCCGGGGCTTTCGTCGGTGCCGGCGAACATCGATCCCATCATGGCCACGTTGGCGCCGGCCGCGATGGCCTTGGCCAGGTCGCCCGAATATTTGATGCCCCCGTCCGCGATGACCGAGGCGCCCGTGCCCTTGGCCGCCCGCGCGGAGTCCATCACCGCCGTCAGCTGCGGCACGCCCACGCCGGCGACGATGCGGGTGGTGCAGATGGATCCGGGACCGATGCCCACCTTCACCGCATCCGCGCCTGCGTCGATCAGAGCCCGCGTCGCATCATAGGTGGCGACATTGCCGGCGATGATCTGCAGCCGGTTGTTCTCGCGCTTGATCCGCTCGACCACCTGGGCGACCGAGGCGGAGTGACCATGGGCGGTGTCGATCACCACCACGTCGCAACCCGCTTCGGCCAGCGCCATCGCGCGTTCGTATCCGGCGTCGCCGACGGTGGAGGCGGCGCCGACCAGCAGGCGGCCCTGCTCGTCCTTGGCGGCGTTGGGGAAGGCCTGGGCCTTTTCGATGTCCTTCATGGTGATCAGGCCGACGGCCCGATAATCCTCGTCCACCACAATGACGCGTTCGATCTTGCGGGTCTTCAGCAACTCGCGCGCCTCGTCGCGGCTGGCGCCTTCGCGCACCGTGATCAGGTCGCCCGTGGTCATCAGCGAGGCGGCCGTGACGTTGAGGTCGCTCTCGAAGCGCATGTCGCGGTGGGTCAGCATGCCGACCAGCTTGCCCGTCGCCGGATCCACGACGGGGAAGCCGGTGATCTTCTTGCGCGCCACGATCTCGCGCACTTCGCCCAGAGTCGTTTGCGGGTCGACCGTCACCGGATTGACCACCATCCCGCTCTCATAGCGTTTGACGGCGCGGACCTCGTCGGCCTGCTCCTCGATGGTCATGTTGCGGTGCAGAACGCCCAGACCGCCCGACTGGGCCATGGCGATAGCCAGACGGCTTTCCGTCACCGTGTCCATGGCGGACGACAGCAGCGGGATGTTCAGTTTGATGTCGCGCGTCAGCTGGGTCGAGACATCGACCATCGCCGGCATGAACTCGGATGCGCCGGGTTCCAGCAAAACATCGTCGAAGGTCAGTCCTTCGCGTATCTCCATAGGGAGTCTCCGTTTTGCGGGCCGCGTATAACGGGATGCGGGGGTCGGGGGCAAGGCCGATTGCGGTTATAGGCCCGATAGATTTTATTGCTTTGCAACCCGCAGGGCCGCTCACCATTCTCTCCGCATGGTCGGCGTCATCCTCAGCACCGCGCGCAAACTGGCTCTGAAGATCGCCAGCTATGGCGTCATGCACCTGATCGTCGCCATCCTGGTCGCCTTCGCGATCACCCGCGACTGGCGCATCGCCCTGGCCGTAGGCATGGTCGAGCCGATCTTTCAGACCATCGCCTACACCGTCCACGACCGCGTGTGGCACAAGGTCGAGCGGCGGCGCATGGCCTCCAGTATCGAGGAAGCGACCGAGGCCTTCACCGCCCGCCTCGACATCATGTCGCCCGAGGAACAGCGCCGCTCGCACGATGCCCATCACGGCCACAGCCATGCCCTGCCCCGGTCGTTCAAACAGATCGCGCTGAAGACCGTCACCTATGGCGTCATGCATTTCGCCGTGGCGGTCGCCGTGGCCTACGCCCTGACCAACGACATCCGCACGGCGCTGACCATCGGCATGGTCGAGCCTCTGGTGCAGACGCTCTTCTTCGCCCTGCACGACCGCATCTGGTCGCGCCTGGAAGATCGCAGAGCCCGCGCGAGCACAGCCGCCGCCTGACGCGTCAGCGCTTGTTCAGCGCGACCAGAAACACTTCGGCGCTGTCCTTACGGCTCGACGCCGGCTTGACGTATTTCACCGTCTCGAACTCCTCGCGCAGCCGCGCCAGAACGCCGCCGGCGTCTCCGCCCTGGAAGTTCTTGGAGACGAAGTTGCCGCCGGGCCGCAACGTGCGGATGGCGAAGTCAGCGGCGATCTCGATCAGGGCGATGATCTTCAAATGGTCCGTCTGGCGATGCCCGACCGTATTGTGCGCCATGTCCGACAGAACCAGGTCCGGCGCCCCGCCGATGGCGTCGATCAACTGCTGGTCCACGCCCGGATGGGTGAAATCGGCTTGAAGCAGGGTCGCGCCCGGGATCGGCGCGATCATCAGCAGGTCCACACCCGCTACGGCGCCCGCACCGCGGTTCAAGGCCACCTGGACCCAGCCGCCCGGCGCCGCGCCCAGGTCGATGACCTTCGACCCGCGCTTGATCAGCCGGAACCTGTCGTCGATCTCGATCAGCTTGAAGGCCGCGCGCGAGCGCCAGCCCTCGGCCCGCGCCTTTTCAGACCATTTGTCAGACAGCTGGCGCTTGATCCACTGCTGGCTCGACATCGACTTGGTGTCGGCCGTCTTCATCTTGGTGCCCATGCCGCGTCCGGCGGCGGTTCCGCCGCTGGGCGGTCTCACCATCCGGCGGCGTTCTCCCGCCGGTTGATTCTGGGGCTTTTCGTCTTCGCTCATCGTTCCCACATAGCCCCGACCAGCGTTGCGGGCTATGTCCCGCCTCAAATCAACCCAAAGAGGACGACCGACATGGCCGACACCCTGACCTTCACCCTGGACACCGGCGACGGCGAAGCCCGCGACGTGGTCATCAAGCTGCGCCCCGACCTGGCCCCCGGCCACGTCGAACGCATCACCGAACTGGCCAAGGAAGGCTTCTACGACGGCGTGGTCTTCCACCGCGTGATCCCGGGCTTCATGGCTCAGGGCGGCGATCCGACCGGCACCGGCACCTCGGGTTCCAAGAAGCCGAACCTGAAGGCCGAGTTCTCGGCTGAGCCGCACGTGCGCGGCGTCTGCTCGATGGCCCGCACCTCTGACCCCAACAGCGCCAACTCGCAGTTCTTCATCGTCTTCGACGACGCCACCTTCCTGGACCGCCAGTACACCGTTTGGGGCCAGGTCGAATCGGGCATGGAACACGTCGACGCCCTGCCCAAGGGCGAGCCGCCGCGCAGCCCCGGCAAGATCGTCAAGGCGACGGTCAACTAACCACGCAATCTTGACGTTTCTCGATGATGGCTTTCAGTTGCAACGCTGAGCCATCGTCGGGGGACGACATTGCGCATTCTTCTGGTCATCGAGCCGTCCGGCGGCGGCTCGGGGCGTCATGCGGTCGATCTGGCCCGCGCCCTGATCAGAAGCGGCCATCAGGTGTCTCTGATCTGGTCGCCACGCCGTGCAGAGCCTTGGTTTCAGGCCGCGGTCGCCGCTCTGCCCCTCCACGCCAATGAACGCCTGCCTATGCGACGCAGCGTCGGACCGTGGGACGTCGCCGCGCTTCACGCCCTGAATCGCCTGATCGCCCGCCTCGGCCCGTTCGAGATCGTTCACGGCCACAGCGCCAAGGCCGGCGCCCTGGTCCGCCTGGCCCACGCGCCCCGCGCCGCCAAGATCTACACCCCTCACGCCCTGCCGATGATGGGCCCGGCCAGCCCGGCGACGATCAGCGCCGGCGCGGCCGAGGCGCTTTTGGCCCGGTCCGGCGACGCCATCATCGCCGTTTCTGAGGAAGAGGCCGCCGTCGCCCGTCTCTGGGGGCTGGGCGGAAACCGCTTGCACGTCGTCCCCAACGGCCTGGCCGCTCCGCCCGCCAACGATCGTCTCGCAGCCCGCCAAGCCCTCGAGGTTCCCGACGACGCTCTGGTCATCGGATTCGTCGGCCGGCTTTGCGCTCAGAAAGACCCCGTCCGATTCGCGCACGCCGTCCGCCGGGCGAACGCCGTCGATCCGCGCATCATCGGCGTCATGGTCGGCGACGGCGATCTGGCCCCGTCGGTCAGGACCGCCGGCGGCGACGCCCTCCGTCTGCTGGGCGCACGCGACGCGGGGCCGCTGATGGCGGGCTTCGATCTGTTCGCCATGACCAGCCGTTACGAGGCCGATTCCTACGCCATGATTGAGGCGGCCGCCCTAGGCCTGCCCATCGTCTGCATCGACGTCGGCGGGATCGCGCGTCTGACCCAGATCGGCGCGCGCATCGACCGCTTGCCCGTCGACGCCTCGCCCGATCATCTGGCCGAGGCGATGCGCGCCGCGCTGGCCAGCCGCGTCGTGCCCCTGCCGATCGCGCCGGGCCTGCTGTCCGCTTCGCTGATGGTCGAACAGACGGTTCGGATCTACCGCGACGCCTTCGCCCGCCGACGCCTGGGTGGCTGACCCCGTCTTTATCAACGGCCGCTTCCTGACCCAGCCGATGAGCGGGGTTCAGCGTTATGCGCGTCAAATCGTCCGCGCCCTGGACCAGCGCCCCGGCGCCGCCGACCGCTATGTCCTGCTGACGCCCCCCGGCGCCGACAACCTGAACCTGCTCCACATCCCGACCCGCACGATCGGACGCGCTGGCGGCCATCTGTGGGAACAGACCGCCCTGGCCTGGACCGCGCGCCACGGCCGCCTGCTGTCGTTAGGCGGTTCGGGCCCGGTGCTGCACCGGCGGCAGATCGTCGTCATCCACGACGCCGCCGTCTTTCGTCATCCCGAGCATTTCCGAACCGGCTACGCCGCCTTTCACCGCGCCCTGAACAGGATCCTGGCGCGCCGTGCGCGGCTGGCGACCGTCTCCGACTTCTCCCGGCGCGAGCTGGCCTCGGTCCTGAACCTGTCGCCTGACAGCGTCGCCGTCGCCCCGAACAGCGCCGACCATCTTCTCAACATCACGCCAGACCCGGCCGTCATTGAACGTCTCGGTCTGACCACCCGCCCCTACTACGTCGCCCTGGGCAATCTGACGCCGAACAAGAACCTCGCCGGCGCCATCCGCGCCCTCTCTCGTCTTGCGGACCCTGCCGTCCGGCTGGTCATCATCGGCGACCGCCCCGCCGTCTTCGACCGTTCCGCCTTTCCCGCTGACCCGCGCCTGATCTTCACCGGCCGTCGCTCGGACGCAGAGATCGCCGCCCTGCTCGGCGGCGCGCAGGGGCTCGTCTTTCCCAGCCTCTACGAAGGCTTCGGCATTCCGCCGCTGGAGGCGATGACCCTCGGCTGTCCGGTCATCGCCTCCGACATCCCGGCGACGCGCGAGGTCTGCGCCGACGCCGCCCTCTATTTCGATCCCGCCGACGACGCAGCCCTGGCCGCCCATATGGCTGACCTGCTCAGCCGACCGGATGTCGCCCGTCCCGACGCCGGCCTTCGCCGCGCTGACCGTTACGCCTGGTCCCGCTCGGCCGAAGTCATCGAAGATCTTCTGCTCAGCACCTGACGATAGGCGGCCCTATGAGCCTCGACGATCGATGCCTCGGTCCAGGCCGGCGCACCGACCGCCGCGAAACGCCACCGTTCCGGCTGGTCCACAGCCGCCTGCATCGACGTCGTCAGCGCGTCTGCATTCCCCGGCTCGATCAGGGCCGACATGCCCGCCCCCTGCGCCGCTTCCGGCAAGCCGCCGATGCGCGAGGCGATCACGCCCCGTCCTTGCTGAACCGCCTCCGCGACGCTGCGTCCGAACGGCTCGGCCCACACCGCCGGCGCGACCAGCACATCCACCCTGGGCCAGAACGCCTCCCCCTCCACCTGCCCCAGCCAGACGATGCGCGGATCCTCATACGCCCGCCTCAACGCCTGCACGTAATCCTCCTCGCCCCGCCCGGCGATATTCAGCGTCCAGTGACCGTCCAGCCGCCTCGTCGCCGCCAGCAGAACCTCGATCCCCTTTTCCGGCTCGATCCGCCCGAGAAACCCAAACCGCATCGTCGGCGCCTCGGCCAACGATGGTCTTGGCGCGATCGCCGCCGCGCCCGCTGCATTGCCGATCACCGACCCTGGCGTCCGCCGAAAATAGCCCGCCGCCCGATGCGTCTCCAGCACAGGCCCGCTCAGCCCGATGACATGATTCACGCCTTGCGACCGCGCCCGCTTGCCCGCCGTCAACAACACGCACGACCCACACCGCCGCTCGCAACGCCGTCCGCGTCGAAACAGCGACGCCCGCGCGCACAGCATCGACCAGTCCCTCAGCGTCTGCACCATCGGCAGGTCTCGCCGCGTCGCCGCGCGATAGACCGACAGCGAAAACCCCGTCGTCAGGTGCAGGTGGATCAGATCCGGCCGCACCCGCGCGACCGCGCGATCCACCTGATCATCCATCAGCGAATTGGCCGCCTCCAGCCCATGCCAGATCGCCCGCCGGAACGCCGGCCGCCGCGCGCCGTCATAGGGCCAGTACAGATTTCGCAGCGGCAGCCGCTGCACGGGGACGCCGTCGATCCGCTCGTTCACCGTTTCGCGCCCCGGCTTCAGCGTCAGCACCGACGCCTCCACGCCGGCCCGCGTCAACCCTTGGGCCAACTGCGCCACGCTTCGTTCCGCCCCGCCGACCTGCGCCGGCGGATACAGGGTGTTGACGATCAGCACCCTCACGGCGCCAGCGGCCTTCGCCACGCCAGGGCGCCCACCAGACAGCACAGGAAGACCATCCCCGCCCCCTGCGTCAGATCCTCTCCGAACATCGCCGCCAGCACATAGACCGACAGCGGCGTCAGCGCGTCCAGCCGCGCCGCCGACGCCAGATGCAGCCCCAGCAGCACCAGCGCGCTCACCACCCCCGCCGTCCGCGCCGTGAACAGATAGCCGTTGTGGCTGACCGACAGCGCCCGAAACGCCCCCATCTCCTCCGCCGACGACCACCCCGTTCCCATTGGCCTTTCCACGACCAGATCGACCGTCCGCCTCCAGGTCAGCATCCGTCCGGCCAGATTGTCCCGCAGCGCCATCCTGTCGAACCGTCCCGCGAACCGGCCGCCGTCGAGGTCGAACCGCCAGGCCTGCAAAGCCATCGCGCCCGTGGCCAGCACACAGACCGTCAGCACCATCCCCAGCGGCCGAACCCGCTCGCGCCATCGCCAACCGACGACCATCCTCGCCAGCCCCGCCAGCATCGCCGCCATCATGCCGCCCCGCGACAGGGTGCTGACGAACCCCAGAACCGCCACGCCGACGCCGCCCCACGTCGTCCCGCCCCGCGCCCAGCGCCGTCCCGCCAGCATCACGCCGGCCGGGACCGCCAGTCCGATCATCGCCATCGCCGCATTCGGATGCTCGGCCAGGGTCGTCAACCGCACATGAGCGGCCGTCGTGGTCACCATCGCGCGCGGCGACGCCAGCCCCACGGCCTGCAAAGGCTCCAGCCCGACCAGCATCGCCATCCCATAGGTCGCCAGGTGACACGCCGCGCCCGCCAGCACGGCCAATAGGAACAGCCGCCGCCGTCGCTCGTCCCTGAGGATCAGGCTCGCCACAGCCGGCGCCGCCAAGGCCGAGGCGATCCACCGAAACCAGAAGACCGCATCCCCGATGTTCAGCCGATCGCCGCCCCGCGCGACCTGAACCAGCAGCGTCATCACCAGAAAGCCGGCCGCGACCACGACCGCCGCCCTCAGAACCGGCGCCATGCCTCGCCACGTCACACCCACGAGCGGCACAGCAACCGCCAGCGCCAGATCGCCCAGCCGCGGCCCGCTGACCTGCCCCGGCGTCAGAAAGAGCGGCAAGGTCACGCCCAGGCCCAGCAGGCTTAGCGCCACCCGCTCATAGGCCGCGCGCACCTGCGACCACCGCAGCGTCCCGCGCCGCGATGCGCTCAGGACGGCCTGCAATGCTCGACCTCGGGATCGAACCGCGCCCCGTCCATCACGCCCGCGACCAGCACCCCGGCCTGTCGCCAGCGTCCGCCCAGCGCCAGCCGACCTGCCAGCCTCAGCCGCGAGGCGGCATAGCGCAGCGCCGAGCGCCGCCCCTCGTGCCGCCGCTTGGCCAGGATGACGTTGCGCGTCAGATAGCGATGCAGCCGTTCGCGCCGCGCATCGGGCTCTGTCTCGATGGTCAGCCGTCCCGGCGCCGCGCGCACGTGCTCGACCCGGCTGGCCGCGACCAGATAGCCCGGCGCCTCGCGAGACAGCCGCAGCGTATATTCCGTATCGTCGCCCCAGATGAACATGGGCGCCAGCGGCAGGCCATGCCGCATCACCGCCGCCCGGCTGACCAGGACCGACACGAAGGTCGCCTGCCTCACCGGCGCCATCCCCTGCTCCAGCCGCTCGCCCCAAGCCGGATAGCCCAGCGCATTCTCCCTCCGGTCGATCTCGGGCGTATTGGTCAGATGCCCCTCAGGCGACCGCACGCTGGAACACAGGAAGGCCGGCACGACGCCCTCATCCGCCAGCCCCGTTTCCGCCGCCAGCAAGGCCTCCAGCGCATCCGGCGCCGCCAGCACGTCGTCGTCCATCAGCCAGACCCGGTCGGCCCCCGCCTCGATCGCTGCGCGGATTCCGGCGTTGAAGCCGCCTGCCCCGCCGGTGTTGACCGGCATCCGCACCACCATCGCCTGCCCCGCCCAGGCGTCAGCCAGCATCTCGGCGGTGCCGTCGTCGCTGGCGTTGTCGACCACCACAACCCCGTCGCAATGGCGCGTCTGGGCGATCAGATGCGCCAGACATTGCTCCAGCAGGGCGCGCCGGTTCCACGTCACCACCACGGCCCACACCGACGGCTTCATGCGGCTATCCTGGCGATGGCCGGCGCCAGCGACTTCTCAACCAGGCTCAGCGCCCGCCCGACCGCCTGGTCCATGTTGTAATACTGAAAATCGGCCAGCCGCCCGGCGAACCAGACCTTGCCCGCCAGCGTCGCGGCCATCTCGCGATACTGCCCCGCCAACGCGCGCGACGCCTCCGTCAGGATCGGATAATAGGGGTCGTTCACGCCCGCCTCATAAACCATCGGATATTCGGTCACCGTCGCCGTCGTCGGCCCATGCTCGCCGGTCAGGTGGCGGAAATCGGTGATGCGCGTGAAGTCGAAGTCATTGGGATAGTTGACCGTCCCGACCGGCAGGCCATCCTCGACATCCACGACCCGATGGTCGAACCGCACGCTGCGATAGGGCAAGGCCCCGACCGACCGGCCGAAATAGTCGTCCAGCGCGCCGCAATAGACCATCCGATCCCACGACCCCGCTTCGACCTGATCCATCGGCGTATTCACCGACACCGTGATGTTGGGATGATTCAGCATCCTCTGGAACAGCGCCCCATAGCCGTCGCGCGGCATGGCCTGATAGCGATCGACGAAATAGCGGTCGTCCCGGCTGACCGCGATCGGCACCCGCGCGGTGACCGAGGCGTCCAGCGCCTCGACCGGCAGGCCCCACTGTTTGGCGGTGTATCCGGCGAACACCTTGTCGAAGACATAGTCGCCCAGCCGCCTCAGATCCGGATCGTCCCCCGCCTGTCGCAGGTCATGGATGCTGGGCCGCGCCCCGAAACCGAACCGCTGAACCAGGGTCTGCGTCATCCGCTCGGCCACCGCGGCAGGAAACAGTGTCTCGATCGAATCCAGATTGAACGGCAGCGGCACCTGTCGCCCGTCGAGCAGCCCTTGGACCCGATGGGCGTAGGGCCGCCATGCCGTAAACCGGCTCAGATAGTCGAAGATGCGCGCGCTGTTGGTGTGGAACACGTGCGGGCCATACGGATGGATCAGCCGCCCGCCCGCATCGCGCCGGTCGTACGCATTGCCGCCGACGTGGTCGCGCCGGTCGATCACGAGCACGCTCTGGTCCAGCCCGCGCGCCAGCCGTTCGGCGACCACCGCACCGGTAAAGCCGGCGCCGACGATCAGCCAGTCATATCGCCGGGACATCGCGCCTCCCGCCGGTTTGGAACAGCGCGCCCCAATGCGCCCTCAGGCCGATCAGACAGGCCACGACCACCGCCGCCTCGCCGATGATCCGCGCACCCGCCATGCCGGCCGCGCCAAGGCCGGGCGCCAACACCACCGCCGGCCCCAGCGTCGCGACACAGCCCAGCGTCACGATCAGCGCAAACCGTCCATCCATCCGCAGCGGGTTCATCAGATGCAGCCCCAGCACCTGGCTGACGGCCACCAGGGGCAGCACCCAGGCCAGAAGACGCAGCACCTCGACGGCGCCCGCAAACCCCGGCCCGAACAACAGACGGATCAGCAGCGGCGCCGTCAGCGTCAGCGCCGCCGCCAGCAGCACGAACGCCCCCGTCGAGGCCGCCAGCGTCCACCGCGCCGTGCGAAACGCAGCCGCCGGATCCTGTCCCAGCAGTCCGGCGATCCGGGGCGCAATCAGACCCGCCAGCGGCCGCATCATCGACCCGGACGCCGCGACCAGCCGATCCGCCGCCCCGTAAAGCGCCGCCTGCGCCGGCCCGGCCAGCGCCGCGACGACCAGAACGCCCGCCCCCGTATAGGCGACGATGACCGCTCGACTGGCGAACAGCGGCCCGCCCTGGATCAGGACGCGTCGCACAAAGCCCCGCTCCGGCGCTTGAACCCTCTGCCGTCGCAGCAGCAGGACGCCGGTCGCGACCAAGCCGGCCCAGACGCCGCCCGCCTGGACGGCCATCACGCCGCCGACGCTCAAGTCGGGCAGCGCCAGCACGACGCACGTTCCGACCAGGGCGAAGCCGACCTCCAGCATCGCCGCCGGACCGGGATCGCGAATACCCTGAAAGAACCACAGCAGGCTGGCCCCCTGCCCGATACCCAGAACGACCGCCATGGCCACGACGCCGCTCGCCCCTTCCAGAACCGGATTGAAGGCCGCCAGACCAACGCCGACCGCAGCGGCGGGCAGGATCAGCACGCCGCGCATCGCCAGGGCCTGACCGATCAGGACGCCGCGCCCTTCGACCGCTCCGGCGATGTCGCGCGGCCCCGACAGCGATTGCCCGTAATCCACGACCACCGACACGACCAAGGCCAGGGCGATGGCCGAGGCGAATACGCCGAACCCTTCCAGCCCCAGGCGTCGCGTCAGAACCGGATAGAGCAGCAGCGGCGAGACATAGCGGGCGACGTGCGCGCCATAGACCCAGCCCGCATCGGCCGCGCCCCGCGCCGACAGCAATCGGTGCCTGCCATCCCCCAACTGTCGCCCCCGCGATCAACCCTGGCGCGAGCTTTAGACACGCAAGGTCGCAATCGCAAGCGCGGGCTCAGCCGGGCGGCTTAGCCGAAACGGCCCTCGGCCCAGCGCGCAGCGAAATATCCGCCGGTCGCCGACAGCATCGTCAGGGTCGTGCCCCAGATCAGGTCGATAATCGTCAGCTTGGTCTGCCACACAGCCAGCGTCGCCTGATTGGTCAGGTCGTAGGTGGCGTAGGCGACGAAGCCCAGCACCGCCCCGTTGATCGCGGCCCGCGTCCAGTTCCCTTCCTTCAGGGCCGGTGCAATCGCCAGAAACACGGTACCGGCGATGGAGATCAGATAGAAGGCCACCGCCGCCTTCATGTCCGGCTTGTCGGCCATGATCGGCCCGATGACGGGCTTGTACAGCCGGTTCGTCATGGTGGTCAGCCAGACGAAATCGATGGCTGCAAAGGTCAGGCCGGCCCCGAGATAGGCCGCGACATATTTGATCATCCTCGTCTCCCTTAAGCCGGCTTCAGTCGATAGTGGCTGACCGCCCAGGTGCGGCCCTCGTCATTTCCGAACAGACCCGCCGTCGCCAGATAGAACCGCCGCCAGCGACGGGTCCAAAGTTTGGCTTCGTCGCCATAGGTCTCACGCATCAACACCGCGATCCGCGGGGCGTTCCGGTCCATGTTCGCCAGCCAGTCGTTGGCGGTCTTCGCATAGTGACCACCGTTCCAGGTCCATTCCTGCTCGACCGCGAACAGGTCGGGAAACTGCCGGATCAGCCCGTGGCTGGGCATGACGCCGCCCGTGAAGAAATGCTGGGCGATGAAGTCGCCGCTGTCGGTATGGTCAAACCGATAGGGCGCGTTGCGGTGCGTGAAGACGTGGATGAACATCCGCCCGTCCGGCGTCAGCCAGCGTCTCGCCTTGGTCAGCAGGGCGCGCCAGTTGGCCATATGCTCGAACATCTCCACCGAGACGATGCGGTCGAAGCGCTGCTCGGTGTCGAAGGCGTTCATGTCCTGGGTGATGACCGTCAGATTGGTCAGCCCCCGCGCCGCCGCCTGCGCTTCGATATGGCCGCGTTGGCCGTGACTGTTCGACACCGCCGTAATCTTCGACTTCGGATAGGTCTCGGCCATCCACAGCGACAGCGAGCCCCAGCCGCAGCCCATCTCCAGAATCGTCTGACCGTCCTTCAGATCGGCATGGGCGCAGGTCTCGGCCAGCGCCGCTTCTTCCGCCTGATCCAGCGTCTCGCGGCCCGTGGGATAGAGGCAGCAGGAGTATTTCAGCCGCTTGCCCAGGCACAGCTGGAAAAACTCGGGCGGCAGTTCGTAATGCTGCTGGTTCGCAGCATCCGTATGTTCGGCGATCGCGCGCTGGGCCATTTCGCGCGCAAAGGCCGCCTCGTCATGCGGGCCGTCGCGATCCAGACGCTTTCTGGCCTCCGTCACCAGGCTGTCGATCGCCGGACGCGTCACGAAGTCCGGGAACGGCGCGTCCTGAAGCTGGCGAATGGCGACATTGGTCAGGTTCATCGGCGTCCTCGATCGTCGGATCTTGCTGCAGGCTTGACGGCAATACGACGCCTCGGCCCCTACGGATCCCTCCGCCCTCTTGAACGCAACCCCAAGGATGCCGACATCCGCCTCCGGCGCCGGCCGATTCCGAAGAAAGTGCACCAATTGCACCCTCTTTTTGGAACCGGGCTCGGCGTCGTTTCAGACCAATTAGACGAATTAGACTCTGTTTTTCGCCTTCACCGTCTGAAATCGCCGCGTCGGATCGACGCCGCGTCTTGCCCCCCGCCCGCCCCCGCGTTAGGCGTGGTCAAAAGCCGATATTCATCAGGCAGTGAAAAAAGGGAGAGCGATGGGAAAGATCTACGCTGACGTCACGTCCGCGCTGGAGGGCCTGACCTTCGACGGCATGACGGTCATGTCCGGCGGCTTCGGCCTGTGCGGCATCCCCGAAAACCTGATCGCCGCTCTGCGCGACAGCGGCGTCAAGGGCCTGACGGTCATCTCCAACAACGCCGGCGTCGACGGCTTCGGCCTGGGCCAACTGCTGGGCACCCGCCAGATCGCCAAGATGATCAGTTCTTACGTCGGCGAGAACAAGGAGTTCGAGCGCCAGTATCTGGCCGGCGAGCTGGAGCTTGAGTTCAATCCACAAGGGACCCTCGCCGAGCGCATCCGCGCCGGCGGCGCGGGCATCCCCGCCTTCTTCACCGCCACCGGCGTCGGCACTCTGGTGGCCGAGGGCAAGGAAGTCCGCAACTTCAACGGCCGCGACTACGTGATGGAGACCGGCCTGGTCGCCGACCTGTCCATCGTCAAGGCGTGGAAGGCCGACGAGCGCGGCAACCTGGTGTTCCGCAAGACCGCCCGCAACTTCAACCCCATGATGGCCACGGCCGGCAAGATCACGGTCGTCGAGGTCGAGGAGATCGTCCCCGTCGGTTCGCTGGATCCCGACCACATCCACACGCCGGGCGTCTATGTCGATCGCCTGGTCCAGACCGTGTCCGAAAAGCGCATCGAACAGCGCACCGTCCGTCAACGTGCCGCCGGCGCCGCCGCCGGATCGGAGGTCTGATCATGCCCCGCACCCGCGAACAACTTGCTGAACGCGCCGCCCAGGAACTGCAGGACGGCTTCTATGTGAACCTGGGCATCGGCATCCCGACTCTGGTCGCCAACTACATCCCCGCCGGCATGACCGTGACCCTGCAATCCGAGAACGGCATGCTGGGCATGGGTCCCTTCCCCTATGAGGGCGACGAGGACCCCGACCTGATCAACGCGGGCAAGCAGACGATCACCGAGATCCCGGAGTCGTCCTACTTCTCCAGCGCCGACAGCTTCGCCATGATCCGCGGCGGCCACATCAACCTGTCCATCCTGGGTGCGATGGAAGTGGCCCAGAACGGCGATATCGCCAACTGGATGATCCCCGGCAAGCTGGTGAAGGGCATGGGCGGCGCCATGGACCTGGTCGCCGGCGTCAAGCGCGTCGTCGTTGTCATGGAACATGCCAACAAGCACGGCCAGTCCAAGGTGCTGAAAGCCTGCACCCTGCCCCTGACCGGCACCGGCGTCGTCAGCCGCATCATCACCGACCTCGCCACCTTCGACGTCAAGCCCGACGGCGCGGGCCTCGAGCTGATCGAACTGGCCGACGGCGTCACCCTCGACGAAGTCGCCGCCAAGACCGAGGCGGCCTACACCGTCGCACCGGGCTTGCAGGCCGCCTGATAAACCTGCGTCGCCTCGGCTTACCGGGGCGGCGCGGGCTCCAGCCGGCGATAGGCGGCGCCGACAAAGGCCATCGTCAGCGGAGCCTGTAAGCCCGTCAGCACGACGGCGAAGACGATCCAGCCCGCCGTCCCCGACAGCGCGCCTGCGCCCCACAGCAACACCAGGCCGATCTTGGGCGCCGCCGTCACCGTCAGGCCGACCAGCAAGGGCCAGAATCCTCCGCGCGTGATGCTCATGCCTTGCAGCGACACCATCTGGCCGCGCCCGATCGTCGCCGGCGCGAACAGGAACAGGCGCACGGCGAAGGCTGTGACGGCGAACAGGGCGAAGGCCGTAACCACCGCCAGCAGGATCAGCTTCCACGCTGGCCCGACCGCGCCCCACTGACGCATGGCGATGGCCTGGGCGTTCAACTCGGCCATGCCGAACACGGCCAGCAGGACCAAGGCGACGACCGACAGGATCATGGCCAGAAAGACCGCGCAGAGCAGACCCGCGCCGAGCAGCCGCGACTCCGGTCGGCCGAACTGCAAGCCGACCGGCCCGAGGCCCAGCCGTCGCGCCTCGCCTCGATCGTCCGCGATCGCAATCCGCGCCAGCGCGCCGGCCAGCACCAGCGTCGCCGCCAGAGCGAACACGGCCCAGATCAGGCCCGCTGCGCCCGCCGCCAGCGGCTTGACGCTCCAGACCAAGGCCGCCAGCAGGATCGCGCCCCAGGCGCCGCGCCACAGGCGAGGCAGGGCGCGGGCCGCCGCCGACAGCGTCTCGCCCAGTCGCAAAATCCGATGCTCGCTCAATCTACGCCCCCGATGACCGGCGGCGGATATAGCAGGGGGCCATGACACCGCGCCACCCGCCCGCTAGAAGGCCGCGATGAGCGCTTCCACCTCTCCTTCCCCCATCCACGTCATCGGCGGCGGCCTGGCCGGCTCTGAGGCCGCTTGGCAGATCGCCCAGGCCGGCGTGCCCGTCGTCCTGCACGAGATGCGCGGCGTGCCCGGCGTCAAGACTGACGCCCACCACACCGATGGCCTGGCCGAGCTGGTCTGCTCCAACTCCTTCCGCTCGGACGACTGGCAGTTCAATGCGGTCGGCCTTCTGCACGCCGAAATGCGGGCGCTGGATTCGGTCATCATGGCCTGCGGAGACATCAATCAGGTGCCGGCCGGCGGCGCCCTGGCCGTGGACCGCGACGCCTTCTCCCAGGCGGTGACCGCCAAACTGACCGCCCACCCCTTGGTCACGATCGTGCGCGAAGAGATCGCGGGCCTGCCGCCGCAGACGTGGGACAATGTCATCGTCGCCACCGGCCCCCTGACCTCCCCTGCCCTGGCCGACGCCATCCTGAAGGCGACGGGCGAGGAGTCCTTGAGCTTCTTCGACGCCATCGCCCCCATCGTTCACGCCGACTCGATCGACTTCGACATCGCCTGGCGTCAGTCGCGCTATGACAAGGAAGGTCCGGGCGGCGACGCCGCCGCCTACGTCAACTGCCCGATGGACAAGGCGCAGTATGAGGCCTTCATCGACGCCCTGCTGAGCGGTCCCAAGGCCGAGTTCAAGGACTGGGAACACGTCCCCTATTTCGACGGCTGCCTGCCCATCGAGGTCATGGCCGAACGCGGTCGCGAAACCCTGCGGCACGGCCCGATGAAGCCGGTCGGCCTGACCAATCCGCGCGACCCGCTGGTCAAGGCCTACGCCATCGTCCAGCTGCGTCAGGACAATGCGCTCGGCACCTTGTTCAACATGGTTGGCTTCCAGACCAAGCTGAAGCACGGCGCCCAGGCCGAGGTCTTCCGCATGATCCCCGGCCTGCAGAACGCCCAGTTCGCGCGTCTGGGCGGCCTGCACCGCAACACCTACCTGAACAGCCCGCATCTGCTGGACAAACAGCTGCGGCTGAAGGCCATGCCACGCCTGCGTTTCGCGGGTCAGGTGACGGGCGTCGAAGGCTATGTCGAGAGCGCGGCCATGGGTCTGCTGACCGGCCGCCTCGCCGCTGCGCAAGCGCTGGGTCGCGACCTGGCCCCGCCGCCCCCCGAGACAGCCATGGGCGCCCTGGTCGAGCACATCACCGGCGGGCATCTGGCGGGATCGAAGTTCCAGCCGATGAACATCAACTATGGCCTGCTGCCGCCGCTCGAGGCGCCCAAGGTCGATGAGGCAGGCGTCAAGATCCCGCTGAAGGAACGCGGCCGGGCCAAGAAGCGCCTGATGAGCCTCCGGGCGATCGAGAGCCTGAAAGCCTGGCGCGACGCGGGCTGATTTCCAAGGCCAGTTCGCTCAGCGCAGCTTGGGCAGGCCCGGCCGGAACTCCAGCGTCATTGCGCCCAGCAGGATCACCCCGACGCCCATCAGCACCCAGGCCTGGGTCAGGTCGGCCATGCGGTCGCGCAGCAGGCCGGCGCCCAGCGGTGACAGGCTGGCGATGATGTAGCCGCCGCCCTGAACAAAGGCGAGCAGATCCCCGGAGCGGGCGGGATCGTCGATCTGGTCCATCGCCAGGATCAGGCTAAGCGGGAAGATCGCGCCGATGCCGAGGCCCAGGAGGATCACGATCGGCACGGCCATGCTGAGGGGCGCGACCACAAGACCGGCCAGACCCGCCAAGGCGAGCACAAGCGCCGTCAGGATCGGTCCGCGCCGATCCGGGAAGCGGCCGATGATCAGGGACACCAGCAGGCCGGCCGTCACCTCCGCCGCCGTCATGCCGCTGAGCAGATAGCCGGCCGTGGCCCTCGGCTCGCCCAGGTCGATGTAGAAGGGCGGCAGCCAGGCCAGCATCAATGTATAGGCCGAGGTCCCCAGGCCCATGATCAGAATCAGTCGCCACGCCCGCCCCTGACGCCAGAAGGGCAGCACCGGGTCCGTCGCCTCGATGACCGCGGCACTATCCGGCTCTTCGGCTGCGGGGTCGCGCGACGCCGCCAGCCAGACCGATGCAGCGACAAAGGCCGGCGCGCTCCACAGGGCCAACGTTCCCGCCCAGCCGATCGTCTCGGCCAGACCGGCCGCCGTGGCCGCCGCGACGGCGGCCCCGCCCATGATGCCGGTGGTGTAGAGCGCCATGACCGTGCCGAACTGCGCCGGAAAGGCCCGTTTGATGACGACCGGCGCCAAGGCCTGGATCAAGGCGACACCGACCCCGACGACCACGGCGCTGGCGATCAGACCGGTCGCGCCGTTCAGCACCACCCGCACCAGGCAGGCCCCGCCGATCAGAAGCGCGCCCAACAAGATGCCGCGCCGCTCGCCCAGTCGCCGACGCAACGGCCGGATCGACAGGGCGCCCAGACCGATCATCAGCACGGGCAGAGTGGTCAGCAGGCTGGCGGCGGTCGACCCCATGCCCGTCGCGCCCTCGATCAGATCCAGCAGCGGCCCCACCGCCGCCATCGCTGGCCGCAGATTCAGCGCCAGGGCGACGATGGCCGCCAGCAACAGCAGCGACGCGCCGCGCATGGGCGTGGCGTCAGACCGTGCGGTCATGGTGGGGACTCCGACTGGAAATCGCGCTAGTCTCTCGACCTCAAGTATCTCGATGTCAAGATAACCATGCCTGATAGAGCTTCGCGCGCCGCCGCCCAATGGGCCGTGCAACGCCCCGACCTGGACATGCTGCCGATGGAGGTGCTGGGCCGCCTGAACGAGGCCTCGCAACTGGTGATCCGCGAGCGCCAGACGCCGCTGTTCGCGCGCTATGGTTTGCAGCACGGCGAGTTCGACGTGCTGGCGACGCTGCGCCGATCCGGCGAACGCGAGGGCCTGACGCCGACCGCGCTGTTCGAGGCGGCGATGATGTCGTCCGGCGGCATGACCGCGCGGATCGACCGGCTGGAAAAGGCGGGCTGGGTCGAACGGCGCCCGCATCCCAGCGACCGACGAGCGACTCTGGTTCGTCTGACGGACAAGGGTTTCGACCTGATCGAGACGATCATGCCCAGCCACCAGGAGACGGCCAAAGAGGCCTTGAGCGGCCTGTCGCGAGAGGATCAGAAAACGCTGAACGCCCTGCTGACCCGCTTGATCGCCGGCCTGAACGGCTAGGTCAGATCCGGCCGCGCAGCACGGCCCAGAGCAGGCGCAGCCGCTTCAGCGGCTCCGGCTGGTCCGGATCGGTAAGGGTCGCGTGAGCCACGGCTGCGAATCCTTCGGGCGGAAGGCGTTTCAGCGCCCCATCGGCGGCGGATTTCAGGGACGCCGCCTCCTGGCGCCGGCCGGTTTGCGTCAGCCCCCAGACGCGGGCCGCATCGGCCACGGCGGCGTCATGCCCCTCCCCTGCCAGCACACGCGTCGCGACCTGCATCGGGCCGACGTAGAAGGCGTCGAGATCGTGCGGCTGTTCGCGCACCCGGCCGATGTGGGCGTCGATCAGGGCGTCGAACGGCGCGCGGTCCAGGCCGTGACGCGCGACAAGATCGGTCAGCGCCTCCAGCACCGGATGGCCCTTGCGCGGCACGCCGGCGAAGACGCCGTCCATCTGTTCCCCCCACCAAGTGTAGCGCATCTCGGCCAGCAGCGGCTGGGTCACGCGCGTGGGGATGGTCATCAGCTCGGCTTCGAAGGCGTAGAGCGTGATGAGGTCAGCGCGGGCGCGGTCATCCGCGACCAGGCGGCTGGACAGCCAGCGGTCGAGGTCGGCGGTGCGGACCTGTTGGTCGAGCGTATCCGCAGTCTCGGTCAAGCGGCGCGCGACACCGCGAAATCGGCCAGGTCTTCCAGCGCGGCGCGCCAGTCGCTGGACGGCAGGATCGACAGGGCGGCCTTGGCCTGATCGGCATAGTCGCCGGCCAGGTCCAGGGTCGCGCCGATGGCGCCCGAGCCGATGATCAGTTCGCGCGCGCGGGTGAAGTCTTCGGGCGTCCGCTCACCCTTGGTCACGGTGCGCTCCCAGAAGGCTTCCTCGCGGCCGCGCGTGCGGGCGACCGCCAGCAGCAGCGGCAGGGTCGCCTTGCCCTCGTTGAAATCGTCGCCGGCGTTCTTGCCCAGAGCCTCGGCCGTCGCACCGTAGTCCAGCGCGTCATCGGCCAGCTGGAAGGCGATGCCCAACGCCATGCCGTAATCGCGCAAAGCCTTGATCGCGGCCGGATCGGCCCCGGCGCCCACCGCGCCCGCTTCGGCGGCGGCGGCGAACAGTTCGGCGGTCTTGGCCGAGATGATCTGCAGATAGGTGGCCTGGTCCAGATTCAGGTCGTGGGCGCGCGTCAGCTGCAGCACCTCGCCTTCGGAGATCACGCGCGAAGCCTCGGCCAGAATGCCCAGGGCGCGCATCGAATCCGTCTCGACCATCAGTTCGAAGGCGCGGGCGAACAGGAAGTCGCCGACCAGGACGCTGGTGGGCGCGCCCCAAATCAGGTGGGCCGCGACCTTGCCCCGACGCAGTTCGGACGCATCGACGATGTCGTCATGCAGCAGGGTGGCGGTGTGGATGAACTCGACCGCAGCGGCCAGCTTGCGCGGCGCGACGATGTCGTCCGTCGCACCCACGGCGCGCGCTGCGGCGACGGTCATCAGGGGGCGCAGACGCTTTCCACCCGCCGACACCAGATGTTCGGCCAGTTTCGGAATGATCGGCACATCCGACTGCATCCGATCCAGGATGAGGGCGTCCACGGCCGCCATATCGACCTCAGCCAGCCGGACAAGGGCGTTGACGTCCTCCTTCGGGCGGTGAGCGGCGGCGATGGCGACGTCCAAACGAATACTCTTTCACTGGCGCGGCGGGCCGCGGGAATGGCTTTTTGCGGCCGGGCCGGCTTGCCCCCGCGAGTTGCGGCGCACAATGATGTTCGACCCCTTGAGGGTCAAGGAGATTGAGGCTTGGAGCCGGTCGAAACGATGCCGACGACGATCGTCGAGAACGGCCTGTTGAACGGCCGGGTGCGCTTGCGTCAACCCGCGCGCGGCTATCGCGCCGGGATGGATGCGGCTTTGCTGGCGGCGGCGGTCCCGGCCGAGGCAGGCCAGAGCGTGATCGAGGCGGGCTGCGGGGCGGGCGCGGTCCTGATGCAGATCGCGAAGCGACGGCCCGGCGTGACCCTGACTGGACTGGAGCGCGATCCGGCGATGGCGGCGCTGGCGACCGAGAATGCGGCGCTGAACGGCGCAGCTGGATCCGCCGTGATTCGTCACGGCGACGTGGCGGCGGGGTTTCGGGTCCTGGGCGTGGAGCCGGCCGACTGGGCCATATCCAATCCCCCCTTCTTCGATGACGCCACGACGTTGCGCGCCCCGGCCGAAGGCAAGCGGGGCGCCTGGATGGCCGACGACGGGCTGAAAGCGTGGACCGACTTCCTGCTGAAGGCGGTGAAGGAAGGCGGGCGCATCGTGGTCGTTCACCGCGCCGACCGACTGGCGAATCTGCTGGCTCTGCTGGGCGAAAAGGCGGGGTCGTTCGCCGTGCGGCCCATCCATCCCTTCGCGGACGAGCCGGCCAAGCGGGTTCTGGTGCACGCCATCAAGACCGGACGCGCGCCGCTGCGTCTGCTGCCGCCGCTGATCCTGCATGACCGCGAGGGCGGCAAGCACACCCCCCAAGCCGAGGCCATCCTGCGCGGCGAGGCGTCGCTGGGATGGTGATCGGGTGGTCAATCGCCACCGGAACGCCTAAATGCCGCCTCCTGACAAAATCGAGCCCGCCCCGTGTCACCCGACGACCTTCCGCATGATCTTCAAGACGGCCTGATCGCCGTCGGCGAGGCCGCGCGCGACCTTCGCGAGCCGTGGTGGATCTTCGGCGGAGCGGCCATGGCGCTCTATGGCCTGACCGACATCCATGTGCCCGACATCGACGTGCTGTGCGCGCCGCGCGATGCGCGCAACCTGCTGGGCGCGCTGGGCGGCGTGGTGATACCCGATCCCGGCGAAGGCCTGTTCCGCTCCGCCGTCTTCGGGCGCGCGCCGGATCAGCCGATCCTGGTCGAGGTCATGGCCGATCTGGAGACCCGCGACGGCGGCGACTGGACGCCGGTCGCCTTCGGCTCGCGCCGCCGCGTCTTCGTCGAGGACACGCCCCTGTTCGTCCCGGACATCCGGGACCACATCGCCCTGTATCGCCTGTTCGGCCGCCCCAAGGATCTGGCGCGCGTCGAACAGCTTGAACGACTGATCGCCTGAATGCCTTTCCCCTTCCAGATTTCCGCCACCGAGGGCCGCGCCCGCACCGGGGTGTTGAAGACCGCGCGCGGCGACATCCGCACCCCCGCCTTCATGCCGGTCGGCACCGCCGCCACGGTCAAGGCCATGACGGTGGATCAGGTCAAGGCGACCGGCGCCGACATCCTGCTGGGCAACACCTATCACCTGATGCTGCGCCCTGGGCCCGAGCGGATGGAGCGTCTGGGCGGGCTTCACAAATTCATGGGCTGGGACAAGCCGATCCTGACGGACAGCGGCGGGTTCCAGGTCATGTCCCTGGCCGGCATCTCCAAGGTCAAGGAGGAGGCCGTGACCTTCTCCAGCCACATCGACGGCTCCAAACACGTCCTGACGCCCGAGCGGTCGATCGAAATCCAGGCCGACCGGATCGGCGCCGACATCTCGATGCAGTTGGACCAGTGCGTCGCCTATCCGGCCGAGAAGGATGCAGCCAGAAAGGCGATGGAGCTGTCGATCCGCTGGGGCGCGCGATCCAAGGCGCGTTTCGGCGAGCGTGAAAACCAGGCCCTGTTCGGCATCCAGCAAGGGTCTACCTTCGAGGACCTGCGCCGCCAGTCGTCGGAACAGCTTCAAGAGATCGGCTTCGACGGCTACGCCATCGGCGGTCTGGCGGTCGGCGAAGGCCATCAGGCCATGTGCGAGGTGCTGGACTACGCGCCCGAAATGCTGCCCGCCGACCGCCCCCGCTATCTGATGGGCGTGGGCAAGCCGGTGGATCTGGTCGAGGCGGTGTATCGCGGTGTGGACATGTTCGATTGCGTCTTGCCCACCCGCGCCGGGCGCCACGGCCAGGCCTGGACCTGGGACGGCCCGCTAAATCTGAAGAACGCCCGCTTCGCCGAGGATCAGGACCCGCTGGACCCGACAATCGACGGCCCATCATCGTCGTATTCGAAGGCTTATCTACACCACCTGATCCGCGCCGATGAAATCCTCGGCAAGGTGCTGCTGAGTTGGCACAACATCGCCTTCTATCAGGCGCTGACGGCGGCCATGCGCGCGGCGATTTCCGAGGGTCGTTTCGAGCAGTTCAGGCGCGACTTCCACGCCCGCCACACTGCGAACGGCTGACGCCTAAGGGTGCGGTCTGAACCAGCTGGGCGCCGCCGGCGGCGCGCAGTTCCGCTGCATGCCCATCCCCTTCAGGAAGGCGCGGCGCATCCGGCCGGACTGGATGGCCGGTTGAACGTGCTTTGAGTGCTGTTCGGCGCCGCTCAGTCGACGAATCCAGTTTCGGCCAGGAATAAAGTCGGTCGTCGTGTCGCGTATGGCGTTCAACGCCGCCTTGGCCGCCGCGTCCGCCGCCCGCTCGCTGAGATAGGAGCCGTCCTGACGCGGCGGTTCGTCCGTGTCGGGTCCCAGCGCTTCGTCCAACCGTGCGACCTCTGCGCCGATGGTCGTGCACTGATTCAGATTGCGCAGATCGTAGGGATTGGCTTCGGCCTGAAGCAGCACCGTCGGAATCATCTGACGACGCAGGTTGAAGTCCTCCAGCGGCGCCGTCGCCGCCGCCGCGAAGCCCGCCCCGACCTGTTCGGCGCTGCCCATCGCCGACCGACCGGCATTGCAACCGGAAAGGGCAACGAGACTGACGGCGAGAAGAAGGCGTTTCATGGGGTGGCTTAGACCATGTGGCGTTGCGGGATTAAAGCGTGGCCGCAAGCGGGGCCGGTAACGAAGAATTCTCCGATGCCTGCCATGCTGGTCTCGGAGCTGGAGTTCGGTCGTGCCTTACATCGCCAAGAGCCTTGAAGCCCTGGACGCCCCTGCCGGACCGTTCCAGCGTCTTACCGAACTGGCCTGCACGGTTTTCGATGCGCCCGCCGCGGTCGTCACCTTGGTCAGCGGCGACAACGCCGTCCTGTGGTGTAGCGATCGTGAACTGGTCGAAACCCTGCCGCGCGAGCGCACTCTCGGCGACCGTCTGCTGCGCGAGGGCAAGGGCGCCGTCCTCGTGATCGAAGATGGCCTGGCGGACCCTGTGGCGCGCAATCATTTCCGGGCGGCGGCGCCCTGTAATCTGCGTTTCTACGCCGGCGTGGCGATCTGCGGCCCAGACGGGCGGCCGCTGGGCATGTTCGGCGTCATGGATCGCCAGCCTCGCCCTCATCCCTCCGACGCTCAGATCGCGACGCTGCGGACGCTTGGCGCCATGGCCGAAGACATCATCGCGTCGCTGGAAGTCAGTCGAGTCAGCGAGGAACGCCGCTGCACGCTGGAGCTCATCGAAAACATGGCCGGCGTCGGTCATTGGCGGCTGGAGCTGGCCAGCGGCAAGGTCCACTGGTCCGACGAGGTGTTCCGCATCCACGGCCTGGATCGCAAGAGCTTCGATCCGCAGGTCGATTCGGCCATCGACAGATATCATCCCGACGACAGGCCCGGATTATTGGCGGCGATCGCGCATTCGGCCGAGACCGGCGAAGGCTACAAAATGCGTCTTCGGCTGATCCGCGCCGATGGCGAGGAGCGCGCGGTTCTGACCCAGGCGCGCGCCGAACGTGACGACACAGGCGTCGTCAAAGCCCTTTACGGCGTGTTCCAGGACATCACCGACCAGCAGGCCCAGATCGCCCGCGCCCGGCGCGACGAGGCCCGATATCGCCTGCTGGCCGAAAATATGGGCGACGTCATCACGCGCGTTCGCCCGGACGGCAGCAGCAAATATATCTCGCCGGCGATCGAAAGCCTGCTCGGCTGGACCACCGAGGAAATGAACGGCCGGCCCATGGACTATGTCCATCCTGACGATCGGGAAATGGTGACCCAGGCCGTGCTGGGCACCATCCACACCAAGGAGCCCTGCCGGCTGGAGCACCGCGCCCTTCATCGCGACGGTTCGATCGTCTGGGTCGAATGCACTTTCCGCGCCCTGGCCGCCCAGGAGGGCAAGCCGTCTGAGGTCGTCGTCGTCATTCGCGACATGACGGATCGCAAGATCCTGGCCGACGAACTGGTCACCGCGCGTGACCGGGCCGAGGCGGCGGCGGCGGCCAAGAGCGAGTTCCTGGCGAACATGAGCCACGAACTGCGCACGCCTTTGACCAGCGTCATCGGCTTTTCCAACTTGCTGAAGGCCAGCGAGGCCTTGCCCGAGGCCGAGAAGGGCTATGTCGCGCGAATCGCCACGGCCAGCGAGGCCTTGCTGTCGGTCATCAACGACGTGCTGGACTATTCCAAGCTCGAAGCCGGCATGATCGAGCTGGAGCCCCAGCGTTTCGACCCGGCCGACCTGGCGCACGAGACGGTCCAGATGATGGAGGCCCAGTGTCTGGCCAAGGGTCTGGCGCTGCACGTCGATCTGGCGCCGGACATGCCGGACTGCCTGATGGGCGACCAGGCCCGTCTTCGGCAGATTCTGCTGAACCTGCTGGGCAATGCGGTGAAGTTCACCAGCCAGGGCTCGGTCAGCCTGTCAGTCGGCGGAGCCTTGGAGGCAGACGGCGCATGGCGGCTGACGGCTGAGGTGACCGATACCGGCATCGGCATGAGCCCTCAGACCCAGGCCCATCTGTTCGAACGTTTCTCGCAGGCGGATCGGTCCACCACCCGGCTTTACGGCGGCACCGGCCTGGGTCTGGCGATCTCGCGGCGGCTGGCGCGGGCGATGGACGGCGATATCGTCGTCACGAGCCAGCCCGGCCTGGGATCGACGTTCAAGGTGACCGTCCCCCTGCACATCGCCGAGGGCGGATCGGAAGACGAAGGGCCGCGCCTCAGCGTCATGCCCGAGGGCCGCGTACTGATCGCCGACGACGCACCGGCCAACCGCGAACTGATCAGCGTCATCCTGGTCGGCATGGGACTGGAGGTCGCCACGGCCAGCGATGGGGCCGAGGCGGTGCATGCGGTGCAGTCCGAAGTCTACGACCTCGTCCTGATGGACATGCAGATGCCGGTCATGGACGGCCTGACGGCCACGCGCGAAATTCGCCGCCTCGAGCAGGGCGGCGCACGCCGACTGCCGATCATCGCCCTGTCCGCCAATGTTCAGCCGGACCAGATCCAGCTGTGTCGCGACGCCGGCATGGACGACCATCTGGCCAAGCCGCTGCAACTGCCCGCCCTGGTCGCCACCCTATCGAAATATCTCGACAAATCGAACGCCCCGATCGCGGATGCGACTGCACCGGGCCGCTTCGCGACCCACTGAAGGCAAGGCCCGGACAGCAAAAAGCCCGCCGAAGCGGGCTTTAAATGGTACGTCCTCTCGGGCTCGAACCGAGGACCCTCTGATTAAAAGTCAGATGCTCTAACCAACTGAGCTAAGGACGCACCGCGCGACGTCCGGGCTGGCCCGAACCGTCGAAGGGCGCCTTCTGTTGTAATCCGGCCTTCCGGTCAAGACCCGGTCTGCTACTCATTGGGCATGAAACCGTTAAATGGCGTCCGCATCATCGAATTCGACGGCTTGGGGCCGGTGACCTTCGCCGGAATGATGCTGGCGGACCTGGGGGCGGAGGTGGTGCGGCTGACGCGCAAAGCCTCGGCCGAACCGGCGGTCTTCGACGAGGTCGGAGGCGAGGTCCTGCATCGGGGACGAGCGGCCGTTCCGGTCGATCTGAAATCACCGGCGGATCGCGAGCGCATCCTGCAACTGATCGATGGGGCCGACGCGGTGATCGAAGGCTTTCGGCCCGGCGTCATGGAGAGGTTGGGCTATGGTCCCGACGTCCTCCAGGCGCGAAAGCCCGCGCTGGTGTTCGGACGTGTGACGGGATGGGGCCAGACGGGGCCGCTGGCGAATGCGGTCGGGCATGATCTGAACTACATCGGCCTGTCGGGCATGTTGCACGCCATGGGCGAGGCGGATCGTCCGCCCTGCCCGCCGTTGAACCTGGTCGGAGATTACGGCGGCGGGGCCATGCTGCTGGTGGTCGGGGTGCTGGCCGCGCTGGTGGAGGCCAGGACGACGGGCCGGGGACGCGTGGTGGACGCCGCCATGACGGATGGGGCGGCCCTGCTAGGCGGTCTGTTCCAGGCCTTGCGGGGGCGAGGACTGTGGAGCGACCAGCGCGGATCCAACCTGTTGGACGGGGGCGCGCCCTTCTATCGGTGCTACGCCTGTCGCGACGGCGGGTTCGTGGCGGTGGCGGCGCTGGAGCCCCGATTTTACGCCGCGCTGCTGGCCGGCCTGGAGATCGATCCGGCTGAAGCGGTTCAATACGACATCGCCGCCTGGCCGGCCCTGCAGGCGCGGCTTGCGGCCTTGTTCGCGAGCAGAGACCGCGACGACTGGAGCGCCCATTTTGCCGGGACTGAAGCCTGTGTCACGCCAGTGCTGAGCCTGGCCGAGGCGCCGGATCACCTGCACAACCAGGCGCGAGGAACATTCCAAAGCGGCCTGCCGCAAGCCGCGCCCCGCTTCGACGGCGTAACTTTTGCGCCCGCCCCAAAGTTCGAACTGAGCTTGGATCAAATGGTCACAAAATGGTCCGATCCCGCAGGATGACCGACGCAGATTTCGGCGCTAAGGGAACAGCTCAGCGCGACAGGCGTTTGGTCGGCGGAGACCGGGGACTTTCATGACACGCTCGATTTTTGTCTTGGCCGCCGCCGCAAGCGTGCTCGCGCTGTCGGCCTGCGACGACCGTCCCTCGCGTTCGGACGACGACTATCGCGAGATGTCGGTCCAGCCGGCGCCCCCGCCGGTTAAGGAAGAAGCCCCCCCGCCCGCGCCAGAGGTGCAGGACCCGACGCCCACGCCTCCGCCGTCGACAACGCTTCCGCCTGAGGAACGCACGTCGGAACAGTCGGTCCAGCCCGAGAGCGAGACTCTGTTCTACTGACGAACAGGTATGCCGGGGGGCGTCCTTTTGACGAAAGATCGAGTTTGACGTTCAGGCCTACCCTGCTGGTCGCCCTCGCGGCGTTTTCGGCCTGCGCCCATGCAGCGGCGGCGGAACCCCGCGCGCAGATTCGGGGCGACATGGACGGCGATCTGCGGCGGGCACTGGAGCGGGCCGTCGGCGAGGTGGACGGCGCGCCGGCCAGCCGCTTCGAGGCGCGTCGTCGCGCCGAAAGCGCCGTGACCTCGGCGACCGCCCTGCTGCGATCCGAAGGCTACTATCAACCGGTCGTCGAAGACATCGTCGAGGGCGAGGAGACGCCGATCGCGGTGGTTTCGGTCGAACCAGGGCGCCGTTTCGTGCTGACCGATCCGACGATCCAGTGGGCCGATCCCGCGCCGGAGGCCGAGGCGGCGGACAAGGCCAAAGACGCCGTTGCCCTGAAGGCCGGCGATCCGGGGCGGGCGGCGGACGTCATATCCGGCGAGGGTCGGGCCGTGGCGGCGCTGGTGCGTGACGGCTATGCCGACGCCAATGCCAATCCGCGCCGTGTCGTGGTGGATCACGCGGCCTTCACCGTCGCGCCCGAGTATCGCATCGCCTCCGGCGCGCTGGTGCGTCTGGACGGCGTGCGCCTGACCAGCCAAGGCCGCACCAATGCCGCCTGGGTCGCGGGTCTGGCGCCGTGGAACGAGGGCGATCGCTACGATCCCGAGATGGTCGCGGAACTGGAACGCCGGTTGCTGGACACCGGCGTCTATGACGGCGTCAGCGTCGCGCTGTCGCCGCTGGATCAGATCACCGCCGATGGTCATCGCCCCGTCGTGGTCAGCCTGCAGGACCGCCCCCGTCGCGTACTGGAGGCCGGCGCCACCTGGTCGACGGCCGAGGGCGCGGGCGTGGACGTGATCCAGACCCGCTACAATCGCTTCGGCCGCGCGGATACCCTGAGGCTGGAAGCACGACTGGCCGACATCGACAGCCGGATCGGCGCCGACCTGTCCCTGCCCCACTGGCGACGCCCCGGCCGGACGCTGAAGCTGGGCGCGGCGGTCGTCAACGAGGACACCGACGCCTATCTGCGGACGGCCGTGGTTCTGTACGCCGACCTGCAACAGCGGATCGGCAAGACCTCCTATTTCAACTACGGAATCGGGCTGGACGCCGGGCGCTACAGCGAGACCCGCTACGACTTCACCACCCTGCCCCCGCAGCGCGTGACCTTTGACCGTGATCTGGCGATCATCACCGCGCGGACCAGCGCCTACATCGAGCATTCCAACGATCCGCTGAACCCGACCAAGGGCTGGCGGGTCAATCTGGCGGTGCAGCCGACGGCGGTGACCGGCGAGAGCAACATCCTGTTCCTGCGGACCGAAACGCAAGGCACCGCCTACTTCCCCGTCGCGGGTGATCGCACCATTCTGGCCGGGCGGATGAAGATCGGCTCCATCGTCGGCGGCAGCGAGCTGAACGTGCCGGCCGACCGTCTGTTCTATTCCGGCGGGGGCGGTTCGGTGCGGGGCTATTCGTACCAGAACGTCAATCCGCAGCTGCCGGACGGCACGCCACGGGGCGGTCTGTCGCTGTTCGAAACCTCGTTCGAGGTGCGCCAGTCGATCGGTCAGAGCTTCCAGGCCGTCGCCTTCGTCGATGCCGGGTCCGTGGGTTTCCAGGAGACGCCGAACCTGACCAACATGCGCTACGGCGCGGGCGTGGGCGTGCGCTACATGCTGCCGTTCGGGCCGATCCGGGCGGATGTCGCCATGCCGCTGAACAAGCGTGAGGGCGACTCGGCCTTCCAGATCTACATCAGCATCGGGCAGGCGTTTTGACCGATACACCGCCCGAAGCCAGGCCTGAAGACGCGACGACGTCGGCCAAGACCGCGCGGCCCGCAAAGCCGCGTCGCGGGCTGGTCAGACGCATCACCCTGGGCGTGGGCGTGGTGCTGGCCGGACTGCTGGTGCTGATCGCCGCCGCCCTGGTCGGAGGGCGCGCCTATATCGCCTCGGACGGCGGTCGCGAAATGGTGCTGCAACGGCTCCAGGACCTGAAGATCAGCCGCTACGGCCGGCTGAAGGTCTATGGGCTGAAAGGCGACCTGCTCAGCGATTTCACCATCGACCGCATCACATTGGCCGACAGTCAGGGCATCTGGCTGGAGGCGAACAACCTCAGCATGGACTGGTCTTATCTGGCCCTGCTGCGCCGCAGCTTCCATGCCAACGACATCAAGGCCGAGACCATTCGCGTCCTGCGTCGGCCCGTGGTCGAGCCGCCCACCGGCGAGCCGCCCAGCCCCCAGCCGATCTCGGTCCGGATCGACAAGTTCGCGGCCAACATCGAACTGATGGAAGGTTTCTCTAAGGAATACGGCCGTTGGAGCCTGTCGGGGAACGCCAGTCTGCCGCGCACGGGCGCCAAGAGCGCGACGGTCAACGCCGACAGCCTGAACCGACCGGGCGATTTCCTGCGTCTGGCGGCGACCTTCGGCGGCAAGCTGGAAGACACGCGCCTGAACCTGCGCGCCAATGAGGCCCAGGGCGGACCGCTGGCGGGCGCTCTCGGCTATTCGCCGGATCAGCCGTTCTCGGCGGTCGCGGTTCTGAACACCGATGTGGTCAATGCGCGGGTCCAGACGGGACAGTTCGTCCCCCTGATCGTCCAGGGCCATTTCGGCGACAAGGGCTCGCGCGTGGCGGGCTTCGCCGACTTCAGCAACTCGGACCTGCTGGCGCCCTTCGTCACGAAGATCGGTCGTACTGCGCGGTTCGGCTTCGCCATGGTGCCAACGCCGGACAAGGCCAGCCAGGGCGTGGCGTGGAAGCTGATTTCCGACAACGTCCAGTCAGAAGCGCGCGGCCTGATCCGTAACTCCGACCGCAGCTCGCCCGACGGAATCAGCCTCAATATTCAGACGGCCTCGCTGAGCCGGCTGGTCGGCTCCGATGTGGCGGGACCAGCGGCCTATTCCGGCCTGTTCAAGGGTGACGCCCAAACCTGGACGCTGGACGGCCAGGTCAGCCTGCTGAACGCCAATGTCGCCAGCTATCGCGCCACGCGCATCGCCGGACCGCTGAATGTCGCGGTCAAGAACGGCCGCATCGATCTGGACGGCGACATTCGCGCCAACGGCGGATCAGGCGAAGGCATCATCGGCGGCCTTTTGGGTCCCGCCCCGCGCGTACAGATGAAGGCGGCGCGGATGAAGGACGGCGCCATCCTGCTGACCAAGGTCGATCTGCAGGGCCAGGGCCTGACGCTGAACGGCTCGGGCTCGCGCAATCTGCTGGGCGGGATGAACTTCCGCGGCGAGGCGCAACTGACCGACGCCAGGCGCGTGCTGCCTGACGCGCGCGGCGCCTTTGGCGGTCCGATCCGGGCCTCGTCGGCGCGGGCCGGCGCGCCGTGGGTGCTGAACTTCGACGGTCGGGGCCGCAACCTGACTGTGGGTCTGGACGAGCTGGATCGCCTGCTCGGCAAGACGCCGCGACTGCAACTGGCCGGCAAGCTGAACGGCGGACGCATCGAGGTCGAGCGCGGCGAACTGACCGGCGCGGCCGGGCGGGCGGGGGCCAAGGGCATCATCGAAACCGCCGGCAAGCTAAGGCTGGCGCTGGACTGGAACGCGCGCGGGCCGTTCGCGGCCGGGCCGGTCGAGATCGGCGGCGACATGAACGGACGCGGCGCCCTGACCGGCACCCTGGCTCAACCGCGCGTCGATCTGACCGCCGGCTTCCAGCAGGTGACGGCCGGCGCGCTGACGCTGAACAACGCCGACCTGACGCTGAGCTTCCGCAAGGGCGCGGATGCGTCGGACGGCCGGATTTCGGTGGTCAGCGGCTCCAACTACGGTCCGGCGCGCGCCTCGGGCAACTTCTTCCTGGGCGGCAAGCGCATTCGGCTCAGCGATCTGGACGTGGACGCTGGCGGCGTGACGGCCAGGGGCGCCATCGCCCTGTCCGACAGCATTCCTTCCAGCGCCGACCTGACCTTCTCGGCGCGCGCCGGGGCCTTCCTGGCCTCGGGCGAAGCCAACGGACGGGTGCGGCTGACCGACGGCGGCGGATCGGACAGCGCCATTCTGGATGTCAGCGGCCGCAATGTCCGGCTGGCGGGCCAGAGCTGGATCATTCGCAAGCTGGATCTGGACGGGCGCGGCACGCTGAACAACCTGCCCTTCACCCTGGCGCTGGACGTGGGCGGCCCCAACCCGGCCCAGTTCAACGGCACCGGCGTCTATTCGCGTCAGAACGCGACACACGGTCTGACGCTGCGCGGCGGCGGTCGGGTGCGCGAGGTGGCGTTCACGACCCGCAGTCCGGCCTCGATCACCCTGAACGGCGCCACGCGCACGGCGCATCTGGATCTGGGCGTGGGCGGGGGCGTGCTGCTGGCCGACCTGCGTCAGGATGCGCGCGGCGCCGCGATCCAGGCCGACCTGACGCGGGTCGATCTGGGCTCCATCTCGCCTGAACTGCGCGGCAGCGTGACGGGCCAGGTCGCCCTGCGCGGCGCCGGCAGCGACCTGTCGGGCACGGCCAATATCGCCCTTCAGAACGTGCGCAGCATCGATGCGCCGCGCGGCCTAGCCGTCGACGGACGCGTGGATGCCACCCTGGCGGGCGACCGGCTGAGCATCAAGGCGACGGCGGTCGACGAGGGCGCGGTTCAGGCGTCCGCCGATGTCGTGCTGCCGGTCGAGGCCTCGGCCGCGCCGCTCCGGCTGGCCATAGCCCGGACGCGCGAGATGTCGGGCCGGGTGTCGATCAACGGTCAGATCCAGCCGATCTGGGACCTGTTCCTGGGCGGCGACCGCAGCCTGGCCGGTCAGGTGGCGGGTCAGGCGACGATCGGCGGGACGCTGAACGCACCGCGCCTGAACGGCCGGTTCGATCTGAGCCAAGGCTCCTATCGCGAGAACGCGGTCGGTCTGGTGCTCAGCGACCTGACGCTGCGGACCCGGTTCGACGACACAGCCGCCCAGATCGAGACCTTCACGGCCAACGACGGCAAGGGCGGCACGGTGTCCGGCCAGGGCCGCATCGGCCTGCGCCAAGGCTCCGGGTCGAACGCGCAACTGATGCTGAACCGCTTCCGGGTCATCGACAACGATATCGCCGAGGCACGCGCCTCGGGCCCGATCACCATCGTGCGCGGCGCCGACGGCAATATCCAGTTGGGCGGCCGCATCGACATCGACGAGGCCAAGATCGAACCGGAGCTGCCCGGCGCGACCGGCATCGTCTCGATGGATGTGGTCGAGATCAATCGTCCCGGCGGCGATCCGGAGGAGACCGAGCAGAAGGCGCGCGGTCCGCAGATCGGCATGGACATCGTCCTGCGTTCCAGCGGCGGCAAGGTGCGGGTCAACGGGCGCGGCCTGAACGTGATCCTGGACGTGAACGCCCGGGTGCGCGGCACCATCGCCCAGCCGCAACTGACCGGCACGGCCAATGTGGTGCGGGGGGATTATGAGTTCGCGGGCAAGCGGTTCGTATTCGACGACACGGGTCGCGTCACCCTGTCGACCGATCCCAAGCAGATCCGTCTGAACCTGGCGGCGACACGTGAGGACGCGGCCCTGACCGCTTCGATCAACGTCACCGGAACGGCCGCCGAACCCAAGATCGCCCTGACCTCCACCCCGTCCCTTCCCCAGGACGAAATCCTGTCGCAGGTGCTGTTCGGACGCTCGGCGTCGCAGTTGTCGGCCTTTGAGGCGGCTCAGCTGGCGGCCGGGGTCGCGGCCCTGGCGGGCGGCGGCGGGTTCGACGTGATCGGCAACCTGCGCGAATTGGCGGGGCTGGACCGGCTGTCGTTCGGCGGCGATGCGTCTGCGGTGACGGTCGCGGGCGGTCGCTACATCACCGACGATGTTTATCTGGAGGTCATCGGCGGCGGGCAGAACGGTGCGGCGGTCAAGGTCGAGTGGCAGCCTCGACGCAACGTCGCCATCGCCTCGCAGTTCGGCGGCCAGGGCCAGACCAGCCTGTCGATCCGCTGGCGTCACGAAAGCCGCGAGGCGGGCGACCGTCGTCCGAACCGGGGCGGCCGCAACCGCTAGGCGCGGCGGCTGCCGCTATCAGGCTTTCCTCAGGCGCAACGGATTAGGCGGCCCAATTGCACGCGGCGAAAATGGTGCAACGGCGTGCAATTCTCCCAGCGCGCCGTTGTTTTTCATAACGAAAAAGACGGGACCGAATTGCACTGTGCGACGAAGTGCAATTTTGAAGGCCCAAAACACACGGCATCTGGTCAAGCATTGGCGACATCAAAGACCGGGCGCCGAATATAAGCCCGTTCGACATCGCGCTTAGATGAAAGCCGATACTAGCCTTCAAGCCACGGAAAAGGCGTAGGTTTGCTTCTGCATATGCGCTGGCTGCGAGGCGCAACCCGTCAGCGGGCGGCTAAAGAATCTTCAGCACCCGCTCGACCGGGCGACCGATCACGGCGCCCTTGTCGGTTTCGACGATCGGACGTTCGATCAGGATCGGCTGGTCGATCGCTGCGGCCAGGATGGCTTCGTCGTCTGCGCCGGCGTCCAGCAGCGCCTTGGCGTCGGCCTCCTTTTTACGCAGCAGGCCGGACAAACCGAAGCCGGTTCTGGACGCCAATCGCTGCAGCGTCTCGCGGTCCCATCCGGTCTTCAGATATTGGACCACCGTCGGCTCGACGCCCTGTTCGCGCAACAGGGCGAGGGCGTTGCGCGACGTGCTGCATTTCGGATTGTGGTAGAGGACGACCGACATCACGCCTCCTGCTTCAGACGATGCAGCAGCATGGCGCCCTGCAGCGACGCGACATAGATCACGCCCGACACGATCATGGCCGGCCAGGTCGTCAGGTTGATCACAGCGGAAGATCCGGCGACGGCAGGGTCCCCAGCAGCCGCATCCCCAGATTGGCCACTACGCTGTAAGCGATCACCGCCAGCATGATGATCGGTATGGCGCGCGTCGTCGTGCGCCACTGCACCACCGCCAAGACGCTGTAGAGCAGGACGGAGAAGATGGCGCTCGAGGCGATCAAGTATGGCCACATGACCTTCATGAACTCGCGTTGAATCGCAGCCTGATCCGCCGACAGACCCATCTTGGCGTATTCCGCGCTCATCGCCGTCTCGAACCAGCCCGAGGTGAGCATCCACCAGGTCGGGATCAGGCCGACGATCAGGGCGATGACCAGCCCGATCACCATGGCGCGCGCCGAACGCTGAGCCTCGGCCATGCCGCGCGGCAGCTTCAGCGGGTTCATGGCGCGGAGCCAGAGGTCGATCGTCTTGCGTGTCATTTTGCGGCCCTGTTCGCGCCGGAACCTAGCGGTGATCGGCGATGACTTACAGGCCCCGACCTTCACCTTTGAGGTCGAGGCGTCTAGGGTCCGGCCGATGCGGATTCTGACCTCGGACCAGGCCGTCCTCGACCACGTCGCCGCGCGACGCGAGACGATCATCGGCCGCACCATCGATTGGGCGAACATCAACTCCGGCAGCCGCAACGCCGCCGGGCTGAAGGCTGTGCTGGATGTTCTGCAAGCAGCGGCGAGCGCCCTGCCCGCCCGTGTCGAACGCCTCCCGACGCAGGGCTCGACCACCGTCGCCGACGACGGGTCGGTGCGGACAGAGGCCCATGCCGACGCGCTGAAGATCACCGCCCGGCCGGATGCGCCGATCCAGGTCGTTCTGACCGGCCACTATGACACCGTCTTCCCCGCCGACAGCCGGTTCCAGACCGTGACCACGCGGGCCGACGGCGCCCTGAACGGGCCGGGCGTCGCCGACATGAAGGGCGGGATCAGCGTGCTGCTGGCCGCACTGGAGGCGTTCGAAACCCATCCAGACAGACACGGCGTCGGCTGGACGGTGCTGCTGAGCCCCGATGAGGAAATCGGCTCGCCGGCGTCCGCACCGCTGCTGGCCGAACTGGGCGCGCGCGGCCATGTCGGCCTGACCTACGAGCCGGCGCTGGCGGACGGCACGCTGGCCGGCGCCCGCAAGGGCAGCGGCAACTATCATCTGATCGTGACGGGTCGCGCCGCTCACGCCGGCCGCGCCTTCGACGAAGGCCGCAATGCGGTAGCCGGCGCCGCCATCATCGCCGCCGCCCTTCACGGACTGAACGGTCAGCACGAGGGCGTCACCGTCAATGTCGCCAAGATTTCGGGCGGGGGCGCGCTGAACGTCGTCGCCGACAACGCCGTGGTGCGCTTCAACGTCCGGGTGCCGGACAAGGCGGCGGCCGACTGGATCGACGCGTCGGTGCGGGCCATCGCCGCGACGCCGCCGTTCGAGGGTCTGACGCTGGATCTGCACGGCGGCTTCACCCGTGCGCCCAAGCCGATGGACGCCGCCCAGACCGCCCTGTTCGAGGCAGTTGCGGAGGCGGGCGCCCTGCTGGGCCAGCCCATCGCCTGGAAACCGTCGGGCGGAGTGTGCGAGGGCAACAATCTGCACGCCGCCGGCCTGCCGAACATCGACACGCTTGGGGTGCGGGGCGGCGACATCCATTCGGATCAGGAGTTCGCCTGGCCCGACAGCTTCGTCGAGCGCGCCCAGCTGAGCGCCCTGATCCTGTGCAAGATCGCATCGGGCGAAATCGATGCGGCCAAACTGAAATCCCTGCGGATGGAAACTCTGTAGAATGCTCGTCGTCCGTCCCGCCGGCCCAGCCGATCTCGATCATCTCCTGGAACTGGCCATCCTGTCCGGCCCCGGCTTCACCAGCCTGCCTGAAGACCCTGATGCGCTGGCCGATCGTCTGGAGCTAAGCCAGGCGAGCTTCGAAGGTCGCGTGCCGTGGCAAGAGGCCTGGTACACCCTGATGCTGGAAGACGGCGACACGGGCGACATCGACGGCGTCGGCTCGGTCAAGGCGACGGTGGGACTCAAACGACCCTTCTTCTCGTTCCGCGTCGTCAACAACACCGTCCAGTCGCCCTCGCTGGGGGTGAAGCTGGACCACCAGACGTTGGTTCTGGTCAACGAATGCACGGGCTGGACCGAGGTCGGTTCGCTGTTCCTGAAGGCGGATCGGCGAAAGGGCGGCGCGGGCCGTCTGCTCAGCCAGTCGCGATACATGCTGATCGGCGCCCAGCCCGAGCTGTTCGCCGACAATGTGCTGGCCGAGTTGCGTGGCGTCTTCACGCCCGACGGCGCCTGCCCGTTCTGGGACCATGTGGCGCACAAATTCTTTCCGATGGAGTTCGACCACGCCGACCGGATGACCGGCTCGACGGACAAGCAGTTCATCCTGGACCTGGCGCCGCGGCACCCGATCTATGTCGAACTGCTGCCTGAACCGGCGCGCGCGGTGATCGGCAAGGTCCATCCGCAAGGCGTGCCGGCCATGGCCCTGCTGGAAAGCGAAGGCTTTAGGCCCAATGGTCTGGTCGACATCTTCGACGCCGGTCCGACCGTCGCCTGCGGCCGCGACAATATCCGGACCGTGCGCGACGCCCGGCGCCTGACGGTTCAGATCGTCGAGGGCGTCGAGGCCGAACTACCGGCCCTTATCTCGACCGACAGCGTCGCCGCCTTCCGCGCCGTTCGCGCCAAGGCCGACATCGATGGCGACGTCGTTCGCCTGACCGCCGAAACCGCCGCCGCGCTCAAGGTGCGCAGCGGAGACTCTGTGCGAGTAAAATCATGACCCGTTTCACCTCCACCGATCCCGCCACCGAAGCGACCAACTGGGAGGGCGATGCCGCCAGCCCGGCCCAGGTTCAGGCCGCCGTCGACGCCGCCCGCACCGCCTTCCCCGCCTGGGCCGATGCGCCGCGCGCCGAACGGATTGAGGGCGTCAAACGCTATCAGGCCGTCCTGAAAGACCGCGCGCCCCAGATCGCCGAGGCCATCGCGCGCGAAACCGGCAAGCCGCTGTGGGAGACCAAGACCGAGGCCGCCGCCATGATCGGCAAGGTGGACATCTCGATCCGCGCCTATGACGAGCGCACCGGCGAACGGACCAGCGACACGGCGTTTGGCCGCGCGACCCTGCGGCACCGTCCGCACGGCGTCGCGGCGGTGCTTGGCCCGTTCAACTTCCCCGGCCATCTGCCGAACGGCCATATCGTCCCGGCCCTGCTGGCCGGCGATACCGTCGTCTTCAAGCCGTCGGAAGAAACGCCCCTGGTCGGTCAGGTGATGACCGAAGCCTTCGCCGCCGCCGACCTGCCGACCGGCGTGGTCAATGTGGTCCAAGGCGGGCGCGAGACGGGCGCGGCCCTGCTGGACGCCGGCATCGACGCCCTGATGTTCACCGGCTCGGGCGCGGCGGGCGCGCATTTCCGCAGGAAATTCGCCGACGATCCGCATGTCATCCTGGCGCTGGAGCTGGGCGGCAATAACCCGCTGGTCGTGTGGGACGCGGCCGACGCCGAAGCCGTCGCGGGCATCGCGGTTCAATCCGCCTTCATCACCACCGGCCAGCGCTGCTCGTGCGCGCGTCGCCTGATCGTGCCGGAAGGCCCGCAGGGGGATGCGATCATCGAAGCCATCGCCGCCCTGTCCGACAGGCTGATCTTCGCCCCGTGGGACAGCGATCCCGAACCCTATGCCGGCCCGCTGATCTCGGCGCATGCGGCCGAAGCGGCGCTGAAGGCGTTGCAGGAACGGATCGACATGGGGGCCAAGGTCATCCGCGCCTCGGGGCCGGTCGCCAACCTTCCGGGCGCCTTCGTCAAGCCGGCCATCATCGACGTGACCGGGATCGACGTGCCGGACGAAGAGATGTTCGCCCCCTTCCTGTCGGTGACCCGCGTCGGGTCGTTCGACGCGGCGATCCAGGCGGCGAATGCGACCCGCTACGGCCTGTCCGCCGGTCTGGTCAGCGATGATCCGAAAAACTGGGACCACTTCATCCGCCGCATCCGCGCCGGCGTGGTCAACTTCAACCGGCCGACGACGGGCGCCGCCGGCGACATGCCGTTCGGCGGCCTGGGGGCCAGCGGCAACCACCGGCCCAGCGCCTATTACGCCGCCGACTATTGCGCCTATCCGGTCGCCAGTTTCGAGGCGGATGCGGTCGCCAACATCGAAGGCGAGATCAAGGGATTGCGATGATCAGCGCTGTCGAGGCCAACGCCGACGGTCTGATCGGACCGACCCATTCCTACGCGGGCCTATCGCCGGGCAATCTGGCGTCCAGCCTGAACAAGGGCGAGGCGTCCAACCCGCGCGCGGCCGTGCTTCAGGGCCTCGACAAGATGAAGACCCTGGCGGACCTAGGCCTGCCCCAGTTCGTCCTGCCGCCGCATGAGCGGCCGAACATTCCCTTCCTGCGGACCCTGGGCTTTGCTGGATCGGACGCCCAGGTGCTGGAGCGGGCCTGGCGGAGCGCGCCCTCGTTCGCCGCCGCCGCCTGTTCGGCCTCGCCCATGTGGGCCGCCAACGCCGCGACCGTGACGCCCAGCGCCGACGCCGCCGACGGCCGGGTGCATTTCACGCCGGCCAATCTGCACACCAATCTGCACCGCAGCCTGGAGCACCGGCAAACGAAGCGCGCGCTGGACGCCCTGTTTCCTGACGCCAGCCGGTTCGCCGTCCATGATGCCCTGCCCGCGGTCGCGCATCTGGCCGACGAAGGCGCCGCAAACCACGTTCGCCTGTGCGCCGAACATGGCGGCCGCGGCGTCAATCTGCTGGTCTGGGGTCGCGAGGCGTTCGAGCCTTGGGACGGCCCCTTCCCCGCCCGCCAGACACGCGAAGCGTCGGAAGCCATCGTGCGCCGCCACGAAGCCGGACGGCCGGTGCTGGCCCAGCAATCCCGCGCCGCCATCGCCGGCGGCACCTTCCATAACGACGTGGTCTGCGTCGGGGCGCTGGACACCCTGTTCTTCCACGATCTGGCGTTCGAGGACACGGCCGCAACCCAGGCCGCCATTCGCCGCGCGGCCGATGGTCTGTTCGAGCCGATCTTCGTCGAGGTCTCGTCCGCCGACCTGCCGCTGGCCGATGCGATTTCGAGCTATCTGTTCAACTCCATGCTGATCCAGGCGCCGGGCGAGGATCGCCTGACCCTGATCTGTCCGACCGAGACCCGCGACAACCCGCGCAGCCATGCAGTGGCGCAAGCGCTGGCCGCCTCCAACGGTCCGATCGGCCGGGTGCAGTATGTCGATGTGCGCCAATCGATGCGCAACGGCGGCGGACCGGCCTGCCTGCGGCTGCGTGTCGTGCTGACCGAGGCCGAGTTGGCGGCGACCAACCCGGCCATGCGCCTGACGGACGACCTGCATGCGCGTCTGTCGGATTGGGCCGGGCGCTGGTACCGGGACGAACTGCGCCCCGGCGATCTGGCCGACCCTGACCTGCTCACGGAAAGCCGCAGCGCGCTGGACGAACTGACGACGATCCTGAACCTCGGAACCGACTTCTACCCCTTCCAGAGAGGCTGATCCGGCCATGACGACCGCAGCACCCATGAGCCCCGCCCGCCGATTGAGAAATATCGTCGGCGGATCGGCCGGCAATCTGGTGGAGTGGTTCGACTGGTACGCCTATGCGGCTTTCACCCTGTATTTCGCGCCCGTCTTCTTTCCCAGCGAAGACCCGACGGCGCAACTGCTGAGCGCCGCCGCCGTGTTTGCGGTGGGCTTCTTGATGCGGCCCATCGGGGCATGGGTCATGGGCGTCTATGCCGACCGCAAAGGTCGTAAGGCGGGGTTGACCCTCTCGGTGACCCTGATGTGCACGGGTTCGCTGATCATCGGCGTGACACCCGGCTATGCCACCATCGGACTGGCGGCGCCGGCGCTGCTGCTGTTCGCGCGGCTGTTGCAGGGCCTCAGCGTCGGCGGAGAATACGGATCCAGCGCCACCTATCTGTCCGAAATGGCCGAGCCGCATCGCCGAGGCTTCTGGTCCAGCTTCCAGTACGTCACCCTGATCTCGGGTCAGTTGATCGCCCTGCTGCTGTTGATCGTGTTGCAAAATACGTTGAGTGAGACGGCGCTGGCCTCGTGGGGCTGGCGCATTCCCTTCTTCGTCGGCGCGGGCCTGGCGGTCGTCGTCTTCTGGCTGCGTCGCCGTCTGGACGAGACCCATAAGGCGACCGAGGCCAAGGACGCCCCGAAATCCAGCGCCGTGCAGCTGATCCTGAAACACCCGAAAGAGGCGTTCATGGTGCTGGGCCTGACGGCCGGCGGCACCTTGGCCTTCTACACCTACACGACCTATCTGCAGAAGTTCCTGGTCAATACGAGCGGGTTTTCCAAGAACACGGCGACCGAAATCAGCGCGGCGGCCCTGTTCGTCTTCATGCTGCTTCAGCCGGCGGTCGGCGCGCTTTCGGACAGGGTGGGACGGCGTCCCGTGATGATCGCTTTCGGCGTGCTGGGGGTGTTGTGCACCGTGCCGATCATGACGACCCTATCGACGGTCGAGAGCCCTTTCGTCGCCTTCCTTTTGGCGCTGGCCGGTCTGGTGATCGTGTCGGGCTACACCGCGATCAATGCGGTGGTGAAGGCGGAGCTGTTCCCCGCCCACATCCGCGCCCTCGGCGTCGCTCTGCCTTACGCCATCGCCAATGCGGTGTTCGGAGGCACGGCGGAATACGTGGCGCTCTGGCTTAAGGGCGCGGGCGTCGAGAGCGTCTTCTTCTGGTACGTGACCGGCATGATCGGACTGTCGCTGCTGACCTTCATCCGTATGCGCGACACCAAGCACAACAGCCTGATCACGCACACCTGACGCCGATCAGGCCGCGAACCGCCCGCCGCGCTGGGCGTAGGCCTGGGTGCCGCGGGTGAACACCTGGTCGGTCGGCAGGACGGTTTCGATGGCGAGGTCGTCCTTGCCTTTCAGCGCCGCATAGACCGGCCCGAAGTCCTTGAGCGTCTCGTCCTTCAGGGCTTCCAGGCTGTCGATGACGAAATAGACCTGCTGGAAATCGTCGATCCGGTACAGGGTGCGCATCACCCGCTCCAGGTCGAACCCCAGGCGGTTGGGCGACGGATCGTCCAGAGCAAAGACGCTCTCGGTCGCCGAGGAGACGATGCCGGCGCCGTAGATGCGAAGGCCGTCCACCTCCGTCATCAGGCCGAACTCCACCGTATACCAGTACAGGCGCGCCAGGTTCGGCAGCATGCCCAGGCTGGCCGCCCGCTGCCCGCCCTTGCCATAGGCCTCCATATAGGCGGCGAAATCGGGGTCGGTGAGCATCGGCACGTGACCGAAGACGTCGTGGAAGATGTCGGGTTCCTGCAGGTAATCCAGTTGGTCCGGCTTGCGGATAAACTGGCCCGAGACGAAGCGGCGATTGGCCAGATGGTCGAAGAAGACCTCATCCGGGACCAGGCCAGGCACACAGACGACGGTCCAACCGGTCAGGGCCTGAAGCTTGGGATTGATCACGTCGAAGTCGGGGATGCCGCCGGCGTTCAGGTCCAGTGCGTCCAGTCCCCGCATGAAGGCGTCGCAGGCGCGACCGGGCAGGATCTTCATCTGCCGGGCGTAAAGCGTGTCCCAGGTCTGATGCTCGACCTCGATGTAGGCGGCCCAGTTCTGGGGAATGGTCCAGTCGGCGGCCGCGCCCTCGGGCGGCTGTTCGAAGACGTATTCGAAGTCGGACATGGCGTATTCCTCTTTTGCCGTCATCCTAGCCCGGAGCCGCCACGGCTTCCAACCGTCAGTGAAGACGTTCGTCCAGCGGAGCGTGGTGGCCCATGCCGTCGGTGGTGAACCACCGCTCGGCGTCATCGGGCAGCAGGACGGAATCGCCGTCTTCAAGAGCGCCCTCGGCGGCGTAGGCGACAAAGCCGCCATCCTCGCCCAAGGCGAAGACGCGGTAGAAGGGCTGGTCCGGTCTGACCAGGCCGCTTTCACCTGCCGGTCCCTCATAGGCGTGATCGACATCCATCACGACGCCACGAAAGGCGTCGTCGCGGTGGCGGACGATCTGGCCGATGGCGAAGCGTGCGGTCTGAATGCGGGTCATCACACTTCATACGATTCAGCGCATGACCCCAATGCCTGCCGGTCTGTTCATCTTCCTGACAGAATGGCTTGGCGCGGACGATCTTGGCGGGTTAGGCTGACCAGGACGGGCGCCGCTTTGGACCGCCCACAACGGATGACGGCCCATGCCGGAGACCCACGGCGCGCCCCGACGGCGCGACGAGCGGTCCCAGCCTTCCCGTTCGCGGGATGCGTCGGGTCGAGATGCGCCGCTGTATGGCGCGCTCGATCTGGGGACCAACAATTGCCGGCTGCTGATCGCGCGGCCGTCACGCGAAGGCTTTCGCGTGGTCGACAGCTTCAGCCGCATCGTGCGGCTGGGCGAAGGGCTGTCGCGCACGGGCCTTTTGGACCCGCGCGCCATGGACCGGGCCTATGACGCCCTGGCCCTGTGCGCCGAGCGGATCGTCAGGAAGGGCGTCGACTCGGCGCGGCTGAGCGCCGTCGCCACCCAGGCCTGCCGGGCGGCCGAGAACGGCGCCGACTTCATCGACCGGGTACGCAAGGGCACGGGCCTGCGCCTGCGCATCATCGATCCCGCCGAAGAGGCGCGACTGGCGGTCGAGGGATGCCTGAACCTGATCGACCCAAAGGCCGAGGCGGTGCTGGTCATCGATGTCGGCGGCGGGTCGACCGAGATGTCGTGGCTGAAGCGCAGCGGGGCCGACTGGACGACCACCGCCTGGATGTCAGCGCCGGTGGGGGTCGTGACCCTGGCCGAGCGGCATCCCGAGCCGCCGAACTCCGGCGAGGCCTGGTACGAGGCCATGGTCGCCGACATGGGCGCGGCCATTGCAGCGGGCGGGATCGTCGACGAACCGTTGCTGGAGTTGTTCCGGCAGAATCGGGCGCATCTGGTCGGCACCTCGGGCGCGATCACCAGCCTGGCGGGCATCCACCTGAATCTGCCGCGCTACAATCGCGATCGGGTCGATGGATTGTGGATGACGCGCGCCGATTGCGAGGCCGCGGCGGATCGCCTGAAGGCGCTGGGCCCGGACGGCCGGGCGCGCGAGGCCTGCATCGGTCCCGATCGGGCGGACTTGGTGCTGGCGGGGGCCGCGATCCTGGAGGCGGTGCAGCGCGCCTGGCCGTCGGAACGCGTTCGGGTCGCGGATCGGGGCCTGCGCGAAGGCCTGCTGCTGCAACGGATGCGCGAAGACAAGAAGCCGCCGAGGGGACGGCGTCGTCGGCGCGGACGGGGGCGGCCAGCCCCCGTCGCCTGATCAGGCGGCGGGCGTCACGCGCACCGGCAGTTCGATGTCGCACACCGAGAAATCCGCGCCGCGCGCCTGACGCGCCTGCTGCGCCAGGGTCTGGAAGGTGGCGGAGTTGGTGTTGAGCACGGCGACCGTCGGACGTTCGGCTGCGGGCAAATCCGACGCCACGCGGACGCGGGTCATCTGATCCGGTCCCTGGACCAGACCATCCGGCGTGTCGCTGGCCTTCAGCGATCGCACGACATCCAGCCCTGAAACGACCCGGCCCCACACGGTGTAGCGTTTGTCTAGCGCCGGATAGGCCTGACGCATCAGGAAGAACTGGCTGTTGGCGGTGTCGTTGCCCTCGTCACGCGCCATGCCCGCGACGCCCGGGCAATAGAGAGCCCAACCGTGGACCTTCTTGTCGCTGGTGCCGGACATCAGGGCGTCGGGCTGGGTCTGGACCGGGATGGAATCGACAAAGCCGACCAGGGCGCCGACCGGAGCCGCCACCGGGGTGAAGGCCATGTCCGCGCCACGGCGGAAGGTGAACTCAGCCTTCAGGTCGGGATACCAGCTCTGCCCCTCGCCCGTGCCCAGCGGATCGCCGGTCTGGGCCATGAACCAGTCAATCACCCGGTGCCAGACCAGGTTGTCGAAGAAGCCGCGCGACGCCAGCAGCTTGATGCGCTCGACATGGGCGGGAGCGATCTCGGGCGCCAGTTCGACCAGAACCCGCCCCTTGTTGGTGTCTATGACCAGCAGGTTCTCGGGCGCGATGGTCCTCCATTCACCGGGCGGCGGCGGAGGCGCGGGAACGGCGGTCGCGTCTTGCGCCAGGGCGGCGCCCGCCGTCGCAGCCAGCACGGCCGCCGCCATCGCCATGGTTCGTATCGTCATCGTCCCTCCCCGTTTGCGAAAGCCTCAGCCGCCTGTCACTTCGGCGACCGGCTGAATGTCACAGACGCTGAAGGCCGCGCCGCGCGCGGCGCGCGCCGTGGCGATCCGTTCGGCGAAGGCGGCGCTGCCGGCGTTCAGCACGCGCACCGTCGGACGCTCGGCTTCGGGCAGGGCCGAGGCCATGCGGACGCGGGTCATGATGTCGGGATCGGTCACCTTGCCGTCCTCGGCGTCCGAACCCTTCTTCAGCTTGCCGACCACGTCCAGGCCGGACACCACGCGTCCGAAGGCGGTGTAGATGCCGTCCAGCTGTTCGCGCGCGCCCATCATCAGGAAGAACTGGCTGTTGGCGCTGTCCGGCGAACCCGAGCGGGCCATGCCCAGCACGCCGGGACAGAACAGGCCGTGGGCGTCGACCTTGAAGTCGGCGGTGACCATCATCTGGGCGTCGGGCTGGGTCTGGACCGGCAGATCGCCGACCAGACCGCGCACGCCCGCGCCGACGCTGGGCACCGCGACGAAGCCGGCGTCGCGTCCACGACGGAAGCTGAACTCGGCCTTCAGGTCCGGCAGTTCGCTGCCGCCCTCGCCCGTCCCCTTCGGATCGCCGGTTTGCGCCATGAAATCAGGAATGACGCGGTGGAACTTCAGACCGTCGTAGAAGCCCTGGTTGGCCAGGGTGCGGATGCGTTCCGCATGGTTGGGCGCGGCGACGGGGATCAGTTCGACCAGCACCCGCCCCTTCGACGTATCGATAACCAGCAGGTTTTCCGGCGCGATGGTGCGCCAGTCGGACGCCGCCGGCGCCGTTTGCGCTACAGCCGGCGCCTGGGCCGCGCCAGCCGCGAGAAGAGCGGCGACGGTCGCTGCGATGATGGCCTTACGCATGGTCTTGTCTACCCTAACCGTTCTTGACCTTGGCCCGCACGCGCTCGGCGATGGCGGGGCTGACGAAACTGTCGATCGCGCCATCCAGTCGGGCGATCTCCTTGACGAGGCGCGAGGCGATGGCCTGATGGCGCGGATCGGCCATCAGAAATACGGTCTCGATGTCCTGATTGAGGCGCTGGTTCATGGCCGTCATCTGGAACTCGTATTCAAAGTCGGCGACGGCGCGCAGACCCCGGATGATGACGCTGGCGTCCAGCTCTTCGGCGAAATGCATCAGCAGGGTCGAAAACGGCTGGACCACGATGTCGCCGCCGAGGGGCGCCATCTCGGCCTTCAGCATCTCGACCCGTTCGGCGGTGGAGAACAGCGGCCCCTTGTCGTCGTTCTGGGCCACGCCGATGACCAGCCGGTCCACCAGCTTCAGCGCGCGCTTGATGATGTCGGTATGCCCGTTCGTCACCGGGTCGAAGGTGCCCGGATAAAGTCCGATGCGCATGCGTGTCTCCCCGGCCTGTCGCGTGGCGTCAGCGTCGTTTAGCAGTTGCGAAATCAGCGGCCTAGCCGGCTGACGCCTTCGTCATCGTCATGATCCGCGATGCGTTGGGGCGCCTGCGCGCTCCAGGCCGCTTCGACCTTGGCGAGCAGGGCCGGGTCATTGGCGAACGAGACATCGTCGATAGCGATAATCGGACAGATGGGCGTGGCGCTGTTGCACAGGAAGGCGGCGTCTAAGGCGCTGATCTCGTCGAGACGGATCGGCCGCGTTTCACAGGTCAGCCCGATCTGGGGCAGCCCGCGCGTGATCAAGGCCTGGGTCACGCCCGCCAGCATGGGGGCCTGGGGCCAGACGATCCGGTCGCCCTGTACAAAGCCGATGTTCCACAGCGTGCCCTCTGACACCCGCCCTGCCCCATCGACAAACAGGGCGTCGTCAAACCCGGCGGCGCGCGCGGCGCGGCGCGCCCGAATCAGGCCGAAGGTGGCGAGATGCTTCAGATGCGGCGCCTCGCGTTCATAGGGCATGGCGGTGATCCGCACCCGGTTCGCCAGCGGCGGCGGCGCAGGGGAGACGCTGGTCATCACCTTCGGTCGGCCGACGTATGTCGGGTTGCGGTGGGCGATCTCGGGCGAGAACAGGCTGACGCGCAGCCAGCAGGCCTCACGGCCGGCGACGGCCAGCGCCATCAGACGCCGGAAATCCGCTTCGCCGGGGCTTTCGCCGAACAGTTCGACGGCGGCCTGCTCCAGACGGGCGAGGTGGAGATCGAGGCCGCGCGCGGCGCCGTTCTCAACGCGGAAGGAGGTGTAGGCGCCGTAGTTGACCAAGGCCTGATGGGCCAGGTCGTCAGGCGTGGCGGGAAGGCCGTCGATCAGAAACGTCGCGCTCAAACGACCCTCCCCTTGCCCGTTGGGCGAAGGCGGATCAGGCCTCGCCGCCGTCTTCTCCGCCGACATCGGCGTCATCCGCGCCGCCGCTTTCCGGCAGACGTTCGACCGAGACGACCTTCTCGTCCTTGCCGGTGCGGAAGATGGTGACGCCCTGGCTGGAGCGGCCGACGATGCGGACCTGATCGATGCGCGTGCGGATCATCTGACCGCCCGAGGTGACCAGCAGCAGGTCGTCCGTCTCCTCGACCGGGAAAGCCGCCGCCAGACGCGTGCCGGCGCGACCGCCCAGACCGTGGGCCGTCAGACCCTGGCCGCCACGACCGGTGCGGCGGTATTCGTAGGCCGAGGATCGCTTGCCGAAGCCCGTCTCGGTGACCGTAAGAATGAACTGTTCGGCGGCGCCCAGTTCGGCGATCCGCTCGACCGACAGAACGGCGTCGCCAGCGGTCTCGTCATCGGCTTCGACAACAGGCGCTTCTTCTTCCGCATCCGCGCCGGCCAGGGCCTTGCGCATGGCGTTGGCGTGTTTGACGTAGGCGGCGCGTTCTTCCGGCGTCGCGTCCACGCGGCCCAGGATGGCCATGGAGATGACCTCGTCGCCGTCCTGCAGGCGCACGCCCCGGACGCCCGTCGAATCCCGGCCCTTGAACACGCGCACGTCGTCGGCCTTGAACCGGATCGCGCGGCCCAGCGCCGTGGTCAGCAGCACATCGTCGTCGGCCGTGCACAGGCCGACGCCGACCATGCGGTCAGAGCCTTCCAGCTTCATGGCGATCTTGCCGGCGCGGTTCACGGTGGCGAAGTCTGACAGCTTGTTGCGCCGCACGTCGCCGCTGGAGGTGGCGAACATGATGTCGTAGTCGCCCCAGGTCGTCTCGTCCTCGGGCAGAGGCAGGACGTTCATGATGCTGTCGCCCGGCTCGATGGGCAGCAGATTGACGAAGGCCTTGCCCCGCGATTGCGGGTTGCCCAGCGGCAGACGCCAGGTCTTCAGCTTGTAGGCCTTGCCGTTGGTGGCGAAGAACAGGACCGGGGTATGGGTCGAGGCGCTGAACACGCCGGTGATGGCGTCCTCGTCCTTCATGGCCATGCCGGAACGGCCCTTGCCGCCGCGATGCTGGGTCCGATAGGCGTTCAGGGCCACGCGCTTGACGTAGCCGCCGTGGGTGACGGTGACGACCATGTCCTCGCGCGGGATCAGGTCCTCGTCCTCCATCTCGCCGTCGCCTTCTCCGATCAGGGTGCGGCGCGGGACGGCGAACCTGTCCTTCACCTCTACCAGCTCGTCGCGGATGATGGCCAGGACGTTCTTGCGGTCCGACAGGATGGTCAGGTGGCCCTGGATGGTGTCGGCCAGGCCGTGCGCCTCGCCGAAGATGTCGTCGCGGCCCAGGCCGGTCAGACGCGACAGGGTCAGGGCCAGGATGGCGCGGGCCTGTTCGTCGGTCAGGCGGATCTTGTCGCCCTCGACGATGACGGTGCGCGGATCGGCGATCAGTTCGACCAGGGCCATCATGTCCCCGACAGGCCAGGCCTTGGCCTGCAGCCGCTCGCGCGCCTCGGTCGGATCGGCCGAGGAGCGGATGATGTGGATGACCTCGTCGATATTGGCGACGGCGACCGCCAGACCGACCAGGACGTGGCCACGGTCGCGGGCCTTGTTCAGCTCGAACTTGACGCGGCGAACCACGACTTCCTCGCGGAAGTCGAGGAAGATCTGCAGCAGCTGGCGCAGCCCCATCTGCTCGGGCCGGCCGTGGTTCAGCGCCAGCATGTTGACGCCGAACGAGCTCTGCATGGCGGTATAGCGCCACAGCTGGTTCAAGATGACGTCGCCGGATGCGTCGCGCTTCAGCTCGATCACGATCCGCATGCCCTGGCGGTCGGATTCGTCGCGAACGTCGGAAATGCCTTCCAGCCGCTTCTCGCGCACCATTTCGGCGATGCGCTCGATCAGGGTCTGCTTGTTGACCTGATAGGGCAGTTCGGTGACGACGATGGCCTCGCGATCCTTGCGGATCTCCTCCACCGAGGCGCGGCCGCGCACGACGACCGAGCCGCGACCGTCGCGCAGGGCGTTGCGCGGGGCGGTACGGCCCATGATCTCGCCGCCGGTCGGGAAGTCCGGACCGGGCACGATGTCCAGCAGGGCGTCGTCGGAGACGTTCGGATCATCCAGCAGGGCCAGGGCCGCATCCACGACCTCACCCAGATTGTGCGGCGGGATGTTGGTCGCCATGCCGACGGCGATGCCGCCCGCGCCGTTGACCAGCAGGTTCGGAATGCGGCTCGGCAGGACGACCGGCTCCAGCTCCTTCTCATCGTAGTTCGGCTGGAAATCGACCGTGTCCTTGTCGATATCGGCCATCAGGGCGACGGCGGCCGGGGCCATCCGGGCCTCGGTGTAACGCATCGAGGCGGGCATGTCGCCGTCGACCGAACCGAAGTTGCCCTGGCCGTCGACCAGCATCAGCCCCATCGAGAACGGCTGCGCCATCCGCACCAGAGCCATATAGACCGAGGCGTCGCCGTGGGGGTGGAACCGGCCCAGCACGTCACCGACGACGCGGGCGCATTTCGAATAGCTGCGCTCGGGTGTCATGTTCAGGTCGTGCATCGAATACAGGATGCGACGGTGAACCGGTTTCAGCCCGTCCCGGGCGTCGGGAAGCGCGCGCGAGACGATCACGCTCATGGCGTAGTCGAGGTACGAACGCTTCAGTTCGTCCTCGATCGTGATCGTGGAAATGTCGGAGCCGCCGCCTCCTGGAACGATCGGAGATGCGGCGTTTTCGTAGCTGTCGTCGGTCAATGAAGCGTGGCTTTATGCGGCCGGAATCGGAACGTGATCCGCTGTGGCGATTTCTAGCATTCCAGGGCCTCGGTGGCAAAGCGACGTCGCCGTGAAAGCCCGTCTCTGAAAGGACTTTCGACATGCGCGCCACCCGCCTCGCCGCCGCCCTTCTAGTCACCTCCCCCTTGGCCCTGACAACCGCCTGCGCCGCGACCGGAAACGCGCCCCAGGCGGCCGTCGAACGCGCGCCCGTCGGCGCGACGGGACAGGCCGTTCTGATCAACGCCTCCGGCGCCAACATCGGCCGCGTCGACCTGCGTCAGGGGCCGACGGGCCTGCTGATGAAGATCGAGGCTTCGGGTTTGACGCCCGGTTGGCACGGCATCCACATCCATGCCACCGGCGAATGCGCCGCGCCCTTCACCTCGTCCGGCGCCCACATCAACCACGGCGAGCCTAAGGCCCCGCACGGCCTGTTGAACGCCGCCGGGCCGGACGACGGCGACCTGCCCAACGTCTGGGCCGGTGCGGACGGCAAGGTGAACGCCGAACTGTTCACGACCCGCGCCCGGATCTCGTCCGAAGGCCCCGGCCAATGGCTGTGGGACGCCGACGGCTCGGCCATCATCATCCACGCCAACCCCGACGACCATTCGACCCAGCCCATCGGCGGCGCCGGCGATCGGGTGGCCTGCGCGGCGCTCAGCGCTAGCTAAGTCTTTCTGCGGTACGAAGGATGGCCCGCTGGACAGCGTTCAGCGGGCCTTTTTCATGTGACATCAGCCAACGATCAGGAACAGATCAAGCCTTGGCGGCGCCGGCGCGCAAGCCCCGTTCCGCCAGGGCCACAAGGGCGACCCCGCCCATGGTGATGGCCGATCCCGTCAGAATCTGCGGCGTCAGGATGTCGCCCATGAAGCTCCAGCCTATGAACATCGACACAACGGGCGTGACCAGCAGATAGGGCGTCACCCGCCCCGCCTCGCGCCGCTGGACCAGCCAGAACAGCAGGGTGGTCGCCAGCACGGACGACACCACGCCCGCCCATAACAAGGACGCCCAGACCATGGGCGTGGCGTTCTTCACCGCCTCCCACTGGCCATGCTCGAACACCGCCGAGCCGAAGGCCATGACGGGAAAGGCCCCCAGCGCCAGCAGACCCTGCATCTTCAACGGCGGGATGGAGGTGGTGCGACGCGCGACCACCGTCGTCACGCCCCAAGCGGCGCCGGCCGCGATGGCGACCAGAATGGCCTTCCAGTCCTGCAACGCATGAGCGTCCAGCGTCATCCAGGCCACGCCGACGAAGGCCACGCCCATGCCGACCAAGGCCGCCTTGGACAGCCGCTCGCCCAGGATCAGGAAGGCGAACAGGGTGGTGAAGGGGATCCACAACTGGTTGGCCACGGTCACCGGGCTGACGTCCGTCGCCAGCCAATAGGCCGTGTAGGCCAGGCCGTACTGGATCGGCCCGCCGATGATGACGATCAGCATCAGGCTCTTCCAGTCCGGGAACGGCGGCCGCACGAAAGCGATCAGACAGGCGGTGGCGATGCCGAACCGGATGGCGCCGACCAGCAGCGGCGACAGCTCCTGCGTCGCCAGCTTGGCCCCGGCGTTGTTGACGCCCCACACCACGATGATCGCCACGATGGCGGCGATCTCCAGCCCCGTCAGGGCGTGGGGCCTCTTGGGCAGGGGTGCGGGCGCATGCGCAACTTCGGAATGCACGTCGGTCATAACCGCCCTATGGCACGACCCGACCGCCGCGTCGGCTCAATTTGGATGACCTCAGGTTTCCGCTCAGAAATCCGGCTTGGCGACCGCCTGCAGCGATCGCCAAGCCGGACTGCCTCAGAACGGGATGTCGTCGTTCAGGTCGTAGCTTTCCTTGGGGCCGCTCGGCTTGTTGGCGCCGCCGGTGGAGAAGCCCGAGGAATAGTCGTCATCGCCGCGACCACCGCCGTAGCCGCCACCGCCGCCGCCGTAACCGCCGCCCGACGAGCCGCCTTCCGAACGGCCGCCCAGCATGGTCAATTCGCCCTTGAAGCGGCTGACCACGATCTCGGTCGAATATTTCTCGACGCCCTGCTGGTCGGTCCATTTGCGGGTCTGGAGCGCGCCCTCGATGTAGACGGTCGAGCCCTTCTTTACATAGTTCTCGACCACCTTGACGATGTTGTCGTTGAAGATGACGACCCGGTGCCACTCGGTCTTTTCCTTGCGCTCGCCCGAGGACTTGTCGCGCCAGGTTTCCGAAGTGGCGATGGACAGGTTGGCGATCCGGTCGCCGTTGGGCATGGAGCGGATTTCGGGATCGCGACCCAGATTACCGACCAGAATGACCTTGTTGACGCTGCCCGCCATGGAAACTTCCTTCTCGTGTGAGGCGGCGACGACTTCGCCCGCCTCGTCAATTCAGTCCGATGTCTGACCGGGGCGACGGCTCATCGCCAGCCCTTTCGACAGCGAACCCGCTAAATCAGTGGATAAGCGTTAACCAAATGTTCCACTTCCGTTCCAGCTACGCAAGCCTTACTTGGCGCCAGGGTCGGCCGCGATAGCGACGGGACGGCCCGTCTCGTCGCGCTGGATGGCCCCGGGGATAGCCAGACGGCCGTCGCCGGTGCGGGCCATGGCGAAGAAGTGGCTGCCGTTCAGGCTCTTGCCGATCTTGACCCCCTCGCGGTCCACGAAGATGAAGCGGCCCTGATAGGCGCCGGCGATTTCCTGGTTCGATCCGCCCATGCGCAAGAAGCGAAGGCGCATTTCCTCCAGCCGCGCGGCGCATTGTTCCAGCTGGGGCTGGTTGTCGGCGATTTTCTGCAGGCGTGGCGGCGCATTGTCTGGCGTCGCCACGAAGTAGCAGGCGCCCTCGGCGAACTCATATTTGGGTTCGTTGGAGCAGGCGCCCAGCAGAACGGTCCCGGCGATGGCGGCGAGGGCGACGAAACGCATCAGTTCATTCCCGTGAATTGGCAGTTGCGATCCTGCTCGGCCAGGGTCCTGAAACGGTTGTTGTCATTGGACTGTTCCACCCGGCGCGGCACCAGACGCAGGGTCGTGTCGCCCCAGCGGCCGTATTGGGCGTCGCCCGGGCCGACGCAGGTCCCGGCGTAAAGCGCCTGAACACAGGCGTTCAGGCTCATGTTCGGCGACAGGGTGCGCCAGTCGGAGCCGGTGTGGCGCAGGCACGGGCTGCCGCTGGTCACGGGCGTGGGGCGCGGCGCAGGCGTCTGTTCGACGGAGGTCGGCGGCGGGGTTTCGGCCATCTCGACCTTCGGCAATTCGGGCGGCGGGGCGAAGGCGGCCGTCGGGGCGGCGGCCAAGGCGCCCGTCGCGTCCAGCCCCACATCCAGAGCGTCCGTCGCCAGGCCATTGCGCTGGGCGCAGACCGCCAGGGTCGCCATGCCGACGAACTGACCATCGACGAAGCAGCGCAGTTCCCGCGTCGGTTCCAGCGTGGGCGCCTCGGCCAGATTGACGACAAGGCCGCCCTTGGACGCCGGCGGCGCTTCCGTCGTCTTGTCGCCGCCGCCCGTAAAGATCAGGGCGAGCACGACGGCGATGACGATCGCCACGCCGGCGCCGACCAACAGGATGACGCGGTTGTCTTTCGGAAGGGCCATGAACGGGCTTTCGCGGATGAGAAGGTCAATAACTCCGACCCGGCCTCGGGCGTCAACCGCCTTGACCGGTCACGACCCCGATCAGGCCGTCAGGCGGCTCAGCGCAGCCTGATAGTTCGCCAGCTGCGTTTGCTGGTAAGCGGTCGAGGAGCCGTTGCCGGTCTGGGTGTTGGTTATGCCGCCGGTCGACGGCGCCAGGGCGCGGTAGGAGGACCGGACCGCTGTCATCGCCTGGGCCAGCGAATCGATGGCCGCCTTGATCGAGGCCGGATCGTTCAGGTTCAGCTTGTTCGACAGGTTCAGCCCATAGGTCTTGATCGCGTCCTTGTCCGGCTTCACCGGACCGACGAAGCCGGGCGTCAGGCCCAGCGCGCTCAGGGCGTCCTTGCCGATCGCTCCGGCGGAGATGACGGCGCCGTCCTTGTTGGCCGCCGTCTTGATTTCCAGCCGCTGGACGATGGGTTTGGCCTTCAGGTCGGTGATGACCTTCGCTTCAAGCTGGCGGCCAGAGGCGGCGGTGATCTTCTTGGCCAGGCTTTCCAGCGTGTCCTTGGCGTCGATGGTCACTGTTACGGCGCGGCCGCCGGCTGCGGGGCTGATCGAAAACTGATCCCCGACGCGGGCCGAGGTGGCGACGGTCAGCAGCTTGGAGTCCGCCTGCATGATCTGCCCCTGAGGCAGGCCGAGGCGGTCGAGAACGCTGGCGCCGCCCGCTGCGAAGCTCAGGCTGGTCGGCCTGGCCTGATCGCCGTCCGCGCGCCAGGTTCGGTTCGATTGAACCTGGCCGGTGGCGAGATCGATCTGGGCCAGATAGCCGGATGTGGGGTCGTCCTTGCCGGCGCCTTCCGCCCGGTTCGTGCCGGTAATCCAGACCTTTCCGTCCTTGATGGCGACGTCGGCGGCGGTGTCCGCGCCCGCCCCGCCGAAATAGGTCAGTTGGTCGCTTCCCGACGCCTGAAGGTTCGTCGACAAGGTGGCGATGAAGACGTCGCTGCCGCCGGCATGGGCGTTGGTCACCGTGGCGATATCGAGGGCGGTGTTCTCGGTATGGCCGGTCACGACGACCTTGCCGTTCTCGACCGATATGCCGGCGATCGCGCCGCTGGCGTAGCCAAGGTCACGCGTCGAAGCCAGGCTCGGTACGCCCTCGGCATCCAGGGTGAAGCGGCGCACGACCGCTTTCCCGTTTTCGACGCCCGCCGTGTAGAGGTCGTTTCCCGACACCGTCATGGCCTGAACGGAGTCGTCGCCGCTGGTGCCGAACTGCACGGTCGCGACGTTCACGCCCACGTCCGGACCGTTGATCTTGATCGGCTTTTCCTGGAAGGCCTGAAGATAGGAATCCCAGCCGCCCAGGGCCGCATTGCCCGGCATGGCTGATTTCGACCGTCCGGCGACATAGACCATGCCGTCGGCGCCGAAACGAACCTCGGTCGCCTCGTCGGCCGCCTTGGCGCCGCGCCGCTGGGTCCACAACTCCTGCCCCGACCTGTCGAACACAGAGACGAAACTGTCGGCCACGGACGCGTTTTCGCCGCTCTTGCCAGGTTCAAGCGCCCCGGTCACCGATCCGGCCAGGGCGACCCGGCCGTCGTCGTCGATAGCGATGGAGAAGCCGTTGGCGCTGGAGGCGGCGCCGAGCAGCTTGGTCTGCATCAGATTGCCGGCGGAATCGTATTTCATCAGGGCGACGTCGCGCGCGCCCTTGATCGGCTGACTGGCGTCGCCCGCCGTCAGTTCGGCGACGACCCAGACTGAGCCATCCGGCGCCACGGCGCTGGCCTTCACCGCTGCAACCCCCTCGGGAAGGTCGGCGTGCCCCACCCTGCCCTCGACCCAGAACGGATCGTCGACGCCCTGCTGGGCGGCCGGCGCCGCGCCGCCGTCGGCCTGGAACTTCAGCAGTTGGCCCGCCGTGCCGGTCTTGCCGACCCCTTGCGTCACATAGACGGCGTCGGAGGTGTCGACGGCCTGGAAGCTGATGGCTTCGCCGGTCCCGCCATTGACCTTCAACGCCCACTGATCCGGTCCGGCCGGCAGGGTGATGGTCTTGGTGCCGCTTTTGACCGTCTTCGGCTCGGCGGGGATCAACTGAGCGCTGATGCGCGTCGCGACGCCCGCGTCCTCCAGCTTGCCGTTCATATAGGCGGTGACATTGGCCAACGACCGATCGGTTGCGCCCATTTCGGACAGGTCCATGGCGATCGCCTGCTCCCCGGCCGCCGTCTTGACGGTCACGGAGAACTTCACGTCACCCTCGAACGCCTTGACCGAGGCGGTGGGGTCGCCGTCGTGGATGGGGGCGGTGACGAAACTGGTCGGCGCCCGTTCCAGCGCATAGGTGCTCTTGACCGAGGTCTGGGCCACACCCTGCACCAGTCGCATGTCTTCGAAACTGGCGGTGCTGAGATAGGTCGACAGTTCGGCCAGGCCTTCGCCGAACCGCTTGGACACCAGAGCGGCTTCCGACGCGCTCAGCCCCTTAACGCCAGCACGGTCGGCCAGGGCGCCCAACGTGTTCAGGCCCTGATACAGGGCGAACATCTTGCGGTAGTCGGTGGAGGCGCCGGCCAGATCCAGGCTGACATTGGCTTCATCGATCAGTCGACGGCCGCCCAGAGCTGCACGGACCAGATCGCTGGCCTTCGTCGGCGTCGCGTTGGACGACCAGGGGGCCGTCGGTTGCGTTTTCTTGGTTTTGACAGCCGGGCTGGCGGTCGTGGTCGCGCCTGACGACGACGTCCCCGTCGTCGTTCCGAAAAGACCCAGCAGATAGCTGTTGTTGATCATTCAGACGGCTCCGACCCTATCGTGCGGCGGGCGTCGATAAAGAACCGTTAAGCTGTCGGATCAGCCCTTGAACAGCGACAGGATGACTTGCGGCGCCTGGTTGGCGATCGACAGGGCCTGAACGCCGAGTTGCTGCTGGACCTGCAGGGCCTGAAGGCGGGCGCTTTCCTTGGCCAGGTCCGCGTCCACCAGATTGCCGATCCCCGCTTCCAGCGCGTCCGACAGCTTGCCGACATAGGTGGTGTGGCGTTCGATCTGCTTTGACTGGGCGCCCAGTTCGGAAAGACGGGAGCTTGAGGTCGCGATCGCGTCGTTGATCCGGTTCAGCGCGGCTTTGGCATCGGCTTCAACCAATAAGCTTGGCGCGGTAACAGCAGGCGTGGCCGAAGCGTCGGCCGCAAGCCCCAAGCCTGAAAGTGTCAGGTTTTGACGCTTCAGCTGGATGTTTTCCTGGCCGTCCGCACTAGCGATAAAGTTCAAGTCCCCAAGCGGCGCAGGAGGTGTCGCACCGTCAGTGCGTCCCGCGAGAATGTTTTCACCATCGAAAATGGCGTTGTCTGCAAAAGATTGGATCGACACCAGAAGCGATTGAAACTCCTGATCATACGATTTGCGCGTCGCATCGCTGGCGCTCGGGTCCGCCGCTGCGGTCGCCTTCTGCTTCAACTCGAGCAAGATGTCCGAGATCTGCTCGCCGGCCGCCAACGATACGTCGGCGATGGATGTCGCGCGGTTCAGGCTGGTGGTGACGGCTTCAAGCGACCCCCGATCGGCGCGCTGGCCCTGAGCCACCGCCCAGACCGCGGCGTTGTCGCGCGCGCCCTGAACCTTCAGCCCCGTGTTCACCCGGCTCTGCGTCGCCGCCAACTGGTCGTTGGTGCGGTTCAGATTCTGCAAGGCGATCATCGCCGAGGTGTTGGTGTGGATGCTGGTGGTCATGGCTTCAAGCCCCCGGACGTTCTGTGGGCTACAGCATTAACCATGAGTCGTAATCACATGGTTAACGCGCCGGAAACCATGATTGCGCCGTCCTGCGAGCCGGCGGCGTTAAGGAGTTTGAGCCCTCGCCTGTGCTTAGACGGCGGTATCGACCAGACGACCGCCGCGATAGGTCGGGTCGCTGTTCAGCTTTTCGACATCCTCGCGCGGCAACTGACGGATCACCTCCCCCGTCACCCGGTCCAGGACCTTATAGACGAAGCGGTTGTCGCCGACGGCCTCGATGGTCAAGCGAAAGCGGCTGGCGTCGTTGTTGTCGTTTTTCGCAACCGGCGCCGGCGTCGCCGGCTGCACGGCGATCGGAGCGACGGGAGGAATCTGGGGTAAGCTTACTGATCTCGCGACATTGTCTGTCATGGCTCCATGCGCAGGTCAGCCCACGCCCTCTAGAGAAACAAACGATCAGCCGGAGCGGTCGCGAAACCGCTCCGGCTGCGCGTCTTAGCGGAACAGGCCCAGCAGGATCGAGCTGCCCTGGTTGGCGATCGACAACGCCTGCACGCCCAGCTGTTGCTTGGTTTGCAGGGCGGTCAGCTTGGCGCTTTCCTTGGCCAGATCGGCGTCCACCAGATTGCCCACGCCGGCTTCAAGAGCGTCCTGAAGCTTGTTGACGAAGGTGATCTGACGGCCCAGCGACTTGGACTGGGTGCCCAAGGTGGCCAGGGCGCCGGTCACCGTACCGATCGCCGTGTCCACCGCAGTTGTGGAGGCGGCGGTGGCATCCAGGTTGCCGGCCGTCAGAGTGGACAAGCTGGCCAACGGCGCCGTCAGGCTGTTGACGCTGTCGAACGAGGCGCCGGTGATCGCCGAGGCGATTTCCGTGCCCAAGGCGTTGAAGTCAGCCAAGTAAGCCGTCTGCGCCGAACCGGTCGACGAGGCGATGCTGACGGACAGCGACTTCATCTCTTCCAGGGCGGAGGTGATGGTGTCGCCGGCGGCCAGAGCCACGTCGATGATCGACTGGGTGCGTTGCAGACCCGCGCGAACGGCGTCCTGCGAGGCGGCGTTGGCGCGTTGCGACGTGGCGATCGCGAAGATCGCACCGTTGTCCTTCGCCGACGAGACCTTCATCCCGGTGTTGATCCGGTTTTGGGTCATTTCCAGTTGAGCGTTGGTCTTGTTCAGGCTCTGCAGAGCGACTGCGGCGCCGTAGTTCGTATTGATGCTGGGCATTTCTAGCCCTCCTTTTCACTTCGTGAGAGCCCCGGCGTTTTGCCGGGGTGAGCGTTTTGCTCGGGGTTCAAGGCCACGACCCCGCCGCCGGGACGGCGAGGTCTCCGGGCCTTAGCGGAAGAGGCTCAGCAGGATCGAGCTGCCCTGGTTGGCGATCGACAGCGCCTGCACGCCCAGCTGTTGCTTGGTTTGCAGGGCGGTCAATTTGGCGCTTTCCTTGGCCAGATCGGCGTCCACCAGATTGCCCACGCCAGCTTCCATCGCATCCTGAAGCTTGTTGACGAAGGTGATCGAACGTCCAACCGATTTTGATTGCGTACCGAGCGTCGCTAGCGCGGTGGTGACCTCTTTGATCGCGTCATCGACGTTGGTGCTCGTGAAGTCTGTAATTGTGGTTCCTAAATATTTCGCAAGAGCAGTTTCATCTTTGAGCGCATTAGCCGTGCCAATCGTCTTCGTTTCAGTGGCACCCGTTCCCGTTTGCACGTTCACTGCGGTGCCGCCTGTAGAATCTGTCGTCAGCAAATTGACATTATCGAAAGAAGCTCCGTCGATCGCCGCCTTAATTTCCGCTCCGAGCGCTGAAAAGTCCGCTTGATACGAAGCCAAGGCGGTGCTGCCAGTAGCCGATGACGCGATATTGACGGCGAGCGACTTCATCTCCTCCAAAGCGGAGGTGATCGTGTCGCCAGCAGCCAGGGCCACATCAATGATGGACTGACCGCGTTGCAACGAGTTGCGCACGGCGTCTTGCGCCCCAACGTTGGCGCGCTGCGTTGTGGCGATCGCGAAGATCGCGCCATTGTCCTTGGCCGAAGACACCTTCATGCCGGTGTTAATCCGGCTCTGGGTGGTTTCCAGCTGGGCGTTGGTCTTGTTCAGGCTCTGCAGGGCGACTGCGGCGCCGTAGTTCGTATTGATGCTGGGCATTTCTGGCCCTCCTTGTTCACTTCAGTGATTTCCGGCGTCGTTTTGCCGCCGGGAGCTTTTTGCTCGGTGAGTAAGAAGCAATTGCCGGGCCATTTCTGACCCGCACAAAAGCCCACAACTAACTGATTTTACTGGTTTACCTTTGATTTACCCTCCTTCCTACCCGGCAGCTCTTGCCGGGCTGATCCGCGCACAGGGCAAGATTTGCCGGGTCCACGTCGAGTTGGTCTGCGCCTCCGCGGGTCCCCACACGGCGAAAGGCGAAACGTTCAGCCCTGTATCGGGCTTAGTTGCGGAACAGGCTCAGCAGGATCGAGCTGCCCTGGTTGGCGATGGACAGCGCCTGGACGCCCAGCTGTTGCTTGGTTTGCAGGGCGGTCAGCTTGGCGCTTTCCTTGGCCAGATCGGCGTCGACCAGGTTGCCGATGCCGGCTTCGGTCGCGTCCTGCAGCTTGTTGACGAAGGTCAGTTGACGCCCGACCGACTTGGACTGGGTGCCTAGAGTGGAAAGCGAGGATGTAACCTTCGCGATAGCGTCATCCACCAAGTCAACTGTGACATCAGCCGCTACGATCGTTTGATCTGTGACCGCAGCGATGTCCGTGTCTGCGGCCATTCCACCAGTGGCGGTGAAGCCGACCGACGTCGTTCCGCCAGCGATGTCCGAGACAAGCGCCGTCGGCGTCGCCTCAGTCCAAAGGTTGACGCTGTCGAAACTTGCGCCCTTTAGCGCCTCGTCGATTTCTTTACCCAAGGCTTTGAAATCGGCCAGATAAGAGGTTTCGGCGGCCGAGCTGGCGACGGAGGACTGAATGCTGACGGCCAGCGACTTCATTTCTTCGAGGGCGGCGGTGACGGTGTCGCCGGCGGCCAGGGCCACATCGACGATCGACTGTCCGCGCTGAAGCGAATTCCGAACCGCATCCATGGCGCCCATGTTGGCGCGCTGGGTCGTCGCGATAGCGTAGATCGCGCCGTTGTCCTTGGCCGAGCCCACCTTCAGGCCCGTCGAGACACGGTTTTGCGTGCGCTCCAACATAGCGTTGGTCGCATTGAGGTTTTGCAGGGCGACAGCTGCGCCGTAGTTCGTATTGATGCTCGTAGCCATTTTGGCTTTCCTGTTCACTTCGTGTGATGTCCGACGCCATTTTGGCATCAGGAGCGTTTTGCTCGGTCTTCAGGAGAGCAAGGGCGAGGCCAGTCCGAAAGGCGATGTCAGCCAGACGTCGACACTGATTTCATTGAACTTATCTCGACGGTTTGCGAAACGACCCGGCAAGCCTGCACACCAGGCGGCAGAAGTTGCCGAGTCGTTTTTGCAGGGCGTCAGTCGCGGCGTCGCACCTGCGCGTCCTGCATCGCGCGTTCGGCCAACAAGGTCTCGACCGCGAGCCGCCGAGCCCCATCGCAGGCCACGATCTGGTCGCCGCGCAGCAGATAGGCCGCGTCCAGATCGCCGGCCGTGGGTTCAGCCGGCAGGGTCGCCAGCGCGCACGGTCGTGTCGCCGCCTCCGGCAAGACCAGCCGCGCCGGCGCAACCGTCGAGAGCGGGGGCGATGCGGCACAGTTCGCCGTCATGGTCGCGCAGGCGATCAGCGCGGCGGGTCTCCAAGGGTTGATCGGCATCGACGGCGCTCCTGGCCTGGGCGACGGCGGCCGTGGTCGCCCGGTCCGCCGTCCCCGTCATGTGGTGATAGTGATCGACGCGCCGGGCCTGAGCCGCGGCGCCTTCGGCTTCAATCCGCCGGGCGTCGGCCTGCGCCGCCGCCACGGCGGTCACATCCCGCGCCTGGGTGCGGGCGGCCTCTAGACGCTTGTGCTGCAAGTTCAGCGGATCCCAGCGAAAGCCGAGCCCGCCCAGCAGGACGACCCCCAGCGCCACCACCGCCGCAGCGGCCGCCAACCAGCCGAGCGGCGTCAGCGCCCGCAGTATGGATCCAGCGCTCATGGAAAGGCCTTTCGATCCAGCTCGAAATGCGGACCGTCCCGCAGCGTCTTCCAGTCGCCGCCCCAGATCAGCGGCGTCTTCAGATCCAGCGCCGCCGCCTTGAACGCCTCGGCGATCCGGCCATACAGCGGCCAGTCCCATCGCACCTGGCCTTCGACCAGGGCGGCGACATCGACGGCGTGGCCCGTCAGATGGCGCGAGCGCGTCGTGCGGCTGGCCCCGACCTTGACCAGAGCCGCCTGACGTTCGGCCGTGCGCAGGCCCTCGGTGATCATGAAGTCCACCGGCGTGCGGGTGATGGCCGCCTCAACCACCGCGATCAGGGCCGGATGCACGCCGATCAGCCGCGCACGCGACCGGCTGGACAGACGAAAGCTCATGGTCGGCCTCCGCTGATCCGCAGCCGCGCTGTGGCGATCAGGGTGATCAACTGCTGAGCGGTCGGCGCCACCAGATAGAGCACCAGGATCAAGGCCAGCAGGCCCATCAGCCCGTCCGTGATCCGGGGCAGCATCTCAGGCGGCATCCGCCCGACCGTGCGCATCAACAGCACCCACAGCCCCGCGCTGACAGCGAAGACGTAGAGGCGACGAAACAGCCACCGCCCCTCCGCCAAGGGGATCGCCCCCTGCTTGTGTCGGGTCATCGTTCGTCCTCCTCGTCATAGGTTTCGACGGCGCAGCGACCGTCCCAGCCGGACTGGGCGCGCCATTCCCCGTCGCTGAGGCTGTCGGGCGCTTCCCACGCCTCGGCCTCCAGCACCTCGACCGGCTCGGCCGGATGTCCGCGCCGGCTCATCCGACGACCGTGATCAGAACCGCGCCCGAAGCGCCCGAACCGCCCTGACCGCCGAAGGTCAGGCCCGCGCCGCCTCCCCCGCCCCCGGCCCCGAACAGCGCGCCTGAGCCGCCGGGACTGCCGGCTCCGCTCGCTGATGCATCGCCGCCCCCGCCGCCGCCGCCGACGATCGACAACAGCGGCTTGGGCGAGGCCTGTCCCGCAGCGCCCGCGACGCCGCCGGCCGCGCGAAGGCCCGACCAGCCGCCCACACCGCCCGCGCCTCCGGCATAGGCGACATCCGCTGCACTCAGACCGCCCCCTGCCCCGCCGCCGCCCGGCCCGTCCGAGCAAAGGGTTTCTGCGCCCGTCGCCGCCGTTGCGGTTGTCGAAGAGCTGCCGCCGGAGTTGGCGAGCCGTTGGCCGATACCGCCTGCTCCACCGACGCCAGAGCCGCCTGCGGCCCCGCCCGTCGCGCGTAACAGGACCATGTCGCCTGTCGCGACCTCGCTATCGCCGCCCGAAACGCCACTGATCCCGCCGGTGCCGACCGTGATCGTCAGGACGCCCTCCAGGTCGTCCGCCGACCATCGCGCGAGGCTCAGCCCGCCGGCGCCGCCTCCGCCGCCGCCGAGACGCGACGCACCAGCCGGACCCGCCAATCCTGCGGCCCCGCCGCCGCCGCCGCCCACGCAGGTCGCCTCGACCCAGCGCGCCCAGATCGGCAGGGCATAGTCGTCATCGCTGGTGAACAGCGTCGTCTCGCGCCGGACCGCCCCCTGATCGAAGGCGATGCGCCCCGTTGCGCGATCCACACGCCACACCGACCGCCATGTCCCGGCGTCATCGCAGGCCTTGAGGCTCAGATCATCGTCGCCGATCAGACCCAACTCTGCGCGAGCGGCGTATCCGCTCTGAAACAGCAGCGACAGGACATCGCCCGCCTTCGCCTTGTTCAGGGTCAGGCGAAGATCGCCGTCGCCGCCTTCCTCCTCGCCGCGCGCCGTGAACAGGGCGGCGTTGATCTTGGCCGCCAAGGGATTGGCTTCGTCGGCGGACGTCCCGAGACCCAGCCGCGTCAGGCCCTGCACCTCGCCCAGTCGCTGCCCCAGCGCGACCCAGCCATCATCGGCCCGCACCACCACGACGCCTTCGTCCAGAACACAGGCGATCATGCCGTCCGGCGTCGTCACGGTGGTCCAGCCGCCGCCCTCGAACCGCACTAGGGCGCCGGCCGGCCGCCCGGCCCAGGCCGCGCCTTCGGCCTCTTCCAGTAGGATATAAAGATCGCCGTCCGACGCATCGGCCGGCTGGATCGCCGTCGTGCGACTGACCACCGCCGTCTGCAACAGGGCGTCCAGCCGGGTCAGGGCCGTATTCAGGGTCACATGCTTCTGCATCTGTCCCGCCGCTAGATAAGGCAGGTTCAGACGCGCGCTGAAATCGTCGCTCATTCTTCTCTCCGTTGTCGTGGAGATCAGTCTGGGCGCAGCGCTTCCTCAGGCCGGGAGACGGTCGGTCATTTGGATCAGGTCCTTGATTTCAGGCAGATTTGTTGCGGAGAAAACGCTGGCTAAGCCGCCTCAGCCAGCGCATCTCAATCGTGCAGATAGATGATCCGCTTCAGCGTCTTGTCGTTCTGCACGCGGGCCTCGTGCATCTCGTGGTCGCCAGTGGCGCGCGCATTGGCCTCGGTGTCCTCGACCCAGTGGGTGCTTTCGATGTGCTTTTGCAGCGCCCGCGCCGCCATCAACTGTCCGGGAAAGAAGGTGTCGACGATGTCGCCTGCGATCGGCACCGTCCCGGTGGCGGTGTCGATGGCCATATAGGCCCCCATGCGCGCCAGGGTCGCCGGCGTCGCCTTGGCCCGCACGGCCTGAAGCATCAGCCAGCCGCCCGTCCCGACCGTATAGGCCGTGCCGACGATCGGCACCCAGGTCAGCATGGCGTCCAGTCCCATGCCGAACGGGCCGATGCCGATGACCCGGTCCGAGAGTTTCTTGACGCCCTCGACATTGGACCAGATGTTCTCGATATCCCGGATCGACCGTCTGGCCATGTCGCCCTCCAAAGCGTCGCCTTAACGCTGGGCGAGGCGTCCTGTTCAATCCGAGAGATACGTCTTCGATGACCCTGATAAAGCTGGCGGCGAATGTGACGGCGAGCGCCCTGCTGCTGGGCTTGGCGGCATTCGGCATGGCGGCGCTCAGCGGCATCGGCCATCGCTGGGTGGATATCCTGGCGCAGTTCACATCGCCGGTGTTGCTGGCGGCCGTGGGCGTGACCGTGGGCTGTCTGCTCTTTCGCCTATGGCCGGCCTCAATCGTCGGTGGATTGGCGTGCGTGGTGCTGACCCTGTCGGTCTGGCCGCAATGGACGCCGATGAAGGGCGTGCCCGTTCCAGACCAGCCGATCGTGCGGGTCTATTCGGCCAATCTCTATGTGTTCAACACCGATGTCGCAGCCATGCGCCGGTCCATCGCGGCGGCCGACGCCGACATCCTGGTGCTGGTCGAGTTGGGGCAGGCGCCGGCGTCGCGGCTGGACCAGTTGCTGCCGGACTATCCTCACCGCGTCCTGATCGGCCAGGCGCGCGCCGGCGACCACGCGCGCTCGATCATCGCTTCGCGCTATCCGATCCTGCAAGGCCTGCCCGAGCGTCCCGACGGCCTTAGCGCCGTGGGCGCGACGGTCCAGACGCCCATCGGCCCGATCAACGTCTTCGGCGTCCACCTGACGCGGCCCTGGCCCTATCAATATCAGTGGGGTCAGATCAGCCAGGTCATGGCCTTGGCCGAGCGGATGAAGGCCGCGCCAGAGCATCCCGTCATCGCCGCCGGGGATTTCAACAGCGTCTTCAGCGCCCGCATCGGCAAACAAATCCAGTCCGACCTGGGCCTGATCCCTGCGCCCGGCTGGCCCGGCACCTGGCCCAGTCAGATCCCCGCCCTCGCCGGCATCACCATCGACCAGGTCTATCGTTCGCCGGATCTGGCCCTGATCACGCGCCGCCTGGGCGAGCCGACGGGATCCGATCACCGCCCCGTCGTCACCGAGTTCACCCGCGCTCAGCCGCCGCGATAAGGGTCTTCAGCCGCCCCTCATGCCCCTCGCCAGGGAAGTCGTCAGCGACCCAACCGTCCTCGAACGCCTTCAACACCCGCCCTGTCTCCGGCCCTGGCTTCAGGCCCAGACGCGCCAGATCGCGCCCCCCGACCGGCATCTTGGGCGGCGTCCAGTCGGCAGCCAGCGCCCGCAGCCGCGCGCCATCGCCCCCTCCAGCAGCCTCGGCGCGCATAAGCCGATCCTCGAACGTCCTGCGCCCCAGCCTATAGATCGCCGCGCGCGCCTCGGCGTCGCTCATGGTCGGCCAAACGGCAGGCCTATCCGCGACCGCCGCCGCCAACCGATCTCGCACCGCGTTCGACAATCTCAAACCACCTGCGAGCTCTGTCACCCCCGCCGCATCTGCGGGCAGCAAGGCCGACAACCGCATTACCGGATCGTCAGTCAGGTCACACATCGCCTCGAACAGCGCCAGCGGCTGGGCCTGCGGCAGCACCTGGGCCAGCACGCCGGTCTCGGCCATCGCCCGCACCGCCGCACGCGGGTCGGGCGCCGCCAGCAGTTTCAACACCTCTTTGGACACCCGCTCGGCCGACAACTGCGCCATGCCGCCCTTCAGCGCCGCGCACGCCGCCAGCCCGGCCGCGTCTGGCTCACCCCGCCCGTACCAGGCGTAGAACCGGAAGAAGCGCAGGATACGTAAATAGTCCTCGCGGATGCGCGTCTCCGCCTCGCCGACGAAAACGATGCGCCCCGCCGCCGCATCCTCCAGCCCGCCGCCGGTCGGATCGAACACCGTCCCTGCCGCATCGGCGTAAAGGGCGTTCAGACGAAAATCCCGCCGCGCCGCATCCTCGGCCCAGTCCTCGGTGAAGGCGACCACTGCGCGGCGTCCATCCGTCTCCACATCGCGACGCAGGGTCGTGATCTCATAGGGACGCCGCTCCGACACGCCCGTCACCGTGCCGTGCTCGACGCCCGTCGGCACGGCTTTCAACCCCGCCGCCTTCAGCGCCGCCATGGTCTGTTCGGGCCGCAAGCGCGTGGCGATGTCGATGTCGTCGACCTGCTGACCCAACAGACTGTTCCTCACGCAGCCGCCCACGAACCGCGCGCAGCCCGCACCGCCCGCCGTTTCCAGCGCCCGCATCACCGCCCGCGTCGCCTGGCTTTCCAGCCAGGGCTGTCCCTTCACAGAGACGCTCATGCCGCATCCTCGTCGGCCGCCGCGTCTGGCGCAGCCTCGTCGCCATAAAGCCGCACGTGCAACGCCTTTAAAATCCCCGCCGTCACGCCCCAGATGTAGCGCTCACCCCAAGGCATGGCCCAGAACCAGCGCCGCAAGCCTTCATCCAGATCGTAAAAGTCGCGACGATGGTTGGCGGCGTCCATCAGAAAATCCCACGGCGTCTCGAACACCTCGGCGACCTCGTCCGGCGACGGCGTGGTGACCGGCGCCTCGCGCAACCAACCGATCACCGGCGTGACAAGAAATCCGGTCCCCGTCTCATAGGCGTCCGACAGGCCCAGCACCTCGACCGCCGACGGGTCCAGCGCCACCTCTTCGTCCGCTTCGCGCAGCGCCGCCTGAACTGCGGTCTCGCCGGGGTCGAGCCGACCGCCCGGGAAGGCGATCTGCCCCGTATGCCGCGCCAGGGTGTCGGCGCGCCGCGTCAGCAGCACCGTCGCGCCCTCGGGCCGCGCCAGGATAGGGATCAGCACCGCCGCCGGCCGAAGTTCCTTGGCCGTCCGTGTCGCTTGCGGGTTCAGGTCGAAGTCCGACCGCGCCGCGACCAGTTCAGGCCGCCACGTCTCGACCGGCGCCAGCCGATCGACCAGCCGCGCCTTCAAGGTCTCCAGGCTCACGTCACCGCGCCCAGCGAGAAGACCTGGCCGCCCGACCGAACGACCAAGCGTCCATCGACCTCTTGGGCCATTTCGACCATTTCATAGAAGACCGACCGCGCGATGCGCGCCCACAAATCGCGTCGCACATGGATGCGCGGCGCCGGCTCGCCCGTCGTGGGATCGGTTTCAACGACGATGGGATCGGCCTCGCTCGCCCTCACCTCGTCCCCGACATCGGTGGTGAAAATCAGCGCGTCGCCTTCCCGACGCATCGCGACAGCCCGGAACGGCAAATCCTCGACGGTGATCTTCAGCTTTTCGACCGGCGTGACCAGGTGATAGCCGTCCGGGTCCTTCCTCAGCACCGTCGAGAACAGCCGCACCAATTCCTTGCGGCCAATGGGCGAGCCTTCGTGCATCCAGACGCCGTCCGCCCGGATGACGATATCGATGTCGCCGCAATGCGCGGGATGCCACAGGTGGACCGGCGGCAGCCCCTTGCCGGGCGCCTGTTTGGCCGCTTCGGCGACGGCGTTCAGTCCTGACTTGGGATTATCCATCCCCCTGACTTAGGCCCCGCGAACCGTACGGGAAAGGGTCAGCCGATGCGAACCGAACCCGAAACCTGATCCACGCCGGTCGCCAGCCACAGGACGCGGCGACGATCCACGGGTCCGGGCAGGATCGCCTCGGGCGCATGGGCGAATCCGAACCGCTCGAAATAGGCCGCATCTCCAACCAGCAGCACGCCGCCGACGTCCAGCGTCCGTGCGTGATCCACGCACGCCTGAACAAGTTCGGCGCCTAGTCCGTCGCTCCGGCGGCCGGCGTCCACCGCGATCGGTCCCAAAAACAGAGCCGAGGTGTCTCCAACCACGACCGGCCATAGCCGCACCGAGCCCACCACGTCCCCGTCGCGCTTGACGACAAAGGCCGCGCTTGGCTGCGAGCCTTCACGCAGACGCTCGGCCGTCTTGGCGAACCGCCCAGGTCCGAACGCGGCTATGACCAGAGCCTCCACGCCTGCGGTATCGGCCGGGGTCTCGGCTTCGATACGGCTTAAGGCCGGAGGTATGGAAAGGGCGTGCGACATCGGCGCGCGCACCTAGAAGCAAAGCTGCGCCAAATCAAGGCAAGGCCTTGCGACGACTGCTCAACCGGCCTTCGAAAAGTCCGGCGCCCGCTTCTGCGTAAAAGCCATGAAGGCCTCCATCGCTTCGGGGCTCTTCATTTGAGAGCCAAAGGCTTCGCCCTCGCGCTGCATCAGCGCCCACAGACCTTCTGCGTCGCGCATCAGCCGCTTGGTCTTGCGGATCGAGTTGGGCGCGCGGGCCGCCACCTTGGCCGCCAGCTCCGCCGCCGTCGCCTCGACCTGATCGGCCGGAACCGCGCGATTGGCGATGCCCCAGGCCAGGGCCGTCCGGCCATCCAGCGGCTCGCCCAGCGCGAACAGTTCGAAGGCCCGCTGATGACCGATCACGGCCGGCAGCAGCAGGCTGGACGCCGCCTCCGGCGCCAGGGCCAGATTGACGAAGGGCACGGACAGCAACGCGTCCTCGGCCACCACCACCAGATCGCAGTGCAGCAGCATGGTCAGGCCGATGCCGACCGCCCGCCCCTTCACCGCCGCGACAGCCGGCTTGTCCAGGTCCGCCAGCGCCTTCAGGAAACGAAACACGGGCATGTCGCCCGGTCCTGCGCCCTGCGATCCCAAGGCGATGAAGTCCTGAATGTCGTTGCCGGCCGAGAAGCTGTCGCCCTCGGCCCGCAGCAGCAGTACGCGCACTGCATCGTCCGTGCGGGCCCGCTCCGTCGCCTCGGCCAGGGCCGAATACATGGCCTGGGTGATGGCGTTCTTCTTGTCGGCCCGGTCCAGGGTGACGGTCAGGACGCCGTCGATCAGTTCGCTGCGGATATGTTCGCTCACGTCGTTTCCTCGTCCTGTGCGACGGCGCTCCACCAGTCGACGCCGCTCTCGTCCCGCGTCCGTCGAGCGCGGCCGCGTCGTTCCAGATAGTTCAGATGCGCCTGAGCCTCGCCTGTGGCCATACCCAGCACCCCATCCCCGACCACTCGACCGAAGACGGCGGAGAAGCCGTCGACCACCCTAGACGGTTGACGCAACGTCCGCTCAAGCCGTTTCAGCGCGACCTCATGCCCTCGCTTCAGGGCATCGAGCCGCGCATGCACGCCATAGAAGGGCTCGCCATGCGCCGGCAGGACGAACGCGCCCTCCGGCAACAGCGCCCTCAGCTTGTCCAGCGAGTCCATCCAGTCACCCAGAGGGTCGGCTTCCGGCTCCGTCGACCAGACCGAGACATTGGAGGAAATGCGCGGCAGGATCTGATCCCCGGCGATGAAGACGTCGTCCGACCGCCGCCACAGGCAGACGTGCTCCGGGCTATGGCCTGAACCGACGACCACTGTCCAATCGTCGCCGTCGATCTGAACGACATCGCCGTCGGACAGTCGCAGATAGCTGCGGGGCATCGTCGCCACGCCTTTGCCGAACCCGCCGTAGTCTGCCCGCCAGCGCGCGATCTGCTCATCGCCCCAACCCGCCGCACGATAGTAGCGCTCGCCGTCCGCCGGCGCATCGCCTGCCTCCTCGGCCATCAGCATCCTCGCGGTCACATACTCCAGTCGCGACATCAGCAACGGCGCGCCCGACCGCTCACATAGCCAGCCCGCCAAGCCGATGTGATCGGGATGCATATGCGTGCAGACCAGCCGCGTCACGGGCCTGCCGCCCAGCGCGCCATTCAGCGCCGTCTCCCATGCAGCAACGGTCGTGGATGTCTTCAAACCCGTATCGACGATGACCCAGCCGTCGCCGTCCCGGATCGCATAGACATTCACGTGATCCAGTTGAAACGGCAGGGCGAACCGCAGCCACAGCACGCCTCGCGTCACTTCAACTGCGCTCTGTTCGGGGACATTCGCGCCCAAGGGATAATGAAGAATGGGTCGGCGTGACATCCGCTCGCGCTCATCGCTTTGTGATGTCACGCTTGTCTTGCCATTTCGCACTAGCTTTCCAAACCCAGGTCACACTTGCTGTGCGTGGTTCTCTTGACGATTATCTTATGACAGCTCAAGGCTGAACAAAACTGGTCTTCGGAGGTCCTGCTTGTCCCATCATCGCGTCCTTGCGGCTCTTGCTAGCAGCGCATTAATCGGCCTGGCTTTGGCTGGTTCAGCCGTTGCTCAATCGGCTGGCCCTACGTCCAACCCTGAATACGGCGGCAGGGCGGCGCCAGGAAATCCGTCTGACCCTTCCCGGGCACAATCAACCCGCGAAACCTCTGCTTCGCGCCTGCGAGAGAACCGCCAGAATCGTAGACAACAAGCGCCTAGTGCAACCGCTCCCACCGCAGAGCAAGTTCTTGCATCCGCGCAAGAACAGGCAACTGTAGCGAATACGAAATGTCAGGTCACTGAGGCCAAGCTGTTGGGCCAAACGGCGGACAAAACCTCTGTTTTCGAGGTTGCATGCGGAGCAGAGGCTGGCTTCATCATTGAAGCGAAGACGCCACCTGTCGCGACAAGCTGCATCAATCTAGCCTATTCGGCGCGGATCGTACGCGAGAGAGATCCAACGGCGGATGTCGGTATGCAATGCACGATAGCAGCGAATACGGATGTAGATCTGTTTATCCGTGCCTACGCTCAGCAAGCCAGCGTACCTTGCTCGGTTGATCAGACAAAGGTTTTGGGCCAGTCGGGCGACGGGGCTGTTGTTTATGAAATCGGTTGCGCGGACGCTGCTGGTTACTGGATTCAGAAGGAGGGCGAAGCTTGGACAAAGACACCCTGCATCCGAGTTTTGGCCGAAAGCGGAGTTTGTGAATTCACTACAGTCGCTGAAAATGCCGCATTCGTGAAAGGCCTTCTTGCAGGGTCGGATGCCGCGTCTTGTAACGTGACCGAAGCTCGGCTGATGGGCCAGAACGCCAACGGCGTTTTCTATGAAGCCAAGTGCGACGGCGCTGATGGCGTCATCGCCCGCGTGAACACTGAAAACGCGGTTCAGCAAGTCTATCCTTGCGCCACGGCACAACGCATCGGCGGCGGCTGCAAATTGACAATGGCGGCTCCGGCCGCTGCGCCAGCCCCTGCCGGCGGTCGCCCGTAAACGACGACAGAGACCAGACGAAAGGGTCGTCGGAGCGATCCGGCGGCCCTTTTGTTTTGCGCGCCCTCTTTTCCAGAACGGTGACGCAGCCTAGCGTCGCCGTCATGCGCATCGCCACCTGGAACGTGAACTCCGTCAACGCCCGCCTGCCCACTGTGCTGGCGTGGCTGGAGCAGGCTGCCCCCGACGTCGCCTGTTTCCAGGAGATCAAATGCGTGGACGAGAAGTTCCCGCAGGAGGCTTTCGAGGGCCTGGGCTACAATGTCGAGACCCACGGGCAGAAGAGCTACAACGGCGTCGCCCTGTTGTCGAAGTATCCGCTGTCCGACATCCGGCGCGGCCTGCCTGGCGACGAGACTGACGAACAGGCGCGCTATATCGAGGCTCTGGTCGAGGCGCCCCGGCCCATTCGCGTCGGCGCCATCTATTTGCCGAACGGCAATCCGATCGGGACCGAGAAGTTCGCCTACAAGCTGGCCTGGTTCGATCGGTTGAACCGCCATGCCCAGGATCTGCTGGCGTTCGAGGAGCCGCTGGCCCTGTGCGGCGACTACAACGTCATCCCCGAGGCCGAGGACGCCAAGAACCCTACCGCCTGGACCGACGACGCCCTGTTCCAGCCTCAGAGCCGCCAGGCTTTCCGCGCTCTGAAGAACCTGGGTCTGGCCGACGCGCACGAGATCGGCGGCGAACCGGCCGGCACCTACACCTTTTGGGACTATCAGGCCGGCGCCTGGCAGCGGGACCATGGCATCCGCATCGACTTCGCCCTGCTGTCGCCACAGGCCGCCGACCGGTTCCGAGGAATCGAAACCCACCGTGACGCCCGGGACATGGAAAAACCCAGCGACCACGTCCCCGTGGTGGTCGATCTCGATCTGGAGGCCTGACGACCATGGCCGACGTGTTGCGGGTGGTGTTGCTGATCGCCCTCGCGGCGGCCCTGCTGACGACCCTGGCCCTGGCGCTGTCGTGGTGGATGGAGCCGCCACGCCGCCTGCACCGCGCCATGCTCAAGACCTTGGGCGCCGCGCCGGAGGTCGAGGCCTTGTCGCCGGGCGAAGGTCGCGCCTGCGCCCTGAACTTCGACGTCGAACAGGTTGTCGTGCTGTGGGCCAACGGCGCCCATGGCCTGGTCTACGCCTTCGATGAGGTCGAGGGGGGCGAGATCATCGTGGACGGCCACGTGGTCGCCCGCATTCGCCGGGGCGAGGCGCGCAAGTCGCTGGACGTGCTGGCCCCCGATGCCGAACAGGTCGTGTTGCGGCTGATGTTCGCCGACGCCCGCCATCCGGAGTTCGAACTGGCCCTGTGGGACGCCGCCCTGCCCGTCCAGACCGGCTCGCCGGGCGAGGCGCTGCGTCTCGGTCGCCGCTGGTTGTCGCATCTGGAGGCCCTGCTGAAGGGCTGAGGCGCCGCATGGGCCTTTCAGTCGCCGCGATGCGGCGTTAGAAGCCCGGCTCACTCCTAACCGACACGCCTTTATCAGGGAGGCCGCCTTGGCCCGCCTTTTCGACGCCTATATCGTCGCTGACTGGACCGCCGCCGAAACCAAGAAGCTCGGCGACACCTCGCTGTGGATCGGCGTGGCCAAGCGCGACGTGCGTTTCCGCCTCTATACCGAGACGCACAACGTCGCGACCCGGGCCGAGGGCGAAGCCCTGCTGGCCTCGATCCTGGCGGATCACAGAAAGCGCGGCGACCGGGTGCTGGTCGGGCTGGATTTCAACTTCGGTTATCCCGTCGGCACGGCCGCGCGGCTGAAGTTGGACGGAACCCCGTGGCAAGCCATGTGGAAGTTCATCGCCTCCAACATCGTGGACAAGGCCGACAACACCAACAACCGCTATCAGGTCGCGGCCAAGATGAACCGGCTGATGACCGACGAGGCCTGGCCTCTGTGGGGCGCGCCGGCCAAACAGGCCCAGCGCTGGTTGACCACGACCAAACCGCCCGTCGGCTCCGGCGCCGACATCCCCGAGTTCCGCGCCACAGAAAACGCCGCCCGCAAGGGCCGGCTTCAGCCCAAGAGCGTGTGGCAGATGCACGGCGCGGGCGCGGTGGGCGGCCAGACCCTGGTCGGCATCCCGGCTGTGCGGCGGCTGCTGGAAAGCCTCGGCCCATCAGGCGCCGTCTGGCCCTTCGGCACCGGCTGGCGCGCGCTGACGCCCGATGACGTGGAACCCTTGTCGGCCCTGGTCGTCGAGGTCTGGCCGTCGATGCACGAGACCAAGCCTCAACCCGGTGAGTTCAAGGACCAGGCCCAAGTCCGCTCAACGGCTGAAGCGCTCGCCCGGATGGACGAGGCCGGCGATCTGGCCGCGGCGTTCGCCCCGCCCAAGGACGCCACGCCGGAACTGATCGCCCAGGTCGAACAGGAAGAAGGCTGGATCCTGGGCGTCTAAAACGTTCAGTCAGCCGATTAAAGCTCGCGCCGCTGCGCGGGCTTCGTCGGTGATCTCCGCCCCGGATAGCATGCGTGCAATCTCTTCCTGACGGCGCTGGTCGTCCAGGGCGACGACGGTGGTGGTCGTCAGGCCGTCGCGATCGGCCTTCATCACCTTCCAGTGGGCGTGACCACGCGCTGCGACCTGGGGGCTATGGGTCACGACCAGGACCTGAGCCCCGCTCGACAGGCGTTTCAGGCGCGAACCCACCGCCTCGGCCACCGCGCCGCCGACTCCCTGATCCACCTCGTCGAAGATCATCACGGGCTGGCGCATGTCCTCACGGCTCGCCAGGGCCGCCTTCATCGCCAAGGCGAAACGCGCCAGTTCGCCGCCTGAAGCAATGGCGTCCAGCGGGCCGAAGTCGGTTCCGGCGTTCGTGGCGATCTGGAAGCGCACCGTCTCGACGCCGTCCGGCCCGCGCCGGCCCTCGATCGGTTCCAGCGCCACGCGGAACCGGGCGCGCTCCAGCTTCAGCGGACCCAGCTCTGCCATGACGGCGGCGGTCAGGCGTTCGGCGGCGGCTTCCCGCGCCGAGGTCAGGAAGGTGGCCGCCAGGTCATAGGCTTGCGCCGCCTCGGCCGCCTCGCGCCCGGCGTTGGCCAGCGCCTCCTCGCCATCCTCGATCAGCCGCAACTGCTCGCGCAGGCGAATGCGCAGGGTCGGCAGGGCGTCGACGGTGGTGTGCAGCTTGCGAGCGGCGGCGCGCAGGGCGAACAGACGCTCCTCGGCCTTGTCCAGACGGCCGGGCTCATAGTCGAAGGCGTCAGCGGCGGCGTCCACGGCGGCGAGGGCTTCCGCCGCCTCGACCATGGTGCGGTCGATCGCCTCCACGGCGGCCGACAGTTTGACGATGACAGGATGATCGCCCTCGGCGCCCGCTTGCCCTGCCCTCTGGCGCGCATGTTCGACGGCCCTCAGCGCCGCGCCCAGCTTCTGGCTCAGCTTGTCGCCGCCAAGCTGCGTGCGGGCGTCGCCCAGATCCGCAATGGCCTTTTCGGCGGCGCCCAGCAGGGCGCGTTCGCCTGCCAATTCCGTCTCTTCGTCGGCGCGCGGATCCAGCGCATCCAGCTCGGAGAGATTGAGGCTGATCTCCTCGCGCCGCGCATCGGCGTCCGCCGCCTGCGCCTTCAGCTCGGCCAGCCTGGCCTCGGCGGCCTTGAGCTTGGCGGAGGCCGAGGCGACCGCCGACAACTGCGGCTGCAGTCCGCCATAGGCGTCCAGCGACGCCCGGTGGGTGCGCCAATCCAGCAGGCCCACCGTCTCATGCTGTCCGTGCACCTCGACCAAGGCCGCGCCGATCTCGCGCACAGCCGTCACCCCGGCCGGCTGATCGTTGACATAGGCCCGGCTGCGGCCGTCGGCGCCTAGGACGCGGCGAAGGATCAAATCCTCCCCCGGCTGAACCTCGAACCCCTTTCCGGCGATCAGGGCCAGCAAATCGGGATCGTCGGGAGCCGAAAACACGGCGGTGGCCACGGCCTGTTTCGCGCCATTGCGCACCAGGCCTGCGTCGCCGCGTCCGCCGAGCGCCAGGCCAAGCGCGTCCAGAATGATCGACTTGCCCGCCCCGGTTTCGCCGGTCAGCACGGTCAGGCCGTTCTCGACCTCGAGATCGAGCACGTCCACAAGGACGACGTCACGAATGGAAAGGGCGGTCAGCATCGCGTCAGGCGCCGGCGGAACGAATCATGACCGACAGAATCCCGATCCCCGCCGGATTGCACAAGCCGTAGCGTGATCAGCCCGGAATGATCCGCTGCAGCCAGCTCTCGCGCTTGCCCTCGGGCGCCTTGTCCGGCGTCTGGCCGTTTTCGGTCAGCAGCGCATAGGCCTCAGCGTACCACGGGCTGCCCGGATAGTTGTAGCCCAGCACGGCGCCGTTCCGCGTCGCCTCTTCCTTCAGACCCAGCTGAAGGTTGACCTCGACCAGACGATACAGGGCTTCGGGCGTGTGCGAAGTGCGCTGGAAGTCCGGGTTGGCGATCACGGCCTTGTAGCGGTTCAGCGCCGCCAGCGGCTGGTTGGCGCGCTGATAGTAGCGGCCGATGTTCATTTCCTTGCCGGCCAGCTGGTCGTTGACCATGTCGATCTTGACGGCGGCGTCCGAGGCATAGGGCGTGCCCGGATAGCGGCGCGAGACATCCTTCAGACCCGCCAAGGCGGCGGTTGCGTAACCCTGGTCACGACCGACGTCGGTGATCTGCTCGAAATTGCAGACCGCCTTCATGTAGAAGGCGTAGGACGCCGACGGATTGCCGGGAAACAGCTGGATGAACCGGTCGGCCGCCGCGATGGCGTCGGCATAGGCGTTGTTCTGATAGTAGGCGTAGATTTGCATCAGGATCGAACGACGCGCCCAGTCCGAATAGGGGTGCTGGCGTTCGACTTCCTGGAAGTAGTCCACGGCGTCGGACCAGCGGCGCTGCTGCAGCCGATCATAGCCGGTGTTGTAGAGCGCCTCGACCGGACGTTCCTCGTAGGCCAGCTTGGGACGCTTGGTGCCCGAGCACCCTGAAATCGTCACTGCGGCGAGCGCCGCGGCCATCAGCACCATGCCGGAACGGAACTTAGAAGCGGACAAGGACGACCCCATGACGTGTGAAGGACGGCCATGAAGCCGTTCCCCTAAAACCAACGCGGCGACCTCTAGCACCCGCGACCGAGCCGCGCCATGCCGAGGAAAACTCAGCATACGACTTGCCCTGCCCGGCTCCACTGGTAAAGAGCGCGCCAACCGACCGCCGTTCATGGGGGGCGGATGACGGCGAAAGGATGACCGGCCGATGAAGCTGCTCTCAGGCAACTCCAACCGCGCACTGTCCCAGGCGATCGCCGACCACCTGGATGCGCCCCTGACCAAGGCCCAGGTCAAGCGGTTCGCCGACAACGAGGTCTTCGCCATCATCGAGGAAAACGTCCGCGGCGAGGACGTCTTCATCCTGCAGTCGACCTCCTATCCGGCCAACGACAACCTGATGGAGCTGCTGATCATCACCGACGCCCTGGTGCGGGCCTCGGCGAAGCGGATCACGGCCGTCATCCCCTATTTCGGCTATGCGCGTCAGGACCGTAAGACAGGAGGCCGCACGCCGATCTCGGCCAAGCTGGTGGCCAATCTGATCACCCGCGCCGGCGCCGACCGCGTCCTGACGATGGATTTGCACGCCGGCCAGATCCAGGGCTTCTTCGATATTCCGACCGACAATCTGGTCGCGACCCCCGTGTTGGCGCAGGACATCAAGGAAAACTACGCCCGTGGCGATGACTTGATGATCGTCTCGCCCGACGTCGGCGGCGTGGTGCGCGCCCGCGCCCTGGCCAGCCGCCTGGACGCCGATCTCGCCATCGTCGACAAGCGCCGGCCCAAGGCGGGCGAGAGCGAGGTCATGAACATCATCGGCGACGTGCAGGGCCGCCGTTGCATCCTGTTCGACGACATCGTCGATTCGGGCGGCACCCTGGTCAACGCTGCCAAGGCCCTGATCGACCAGGGCGCGACCGAGGTTTCGGCCTATATCAGCCACGGCGTCCTGTCCGGCCCCGCCGTCCAGCGCATCACCGACGGCCCGCTGAAGGAGCTGGTGATCACCAACTCCATCGAGCAACCCCACGAAGTTTTGAACTGCCCGAAAATCCGAGCGGTTTCCGTGGCTCCGCTGGTCGGAGAGGCTATCCGACGGATCGCCAACGAAGAATCGGTCTCGAAACTGTTCGATTAACTTTCGGATAACCATAAGGCCCGCCTTATAAGCGCCAACAGTGTTGGCGCTTTTTGCGCGCGTGATCGCCTGAGGAAGTCTCCATGAAAACGGCCCTACTGAGCCGCGGCCTATCCGCTGCCGCCCTCGCCGCCGCTGTCCTGCTCGCCAGCTGTGAGAGCGGACCTTCGAAGGCCGAGCTGGAGGCCCAGCGTCTGGCGGCTGAACTGGCTGCCCGCAAGCCGCCCCCCGTGTCCCTCAACCAGGGCGTTGCGGACGCCGCTGCGATCTACGTCGCTTACTTGCGCGAAGCCCAGACGATCCAGCCGGGCGGCTTCCCCGATGCGGAATCGATCCAGGCCGCCCTGCGCAAGGGTTCGGCTTATGACGCCGACCAGCTGTCGCGCGGGCTGATCGCATACGGCGCCATCATCGCCCTGCAGTCGCCAGAGTTTGTCGCCGGCGTTCAGCAGTATGCGATCGACCCGGCGCAACGTCAGCGCATGGTCGCCCAGATCGTCGCCGATCCGGCCTATGCCGCCACCCTGCCGGGCGCCGACGCGGCCGCCGGCCTGATCTCGGCGACGGTGGGCAAGGACGCCATCGCCATGCGCGCCATCGCCGAGGCGATCGAGCAGGACGCCTACACCATCCAGGGCCGCAGCGATCCGCGCCGCCAGTGGGCCATCACCCCCATCCCGAACCGTGAAGTGCGGCTGGAAAGCGCAAAGACCCTGTCGGCCGTGAAGATGCTGCCCTCGCCGGAGGAATCAAGCCGCCTGTTCGCCGCCGCCAACAGCGGCACGGGTCTGGGACTGGAGCCGTCGCGCAAAGGCCCGCCCTACACCCCTGCCGTCGTCCGCTCTCTGGCCATCGCGGCTCTGGGCGCGCTGGGGGCCGGCGGCGACGAGGCCCGGGTCAACACCGAGGCCCTGACGCACGAGCCGAACAGCGAGTTCTGCATGGATATGTCCAAGCTGATGCTGTTCCAGTGCCTGGCCGCCTCGCGCCCCAGCTATGAGGACATCTTCTGCCTGGGCCGCCACATCACCCGCGACCTCGCGACCTGCACCACCGAGGCGACGCAGATCACCACCATCGTCGTCGGCGATCCTCAGGAAACCGGCGCCGCGCCGGCGCGCACGCCCATCTCTGTCACCGTCCCGCAAGCGACGCCCGTTCCGACCCCGGCGGTTGCGACAACCCAATCGCTGAACACCGGCCCGACGACGCGCTAGGTCTTCCTGCCCAGATCGACGAAAGGCCCGCTCCGAGCGATCGGGGCGGGCCTTTTTCTTGGGCGGACAGCCTATTCGTAGCCGTGCGCCGCCTCGTTGATGACCTGTGACGGCATGGACGAAAAGTCCACGGCGACCGGCGTTGCGGTCTTGGACTGATAGGTCCGAAGCACGTGCGTCAGACGACGACGCACCTCACGTTCGGCCTCCGTGCCGGTGTCGAGCGCCAGGGGCGCCAGGCAGAAGTCGATGATGGCTTCGGTTCGGGTCAGCGGTTCCATTTGCGGGTTCCTTTCCGGTTTAAGCCGCGTGGGTGAACTGGGCGGTCTCGGTCGAGTCCTTCAGCGCCGTCGTCGAGGACGTGCCGTTGGAGATGACCGTGGCGACCTGGTCGAAATAGCCGGTGCCGACTTCGCGTTGGTGACGCGTGGCGGTGTAACCGATGGCCTCGTTGGCGAACTCGCGCTGTTGCAGCTCCGAATAGGCCGCCATGCCGCGATCGCGATAACCGTCCGCCAGCTCGAACATGGAATTGTTCAGGCTGTGGAAGCCGGCCAGGGTCACGAACTGGAACTTGTAGCCCATGGCCCCCAGCTCGCGCTGGAACTTGGCGATGGTGGCGTCGTCCAGCTTGGCCTTCCAGTTGAACGACGGCGAACAGTTGTAGGCCATCAGCTTGCCCGGATGGGCCTTCTGAACGGCTTCCGCGAACTTCTTGGCGTCGTCCAGATCCGGATGCGACGTCTCCCACCACAGCAGGTCGGCGATATTGGCGTAGGACAGACCTCGCGCGATGCAGTGATCCAGACCCGTGCCCTCCTTCAGGCGGAAGAAGCCCTCGGGCGTGCGGTTGTCGCGATCGATGAAGGGCTGGTCGCGCTCGTCGATGTCCGAGGTGATCAGCTGCGCGCTTTCGGCGTCGGTGCGGGCGACCGTTATGGTCGGCGTGCCCAAGACGTCAGCGGCCAGACGCGCAGCGACCAGGTTGCGCTCATGCGCCTGGGTCGGGATCAGGACCTTGCCGCCCAAGTGGCCGCACTTCTTCTCGGACGCCAGTTGGTCCTCGAAGTGGACGCCGGCCGCACCCGCCTCGATGAAGGCCTTCATGATCTCAAAGCTGTTCAGCGGCCCGCCGAAACCGGCTTCCGCGTCGGCGACGATGGGAACGAACCAGTCGCGCTTGGCCCCGCCCTCGGCATGTTCGATCTGATCGGCGCGTTGCAGGGTGCGGTTGATGCGGCGGCACAGCTCCGGCGCGGCGTTGGCCGGATACAGCGACTGGTCGGGATACATGGCGCCGGCCGTGTTGGCGTCGGCCGCGACCTGCCAGCCCGACAGATAGATGGCCTTCAGGCCCGCGCGGACCATCTGCATGGCCTGGTTGCCGGTGACGGCGCCCAACGCATTGATGAAGGGCTCGTCGTGCAGCAACTGCCACAGGCGGTTGGCTCCGCGCTCGGCCAGCGTATGGGTGATCGGCACCGAGCCGCGCAGGCGCAGGACGTCTTCAGGGGTGTAGGGGCGCTCGATGCCGTCGAAACGGCCAACGGGCGAAGGCACCAGATCGGCGAAGGTGGTCATGGTCGAACTCGGTCTCTGAAGGGCGCGGCCGCAGCCGCCGTCTCGAAGACAAGAACACGCGACGGTCAAAACTGATACAGACCGAAGCCCACAAACGAAGTCGTCTTGTCACATTATGACTTTGCTTAGTCAGTCACGTTGTGACAACATGCATCGATGAACGCCGCCGCTGATCGCAAGCTGTTCCTGGGCGCCCGGCTCAAGCGGCTGCGGCGCGATCTGGGCCTGACCCAGACCGCCATGGCCGCCGATCTGGACGTTTCTCCAAGTTATCTCAATCACATAGAGCGTAACCAGCGCCCGGTCTCAGCCCAGCTGCTGCTGCGATTGGCCGACACCTATGACGTCGATCTGCGCGCCCTGAACCAGGGCGGGGCGGCGGACGAGGCTCGGCTCACGGAAATCCTGACCGACCCTCTGTTCAAGGGCCTGTCCGCGCCCCGGCATGAACTGGTGCAACTGCTGGAAGAGGCGCCCGGCGTGGCCGACGCCCTGCTGCGCCTCTATCAGGCTTTCGATGACGGTCGCACGCGCGCCCGCGCCGCGGCCGAGATGGGCGAAAGCCCGATCGAGACCAGCCCCGCAGAATGGGTGCGCGAATACATCCAGTCCCGCGGCAACCATTTCCCCGAACTCGACCAGATGGGCGAGGCCCTGTCCGACGCCCTGTCCGCCGAGGCGCCCGCCCACACTGACGGCTTCGAACCCGCCGCCCGTCATCGGTTGGCGGCCAAACACGATCTGGGCGTCCGCACCCTGCCGGCCGAGGTCATGGTGGAATGGACCCGCCGTTACGACCTGCACCGCCGCCGTCTGCTGCTGTCGGAAACCCTGGGGCCGTCCTCGCGCGCCTTCGCCATCGCTTATCAACTGGCCCTGGCCGAGCAAGGGCCGGCGCTCAACGCGCTGGCGGAGGCCGCGAACGCCCCGGACGCGCCCACTCGATCGCTGCTGAAGGTCGCCCTGACCAACACGCTCGCCGCCGCGACCCTGATGCCCTACGCCAACTTCCAGCGGGCGGCGGAAGACACCGGCTACGACCTGGCCCGGCTGCAGGCCCGTTTCGGCGTCAGCTATGAACAGGCCGCCCACCGCCTGACCACCCTGTCACGCCCCACGGCGCGCGGCGTGCCCTTCTTCCTGATGCGGGTCGATCAGGCGGGCAACATCTCCAAACGCTATGCGGCGGGCGCCTTTCCCTTCTCGCGCTTCGGCGGCGCCTGTCCGCGCTGGCGGCTCCATTCGGCCTTCCGCACGCCCGGCCGCATCGTCACCCAGATCATCGAGACTCCAGACGGCGGCCGCTGGTTCACCTTCGCCCGGACCGTCGAGCGGCAAGGCCACGACGGCTATGACGAGCGCCACGACCTCGCCGTCGGCCTGGGGTGCGAACTGCGTCATGCGCATCGTCTGGCGTATGCCCACGGCATCGACCTGCAGAACCCCGAGGTCACGCCCATCGGCCCGGCCTGCCGCCTGTGTCACCGTCACCCCTGCGCCGAACGCGCCGCCGCCCCCATCGACCGCCCGCTTGCGGTCGACGACTGGTCCAAGTCCGTCAGCCCCTATCCGTTCGGCGCGGCCTGAGGTCTAGCGCCTCTGATCGGCCGTGCGGTCGCGGATGGCGTGGAACTCGGCGGTCGGCTTCCACGCAGGCCAGCTCTCGCTGTCGGCCACCGTCAGCCCCAGCCGATACAGCAGGTCCAGGTTCTGCAAGGCGGCCGTGAAATCATAGTCGGCCCGCCATTCGTCGGTCAGCTTGTGATAGTATTTGGCCATCGCCCCCTCGTAATAGGGTTTGCCCGCCTCGATCCCGCCCTCGACGAAGTCACGGCCCGTCCACGGCATCAGCGCCGGCACCCCTCCGGCCGCGAAGTTGAAATGGTCGGAGCGGTAGTAGAAGCCTTCCTCCGGATAGCCGTCGCCCGTCACCACCCGTCCCTGCACGGCCGCGAACCGGCCCAGGATGTCCTCCAGCTCGGACTTGCCGACGCCGAACACCGCCACGTCGCGCGTCGCCGGCGTGAAGGGCAGCATGTCGATATTGATGTCCGCCGCCGTCTTAGCCAGCGGATAAACCGGCTCGGCCGCATAGGCCTCCGACCCCAACAGCCCCTGCTCTTCGGCCGTGACGTGCAGGAAGACCACGGTGCGCTTCGGCGCCGGCCCGGCCTTGAACGCCCGCGCCATCTCGATCAAACCGGCCGTCCCCGACGCATTGTCCCAAGCGCCGTTGAAGATGTCGTCGCCCTCGGCGTTCGGCGTCCGGGCCTTGCCGACGTGGTCCCAGTGGGCGGAATAGAAGACGTACTCGTCAGGCCGCTCCGTGCCCGGGATCTTGGCCAGCAGATTGTTGGAGTGGATGACTTCGGTGGTCTCGGCGATATCGACGCTGAGCCGCACGCCCAGATCGATCGCTCCGCCCAAGCCGGTTGTCTTCGCCCGCTCCACGGCGGCTTCCAGGGACGCGCCGCCGATCGCTGTCGCCGTGGCCATGTTGATCGATCCGCTGAATCGCGGGTCCTGCGCGCCCTTGATCGTCATCTGCGGCCGGGTCGCGCCGCCCACGGCGCGACGCCAGCGGTTGTCCTGGTCCTGAAGCGTGATGACGCCCACGGCTCCCCGCTTCAGCGCCTCCTGGGTCTTGTGCGTGGTCGAGCCGTAGAAGTTGGGATCCTCGCCCATCACCGTCGGCTGGCCGCGCAGAATGACCACGACCTTACCGGTCAGGTCCGCATTGCCATAATCGTCCCAGGTCGGCCCCGAAATGCCGTAACCGGCGAAGACCAGCGGCGCAGAGGCCGTCACGACCGGTTCCGCCGACCCGGCCCGCAGGGTGATGTCTGTTCCCGACACCAGCGGATGCGACACGCCGTCCGCCCCGGTCCAGGCCGCCGTCGGCGCCCGCTCTGGCGTGAACCGGACCAGATCGACAGGCTGCAGCCATGATCCGTCGCGCCCGCCCGGCTCCAGTCCCATCGCCTCATACTGCGCCTGCAGATAGGCCAGGGTCAGCCGTTCGCCGATCAGGCCGGGGAACCGGCCCTCCAACTCGTCCGACGCCAGATATTTGATGTGGTCCGACAGGCGCTGGGCGCTGAACTGAGGCGTCGCGGCTGAGGCGACGGCGAAGGCGTCCAGCTTGGGCGCCGGAGATGCGACCGGCGTCGTCGCGCAGGCGGCGAGTGCGAGCGCCGCGAGGGCGACGAGGGGTGAACGGCGATGGATCATTGCATTTACTCGACAGGCGGAATGGCAAAAGGGGCGGAGATTCCTCCCCGCCCCATCTCGATATGTAAAAAGACTAGCGACGTTCGGACGCCGTCGTCGCGCGCACCGGCGCGAACTCCGAACCCGACTTCCACTGCGGCCAGTCGCGACCGTTCGCCAAGGCGCGACCGACATCGTAGAAGACGGTCAGATCCTCGATCATGCCGCTGTAGTCCCAGTCGGGCGACCACTCATCCGCCGCCTGGTGATAGCGTTTGGCGCCGTATTCCGACCGCGCCGCCTCGCGCGCGGCGATCGGTTCGTCGCGGAAATCGCCCCGGCTGCCGGCATAGGCCATCGGCACGCCACGCTTGGCCAGCGGGAAGTGGTCCGAACGGTAATAGGTGCCGGCCGCATTCTCGTAATCCGGGACCAGCGATCGCCCTTGCGGCTGGACCGCCGCCGCCAGACGTTCGTCGAAGTCCGACTGGCCATATCCGGTGACGCCCAGCCCCGTAACGCGGCCATAGACGTTCATGGAGTCCATGTTGAACCCGCCCACCGTCTTGGCCAGCGGATAGACCGGGTTCACCGCATAGTATTCCGAGCCCAGCAGGCCGCTTTCCTCGCCGGTGAAGCTGATCATCACAATCGAGCGTTCGGTGCGCGGCGCGCGACCGAACATGCGCGCCAGCTCCAGCAGACCCGCTGTGCCCGAGGCGTTGTCCACCGCCCCGTTGAAGATGCGGTCGCCGGTCGCATCCGGCTCGCCCATGCCGATGTGATCCCAGTGGGCCGTATAGAGGATCGTCTCGTCCGGATGGGTCGTGCCCGGCAGGCGGGCGATGACATTGTGGCTGGTGACCTGATTGGTGGCCACGTCGAACTCGGTCGAGAAGGATGCGCCGGGCAAGGCGACGGGCTGGAAGTCGCGGCTGCGCGCCTGGACCTTCAGCGCCTCGAAATCCAGACCCGCACGGCGGAACAGGTCGACCGCCACGTCACGCTGGATCCAGCCCTCCATCGGCACGCGTTCGGCCGCTGCATTCTGGCGCAGGATGTCGAACTGCGACACGCCCCAGGAGTTGGCGACCGTCTGCCAGCCGTAAGACGCCGGCGCCGTCTCGTGCACGATCAGCACGCCCGCCGCCCCCTGTTTGGCCGCCTCCTCGTATTTGTAGGTCCAGCGGCCGTAATAGGTCATGGCCTTGCCGCCGAAGGTGTTCAGCGCCGGCTCCTCGAAGTCGGCGTCATTGACCAGCACGACCAGGATCTTGCCGCGCAGGTCCTGGCCCTTGAAGTCGTTCCACTGCCGCTCGGGCGCGTTGATGCCGTAGCCGACGAAGACCAGCGGCGCGTCCTTCAGGCTGACGTGTTCGGTCGGGCGGCGGGTCGAGATGGCGACCTCGCGCCCTTGCGTCATCGGCAGGGTCCAGTCGCCCAGCTTCAGCGAAGCGCGCACATTGGACTGGGTGAAGCGGTTCAGGATCACGGCCTGCGTCCACTGGCCGTTCGGCCCGCCCGGCTCGAACCCGGCGGCGGCGTAGCCTTCGCTCAGATAGCGGATGACCTTTTCCTCGGCTGGGGTGGCGATGCCCCTGCCCTCGAAGCTGTCGTCCGACAGCGTCTTGATGTCCTGTGAGATGCGCGCCGCATCGAAAGTCGGGATCGTGTGAACCGCAGCGGGATCAGACGCCGTGGCGCAGGCAGACAAGGCGACGCTCGCTAAAAGAACGGCGGCGAAAGAAGAGACGAGACGCATGAACTGAAGGCCCCACAGCCAGAAACGATGCGCGACCCTAGGGGGCGAACTTCGCCCTGTCGATGCTGCGTCCCGGACCTTTCGTCGCAAACGAAAAAGCCCGCCGTGGCGAACCTCGGCGGGCTTGCGATTTCGATCCGGCGGCGATGGCCTTAGTGGGCGACGCCCTTCCAGATGCGGCGGTAGGCGACATAGGTGATGCCGGCGAACAGCAGCAGATAGATCATCACACCGAACCCGGCCTGTTTGCGCTCGACCATCTTCGGCTCGGACGTCCAAGCGATGAAGGCCGCGACGTCCTTGGCGTACTGATCCACCGTTTGCGGCGAACCGTCGTCATAGGTGACCAGGCCGTCCTTGAGGGGCGGCGGCATGGCGATGAAGCCGCCCGGCGGAACGTGCTTGTGATCGCCGGTCCAGAACGGCGTCAGGTCCCCGGCCATATAGGGATTGTAGTGCTGCCCGTCGCGGATCTGCAGGCCGGCCGGAGCCGCCTTGTAGCCCGACAGCAGCGAGTAGATGTAGTTTGCGCCGTCGTGGCGGGCCTTGGCCATGACCGAAAGGTCGGGCGGGGCTGCGCCGCCGTTGCCCGCCGCAGCCGCCGTGGCGTTCGGATAGGGGGCGCGGAACTTGTCGGCCGGCGTGGCGTCGCGCTGGATCGGCTCGCCGGTCTCGCTGTCGATATCACCGACCTGCACTTCCTTGGCCAGAGCCTTCACGACCGGGTTGTCGTTCGGGTTCGGATACTTCGGATTCCAGAACGGCCCATGACGGTCGCCCAGGTTCCGATAGTGCATCAGGTTCATGCTGTGACAGGCCGAGCAGACCTCGTGATAGACCTTGTAGCCGCGTTGCAGCTGGCCTTGGTCATAGGTGCCGAACGGCCCCTCGAAGCTGAACCCGCCCGAGCGCGGATGAGCGGCGGCGCCCGACGCCATGGCGGGAGCGGCGGCGCTCAGCAGACCCAGCGCAATCGCGGCCGAGGTGATGATCGTCTTGAACGACACGGTCTTCATTCCAATCGTCATGACTTTCAGACCTTGTGCTCGACGGCGCCGGCGCCGGTCAGGACCGGCTCGGAGATCGTCGCCGGGATCGGCAACGGCTGCTCCTTCAACCCGACCAACGGCATGATGATCAGGAAGAAGACGAAGTAGTAGAGGGTGAAGACCCGGGTCAGCCACAGGTAGGAGTTCAGGTCGCCGTCGATCAGGGTGAAGGTCTTGAACGACCCGATCACCGGCGCGTCGGGCAGCTGACCACCGCACCAGCCCAGGCCCACGCCCACCACCAGGAAGATGATGAAGAAGGTCCGCATCGTCGGGCGATAGCGCATCGAGCGCACCTTGGACGTATCCAGCCAGGGCAAGACGAACAGCACGCCGATGGCGCTGAACATCGCCACCACGCCGCCGAACTTGTCCGGGACGGCGCGCAGGATCGCGTAGAAGGGCAGCATATACCACTCGGGCACGATGTGCGCCGGCGTCTGCAGCGGGTTGGCCGGGATGTAGTTGTCGGCGTGGCCCAGCGCGTTCGGCTGATAGAAGACGAAGATGGCGAACAGGATCAGGAACAGGATGATCGCAAAGCCGTCCTTGACCGTGAAATACGGGTGGAACGGCAGCGTGTCCTTCTTCTCGCGATCCTTGGGGATCAGGATGCCGACCGGGTTGTTCTGACCGGCCGAGTGCAGCGCCCAAAGGTGCAGCACGACGCAGCCCAGGATCGCAAACGGCAGCAGATAGTGCAGCGAGAAGAAGCGGTTCAGCGTCGCATTGTCGATCGCCGGGCCGCCGCGCAGCCAGATCAGGATCGGCTCGCCCAGCACCGGGATGGCGCCGATCAGGTTGGTGATGACCTCTGCGCCCCAGAACGACATCTGGCCCCAAGGCAAGACGTAACCCAAGAAGGCGGTGGCGATCATCAGGAAGAAGATCACGCAGCCGATGATCCAGATCATCTCGCGCGGCGCTTTGTATGAGCCGTAGTAGAGGCCGCGCAGCATGTGCAGATAGACGGCGATGAAGAACATCGATGCGCCGTTGGCGTGGACGTAGCGGATCAGCCAGCCGCCGTTCACGTCGCGCATGATGCGCTCGACCGAGGCGAAGGCCAGGTCGACGTTCGGCGTATAGTGCATGGCCAGAACGATGCCGGTGACGATCTGCGTCATCAGGCACAGGGCCAGGATGCCGCCGAAGGTCCACCAGTAGTTCAGGTTTCGCGGCGTCGGCAGGGACATGTAGTCCGCGCCGAAACGGATGATCGGCAGCCGGGTGTCCAGCCACTTCTCGACGCCCGTCTTCGGGACGTAGGTGCTCTCGTGATCGCTCATGATTCCCCCTTGGTCCTCAGCCGATCTTGACGCGGGTGTCGGACAGATAATCGTATTCCGGCACCACCAGGTTCAGAGGCGCCGGCCCCTTACGAATGCGGCCGGAGGCGTCGTAGTGCGAGCCGTGGCAGGGGCAGAACCAGCCGCCGTAATCGCCCGCGCCGAAGGTCGGCACGCAGCCCAGGTGCGTGCACGAGCCGATGACGACCAGATATTTCTCGTGACCCGGCTTGGTGCGCTCGGCGTCGGTCTGGGGCTGTTTCAGGTCGGGCGCGTGATCGTCCGCGATGACCTTCTGCAGCTCGGCCGGGGTGCGGTAACGCACGAACACCGGCTTGCCCTGCCATTTGATGACGACCTGCTGGCCTTCCTGAACCTTCGTCAGGTCGAACTCGATCGACGCCAGCGCCAGCGTATCGGCCGCCGGATTCATCTGGTTGATCAGCGGCCAGGCGATCATGGCGCCCGCGCCGACCGCTGCGGCGCCCGCCGCGATGTAGATAAAGTCCCGACGATTGGGATCACCGCCCTCAGGGCTGTGACCGTCTTCCGTATGCACGACCGATTCGGCCACGTTTCCACCTCTCGAACGCCGCAGAAGACCCCAAGGGCGTCCCCAGCCACGGCACGAACCAACAAAAGACGCCGGGAATCCCCGACGGTCCCAGACTTGCGCCGGTTTGGACGCAAGCTGCTGACGTTTCTTGCGAAACGCTCGCAAACAGACCGCGACAAACCCCCTCGCCGCGCGTATGTCAGGCCTTAGAATGCGTCTCGCCCTTTTTCAACCGGACATTCCTCAGAACGTCGGAGCCTGCATCCGATTGTCGGCCTGTTTTGGCGTCGATCTGCATGTGATCGAGCCGACGGGCTTCCGTTTCGACGATCGCGCCATGAAGCGCGCCGCCCTCGACTACGGCCCGCTGTCCCACATGACCCGCCACGCCGACTGGGAGGCCTTCCAGGCGGATCGTCCGGCCGGGCGGCTGGTGCTGTTGACGACCAAGGGCGCGACGCCCCTGCCCGATTTCGTCTTCCAGCCTGACGACACCCTGCTGTTCGGCAAGGAAAGCGCCGGCGCCCCGGACTATGTCCACGCTGCCGCCGACGCGCGTGTCGTCGTGCCGCTGCGACCCGACGCCCGCTCGCTGAACCTGTCGGTCACTGCCGGAATCGCCCTTTGGGAAGGCCTGCGGCAGACGGGCGGGGTCGGTCAGTTCTGAGCCGAAGCGGGCTCCAGCCGCGCCATCGACGGCCGCTCGCCGGCCTTTGACGCCGCGACGGCCTCGACCGCCCGCATGACCCGCAGCAGGTTCTCGCCAACGATCTTGCGGATGTCAGCCTCGGTCCAGCCGGCTTTCATCAGGGCCGCCAGGATGCGCGGATAGGCGTCCACTCCCCCCATGCCTTCCGGCAGGCTGCCGATGCCGTCGAAGTCGGCGCCCAGGCCGACATGATCGATGCCCGCCACTTCGCGCACGTGCTGAATATGGGCCACCACGTCGGCCAGGGTCGCCTGGGGCGTCGGATTGGCGGCGGCCCAGGCCGTCAGTCCGGCCTCGACCGCGCCGGGATCGCCGGGGTTCAGGGTCTTCAGACGCGCCTCCTCGCCCGCCTTGGCCCCGTTCCAGACCCGCACCGCCTCGGACACGAAACCGGGGGCCAGGTTGATCATCACGATGCCGCCGTCCTGGGGCATCATCCGCAGCACCCGATCCGGCACGTTGCGCGGATGATCCGTCACCGCCCGCGCCGACGAATGGGAGAAGATCACCGGCGCATCGGACACGCGCATGGCGTCCAACATCGTCTCCTCGGAGACGTGGCTCAAGTCGACCATCATGCCCAGCCGATTCATCTCCTTGACCACCGCCTCGCCGAACGGGTTGAGCCCGCCCCACTTCGGCGCGTCCGTCGCGCTGTCGGCCCAGGTCGTGGTCTTGGAGTGGGTCAGCGTCATGTAGCGCGCGCCGGCGCGGTAGAATTCACGCAGCAGGGCCAGGGAATCGTCGATCGAATAGCCGCCCTCCATCCCGATCAGGCTGGCGATCCGACCCGACTTGAACACCGCATCCACCTCGTCCGCCGTGGTCGCCAGGCCGAAGGTGTCGGGGTGGGCGGCGATGATGCGCTTGGCCGTATCGATCTGCTCAAAGGTTTCCTCGACCGCCTCCAGCGGCGTCAGGCTGGCGGGCACATAGACGGACCAGAACTGCCCTCCGACACCCCCTGCCCGCAGGCGCGCGATGTCCGTATGCAACTTGGTCGAAGCCGCCAGATTCTTCGTCAGATCAACGGCGTAAACGTTATTCCCGTACTGCTGTCGCAGCGCCCACGGCAGGTCGTTGTGCCCATCGATCAGCGGCGTGGTCTTCAAGATCTGCATCACTCGCGCCTCATCGGCGTCCTGGGCCTGGACCGCCCCTCCCAGCGCGAGCGAGGCGACGGCGACAGAGACGAGACGGCGGATCATGGGCGGGCTTCCTGAAAACGGCAGACGGCCATTAGCGCCCGCGATTCTGCTTATGACAACCTGTCCGGATGACGCCGCCGCCGCGACGTGGTTCAAGCGCGCCATGAGCGACGCCGTCTTCTCCGATCCGCTCGACCTGAAGAAGGTCGAGACCCGCGCCTGGTTCGAACATCTGCGCGACCGCATCCACGCCGCCTTCGAGGCGCTGGAGGATGCCGCCCCCGCCGACCTGTTCCCCGGCGAGCCCGGCCGCTTCGTCCGCACCGCATGGGAACGGCCCGAGGGCGGCGGCGGCGTCATGGGCATGATGCACGGCCGCCTGTTCGAAAAGGTCGGCGTCCACGTCTCGACCGTGCATGGCGCCTTTCCCGCGGACTACGCCAAGACCGTGCCCGGCGCCGACGTCGATCCGCGCTTCTTCGCGACGGGAATCAGCCTGATCTGCCATCCCGTCAGCCCGCGCATTCCGGCCGTTCACACGAACACCCGCTTCATCGCCACGACAAAAAGCTGGTTCGGCGGCGGCGGCGACCTGACGCCCGTGCTGATGGCGGATCGTCGTCAGGATCACCCCGACACCGTCGCCTTCCACGCCGCCATGCAGGCCGCCTGCGACGCCCACGACCCGACTTGGCACGCCAAATACAAGGCCTGGTGCGACGAGTATTTCTACCTGCCCCATCGCAAGGAGCCGCGCGGTACCGGCGGCGTCTTCTACGACCATCACGACAGCGGCGACTACGACCGCGACTTCGCCTTCACCCGCGACATCGGCCTGGCCTTTTTGGACGTCTATCCCCGCATCGTCGCCGGCCGCATGGCCGAACCCTGGACGGCCGAAGAGCGCGAGGAACAGCTGATCCGCCGGGGCCGCTATGTCGAGTTCAACCTGCTCTACGACCGCGGCACCATGTTCGGCTTGAAGACGGGGGGGAACGTCGACTCGATCCTGTCGTCCATGCCGCCGGTGGTGAAGTGGCCCTAGCCCATCGCTTCGACGAACACGTCGCCGGCCCGGCTGCGATACCGTTCGCGGTGTCGTAAAAGGCGGAACGGGCGCTCCGGCAGGGTGAAGGGCGCCGTCACCAGCCGCCCGGCGGCCACCGACGCATAGGCCACGCTTTCCGACAGGGCCGTGGCCCCCGCCCCCGCCTCAGCCGCCGCCAGCACGGCTTCGTTCGACGGCAGGGTCATCGACACCGACAGGGTCGCGGGATCGACCCCCATGTCCTGCACCGCCGCCTCCAGCGTCGATCGTGTGCCGGATCCGACTTCGCGCAACACCCACGGCTGGCCCGCCAGATCCTTCGCCTCCAGCCGACGTCGCGTCGCCCACGGATGGTCCGGCGTCACCAGCACGGCCAGCCGGTCCGACCCCACCTGAACCTGGGACAAGGCCGGTTCGTCCACCGCTCCCTCGACCAGGCCGATCTCGGCGGCGCCGCTCAGCACCGCCTGCGCCGCCTCGCGCGTGTTGCCGATCTCGACGGCCAGTTCGACGCCGGGATAGGCCGTGTGGAAATCCACCAGCCGGCGCGGCAGCCAATAGCTGGCGATGGTCTGGCTGGCGAACACCGCCAGACGCCCGCGCCGCAGGGCGCTCATGTCCGCCAGAGCCGCCTCGGCCGCCGCCGCTCGCGCCAGCACCGCCTTGGCCTCGGGCAGAAAGGCGCGCCCTGTCTCGTTCAGCACGACGCCCCTCCCGATCCGATCGAACAGTCGCACGTCATGCGCGGCTTCCAGAGCGGCGACGGCGTTCGACACGGCCGACTGGGTCAGGTTCAGCGCCCGCGCCGCCGCCGTCACATGCTCGCGCTCGGCCACCGCGACGAAGATGCGTAGGCGCTCCAAAGTCACGATTGATCTCCAAATCGGATTGAAACGACCATAACTATCCGTTGGACCGCCGTCGAGGGCCGGCGCATCACGCTTGACGATGAAGTCCGCCGCCCTGCCCGCTCCCTTTCAAACGCCTACTTTGGCGTCGACGACGGCGTTTGCGCGCAAAATCCGGCCCGGCGTCCTGCTGTGCCTGCTGGTCACGCTGGCGGGCATCGGTCTGACCAGCATCGAGCGCGACGTGATCGGCCATGTCTGGCTGGAGCCGCTGGTGCTGGCCATCCTGCTGGGCGCCGCCGTCCGCACCGCCTGGACGCCCGATACGCGGTTCAAGGCCGGGATCGACTTCTCGGCCAAGACCCTGCTGGAGGTCGCGGTGGTGCTGCTCGGCGCCTCGGTCAGCGCCGCCACCCTGTCGTCGCTGGGCGTCGGCTTCGTCCTGGGCATCTTCGCCCTGGTCGCGCTCGCCATCGTCGTCGGTTTCGGCGTCGGTCGCGCCCTGGGTCTGAACCCGCGCATGGCCCTGCTGGTCGCCTGCGGCAATGCCATCTGCGGCAACTCCGCCATCGCCGCCGTCGCCCCCGTCATCGACGCCGACGGGAAAGAGGTCGCCGCCTCCATCGCCTTCACCGCCGTGCTCGGCGTGATCGTGGTCCTGGCCCTGCCCCTGCTGGGTGGCCTGATCCATCTGAACGGCCTGCAGTACGGCGCCCTGGCCGGTCTGACCGTCTATGCGGTGCCGCAGGTTCTGGCCGCCGCCGCGCCCTTCGGCGCCCTTGCCACGCAAACCGGCACGGTGGTCAAGCTGGTGCGGGTGCTGATGCTCGGTCCCATCATCCTCGCCCTGTCGCTGATCTTCCGTGACCGCGCGCCCGGCGCCGCAAAGCCCGGGCTATCGCGCCTGCTCCCGTGGTTCATCATAGGCTTCCTGGTCATGATCGGCCTGCGCTCGTTTGACCTGATTCCGCAGGCCGCACTGGCGCCCATGGCCGCCGCCTCGGGCCTGCTGACCGTCGTCGCCATGGCCGCCCTGGGTCTCCAGACCGACATCCGCGCCGTCGCCCGCGCCGGCGGCCGCGTCGTCGCCGCCGTCATCCTGTCGCTGGGCGCCCTGGTCGTGCTGGCGCTGGCGCTAATCAGGCTGCTGGGCCTTTAAATCCCGCTGCCGTAGTCCTCGACCGGCGGCGGCGTCAGCAGCAGGAAGGCGCGGATCCAGGCCGTCAGCACCGCCCGGTCGTTGGGCCGCTTCAGACTGTCGATCGCCTGATCCGCCACATCATGCGGGATGCGCGCCCCACGCCGCCCCTCTATCAGCGCCGCCGCATAGTCCGGCTGGAACTCCGGGTGACACTGAAACGAGATCGCATCGTCGCCCCAGGCCAGGCCGGCGTAGGGCGTGAAGCCGCTGGACGCGATCACCCGCGCATCGTCCGAAATCGCGACGACCTGATCCTGGTGCGACACGGGAATGGCGATCGTCCGCGCGCGCGGATGCATCCACGGCGCATCCTCGCGCACGTCATAGCGGTGCAGCCCGACGCCCCAGCCCTTGTGCGACTTCTCCACCACCCCGCCGAACGCATGGGCCAGCGCCTGATGCCCGAAACAGATGCCAACCAGCCGCGTCCGCCCCCGCGCCGCCCTCAGCCAATCGATAAGCTGCGGGATCCACGGCAGATCGTCATAGACCCCCGCCGCCGACCCTGTGACGATGGCCCCTTGGAAGACCGACGGATCCTCGGGCAGATGCCCCGACTGCACGTCGAACCGCGTCGTCGGCACGCCCTCGCCCAGCAGGGCCCGGAACCGCGCCGGATAGTCGTCGAAATCGTCCTTCAGATGCTCCGGCGGGTGTCCGGTTTCCAGAATGGCGATGCGCGTCATGCGACTAACCTAGTGACTGCGGTCAGAAGGTCCAGACCTCCGCCCGTCCGCCCGCTTCCCCCAGCGCCCCCGCGACCCAGCCGCAGATCTCGTTCGCGGCCGCTTCCGCGCCCGCCGGCGGATTGACCACCACCATGGCGCAGCCGTTCATCTTCATCGGATTGGTCAGCGGCCTCAGCCGCGCTTCGGCGACCAGTGTCGGCCCCGCCTTGCCCTGCAGCCGCCGGATGAAGCCGTCGAAGGTCTCCAGATCCTTCAGCGGCGTCCAGATCGCCACCGTCGCCTCCGGATCGCGCCTCACCACCGAAATCGCAGTCTCGGCCGAGCGAATATAGTCGTCGGGCTTTTCGAACGGCGGGTCGATCAGCACCAGCGGCCCGCGCACTGTCGCCGCCTCCGCCACTACCGCTGCATAGCCGTCGCCCTCGCGCGCTTCGGCATCCGCGCGCCCCGTCAGCGCCTCGGCCAGCAGGGCTCGAACCGGCGGGTTCAGCTCAAACCCGACATAGCGACCGCCAGGCGTCAGCGCGTCCGCGATCAGCAACGGCGACCCCGGATAGAACCGCGCCCCGCCATCGGGATTCAGCGCCGCGACCTCGGCCGCCAGCGTGTCCATCAGCGGCGTCCGCCCCTCGGCGGATATCAACCGCGCCACGCCGGCCTCGGCTTCCTTCGACCGCACGCCATCGCCGGACAGATCGTACAGCCCCGCCCCCGCATGGGTGTCGAACACCGTCAGCGGCCCCGCCGCCTGCCGCGTCTTCATCAGCCACAGCACCAGGGCGTGCTTGACCAGGTCGGCGAAATTTCCGGCGTGAAAGCTGTGGCGATAATTCATGCCGCCTCGTCTCGCGCCCGGCCCGCGCGGTCAAGCGGAACTCGCGCGCCAGACACGGCGTTCGGCCCAAGTCCTTGTACGGAAAGATGCGATGGCCGCCAAAACCACCCTCACCGACGCGCAGCGCACGCCGCCAAAGGGCGTCGCGACCCAGGCCAAGCGCGGTCTTGACCTGCGCGATAAGCACGACCGGGGCGGCACCGAGGTCGGCGTGCGCCGCGCCCATCAGTTGGCGGATCAGAAGCCCGTCTCGGACAAGGACATCAAGGACATCTACAGCTACTTCGCCCGCCACACCGTGGATAAGGATGGCAAGGGCTGGGGCAGTCGAACCGATCCTTCGGCCGGCTATATCGCCTGGCTGCTGTGGGGCGGCGACCCGGCCGAGCGCTGGATCAAACGGCTGCATGACCGCCTCGAAAAGGCGAACGGGTGATGGCCGACGGATCGCACGCCTTCGACATCGCCGCCGAAGTTCCCCAGGGCCTCAGCTATTGCAGCGACGAGTTCGCGGGACTGACCCGCCGCCGCGCCGGCAAGGGCTGGTCCTATCGCGACGCCAAGGGAAAGACCGTGACGGACGCCAAGACCCTGGCCCGCATCCGCGCCCTGGCCATTCCGCCCGCCTGGACCGATGTCTGGATCTGTCCCAAGGCCAACGGCCATATCCAGGCGACCGGCCGGGACGTGAAGGGCCGCAAACAATACCGCTATCACAACGACTGGAGCACGGCCCGCTCCGAAAACAAGTTCGACAAGCTGCCGGCCTTCTCGCGCAACCTGCCGAAACTGCGCGAGAAGATCGAACATGACCTGGCCCTTCGCGGCGTCTGTCGTGACAAGGTGCTGGCCACCGCCGTGCGCCTGCTGGAGATTACCCTGATCCGGGTCGGCAACTCCATCTACGCCAAACAGAACCGCAGCTACGGCCTGACGACCCTGCACAAACGTCACATCGATGTGGATGGCGCGGCCCTGACGTTCGAATTTCGCGGCAAGAGCGGCAAGGATCACAGCGTCAGCGTCAAGGACCGGCGCCTCGCCAAGGTGGTGCGACAGCTGGAAGGCCTGCCCGGCCAGCAGCTGTTCAAATACCGCGCGGCCGACGGGACGCTGTGCCCGGTCGATTCCGACGACGTGAACGCCTACATCCGCGAGGCGATGGGCGAGCAATTCTCGGCCAAGGACTTCCGCACCTGGGCCGGCACCGTCTCGGCGGCGCGGGCGCTGCGCGACACCGAGGCTCCGACCTCCCCCACCGACGCCAAACGCAAAATCACCGTCTGCGTCAAGGCCGTCGCCGGCCTCTTGGGCAACACCCCCACCGTCTGCCGCGCCTCGTACGTTCACCCCAAGGTCTTCGCCCTTTTCGAAAGCGGTGAAATCGGCAAGGCCTTGCCGGGCTCGGAGACCAAGGGGTTCGAAAAAGCGCTGATCAAACAGCTGCTCGCTGTCTGATCAGCGTTACGCGTCTCTCAGGCGGCCTTGTCCCAGTCCAGCACGACCTTGCCCGACTGGCCCGACTTCATGGCTTCGAAGCCTTCGCGATAGTCGGCGTAGCCCAGGCGGTGGGTGATCAGCGGGCTCAGATCAAGCCCGGCCTTCAGCAGGCCCAGCATCTTGCGCCAGGTGGTGAACATCTCGCGCCCATAGACGCCCTTGATGGTCAGGGCCTTCAGGATGATCGCGCCCCAGTCGGTTTCCATCGGCTTGCCGGGAATGCCCAGCAGCGCCATGCCGCCGCCCATGATCAGGGTGTCGATGCACTGTTTGAAGGCGATGGGCGAACCCGACATCTCCAGCGCCACGTCGAAGCCGACTTTCAGGCCCAGTTCCTTCATGACATCGTGAATGTCTTCCTTGGTCGTATTCACGGTGCGAACGCCCGGCGCGACCTTCTGCGCCAGCTCCAGCCGGAAGTCGTTGATGTCGGTCAGGACAACGGTGCGCGCGCCCGCGTGACGGGCGACAGCGGCGGCCATCATGCCGATCGGGCCGGCGCCAGTGACCAGCACGTCCTCGCCCAGCAGGTCGAACTGTTGCGCCGTGTGCACCGCATTGCCGAACGGATCCAGGATCGAGCCGATCTCATAGGGCACGTCGTCCGGCAGTTCGATGACGTTGAAGGCCGGCGCCACGACGAACTCGGCGAAGGCGCCCTGACGGTTGACGCCAATGCCGCGCGTCTTGGGGTCCAGGTGAAAATGTCCGGCGCGGGCGGCTTCCGAGTTCAGGTCGATGACGTGACCCTCGGCCGAGACGCGCTGGCCGATCCTCAGCGGACGATCCACATCCTTGCCGATGGCGACGATCTCGCCGGCGAACTCGTGGCCGGTGATCATCGGGGTCGGAACGTTCTTCTGGGACCACTCGTCCCAGTTCCAGATGTGGATGTCGGTGCCGCAGACGGCGGTGCGATGCACGCGGATCAGCACGTCCTCCGGTCCCGCCTTGGGGATCGGCGCGTCGATCAGGTCCAGGCCGACGCCAGGCGCGGTCTTGGCCAGGGCCTTCATCGTGTCGGTCATAGTCTCAACTCCCTGAAATCACGGCTCCGGGTTCATCCCGAAACCCGCGGCTGAGGCCCCACGCCTCCTCGCCGCTTGGTCTTCGTCGATGGCGGGCGAAAGGGGCTAAATGACGCCCAGTTCTCGTCCCGCCTGAGTGAACACTTCGACCGTCCGGTCGATCTGATCGAAAGTATGCGCCGCCGACATCTGTGTGCGGATTCGCGCCTGGCCGCGCGGCACCACGGGGAACGAGAACCCGATCACATAGACGCCCAGCTCCAGCGCACGGGCCGCGAAATCCTGCGCCAGTTTGGCGTCGCCCAGCATGACCGGGATGATCGGATGTTCGCCGTCCAGCAGGGTAAAGCCTGCGTCCGACATGGCCCCGCGATAGCGATGGGCGTTGGCCGACAGGCGGGTGCGCAATGCATCGCCTTCCGACCCTTGGGCGATGCGGATCGCCTCCAGGCTGGACCCGCACACAGCCGGCGCCAGGGCGTTGGAGAACAGATAGGGCCGCGCCCGCTGTTTCAGCAGTTCGACCACCGACTTCTTCGCGCAGATGAAACCGCCCATGGCGCCGCCCAGGGCCTTGCCGAAGGTGCCGGTGACGAAATCCACCTCGACACCGTGATGTGCGAACGAGCCCTTGCCTTGCGGGCCCAAAAAGCCCGTCGCGTGGCAGTCGTCCACCATGATCAGGGCGTCGTATTTGTCGGCCAGCGCCCGGATCTCGTCCAGCTTGGCGATATAGCCGTCCATCGAGAAGGCGCCGTCGGTGGCGATGATGATGTCGCGGGCGCCGGCCGCGCGAGCCTCCTTCAGACGGCTCTCCAGCTCGTCCATGTCGGAGTTGGCGAAGCGATAGCGTTTGGCCTTGCACAGCCGAACCCCGTCGATGATAGAGGCGTGATTCAGGCTGTCGGAGACGATGGCGTCGTTCTCGCCCAGCAGCGGCTCGAACAGACCGCCGTTGGCGTCGAAGGCGGCGGCGAACAGGATGGCGTCCTCGAAACCGAGATAGGCGGCGATGGCCGCTTCCAGCTCTTTGTGGATCTCCAGCGTGCCGCAGATGAAGCGTACGGACGCGGTGCCCGCGCCCCACTTCGCTTGCGCCGCCATCCCGGCCTGGGTCACGCGCTCGTCGCCGGCAAGGCCCAGATAGTTGTTGGCGCAGAAGTTCAGCACGTCGCGTCCGGCGACCTGGATCACAGGCCCCTGGCGCGAGGCGATGATGCGTTCGGGCTTGGTCAGGCCCTGGGCGTCGATCTCGGACAGTTCGCCGGCGACGCGGTCGTAGAAGCTTTGGGTCATGGGCCGCGACCTACGCCGATTTTCGATCGGTTTCCACCCGCCTCAGGTCGCTGGCGCCGGGTTGGCCTCGGCCCGGATCGGACTGACGCGAATGCGGCCGCCGCAGGGGCTGAACGAGAACGGCAGGCTGACGGCGGCGGTATCGCTGGGCGCCGTGACCTTTATCGTGGCCGCGTCGGGACAGGTCTTTTGCATGGCTTCGTTAGGCACGACGCTCCAGGCCATTTCGAAATAGGCCTTGGCCCGGGGCGCCAGTTGGACAGGCGTCGGGACCTGGCCTTGGCGGAAATAGCTTCCGGGACTCTGTTCGGCGCGAATGGACGAAAGGGTGCGCCCCCGCGCGTCCTGCAAGGTCACCGTCGGATAGCCGGTCAGGCTGCACGCCTGGGTTCCGATATTTTGAAGACTGAAGTTGCTGACCCGATTTCCGGCGCCCGCATCCCCTTCGCCCGCCGCCAGCGTCAGTTGCGGCCCCTTGCAGGGCAGTGCAGCGGGCAAGACCCCGCCGGTCGCCTCGGTCGGCGTCTGACTCGGCGTCGGCAGCGGTCCGGGCGTCGTATCAGCCCCGGGGATCGGCCGCGAGCAGCGCTCCAGCACCGCGACACCGGTGGTGCCGTCCGGACCCAGGCGGCTCAGCGTGCCGCTCTCCTGCCCGTCGCGCGTCGCCGTCCACCATTCCACCCCGCCGCCGACATAGCGCGCCCCGCTGGCGGCCTGCACCGAACGCAAGGCATAGGTCTGGTTCTGATGGGTTAGCCTGGCGTTGTCGCTGTCGACATACTGGACCTGAAGCGTCGCGCCGCTTTCGCAGGCATAGCCGACCGAGGGCGCGTCGGATGCAGGCGCGGCCGCTGGCTCGACCGGCGCGGCGGGCTGTTCGGGTTCGGTGCGCGAGCAGGCTGCGGCGCCGGTCAGGGCGGCGATTGCGACGAAGGCGGTCAGGCGGTGCGACATCATGTCATGTCCTCTGGTTTCGCCTTCAACGGCCCAACCTGAACAAAGGCTCCGCTTAATGCCCTGCTTTTGGCGTCTCCATCAGCTCGATCAACACGCCGCCCATGTCGCGTGGATGCAGGAAGACGACCGGCGTCCCGTGCGCCCCGATGCGCGGTTCGCCCGTGCCCAGGATCGTCACGCCCTTGGCGCGCATCTCGGCGACGGCGGCGTGGATGTCCGCGACCTCGAAACAGACGTGGTGCTGGCCGCCCTTCGGGTTCTTGGCCAGGAAGCCGACGATGGGGCTGGTGTCGTCATAGGGTTCGATCAGCTCGATCTGGGCCGTCGGCGTATCGACGAAACAGACCTTCACGCCTTGCGCCGGCAGGTCGAACGGCTCGCCGATCTTCGTAGCGCCCAGGATATCGCGATACAGTTTGATCGACTCGGCGATGGAGGGCGTGGCGACGCCGACGTGGTTCAGGGCGCCGATCATGACTTGTCCTTGTCGGGGGCGGGCTGGGCGTAACCCAGACGCTGGTTCAGCTTCTCGATCAGGTCGACCGCCGTATCGGCGATGGCCGAACCGGGCGGATAGACGGCGGCCGCGCCCATATCGAGCAGAGGCTGAACGTCGGACGGCGGGATCACCCCGCCGACCACGATCATGATGTCGGGCCGGCCCAGTTTCTCCAGCTCGGCCTTCAGCTCCGGCACCAGCGTCAGGTGCCCGGCCGCCAGCGACGATGCGCCGACCGCGTGAACGCCCTTCTCGACCGCTTCCTGGGCCGCCTCGGACGGCGTCTGGAACAGGCTGCCGGCCGTGACGTCGAAGCCCAGATCGCCGTATCCGGTCGCGACCACCTTCTGGCCTCGGTCGTGCCCGTCCTGGCCCAGCTTGGCGATCAGGATGCGCGGCGGTCCGCCGTCGTTCTCGACGAAGGTCGCGACCATCTCGCGGGCGCGGGCGAAGCGGGCGTCGGTCCCCGCCTCCTTGGCGTATACGCCCGACACGGTCTGGACCGTCGCGACGTGGCGGCCGAAGGCGGCCTCCAGCGCGTCGGAGATTTCGCCCACCGTCGCCTTGGCGCGGGCCGCCTGAACCGCCAGTTCCAGCAGGTTGGCGTTCCTGCGCGCGCCCTCGGTCAGGGCGTTCAGCGCCGCATCGGTCGCCGCCTGATCTCGCTCAGCGCGCAGGCGCTTCAGCTTGTCGATCTGGGCCGCCAGCACCGCCGCATTGTCGACCTTCAGCATCGGAATGTCGTCGACGACAGGGTTCAGATATTTGTTCACCCCCACTACCGTCTGCTGGCCGGTGTCGATCCGGGCCTGGGTCTTGGCGGCGGACTCCTCGATCCGCAGCTTGGGGATGCCGGCTTCGATCGCCTTGGCCATGCCGCCCAGGGCCTCGACCTCGGCCATGTGGGCCCTCGCCCGTTCGGCCAGTTCGTGCGTCAGCCGTTCGACATAGAAGCTGCCGCCCCAGGGATCGATGACCCGCGTCAGACCCGTCTCCTGCTGCAACAGGATCTGGGTGTTGCGCGCGATCCGGGCCGAGAAGTCGGTAGGCAGGGCCAAGGCCTCGTCCAGCGCATTGGTGTGCAGGCTTTGCGTCTGGCCGCCCGCCGCCGCCATGGCCTCGACCATGGTGCGCGGCACATTGTTGAACACGTCCTGCGCGGCCAGCGACCAGCCCGACGTCTGGCAGTGGGCGCGCAGCGACAGCGACTTGGGATCGGCCCCGCTCTCTTTCCTGACCGCCTCGGCCCACAGGAGGCGGCCGGCGCGCATCTTGGCCACTTCCATGAAATAGTTCATGCCGATGGCCCAGAAGAAGCTCAGGCGCGGCGCGAACCGGTCGATCGGCATGCCCGCCGCGACGCCAGCGCGCAGATACTCGATCCCGTCCGCCAGGGTGTAGGCCAGCTCGATATCCGCCGAGGCCCCCGCCTCCTGCATGTGATAGCCGCTGATCGAGATCGAGTTGAACTTCGGCGTCTCCTGCGCCGTCCAGGCGAAGATGTCGGCGATGATCCGCATCGAGGGTTCGGGCGGATAGATGTAGGTGTTGCGGACCATGAACTCCTTCAGAATGTCGTTCTGAATGGTCCCGGTCAGCTTGGCGTGCGGCACGCCCTGTTCCTCGGCCGCGACGACATAGAGGGCCAGGATCGGCAGCACCGCCCCGTTCATCGTCATCGAGACCGACATCTGATCCAGCGGGATCCCGTCGAACAGGGTGCGCATGTCATAGATGCTGTCGATGGCGACGCCCGCCATGCCGACGTCGCCCTTCACCCGCGGGTGGTCGCTGTCATAGCCCCGGTGCGTCGCCAGATCGAAGGCGATGCTCAGTCCCTTCTGCCCGGCCGCCAGGTTGCGTCGATAGAAGGCGTTGGACTCCTCGGCGGTCGAGAAACCGGCGTATTGGCGGATCGTCCAGGGATTGCCCGCATACATGGTCGGATAGGGACCACGCACGAACGGCGCGAACCCCGGCAGGCCGTGCGGGTGATCCAGCGCGTCCGTGCTGTCGGGAGCATAGGCGGTCTCGACCGTCAGCCCCTCGGGCGTCAGCCAAGGATCCCGCGTCGGCCCCTGCCCGGTCGCATCGAGGTTTAGGGCGATCTTGCTGAAATCGGGGAAACTCATTGAGCCGTCTCCTCGAAAGCCGCGGCGAACCGGATCGGAGACAGGGGCTCGCAGACCCGCTCGACAGGCACGGCCGCCTCATCGGCCGCCTCGACCGGCGCCGGCCGCACGTCCGCGTCCACATATTTGGTCACGCCGATGATCTGGGCCGCACCGTTCGTCAGCGCGGCCTCGCGCACGGCGCGAGCGCGCGCGATGCGGGGTTGGATGATCGAGCCCTTCAGGGCCTCGACCAGACCGCCCTCGGCCTCGATCATCTGGAACTCGGCCCAGCCGGCCTCGGCCAGATCGCGCGTCCGGGCGTCCAGATACCAGGAGCCGGCGGCCGGATCATCGACCCGACCCAGATTGGCCTCCTCCATCAGGACTAGCTGAGTGTTCCGCGCCTGACGCCGGGCGAAGGCGTCCGACGTCCCGGAGGCGCGGGTGAAGCCGTCCAGCACCACCACGTCCGCCCCGCCGACCGCGCCGGCGAACCCCGCCGCCGTCAGCCGCAGCAGATTGGGCCAGGGATCGCGCGCCGACAGCATCCGTCGCGACGAGCGCGCTTCGATAACCGCCGGAACATCCACGTCGAACGCCTTCGTCAGGCTGGCCCAGATCAGCCGCATGGCCCGAACCTTGGCCAGGCTGTCAAAATATTCCGCATCGACCGACAGGCCGACGACGGTGCCGCGCAAAGCCGCCTCGACCGACATCCCGGCCTCCACCGCCGCCTTCGCATGCGCCACGACGCTGGACGCCGCAAAGGCCAGCTCCTGCGCCGCCGAACCGCCCGCCTCGTGCGCTACACGCCCGCTGGCCAGAAAGAAGGTCGCGTCCGGATAGGCCCCCGCATGACGCGCCGCCGTATTGGCCGCCAGGCTCAGATGCTCTTCAACCGAACGCGGGGCCCCGCCCGCCTCTGCGAAGGCCGAGACCGGGTCCATATGGAATCTCAGCTTGGCGCGCGGAGACCCCTTGGCGACGACCGCCAGGGCGTTGGCCGCATCCGGCCCGTCGATCCCAGCGTCCAGCGCGACCGGCGCCAACTCAAGCGCCACGCCTTCCAACGCCCGACCCAAGGGCGCGGAATCCGCCAGCACCCGCCCCTTCAGCACCACCGACGCCGCGCCATTCTCCAGATCGGTCAGGACGGCCGCGTTGACCGCCTCGGCATCGTCGCCCTCCACCAGCGTCCGCAGATCCCAGGCCCGGCCTTCAGAGTCGGACGGACGAGGGGCGAAGATCGGCTGCACGCCCGTCGCGCCCGCATACAGCGGCCGCGTCACCAGCTGATCGGCGTCGAGATGCATCAGCGACTCGATGGGTCGATCCTTCAGCGCCTTCTGGGCCGCCTCGCGCCATTCCAGCGGCGTGGGCGCGGGAAAGCCCGTCATCACCCGAACTCCACCAACACGTCGTCCGCCGCCACCGGATCGCCGTCCTTGGCGCCGACGGCCTTCACCACCCCGTCGCGTTCGGCCTTCAAAATGTTCTGCATCTTCATGGCCTCGATGATGGCCACCGTCTCGCCGGTCTTGACCTCCTGGCCGACGACCACCGGAATCGAGACCACCAGACCGGGCATCGGCGACAACACCATTTTGGAGGTGTCCGCCGCGACCTTTTCCGGCAGGCGCGCATACAGTTCGGCGACGTGGGGCCGCAGCACCCGCACCCGCGCCTTGGCCGCACGGTGGCGGATGTCGAAGCCGTCGGCGACGCGCTTGACCTCGGCGGTGAAGGGCTCGCCGTCCAGATCGGCCTTGAACTGGGCCAGACCCGGCCGCCAGTCGATGTCCGACAGTCGGATGTCGCCCCCGCTCGTCAGGGTCAGGATCATCTCCTCGTCCTCGTCATAGGACAGGCCGACGCCGTGCGGCGTCTTGTCGATCATCACGATCCAGTCGGTGCGGTCCGACGGATCGCCGTCCTGTTCGGCGATGACCTCGTGCATGGCCAGGGCCGAGGCGATCAGGATCCGCTCCTGATCCTGAGTCGGCTTCAGGCCGTGGAAGCCGTCAGGGAACTCGTCCTTGATATAGCTGGTCGACAGATTGCCCGACTTGAAGCGGTCCTGATCCATCACCGCGGCCAGGAAGGGCACATTATGGCCCAGGCCCGACAGATGGGTGTCCTCCAGCGCGCGGGCCATGCCCTCGACCGCCGCCTCACGCGTCTCGCCCCAGGCGCACAGTTTGGCGATCATGGGATCGTAGAACATGCTGATCTCGTCGCCCTCGCGGACGCCGGAATCATTTCGGACCACATAGCCGTCCTGCTCGCCCTCCTCCGGCTGCTCGTAGCGAACCAGACGCCCGATCGAGGGCAGGAAGCCGCGATAGGGATCCTCGGCGTAGATGCGGCTTTCGATGGCCCAGCCGTCGATCTTCAGGTCATTCTGTTCGAAAGCCAGTGTCTCGCCCCAGGCCGAGCGGATCATCTGTTCGACCAGATCGACGCCGGTGATCAGCTCCGTCACCGGATGCTCGACCTGCAGCCGGGTGTTCATTTCCAGGAAGTAGAAGCTCTTGTCCTGACCGGCGACGAACTCGACCGTGCCGGCCGAGTCATAGTTCACCGCCTGAGCCAGGGCGACCGCCTGCGCCCCCATGGCGGCGCGGGTGGCCTCGTCCAGCAAGGGGCTCGGCGCCTCCTCGATGACCTTCTGATTGCGGCGCTGGATCGAGCATTCGCGCTCGAACAGGTGGACCACATGGCCGTGCTTGTCGCCCAGCACCTGGATCTCGATGTGGCGCGGATCGACGATGAACTTTTCCAGAAAGACCCGGTCGTCGCCGAAGGCGTTCAGCGCCTCGGCCTTCACCGCCGCAAACCCCTCGGCCATGTCGGCGTCCGAATGGGCCACGCGGATGCCCTTGCCGCCGCCGCCGGCCGAGGCCTTGATCATGACCGGATAGCCGATCTCACGCGCGATCCTGACCGCCTCGTCCGGCGTCTCGATCAACCCCATATGCCCCGGCACGGTCGAAACGCCTGCCTCGGCCGCCAGCTTCTTGGAGCTGATCTTGTCGCCCATGGCCTCGATGGCCTCGGGGTTCGGCCCGATGAAGGCGATCCCTTCGTCTCTCAGCCGCCGCGCGAACCCGGCGTTCTCGCTCAGGAAGCCGAAGCCCGGATGCACGGCCTGCGCCCCCGTTTGGCGCACCGCCTCGACGATCTTGTCGGCCAGCAGATAGGACTGCGCCGCCGGCGCCGGCCCGATCAGCACCGCCTCGTCGGCCATCTCGACCGCCAGCGACCCGGCGTCGGCCTCCGAATACACCTGCACCGTCTGGATGCCCATCTTGCGGCAGGTTTTAATGATCCGAACCGCGATCTCGCCCCGGTTGGCGATGAGGATTTTGGAGAACATGTCTGAGCCTACAGCGGAATATTGTCGTGCTTCTTCCAGGGGTTCTCCTGGACCTTGTTCTTCAGCGTCCGCAGCGCCTTCACCAGCCGCCGCCGCGTGCCGTGGGGCATGATGACGTCGTCGATGTAGCCCAGGCCAGCCGCCACGAACGGATTGGCGAACCGGTCCTTGTACTCGGCCTCGCGCACGGCCAGGGCCGCCGGATCGCCGGCCTCCTTGCGGAAGATGATCTCGACCGCCCCCTTGGCCCCCATGACCGCGATCTCGGCGGTGGGCCAGGCGTAGTTGACGTCGCCGCGCAGGTGTTTCGAGCTCATCACGTCATAGGCGCCGCCATAGGCCTTGCGTGTGATCAGGGTCAGTTTGGGCACCGTCGCCTCGGCATAGGCGAACAGCAGCTTGGCCCCGTGTTTGATCAGGGCGCCGTATTCCTGCTTGGTCCCCGGCATGAAGCCCGGCACGTCGACCAGCGTCACCAGAGGAATGTCGAAGGCGTCGCAGAAGCGCACGAACCGCGCGGCCTTTCGGCTTGAATCGATGTCCAGCACGCCCGCCAGCACCTGGGGCTGGTTGGCGACGATCCCGACCGTCTGTCCGTCCAGCCGGCCGAAGCCGCAGATGATGTTTTTGGCGAAGTCGGCCCCGATCTCGAAGAAGTCGGCCTCGTCGACCACCTTCAGGATCAGCTCCTTCATGTCATAGGGCTGGTTCGGATTGGCCGGGATCAGGGTGTCCAGCGACGGCTCGTCACGCTCCGGCTCGTCATAGCTTTCGCGCACCGGCGGCTTTTCGCGGTTCGACAGCGGCAGGAAGCCGATCAGGCGGCGCACTTCCGACAGGGCCTCCAGATCGTTCTCGAACGCCCCGTCCGCCACGCCCGACTTGCCGGCGTGGACCCGCGCGCCGCCCAGGTCCTCGTGGCTGACGACCTCGTTGGTGACCGTCTTCACCACGTCGGGGCCGGTCACGTACATGTAGCTCGTGTCCTTCACCATGAAGATGAAGTCGGTGATGGCGGGCGAATAGACATCGCCGCCCGCGCACGGCCCCATGATCACGCTGATCTGGGGAATGACGCAGCTGGCGAGTGTGTTCTGCAGGAAGATGTCGGCGTAACCCGCCAGGCTCTCCACGCCCTCCTGGATCCGCGCGCCGCCGGCGTCGAACAGGCCGATGATCGGCGCGCCGGTGGTCAGGGCCATCTTCTGCAGCTTGACGATCTTGGCCGCATGGGCGCCCGACAGGCTGCCGCCGAAGACGGTGAAGTCCTTGGAGAAGACATAGACCAGCCGTCCGCCGATGGTGCCACGCCCCGTCACCACCCCGTCGCCGGGGATGCGCTGGTCCTGCATGCCGAAGTCGTGGCTGCGGTGCTCGACGAACATGTCGGTCTCCTCGAAGGAGCCCTCGTCCAGCAGCACGTCGATGCGTTCGCGCGCCGTCAGCTTGCCCTTGGCGTGCTGGGCGGCGATACGCTTTTCGCCGCCGCCCAGTTTGGCGGCGGCGCGACGGCGCTCCAGTTCTTCAAGGATGGCTTGAGTCATGATGGATCTTCGCCTCTCGTTCAAAGAACGCGTGGCGCCTTCATCGCAAAATGGCAAACGCAACTTTGCAAAAAGTGTGGAACTGCGCGGGCTTGCAAAGGATGGCGATATGATCTGCAAAGTTGCGAATGGCTGAGAAGCTTTTTCTGGGCGCCAAACTGCGCAAGCTGCGCGAGGCGCGCGGCTGGACGCTGGAGGCGTGCGCCGAACGGCTGGGCCTGTCCCCGTCCTATCTGTCGCAGATCGAGACCAACCAGCGCCCGGCCACCGCGCGCGTCCTGATCGCGCTGACGCGCGCCTTTCACGTGGACGCCAGCCTGTTCGATCTGGAAGGCGACGCCCGCCTGATCGCCGACCTGCGCGAGGCGACCACCGATATCGCGGGTCAGGCGGAGCCGCCGACGGCCGCCGAGCTGAAACAGGCCGTCGCCAACACCCCGCGTCTGGCCCGCCAGTTTCTGGCCCTGCACCAGACCTTCCGTCGTCTCGACGAACGGGTGAAGGCGCTGGACGACACCCTGGGCCGGGACGAACACGGCGCCAGTGTCGCCCTGTTGCCCTACGAAGAGGTGCGCGACTTCTTCCACTATCGCGACAACTATATCGACACGCTGGACACTGCGGCCGAGACGCTGGCGGCGACCCTGGTGCAGGACGGCCAGATCGAGCGGGCGCTGGAGACGGCGCTGGCCCAGGCGCACGGCGTCCGCGTCGCCTATGTCGCCGGTCAGGAGGCGCTGCGGCGCTACGATCCCGCCAGCCGCGTCCTGACGCTGGACGCCTGGCAGCCCGGCGCGACGCGGTCGTTCCAGCTCGCGCACCAGCTGGCCCTGCTGTCCTTCCGCGACCTGATCGAGGCCGAGCTGGATCAGGCCGCCATCCGCACCGACGCCGCACGGGACGTTGCCCGCGTCGGGCTGGCCAACTATGCGGCCGGCGCCCTGCTGCTGCCCTATCGCGCCTTCCTCGAGGCCGCGCGCGAGGAAAAGCACGACATCGACCGGCTGCGGACCCGCTTCCAGGTCAGTTTCGAACAGGTCTGCCACCGGCTCTCGACCCTGCAACGGCCCGGCTGGCGCGGCGTGCCCTTCTATTTCGCCCGCGTGGACATGGCCGGCAACATCACCAAGCGGCACAGCGCCACCCGCTTCCAGTTCGCCCGCTTCGGCGGCGCCTGCCCGCTGTGGAACGTCCACGAAGCCTTCGCGGCGCCCGACAGGATCGGAGTGCAACTGGCCGAGATGCCCGACGGATCGCGCTACATCTCCATCGCACGCAGCGTGTCAAAGCCCAGCGGCTCCTACCTGGCCAACGACCGCCGCTACGCCCTGTCGTTGGGATGCGAGGTCGAACATGCGGGCGCCCTGGTCTATGCCGCCGGTCTGGACCTGAACGGCCCCGCCGCCCGGATCGGCGTCAGCTGCCGCATCTGCGAGCGCACCGACTGCACCCAGCGCGCCTTCCCGCCCCTGGACCGGACCTTGCACGTGCCCGAGAACGAGCGCGGCGTGGTGCCCTATGTGCTGGATGGCCCGCGCCCCGACCGCTATTGATCGGGGCATGACCTCACATGCACCCATCGGCGTCGCCGTCGTCGGCTACGGCCTGGCGGGCCAGACCTTCCACGCCCCCCTGATCGCCGCCACGCCCGGCCTGCGCCTGGCCGCCGTCGTCTCGTCCCGACCCGAAGCGGTCCACGCCGACCTGCCCGACGTGGAGGTGCTGCCGAACCTGGACGCCGCATTGGCCCGTGACGACATCAGCCTGATCGTCGTCGCCACGCCCGACGCCCTGCACGCCGAACAGTCGATCGCGGCGCTGAAGGCCGGCAAGTCGGTGGTGGTGGACAAGCCCTTCGCCGCCACCTTGGCTGACGCCGAAGCCGTCGCCGCCGTCGCAGCGTCATCGCCCGGCGTTTTCAGCGTCTTCCAAAACCGCCGTTGGGACGCCGACTTCCTGACCCTGCGCCGCCTGATCGACCAGGGCGAACTCGGCGAGATCGCCGTGTTCGAAAGCCACTATGACCGCTTCCGCCCGACCGTCACCGATCGCTGGAAGGACAAACGCGACGGCGGCGTCTGGGCCGACCTGGGCCCGCATCTGATCGACCAGGCGGTCCAGTTGTTCGGCCCGCCCCTGGCCGTCTACGCAGACCTCCAGGCCCAGCGCGTCGGCGCCACGGCCATCGACTACGCCCACGTCCTGCTACGCTATAGCCGGCTGCGGGTCATCCTGAACATGAGCCACCTCGCCGCCGAGGCCAGCCTCCGCTACGCCGTCCACGGCACGGGCGGCAGCTTCATCAAACACGGCCTCGACGCCCAGGAGAGCCAGTCCAAGGCCGGCCTGCGTCCCGGCGACGCGGACTGGGGCGTCGATGCTTCGCCCGGCGAGCTGACGAAACAGATCGACGGCGAAACCATCCGCACCACACCGACGGCCGAACGCGGCGACTATCCCGCCTTCTACGCCGCCATGCGCGATGCGATCCTCGGCGAGGGACCGCCGCCCGTCTCCGCCGACCAAGCCCTGACCGTCATGCGCATCCTGGATGCCGGTCTGTGCAGCGCGGCGGAGCGTCGCGAGATCGCTTTCTAGCTCTTCTTGCGGCCCTTCGACGTCGCCGCCGGCGCGTGGGCCAGTCGCAGCAGATTGGCCGCGCCCGGCGCCCCGAACGGCGTGCCCGCCAGGATCAGGATGCGTTGTCCCGGCTCGGCCAGGCCATATCGAACGGCGCTGTTCACCGCATCATCGGTGACGGCCTCCAGAGAGTCCGGCTGCTCGCCCAGACGCGGCTCCAGCCCCCAGACCAGGGCCAGCCGGCGCGCGGTGTTGGGATTGGGCGTCAGCACCAGGATCGGCTTCAACGGCCGCTCGCGCGCCATCCGCCGCGCGGTGCCGCCCAAGGTCGTGAACACCACCAGACAGCCGGTCGAAGGCGCATTCGCCGCCATCCGCGCCGCCCCGACCAGGGCGTCCACGTCATGCTCGTCCATGCCGGCGTGTTCGGCGCCCATCAGGCTGGGCCACATCGGATCGCGTTCGACGCGCTCGATGATCCGGCTCATGATGCCGACGGACTCCAGCGGATAGTCGCCCGACGCCGTCTCGGCCGACAGCATCAGGGCGTCCGCGCCCTCATAGACCGCATTGGCCACATCGGTCGCCTCGGCGCGGGTCGGGGCCGGGGCGCTGGTCATGGATTCCAGCATCTGGGTGGCCACGATCACAGGCACCCCGCGATTGCGGGCCGCGCGCACGATCTGCTTTTGCGCCACCGGCACATCCTCGGGATCCAGTTCGACGCCCAGATCGCCGCGCGCCACCATAACCCCGTCGCAATAGTCCAGGATGGCTTCCAGATCGGCCAGGGCCGCCGGCTTTTCGATCTTGGCGAGGCAGGCCGCCTGCCCGTTCACGATCCGCTTCAGCTCGGCCATGTCCTCGGGCTTCTGCACGAAGCTGAGCGCCACCCAGTCCACGCCCATCCGCAGGGCGAAGGCCAGATCCTCCCGGTCCTTAGTAGTCAGGGCCGAGACCGGGATCACCGCCTCCGGCACCGCCACGCCCTTTCGGTCCGACAGCTTCGAGCCGCTTTCGACCGTCACATCCGCCCACTCGTCGGTCCGCTCGCCCACACGCAGACGCACCCGCCCGTCGTCCAGCAGCAGCAGCATCCCCTTGCGCAGCGCCTTGAAGATTTCGGGATGCGGCATCTGCACCCGCGTCTCGTCGCCGGGCGTCGGGTCCAGGTCGAAGCGCATGGTGTGGCCCGGCTTGACCGCGATCTCGACGTCCTTGAACCGGCCCAGACGCAGCTTCGGCCCTTGAAGGTCGGCCAACACGCCCAGCGGACGCTGCAGGGCCATCTCGGCGCCGCGCACCGCCTTCAACGCGGCGGCGTGATCCTCATGCGACCCGTGGCTGAAGTTCAAGCGGAACACGTCCACCCCCGCTTGGGCCAGCGCCTTGACGGTGCTGGGCGCACGGCTGGCGGGTCCCAGGGTGGCGACGATACGCGCGCGACGGGCTCGGTTCATGACGTTTCCTGTTGGCTCTCTCGGACGGCAAAACGGGGCCGCCTGGGCGATTTCGCCCTCTTCTGCCAACGAAACCCGCGCTGCGTAAGGCCGCCTTCCCCTCAGGAAACATGAGTTGACGGCCGGAAACAGGAGTTTATCTGGCCGCCGCCCTGCAAGCCGCCACGGCGAACCCGTTCAAATCGATGCATCGGCCCTCGACCTGCGGCGCGGCGACGCCGATCACATGGGCGAGGGTCGGGGCGATATCGACGGTCCGGATCGGCAGGAACCGTTCCTCCGCCTTGGCGCCCGGCCACCAGAAGATGATCGGCACGCGCCGGTCATATTCCCACGGCGTGCCGTGCCCGGCCAAGGTCGAGCCGACGCGGCCGCCCGAGGTGGTGTTCTGGGTCCAGGCGAACTGGATGTCGGGTGATCGCTCGGCGACGGTCGACAGCCGCATCCGCTCGCGCACCGTCATCATCTCGGGCTGACGGCTGTCGGGCAGAGGCTCGGCCAGCAGCCGGTCGCGCGTCTCGGCAAAGGCGACGTCCGGCAGGGCGCGCAGCATCTCGACCGCCGCTTCCGCCACCTGTGTCCGCAACGGATCGGGCAGCGACTTGTGATCCGCATCGGCGACCATCCAGCCCGAACCGCCGGACTGCAGCGGATCGGCGTCCAGGTTGAAGCGCGCCTTCAGCGCGGCGTTGACGCCCTTGATCGCATTGGTGTCGGCGCGGTGCGCCTGCGGATAGCCATGCTCGTGCAGCCGCTCGACGAAGTCCGACCCGCCGTGATCAGCCGTCAGAACCACCAGCGCCCCGCCCGGAACCTGGGCCAGCTTGTCCAAGAATGCGCCCAGCGCCGCATCCAGCCGGTGCATCTGCTCGCACATCTCCGGCCCCTGGGTGCCGTACATATGGCCGATCCGGTCGGTGGCCGACAGGCTGACGCCCAGCATGTCGGTCGCCGTCCCCTGCCCCAGCTTCTGGCTGTCCAGCAGATATTCCGCCGCTTTCAGCGTCTGCTCGTCCAGCAGCGGCGAGGTGTCGAACTTCAGCCCCGCCGGCGGCAGCACCGAATGGACGGTCTGGCCGCGGATGGTCCAGTCCCCCGCCAGCGCCCGGCAGTTCGCGTTCTGATAGTCCCAGGCTGTAGGCGTCGCCGCCGTCCAGGCGTTAAAGTCACGGTTGAACGCCGCAACCGGCGCCAGCTTCGCCTCGGCCGTCTGACCCGGCTCGACATAGGTCGTCAGTCCAAACCCGTCGGTGAACCAGAAGGCCTGCCCCTGATGACCGGCCAGATTGATCGCCCCGCGATCCTTGCCCGACACCGCCATCACCTTGCTGTCCGGGCTGACGGCCTTCAGCCAGTCGCCCAGCGTCGTGGCGCGCAGCTGATCCGGGCCCACCGGCCCGTTGTCGGTATCGTCGCGACCGTGCGCCAGGTGGTTCTGCGGCGCGGCCAGGCAATAGACTTCCTTGCCGGTCTTACCGTCGATCCAGTCGTTGGCCGGGATGCCGGTCTCGGCCGGATGCATCCCAGTCAGAACGGTGGAGTGACCCGGGCAGGTCTCGGTCAGACCGTGGGTCTGATAGCCGTTGATCGACACCAGCCCCTGGTCGGCCAGCCGGCGCAGGCCGCCGCTGTAGCGGTTGCGATACTGGTTGAAGAGATTGGCGCTGAACTGATCCACCACGATGGTCACGATCAGTTTGGGCGGCGTCAGGGCCGCGATCGACGACTGCGACGCGGCGGCCTGAACCGTCGGCTGGGCGACCGGCGCGCCCGCACAGGCGGCGCCCGCGATCGACAAGACGGCCAGACACGCGGCGGCGACGTGACGCGACAGGGACATGGAGAACTCCAACAACAGCCGTGCGGCCTCTAGCTGTTGCGGATGGCGCCCGCGTGACAGCCCGGCTCGCTCCTAGTGCGATTCCCTGGAGCGCAGGCGCGCGACCTGATGCAGGACCAGCACTACCGCGCCGCCGACGATCAGGCCGATCACGGCCGAGGCCACCGCCGTCGTCAGCCAGCTCATCACGCCGGCCAACGGCCCGAACAGTTCGCCGACGGCATGCGACAGATGCTCGACCGGCACAGCCGGCCAGTGCAGCCCCAGCGTATGGGAACCGTGCAGCAGAATGCCGCCGCCGACCCACAACATGGCCGCCGTGCCGATCGTCGACAGGGCGCTCATCACCATCGGCATGCCCTTGACCAGACCCCGTCCCAGGGCGCGCACGCCGCCGTTGTCACGCTTGGCCAGGCTCAGACCGATGTCGTCCATCTTCACGATCAAGCCGACCGCGCCATAGACGACGACGGTCATGGCGATGCCGACCACGGCCAGCACCGCGGCCTGGGTCAGGATCGGCTGCGCCGCGACATCGGCCAGAGCGATGGCCATGATCTCGGCCGACAGGATCAGGTCGGTGCGCACCGCGCCCGACACCGTCGTCTTCTCCAGCGCCGCCGCATCGCGCGCGACCGGCGCGGCATCCTCATGCCCGCCATGCCCCACCGCCTCCAGCAGCTTTTCGGCTCCCTCGAAACACAGATAGGTCCCGCCGCACATCAGGATTGGGGTGATGGCCCAGGGCGCAAAGGCGCTGAGCACCAGGGCCACCGGCAGGATGAAGATCAGCTTGTTGCGAAACGATCCGAGCGCGATCTTGCTGATGATCGGCAGTTCGCGGCTGGGCGACAGGCCCATGACATAGCGCGGCGTCACCGCCGCATCGTCCACCACCACGCCGGCGGCCTTGGTCGAGGCCTTGCCGGCCGCCGCGCCCACGTCATCCAGCGACGCGGCCGCCAGCTTTGCGATGCCGGCGACGTCGTCCAGCAGCGCGATCAGTCCAGACGGCATAGTCAGTCTTCCCGGCTGGGCGGCACGTTGACACCCTGCGATTTCAGATAGGATTTGATGTTGCGCGCGGCCTGACGAATGCGCTGCTCGTTCTCGACCATGGCGATGCGGACGAAGCCCTCGCCGTTCTCGCCATAGCCGACGCCCGCCGCCACCGCGACTTTGGCGTGGGTCAGCAACTGCTTTGAAAACTCCAGGCTGCCCAGATGCTTCAGCGCCGGCGGCAGGGGCGCCCAGGCGAACATGGAAGCGGCCGGTTTAGGAATTTCCCACCCCGCACGGCCGAAACTCTCGACCAGCACATCGCGCCGGCGGTGATAGAGTTTGCGGTTCTGCTCGACGATGTCCTGCGGCCCGTTCAGCGCGGCGCACGCCGCCGCCTGGATCGGCGTGAAGGCGCCGTAGTCGAGGTAGGATTTCACCCGCGTCATCGCCGCGATCAGCTTCTTATTGCCGACCGCAAACCCCATGCGCCAACCGGCCATGCTGTAGGTCTTGGACAGGGAGGTGAACTCGATCGCCACGTCCTTGGCGCCCGGAACCTGCAGGATCGAGACTGTCGGCTTGCCGTCGTAATAGAGCTCCGAATAGGCCAGATCGCTGATGATCCACAGATCGTTCGCCTTGGCGAAGTCCACGACCCGTTCGTAGAAGGCCAGATCGACCGTCTCCGCCGTCGGGTTCGACGGATAGTTCATCACCAGCACCTTGGGCCGCGGCACGGTGAAGGCCATGGCCCGCTCCAGCGCCTCGAAATACTTCTCGTCCGGCGTGGTCGGCACGCTGCGGATCGCAGCCCCGGCGATGATGAAGCCGAAGGTGTGGATCGGATAGGACGGATTGGGCGCCAGGATCACGTCGCCCGGCTCGGTGATGGCGGTGGCCAGGCTGGCCAGGCCCTCCTTGGAACCCATGGTGACGATCACCTCGGTCTCGGGATCCACATCGACGCCGAAACGGCGGCCGTAGTAGTTGGCCTGCGCGCGGCGCAGCCCTGGGATGCCCTTGGACTGCGAATATCCGTGGGCGTCGGGCTTCCTGGCCACCTCGATCAGCTTGTCGATGACATGCTGCGGCGGCGGCAGGTCGGGGTTGCCCATCCCCAGGTCGATCACGTCCTCGCCTGCCGCACGGGCCGCCGCGCGCATCGCATTGGTTTCGGCGATGACATAGGGCGGCAACCGCTTCATGCGGTAGAATTCTTCGGACATGACAGGCTCGTCGTTGGGATCAGCGGCCGTGGATCGACCGCCCCTAGCGCTTAGCGCGCCAGCGGCCTCGCGCAACAGCATTGAAGGTTATTTTCACCCGTCAGGCGGACGAAATCTGTGCGTCGCGCAAAAACCTGGTCGATAAGACCGCCGGTCATCCCCCTCAATAGCTCAGGCGCAAACCGACGCTGAGCGTTCTCGGCGGGCCGTATCCGGCGACGCCCGTGCCCGTTTCCGACACCTCGACATCCTCGTCGAACAGATTGTCCGCCGCCATCCAGAGGGTCGCGTTCGGCGTGAAGGCCCACTCCGCTCGCCCGTCCAAGGTCACGGCGGCGTCCAGCACCCGGCTGTTCAGGTCGTCGTCGAACCGGCTCGATTCATAACGCGCCGCCAGCGCCAGGGTCAGTCGATCGGTCGCGCGCCAATCCAGCCCGGCCGTGGCGCTCCACTCCGGCGCCTGGGCAGGACGCAAACCGGTCAGCTGCGCGGCGGACGATCCGCCGTCGATCTCGGCGTCGGTCCAGGACGCAGCGGCGTTCAGCGACACGGCTGACGACAGGTTCAGCACCCCCGTCAGCTCCACGCCCCAGGCGTCGATGGTCCCGGCGTTCTGGCGCTGGCGCAGCACCCCGCCCGCCGGCACGAACCCGGCGCGGGGGAAGGTCGCCGGCCCGGACCCGAGGGTCACATTGACGATGGCGTCCTCGATCTGAATCCAGAACACCGATGCGCCCCAACGCACGCCCTCGCGGTCGAAGGCCACACCCGTCTCCACGCCCTTCAGCGTTTCCGGCGTCAGGGCGGCGTTGGCCTCGGTGATGTCGTTGCCGACACGGAACGGCCGATGCAGTTCGTTCAACGTCGCGGGCCTGAACCCGGAATAGGCCGCCGCCCGCGCCGCATAGCCGCCGCCCAGATCACGTCGCACGGCCAGACGCGCGCTGACCACCTCGCCCGACCGATCCGGATCGCTTTCGTTCAGCAGGACGGCGCCGGTCGCCAGGGTGTTCTCCTGACGGAATCCTCCCGTATTCTCCCACCGATCCACCCGCAGTCCGCCGGCCACCAGCCAGTCGGCCGCGCTCCAGGACGCATCGACATAGGCGCCAGCCACAGCCGTCTCCCCGCCCGCACGCCGAATACGGGCGAAACCCGCGCCCGTTGGATTGCTGAACAGTTCGTCGGTTTCGCCGTCGTTGAAGCGCGCATCGGCGCCCAACTCCCATTCCAATCGTCCGCCCGCAAACTCCGCCATGCGACGGCGCAGCGCCGCATTCAGCCCCCATCCCGTCGCGGGCGTCTTGAACTGATCGTTGGCCGGCGTCGTGGTCGATCGGTCGGCCGACACCGAGGCCGAACTGTTAGCCAGATTGCTGTCGATCCGCCACGCCTGCAGCCGCCAGCCATAGCCGTCGGCCGTCAGCGCCTGCGCCGCCGTGGCGCTCAGGCTTTGCCCGCTGGCGTTCGCGCGCGTTCCGGCCAGACCCGATCCGCGATCCTCTTCCCAGGTCGCCGCCCGGACCGACAGGTTCGCCTGTCCCAAGGCCGTATCGACCCGCAGCGCCGCGCTTCGGCTGTCGAGATCCAGCGGCGTGTCCGCCGCGCCTGCCGACGGCCCACGCACCGGCACACAGCCGTCGCTGACTTCGCGAAGACCGCTCAACGTCACCGCCAAAGGTCCCAGTCGCGTGGAGGCGGCCGCCGCCGTCCGCAACCCGCCACGCTCGGACGCGGACACATCCAGCGCACCGCCTTTCGCGCGCTCACGCAAGGTGATCGTGCCCGTCAGCGCGCCCGCGCCATAGGGGCCCGAGCCCGCCCCCCGGATCACGTCCAGGCTTTCCAGGGATTCCGGCGTCGCCTGGGACCAGATGACCCAGCCCCCGAACGGATCGTTCAGCGGCACGCCGTCCAGCAGCACCAGCGTCCGTCCTGCCCCGGACGGCGCGATGGCCCTCAGCGAAATCCCTTGCGTCGTCGGATTGGCCGCCGCGCTGCTGGTGCGCCGAAACAGCGACACCGCGGGCACGGATCGCAACGCCTCGTCCAGACGCGACGACCGCGACAGCACCGACTCATCGATCCGCACCACCGAAAACGCAGCATCGGCCGCCGCTGGCGGCAGACGCGCGGCTGTGACGACGATCTCGGGCAAGGCGGTGGGCGTGACGGGGGGAGGAACGTCCTGGATCATGCGCCGTCAGTAGGCGGTCGTTCGACCACATCAAAGCCCGGCGGCCGGAAACGCACTGAAAAGCGCGAGACAGATCGCCGCCCCCTCGATAACAACCGTATCGAACGGTCCGAGGGGGAAGCACGTGGGTCTGGGAACGCTCGTCAGGGGTCTGATCTTCGGCAAGGACGCCGAGCGCAGGCGACGCTCCGCCAAGGCGGCGCGAATCCGCGCCCTGCCCGACCGACGGGTGATGGCCGACAGCTATGTTCCCGCGCTGGCGGCCGAGGGCGGGCGCATCCTGTGGGTCGGATGCCGCGAATACACGCTGGACGACTACGCCCTGCTGGAGGCCCAGGGCGGCGAGGTCTGGACCACCGACATCGATCCGGCCGCCGCACGCTGGGGCCGCGAGGGTCGCCACCGCACAGGCGACGTTTGCGAGGCGGATCGGCTGTTCCCGGACCTGACCTTCGCCGCCGTCGTCTGCAACGGGGTGCTGGGTTATGGCGTCGACAGTCCCGACCAGCAGCAGCGCGCCTTGAAGGCTCTGGCGGCCATCCTACGCCCGGGCGGGCGCCTGCTGCTGGGCTGGAACACCGACAAGATCGCCGATCCCGTCGCCGCCGGCCTGACCGACGCCGACTTCCAGGCCACACCCCTGGGCGACCAGCCGACGCGCGTGCGGTTCGACGCGGTCACCCACGTCTACGACAGCCTCATCCGGAGAGGCTGAAGCCTAGCCCTGAAGCCGGGTCAGCGACGCCGCCGGCCCGAACAGAGGACGCCGGCGCAGCGTCGGCTTTGGTGTGACGAACGCCTTGTCGACCAGGGCCTCGCGCAAGGCGTCCAGCTCGGCCGCGCGTGCGGCCGGCGAATGCACCCGCTCGACATAGGCCTGCCCGCCATGCGCCAGGGCTAGACGTTCACCCGGGTTTTCGACAAGACGCATCATGGCGCTTGTCAGCGACCCGGCCTCCTCGACGTCGACATACAGCGCATATTCGCCGCTGGCTTCGCGCAAGCCGCCGCGTCCCGACGAGATCAGCGCCGCGCCCGCCGCATGGGCCTCCAGCGCGGCCAGTCCCAGGGCCTCGCGCACCCGCGACGGCGTGACCGCGATGGCGGCGCGCTGCGTCATCGCCCGCACCGCGTCCAGCGATGCTGATTTGTGAATTTCGACCCGGTCGCCGAACCGCTCGAGCATCTGCACCTGCGGCGCGGCCCAGTCCTGATGCTTTTCCCAGTCGCCCAGCATCAACGCGCCGCGCCAGTCGGGATGGCGATCGAGCGTGTCGGCCAGAGCGGTGCAGAACAGGTCCAGCCCCTTGTCCTTCATCGCCCGTCCTGAAAACAGGATCAGGTTCTCGCGCTGCTCGGGCGATGCGCGCCAGGCGTCGCTTTCGATCGGATTGCAAACCGACGAGATGCGTCCCGCCAAACGCGGATAGTCCATCGCGAACTCTTCACCCGCCGCCCGGCTGACGAACACCAGCCGGTCGAACCGCGAGAGGCGACGGCCATAGCGGAAGCGCTCGATCAGGTTGCGCGACGGCTTGATCCGCGTGTGGCGATAAAGAACGTGGATCGCGTCCGGCAACTGCCGTGCCAACTCCGACGCCGCCTTCAGCTGTTGATGGTATTCCACAATGTCCGGCGACAGTTTCTTCAGAACGTCAACCACCGCCGCATTTCGCGCCTTGCGGCCTAGTCCGGCCGGCACCGTCACCATCTGAACGCCCGCCGGCGTCGGGCCGCCGGCGTCGGCGATCAGCGTCACCAGTCGGTTCAAACGGCTGTGCGCCGACAGGGTGCGCACCACCGTCTCCATCGAGTTGGTCTTGTCCGGACAGAAGGTGCAGCCTCGCGGCAGAACGACGGCGATACGCATGGTCTAGCCTTCCTTCCGAACGGAAGCGGTCTCGAAAATCTTGGGGTGGACGGCGGCGCCGGTGGCGCGGCGACCGCGCGGCCCGTTCAGGCCCAGCAGCCGACGCGCCTTGAACCCGGCCTTCAGCCAAGGCTCCGCCGATGACTGGCGGATGCTCTTCACGTCGATGAAGGTGACGTCGCCGTGACCGGCCAGGGTGTGCAAGCCGTCGCCGTATCCGTCCAGCAGACGGCCCGGCTCGAACCGCTTGACGACCACGGCAGAAAACGTCTCCGGCGAAAGCGCATCGATCCGCAATAGATTGATGGCCGCCCCATAGGTCGCGGCGCAGTCCTGAACCGGCAGATGAAGCGCGCCGTCGTAAACGAACGCCGACCCGCCCGGCCGCGAGGTCTGAAAACCGCTCAGCACCGGATTGGCCGAATGCGCCGTCCAAGCCCCCGTCAGGCTGTCGGCCCAGGCGACATGCAGTTCGCGCATCGCCCGGTCGTCCGGTCCGGGAAGCGCATGAAACATCCACCACCGGCCGTCGTGCTTGACCACCGTCGCGTCGATCGCAGCCGCCTCGCCGATGCGGGCCACCGCCTCCCACTGATCCGGGAAACGGACACAGCGATACAGGATCAGCCCGCCGCTCTTGTAGCCTTCCGGCAGCATGTAGAGTTCGCCGCCGTCCTCGATCAGGCTGGGATAGGAGAGGTGCCAGGGCTCGGAGAGGGCCACGCCCTGCCCCACCAGCCGGTCGTCGGCGTCATACTGGCGATAGTGAATCTCGCCGCGGCGCACATGATAGTCGAACGCCTCGACGAAGACGGTCAGCACGCCGTCGCGCGTGATGCCGAACGGGTCCGCGACATAGGCATGCGGGCCGCATTCCGGCAGCCAGACGATCTCGTCCGCGCGCGGCTCATGGTCAATGAAGCTGCTTAAGGGACGGCGAATGAAGCCCGAGCGCCAGATATCGAACATGATGACGCCCTAGCCGACCGAAAGAACCGGGGTCGTCGTGCCGTCATGTCCTGCAAACGCGCGCATCTGGGTCCTGCTCGTCGCCGCGACACGGCGCCTTCATGACAAGGACGCCGCCGACCGACCCTTGCCTCATGAAAATCGTCACGGCATTGAAGGTCTTGGCCCGTTTGGCTGCACGAGAGGACTTCGCCCGTTTGACCGCGCCTGCCGCGCATCCCCTGATCGCCGCCTATCTTGAGCAGCGCGAGGATCTGGCCCGGTTCTGCCGCGCGCGGCTGGGCGGCGGGTCGGGCGATGTCGATGATGTGCTGCAGGACATCTATCTGAAGGTTTCGACGCTCGATCCCGACCCGCCGCCGGACAATCCTCGTGCCTTTCTATTTCGCCTGACCTCCAACCTTCTGATGGATCGCTGGCGGTCCGGGCAACGGTCGGCGAACCGCGACGCCCAATGGCGACAACTGAACCATGAAACCGGCGCCGCCGAAGACCTGGACGCGGCCCCTTCGGCAGAGGCGGTCGTGGCCGGGCGCGAGAAACTGGCGCGCCTTCTCGCCGCTCTCGAGACCCTGCCGCCCAAGACCCAGACGGTCTTTCGCCTGCACAAGTTCGATGGGGTCAGCTATGGCGAAGTCGCCGTTCAAATGGGTATTTCGCGCAGTTCCGTCGAGAAGCACATGATGGACGCGCTGCGCGTTCTTTCCCGCAAGGTTCAACCGTGATGCCGGTTCTTTTCACGCCCTGGGGGAATTTGTCTGAAGGTGAAAGCTTGGCGGCGCCGTCTTGCTATCAGGAGGCGCGTTGCACGGCGTTCCTCCAGGCTGGGATTGGATGACCGCACAAACCGACATCGAGGAAAAGGCGCTGCACTGGTTCGTCGTCCTGCGTGACGACGATGCGCCCGAATCCGCCTGGCTGGAATTCCAGGACTGGCTGGAGGCGTCGCCGGCACACGCCGCCGCCTATGACGCCGTCGAGCGTCTGTGGGTCGATCTGGACACCCCTGCCTCGCCCGCATCAATAGAGACCCCAGTCATCCACCTCGCCGCCGCGAGTGCACGTCGCGCCAAGACACGTTCGCCCTGGTTAGGCGCGGTGATCGGCATCGCCGCCAGCGTGACGCTGGCGGTCGGTCTGTTCCTGTGGCTGACGCCGGGCTCGCAGATCTACGCCACCACCGATACCCCGCTGACAGTCGCGCTCGAGGATGGATCACACGTCTATCTGAACCGCCATTCCACCTTGGACGTCCGGTTCGACGGCGACAAACGCTCGGTCTCGTTGACCGAGGGCGAGGCCGCCTTCGACATCGCCCACGACCCGGCCCACCCGTTCGTCGTCGCCGCCGGAGATCATCAGGTCGAGGTGCTGGGCACCGCCTTCAACGTCCTGAACCACGGCGACCGTTTCGCCGTCGCCGTCGAACGGGGCGTCGTCGCCGTAACCCCCGTCAATGCCCCCAAGGTCCGACTGGTCGCTGGTCAGGCGCTGGCGCAGAGCGGCGAGCAGACCCCGGCCCTGTCGCAAGTGTCACCGGACCAGACTTCGCCCTGGCGACAAGGCGTTCTCGTTTATCGCAACCGCCCGATGACTGATGTCGCGGACGATCTTTCACGTTATCTCGACAAGCCGGTCGTGCTATCGACATCGGCTCGGGCGCTGCGGTTCACCGGCGCCCTTCGCATTGGCGACGAGGCCGTGATGTTGAAGCAGTTGCAGGATTTCGCCCCCGTCCGCGTGGACGCCTCGACGCGCGAAGTCCGCGTCAACGCCCGTGAGGCCGGTTAAGACCGGGCGGCCCCAACGCCTCGCCCTGTCCAAGCCACACGCCGCCGCCCTTCTTCCCAGTCTCTTTCTGCTCGCCACGACGGCCCTAAGCACGCCGGCGCAGGCGGATGCGCGCCTGATCGACATCTACATCCCGCGCCAATCCGTGGACGACGCCCTGCTCGACCTGGCGCTTCAGGCCCGCGTTTCGCTGGGCGGCAGTTTGACGTCGTGCGCCGGCGTCAGCCCCGCGATCAGCGGCCGGATGTCGCTGGACGCGGCCCTTACGCGATTGCTGGCGGGCAGCGGATGTCGCCACGCCATTCGTCAGGACGGCGCTGTGATCATCAGCAGGCAATCGAGCACGGCGCCCGTTTCCGCTCGTCCGATCGCCCCACGCCCGGCCGCTCCTGTGGCGCCGCCGCAAGACGTGGCGCAGGTCAGCGAAGTCGTCGTGACCGCCCCCCGCCGACCCGAACTGATCCAGTCCTCGTCATCGGCAATGACGGCGGTCGGCGCCGAACGCATCGCCCGCGCTGGGGTCACAGGCATGCAGGGGCTGGACAGCCTCGTCTCCGGCATGACGGTGACCAATCTCGGCCCCGGCCGGAACAAGATCCTGCTACGCGGCATATCGGACGGCGTCTTCACCGGCCTGACCCAATCGACTGTCGGCCTGTACCTCGACCTGACGCCGGTGACATACGCCGCCCCGGACCCGGATCTGAAGCTGATCGACATCGACCGGGTCGAGGTGCTGCGCGGACCGCAAGGCACGTTGTACGGCACCGGCCCGATCGGCGGGGTCGTACGCATCGTCACGCGAGCCCCGGCGATGGGCGAAGAATCCCTGTCGCTCTCGGCGACCCGGTCGCGAACCGACGGCGGCGGCTGGAACTCCGACTATGGCCTGGTCGCCAACCTGCCGATCGCCGGCGACCGCGCCGCGATCCGCGCGGCCCTCTATGGCGAGACCTACAGCGGCTATATCAACGACGTCGAACTGAACCTGCGGCGAGTCAACGACGGCACGCGACGCGGCGGCCGGCTGTCCGCCGCGCTGGAGATTTCACCCGGCTGGACCGCGCGCGCCGGCGTCGTCCACCAATCCATCGTCACAGAGGACACCCACTACGTTTATCGCGGCCTCGGCCCACTGAGGCGCGCCAATCTGGTGCGAGAACCGCACCAGAACCGCTTCGACCAGGGCTCGGCCTCGATTGAGGGACGCGGAACCTGGGGCCGGCTGAACGCGTCGATTTCAGTCGTGGAGCACGGCTTCAAGAGCCGCTACGATGCCTCCAGCGCCCTTCGTCGCTTTGGATCGGGCTGGCGCATCGGCGCGCTGGACGAAGGCAAGGACATCCATCTGATCGTCGGCGAGGCCAACTTCGCCTCTCCCGATATCGATCGCTGGCGCTGGTTGGCCGGCGGTCTGGTGTCGTCCAACACCACACGCACCAATCCCGTCCTGTCCGCCCTGACGCCCGAGCCTCGCGCCATCTATTCCGAGGCGCGGCGCGACCGGCTGAACGAGGCCGCCGTGTATGGCGAGGCGTCGCTGGACCTGCCCTACGACCTGACCTTGACCGCCGGGGCCCGCTACTACGCCCTGGAATATGACACCACCTCCCTGGTTCGACAGTTCACCCGATCGCGATCCTTTGACGGGCGCGGTGAATCCGCCGGCTTCACGCCCAAGATCGCCCTCGCCTGGCAGCCCAGCGATCGCCTGAACCTGTCCGCCCTCGTCAGTCGTGGCCACCGGGCCGGCGGCTTCAACACCGCCGGCGTCATCGGTCAGGACTTCAGCGGCCTGTCCGATTCACCCGCGCGCCAGTATAAGCCGGACAGCCTGTGGAACGCCGAGTTGGGGGCCAAGTACCGGTCGGCGGATGGTCGCGCGCGTCTTCGCGCCGCCATCTACGCCGCGCGCTGGCGCAATGTGCAGAGCGACCAGTTTCTGCCCAGCGGCCTGGCCTATGTCGTCAACGTCGGCGACGGCGCGGACAAGGGCTTCGAGGTCGAGGCCAACTGGCGTCCCACCGAGACGCTTGAGCTGTTCGCCAACGGCCTTGTCGCCGACCCGCGTATCACCTCGCCCAGCGCGCGGTTTGATTCCCGGCGCGACGCGAGCTTGCCCGGGGTGCCTCGGGCTTCTGCGAATGTCGGCTTCAGCTGGCGGCGTCCGCTGGGCGAGCGTCTTCAACTGCTGGCCGACGGCGGCCTGTCCTACGTCGGTGCGTCGCGCCTGACGTTCGACGGACGCCAGCAATATCGAATGGGCGACTATGGCACGGGAAGAGTGGCCTTGGGCGTCGAGGCGTCGGCGTGGACCGCGACGCTCTTCGTAGACAATCTGTTCGACACCGAAGCAAACACCTTCGCCTACAGCGACCCTTTCCGCCTCCCCGACGCCCAGGCCATCACGCCTTTGCGTCCTCGCACGATCGGCGTGACACTGAGGTGGGCGGCGCGATAGCCAAACCCACCCCTGCGCTTCAATTGGTCTCTATTCTCGCGTTGCGCTTTGCGACAATGACGCCCCCGCCGTCACGCGCAGAGAGCCGCACACCACCCACAAACCGCCATAGACGACCGCGAGGCCTGTCAAAATGGCTGCTAAACCTGAGACTTCCCAAAGGCTGGCGCCCATGGCGTTCAGGCGAACAAAGGCCTGAACGGCAGCGGTGGACGGTGAAAAGTGCGCCAGCCAGACGAGACCTTCAGGCATCATGAAATGCGGCCACGCAGCGCCTGACAGGAAGAACAAGGGCGCGGAAGTGCCGACCAAAACCTGCAAGACCCGTTCATGGCGATCGAAAAGCGCGCCTAGAAGCAGACCCACAGCGGCGACCGCCGCTGAAAATATGGGCGCCAGCAGTAGGACGCCGATCAGGTTGCCTGCGCGGGGATAGTCCTGAAACCAGACCACGAAACCGAAATAGAAGAGGCTGGAGGCTGTCCCAATCGCCGTAAGCGCCAGCCACAGACCCAAGCGCGCGCTGCGTTTCAGCCTAGCTGCGCCGGTCTCTCGACGCACGGCGGTGATCACGCCGGCTCCCAGCAATAGCGTCTGCTGCAAGATGATAAGACTGACCGCCGGCACGGCGTAACCGCCGTAGCCCTCCGTCGGGTTGAAAAGGGAAACCTGCTTCAGGGTCGGCGCCAATCTGACGGCGCGGGCGATATCAGGCAGCCCTTTCAACTGCGCCTCGGCGACCTGCGCTGTTGCGGCGGCGACGGCTCTGCCGACAGCCGTGACACGAACCAGATAGCCGCCGTTCAGCCAGATGGCCACGCCCGTCGGCGCCCCCCTCAACAGATCGGCCTCAAAACGCTGAGGCAGGACGACGACCCCGTCGACCACGCCGCGCCGCATCAGTTCAAAGCCCTCAGCAGGGGATGAAATCACGGCGGCGACCTCGATCTGGCGCGACGCATTCAGGTCTTCGACAAGAGTGCGCGTCAGCGTTGTCTGCGTCGGTGTCGCTATGGCGATGGGCAGTCCCGTCGCGGCCTGTCCGGCATAGGCGGCCGGATAGTAAAAGGCGTAAAGGACGACGGCCAGGATCAGCAGACTGCTGACCGGCCGCGCACGCGGCAGGTTCCGGAACGTCGCGGCGAAGGCGGCGATAACGCCCTGTTGCGGGAGCGGAAAGTTCAAATTCTCAGGCTTCGGGACAAGACGCGCTCGTACCCGGATGAAAAGCGCCGAAACGATCAGACCGATCACGGTGACGCCGCTCAGAATCATCAAGTCTCGCCATGCCGATGCGGAAGTCGCACCCGTGACCAGCTGACCCGTCTGCAGCCGTAGATAGTGCGTATAGGGAAGGATATCGCTCCAGATCCGAGCGAAGCGCGGCCCATGGTCCAGCGGGAGAGTGCCATTGGAAAAGGCGATAGCCGCACCCGAATAGATGGCGGTGGCCGAGAACGCCATATCCACCTCGCCAAGCGCGGCGACCAGAAAAGCCGACAAGACAACGCTCACCGCCATCAAGGCGAGTATGCCAAGGATCAGCAAAGGGAGAGAGCCTGCTACACCCCAGCCCCGGACGCCGCTGAGCCAGGCGATCCAGGCCAACCCCCACAGGCTGAAGACCATGAAGTGCGGAATAAGTCGCCCGATCAGAGCTGTTGTCGTGAAGCCGCCGGTCTCGGCCTCGAAGCGCTTGAAGGAGCCGCCCTGCATTTGCCGACCAACCGCCAACACCGCGGAACAAGCCGCCAGCAGATGAAGGACCCCCGGCGCCAGAAGTCCCCCGAGAAAAAGCTCGAAGCTCAGCTGCGGATTGCCGACGATCGACACCTGGACAACGGGGAGTTGCAATGCGGTTTCGGGCAATCCTCTCTGGCGCGCGCGTTCTTGCAACTGCTGGCCGGCCGCTGATGCGATGGCCGCGCTCTGCCCCAAGGCCGACAAGGCGCCGACCGTCTGGAAGGCGCCATTGAACGACAGGGTCACCTGTTCCGGCCGACGAAACGCCCCGTCAGAAAAATCTGCTGGAAAATGAGCGACGCTGTAAATCTCGCCCCGTCGCATCAAGGCCATGGCCTCCGTCATCGTCGCCGGAGCATGGGTCACGCGAACACCGGCGCTCGCCTCCATGTTGCGAATTGCGGCGCGGCTGAAGGCCGAATTGTCTTGATCGACCACGGCGACCGGGGCCTGACGGATCACTCCAGGGGCCAGCATCGCCGCGATGACCATCAGCAGGATCATCGGCAGGCCAAAGGCGACGAACGCGTCCCACCGTCGGGTCACCAGGACGCGCGCCTCGTCCCGAACGGCCGATACGAAGACGGCCGCGAGGCGTCTCACCGTGCGGACCAATCGAACAGCACGCTCATGCCAGGCCTCAGGCCGCTGACAGGTCGAACAGGCTTGGCCTTGACCTGAAAGCTTCGCACGTCATAGCCGCTGGACTGCCGGGTTGAGCGCCAGGTGGCGAACTCGCCCTGAGGATTGATGGCGGTGATCCGGAAGGCGACGTCAGCGAGGCCGAGTGCGGGCACGTCGCCACGCACGATCGCGCCGATTGTCAGATCGCGAAACTGATCCTCGCGCACACTGAAGGTAACCCACGGGTCGCCGATGTCCACGATTGTGAAGACTGGCACGCCCGTGAGCACGAGCTCGCCGACATTGGCGAAACGCTCCGCAACCTCGCCGTCGTTTGGCGCAAGCAGTCGTGTCTCACCCTGGAGGCTTTGGACCTCGGCGACGGCGGCCTGCGCGCCTTGCACATTGGCGTCGGCAACGGATTTTTCCTGCGGCCGTGTCCCTGCCAACGCCTTCAGATACTGCTGACGGGCGGCTTCGGACTGCGAGGCTGTAGCAGCGCGAGCGGCCACGGCTTCGTCACGGCGTTGGGCGGAAATCACGCCTTCGGCGAACAGGTTCTCCGCCCGCCGCGCAGTCTGGTCCGCCAAACGAGCCGTCGCCTGGGCGGCGCGCCAGACGGACTCGACCGACTGCACATCCTCGCGGCGAGCGCCTTCGCGGCTCATCGACTGAATGGCCTCACTCGACTGAAGCAGGGCCCGGGCCTGAGCCTCCTTTGCTGCAACCTCCGGGCTGCTCATCAGAGCCAACACTTGACCTGCCTTTACCTGATCGCCCTCTGAAGCCAGGAAGCGCTCCACGCGACTGGGCACCTTGGTCGCAACAGTGAAGGTCTCCGCCTCGACCATGCCCTGAACTTGATCCCTGGCAGGACGGGCCGCGAGGAAGAGGCCCACGATGATGAAGCCGATCAGCAGCACGAGGCCGACGCCCACGATCACAGGCAGAATACGTCGCCGTGCAGACGTACGACTGGCCGCGATGGTCGGCGCACCGTTTGTCGGGGCATCGGCAAAGGGAGGCTTCTCGCTCATGGCGCGCTTATCCGGTCTTCGCGTTGCAGATAGTCGTTCAAAGTCAGATCGCTTCCCGACGCCGCCAGCAAGGCGGCCAGGCTGAGATCATATTCGTAAGCTGCTGCTGCGCGTTGCAAACGCGCGGCGCCCAGAAGATTGCGGGCGTCCACGACCGAGGCGGCTGTGGCCTCGCCTTCACGGAACCCAACCTCCTGAACTCTAAGATTCTCGCTGGCGGCCTCCAGGCTGCTGTCCATGCTCAGAAACTGACGACGCGCCAACTCCGCCTGATTATAGGCTCGCGTGACCAGCAATCGGGCGTCGTCTCGGGCCTGTCGTTCAACCTCCGCAGCAGCCGAGGCCTGGGCGCGTGCGGCCCCCAGCATGCGTCGTCGATCCACCGTCGAAATCAGAGTGTAACGGGCGCCGATCCCAACCGCCCAATCCGGCTCGGTCGGCAGAGCGTCGTCTGAGTTCAGGTTGTAGGTTCCAAATGCATAGACGGACGGCTTCATTCGTGACGCCGCGAGATCGGCGCCCGCCTCGGCCAGATCGCGCCCGGCTTGAGCCTGCGCAAGGCGAGCGTTCGCCTGGCTTGCCTGGTCAAGAAACACGCCGGCTGGACCGATTGGGTCACGGTTTACGAACAGGGGCGTGGTTGGAACGACGGCGCCTTTGGTGTCAACGACCCTGGCGAGGGACGCCACGGCGTTGTCGTGCTCCAGTTCGGCCCTGTTGACCTGCCGCTCAGCCGCATCGCGGGCGACTTCGACCTGAAGCGTCTGGGCGTGGCTGAGCACGCCTTGCGATTCCAACAGTCGAGCGTTGCGCAAATGCAGATCGAAGCCGTCACGGGTCTCGCGTGCGATCTTCAGCGCTTCGGCGGCCAGCACCTGGCCAAAGTACGCCCGCGCCAGATTGACGTCCTCCAGACTGACCGCTTCCTGCTGCTTCGCCTGCGCCAGATCCACATTGGCCGCCGCCGCTCGTCGTAAGGCTGGAATTGCGCCGCCGGTATAGATCGGCTGAAGCGCCGTCACCGTGGGGCGAAAGGTCGTGTCGTCAACTTGCAATCGGACGTCTTGCGGCAAGGCGGCGAAAATTTCGGGAAGCGCCGCTTCCAGCCGCTGGCCGACACTTTGCAACACGTCACCCGGCACGCCGGGCAAATCCGCGATGAGCCCAGGAATGGCGGCGCCGAGCTCGGCCTGTGCGCGGTCCAGCGTGTCGCCCAGCGAGAGATCGAATGTCTTGCGATAACGGATCAACTGAGCATCGAGCGCTACGGCCGGCCGATTTAGCCCGGCAGCCACATCCGCCTGGGCCCTGGCGGCCTGCATCCCATAGCCCGCAGCGCGACCGAGACTGGAGTTGGAGCGAACACGTTGTTGAGCGGCCGCATAGGTCAGAGCGACTGTAGCGTCGCCCTGGGCCGCCTCTTGGGGCGCGGCCTAAACTTGGGAGACCGCCGCAAGGGCGTTCGGCGCTGATCCGGCCAAAATGCCCAAAGCAACCGCACCGATCCAAGCTGCACGCATCGTTTCACCCCGCCTTCAGCAGAGAGAAACTATCCGAAGCTTAGCCGCTCGGTCCAGCAGCACCGCACCGCTCGACGGCGAATGACATTGCACTGTGTTTGCCGCCCTCCCGCATGCTCGTGCCCGTCCATCTCTATGGGCGAAGAATTGCGCCAGCATCAAAATGCTGACGAGCGACTTAAGCGCCGGTCGCCGGAAAGACGGCAACCTTCCTCCGGACGTGTCGTTGTCAGAGCCTCCTCCCCTTCGGCCGCAACCGCGATCGTCATTCCACATTCGAAATCAGAAGGATCGCCATGCCGGTCATCGTCGTCACAGGCGCCAGCGCCGGCATCGGTCTTGCCATCGCCGACCGGTTCGCCCGGGCCGGATGGCAGGTCGTGGTGATCGCCAGACAGGCTGAACGGCTTTTCAACGCCGTTGACCAGTTGAAACGGTCGGGTGATCGCGTGATCGGCATGGCGGGCGATGTGTCCGATTCGGAGTTCGTGGAGCAGGTTGGCCGCGATGTCGTGAACGCTTTCGGCGGCATCGATGTCTGGGTCAACAACGCCATGTCCACGGTCATCGGCCGCGATGAGGATCTGACCGACGCCGACTACCGCCGCGTCGTCGAGACGACCTATCTGTCTCAGGTCTACGGAACGCGCGCGGCGCTTCGGGTAATGCGGCCGGTGGACAAAGGGGCGGTGATCCAAATTTCCTCGGGACTGGCGCTGCGCCCCGCCCCGCTGCAGGCGGCCTATTGCGGCGCCAAGGCGGCCGTCGACGGGTTCACCGAGGCCATTCGGGCCGAACTGATCGCCGCAGCCTCCAGCGTCACCTTGACCACCGTCTATCTGCCGGCCGTCAACACGCCCCAGCCTTTGTGGTCACGCAACCGGACCGACCGGGCGCAGGTCATTCCAGATCCCCTATTCGATCCCCGCTTATGTGCAGACGCCGTCTGGTCGGCCGTGCAGCGGCCCAGCCGCAAGATCTTCGTGGGTCGCACGACATGGCTGATGGCGCTGGCGCAACAGTTCTTGCCGGCGCTGGCGGATCGGCAGGCCGCCAGGATGATCACAGCGCAGCAGGGCGAACTGCAAATGCCGCGTCTCGGCAATCTCGATCAACCCGAAGACGGTCCGGCGGCGATCGACGGTCCGGACACCGAACGGGTCGTCAGACCGTGGATCGGTTTCGTGTCCAGCCGCCAGATCGCGGCGATCAAGGTCGCGGCGGTCGGTGTCCTAGCCGGCCTTGCGGTGACGGCGGGCTTTGCGATCGGATCGTCCAAACGATGATAGAGACGGCCTTCACGCCCCATCCGGCGCGCTCGTCACAGACGCTCCGTCCCGACGGTTACGTCGCCCTCGAAGACTACGGCGTTCTGGGCGAAGGCCGGACGGTGGCGCTTTCAGCGCTGGATGGCGGCATCGACTGGTGGTGCGTGCCGGCGATCGATGCGCCGCCGCTTTTCGACCGCCTGCTGGATCCGGAGGGCGGCCGGTTTTCGATCACGCCGACCGAGGCCTTCACGGCGACCCGCCGCTATCGCCCCGACAGCAATGTGCTGGAGACCGAGTTCACCACCGCCACTGGCCGTGCGCGCCTGACCGAAAGCCTGAACAGCGGCACGGCCGGCCGCCTGCCCTGGTGCGAGCTGGCCCGCCGTATCGATGGCCTCGAGGGCGAAGTGACCTTCGCCCTGGACATGCGTTTGGGGCGTCGGGGCGATACGGCCAATCCGTATCATTCCAAAATCGGCGAACACACGGTCTTCCATGTCGAGCGGGTCCTCGGCCTGTTCGTCCACGATCCGCGCATCTCCTGCGAATGGTCCGACGAGGGCATTGTCGGAACCATCGTTGTCGGCGCAGGCGAGCGTCGCACAGTGGCCATCGTCGCCGGGCGGGATGAGCCGCTCGTCGTGCCGTCCATCGAAGAGATCGACGCCCGCATCGACCTGTCGGATCAGGAATGGCGGGACTGGGCGGCGCGTCTGAACTGTCCCGGCCTGTATCGCGACGACTTCATTCGCAGCGCCCTGGCGTTGAAGTTGCTGCTCTACTCTCCGTCGGGCGCCATCGCCGCAGCGGCCACAACGTCCCTGCCCGAGCGTCTGGGCGGCGACAAGAACTGGGACTATCGCTACGCCTGGCTGCGCGACGCCGGCTATACGATCGAAGCCTTCCTGGCGGCCGGCGCCCAGGCCGAGGCCAAGGCCGCCTTCAGTTGGCTGCTGATGCAGCTGAAGCGCCATGGCGCCAAGGTCTGCTACAGCCTAGACGGCGCACTCGTGCCGCCGGAAACACACTGGGACATGCCGGGCTATAAAGGCTCGCGTCCTGTGGTCACCGGAAACCGTGCCGCCGACCAGGCGCAGCACGGCGTGTTCGGCGACATTTTCGAGACCGCCTCGCGCTTCGTCGGCTGCGGCAACATTCTCGACAGCGCCAGCGCCCAGCAGTTGTCGGAACTGGCGGACCAGTGCGCCGACGCCTGGCGACAACCGGACGCGGGCATGTGGGAGCTGGAGGATCAGCAGCACTACACCATGTCCAAGATCAGCTGCTGGCAGGCCCTGGCCCGTGCGGTCGAACTGGCGGACGCCGGACAACTGCCGACGACATGCCGGGATCGCTGGCGGCGCGAGCGCGACCGGATTTTCGACTGGGTCGAGACGCATTGCTGGTCCGACAGCCTTCAGGCCTTCGTCATGTATCCGGGCAGCGACAAGCTGGACGCCGCCCTGGCCCTTGCCGTGCGCTTCCGTTTCGACGGCGAAGATCGGTTGCGCGCAACCCTTGAGGCGCTGGATCGCCATCTCGGCGCCGGCGTCTTCCATTATCGCTACACCGGCATGCAGGCCGAGGAAGGGTGCTTCATCGCCTGTTCCTTCTGGATCGCCGAAGCCTGGGCGACGCTCGGCGAACCGGACAAGGCGCGCGCCCGCATCGACGGTCTGCGCGAAGCCCTCAGCGGCCGCTGGGGCATGCTGACCGAGATGATCGACCCGGACACCGGGGCCTACCTCGGCAACATGCCGCAGGGGCTCAGCCACCTCGCGCATCTGACGGCCCTGACCGCCGTCGGCAAGGCGCAGACCCCTTTCCCCCAGCCCGAAACGGAGACGTTCCATGACTGATCGCCTGACCCTTCAGGATCCGCGCGAGCAATATCCAAAGCCGCCCTTCCCACGCCAACCGCAGCCGGTGCCCGGCGAAGCGCGCGAGATGGACCCCAAGCCCGATCATGGCGAGAACAGCTATCAGGGTTCCGGCAAGCTGAAAGGACGCAAGGCCCTGATCACCGGCGCGGACAGCGGCATCGGCCGCGCGGCCGCCATCGCCTATGCCCGGGAAGGCGCCGATGTGGCCCTCTCCTATCTGCCGTCCGAGCGCAAGGACGCCGCCGAAGTCATCGCCCTGATCGAGGCTGAAGGCCGCAAGGCTATCGACCTGCCCGGCGACATCACCGATGAAGACTGGTGCCGACAAATGGTTGAACAGGCCGTGTCGGAGCTGGGCGGACTGGACATTCTGGTCATCAACGCCGGCCGCCAACAGTATCGTGAGGACATCTCGCAGGTGACGTCGGAAGACTTCGACAAGACCTTGAAGACCAACCTCTACGCCATGCACTGGATCGCCCAGGCGGCCGTCCCGCATCTGCCGGCGGGCGCCTCGGTCATCACCACCGCCTCGATCCAGGCCTATGAGCCTTCGGCCATCCTGCTGGACTACGCCACCACCAAGGCCGGGATCGTCGCCTACACCAAGGCCCTGTCCAAGCAGCTGATCGAAAAGGGCGTACGCGCCAATGTCGTGGCGCCCGGTCCCTTCTGGACGCCCCTGCAGTCGTCCGGCGGACAGCCGCAGGACGCCGTGATGAAGTTCGGCGAACAGGTGCCGCTGGGTCGTCCGGGCCAGCCTGTCGAGATCGCCCCGGTCTATGTTCTGCTGGCCTCGCAGGAAGGCAGCTACATCACCGGCGAAGTGTTCGGCGTCACCGGCGGCATGGGCGTCGCCTGACAAGACCAAACCGGCGGCGGGATCGTCCCGCCGCCGGTCTCTCTTTCGGCGGGACGACTAGCCGGCGATGGTGGCGACCGAGCCGGAATCGACCCGGATGCCCGCGCCGTTGATGAAGCTGGCGCGCTCCGAACACAGGAAGGCGACGGCTGCGGCCACCTCCTCCGGCTTGCCCCTGCGATCTAGCGTCATGCCGGGCCGCTCTTCCTTCAGGAAGCTCTTGATCGCCTCGTCGAAGGTTTCGCCGCGTTCCTCGGCGCGCTTCTTCATCATGGCGTCGGTCATCGGGGTGGCGATGAAGGCGGGCGAGACCGTGTTCACCAGCACATTGTCGCAGCCGTAGGCCTTGGACAAACCCTTCGCCAGGCTGAGAATGCCGGCCTTCGAGGCGCAATAGGCCAGTTCATCGACATAGGGCTGGACCGCATCCTCCGACGCGAACAGGACGATACGGCCCCAGCCCGAACGCCGCATGGCCGGAATGGCCTGGCGGCACATCCGCACCGCGCCCATCATATTGATGTCCAGCGTCTCCAGCCAACCGGCGTCATCGACATCCAGGAAATCGCCGGTCGCGCCGGTCACGCCCGCGGCGTTCACATAGATGTCCGGATCGCCCATGCGGTCTCGGATTTCCGCCCACAGCCGTTCGACATCGTCGGCCTTGGTCACGTCGCCGGTCACGCCGATGCATTCGCCCAAGGCGGACAACTCCTGGACGGCTTCATCCAGCGTGCCGTCGGGCTTGTCGGTCAAGGCGACCCGTACGCCGGCTTCCAGCAGCAGCCGCGCCGTCTCCTTGCCCATGCCGGAATCGGCGCCAGAAATGAGGGCGATCCGCCCCTTGATCCCGAGGTCCATCACAAATCTCCTGTTCTTTGACGTTCGAGGAAGCGATCGGCCGTGCGCAGGGCGACGGCCATGAGGGTCAAGGCCGGGTTGGCCGAAAGCGCGCTGGGGAAGGCGGAGTTGTCGCAAACGTACAGATTGTCGATCTCGACGCTGCACCCGTCGCCGTCGACGACCGCCCCGTCCGCCTTGTCTCCCATCCGGCAGCCGCCGATGGTGTGCGCCGACCGGGCCACCGCGAAGATGTCCTCAGCGCCGGCGGCGGTCCAAATCTCCGTCATGACGCGCCGGGCATGGGCGTCCAGACGCCGCTCGTTTTCGCCATAGCTGAAGTCGATCCGCGCCTTGCGCAGCCCGACGGCGTCGACCTCATCGGACAAGCTCAAGCGATTGTCGTCGTTCGGCAGACACTCTCCATTGATGCCGATCCCGGCGAGCCGGCGATAGTTGCGCAGCGTGTCGACCAGCGGCGCGCCCCAGAGGCCCGCGCCGCGCGCGAACCCGCCCGCCAGGGTGACCGGCATGACGCCAAGGCTTTGGATCAGGTAGCCGCCGGAGAAGTTCGCGCCCGACGGACGCACCATGTCTTCGCTGATCAAGGAAGAGGGATAGCCGCGGTTCATGGACATGTCGGCGTCGAACCGCCCCCAGACTTGGGTCGCCACATGGGTCATGAAGTTGCGGCCGACCTCGCCGCCGGCGTTGCCTAATCCCCAGTTCAGCAGCAGGCGGGGCGTCTCGACACCGCCCGCACAAAGAAACAGCGCTCGACAGTTCAGCCGATGATCCTGCCCGTCGCGACGATAGATCACGCACTTGATCCGTCCACCGGCGTCACGCTCGACGCCTATCGCCCGCGCGTTGGCGATGATCGTGGCGCCGTTGGCTGAGGCCATCGGCAAAAAACTGTTGTCCGCGCCGCCCTTGGCGCCGGTTCTGCATCCCTGGTGGCACGCGCCGCAGTTGACGCAGGCCATGCGGTAGGGCGTCGTCCCCGCCTCGCGATCGCGGGACAGCACGGCCGCCGGCGCATCCGTAACGGTCAGCCCGACGGCCCTTGAGCCACGAGCCATCGCGTCCGCCGGGGCGTTGCGCGGGACGGGCGGATAGGCGAACTGTCGCCCGCCCCACGGATAGTCGGCCGGGCCTGAGACTCCGATCACCGTCTCTACAGTCTCGACATAGGATTTCAGTTCGTCCCAGCCGAACGGCCAGTCCCGCCCGCGTCCCGTCTCCGACGCCAGCTTCAGATCACGGGGATCGGGTCGCGGGCAGAAGGCGCCCCAGTGCAGCAGCGAGCCGCCGACGCCCTGGCCCGAGTTATTGGCCCCAAAGGCCGTCGGGTCGCGCCCTCCGCTGAGGCGCTCCTCCATCCAATAAAGGTCTGCCGTCGTTTCGTCGGGCGTATGCTCAGCCGGATCGAAAGCCCGCCCCGCCTCCAGCACCGTGACCGACAGCCCGGCCTTCGCCAGCCTGGCCGCGATCGGAGCCCCGCCGGCCCCGCTGCCGATGATGACGACATCGGTTTCGCCGGCCGTCCTTGCAGGCGCGCTCAACCCACGCCCCCCATCGGCAGACGCCAAGGTTCGGTCTGGTCCGCCGCCGTCTGGTCGTAGCCCTGAAACCGGCCTTCGCCGCCCGTGGCGAAGCCGTCGTAACCGATCTGGGCCCAGGTGGCCGGCAGCGACATCCACAGGCGCGCGGCCTCCGATACGACGTCCTCGAACCATAACTTCATGGCGCCCGCCGAAAGCCGGCCAGGCCCGGCCCATTCGCCCTGCGAAATGGATCGCAGGATGTCGTCCTGACGACCGGGGGCCAGAGTCGCGAACTCCGGTGCCATGGCGGCGATCTTACCCAGCCCGCGTCGCCAGGCCTCGGCGTCCGAGGGAAGATCGACGAACCGCCACCCGTCGCCCTGTCCGCTGCAGAGGCCCACATCCAGACGTCGCGCCAAATCATCCGGATCGCCTGTACCAGGCAGAATGCGCGCGATCATCGCCGACAGCACGGCGCGCTGGGTCGGGTTCAGGACGCCGCCGTCAGCTGGCTTGGGACCGAAGTGACGATCCAGCATGGAGCGTCGCGTGCGATCCGACACGCGATCGGACGCCATCAGATCCACGAAGGCTGGCGGCAACGCGACTGAACCGACTTTCTCGACAAACTTTAGAACCAGGCCCGCAAGACGGTCCGGCTGTTCCTGAGGGATCAGATGCCCCGCATCCGGCACGACCACCACGTCAGCGGCGCGATAGTGGGGGGCGTTGACACGCCGCTGCGCCGCCTCGCCCAGATCGCCATCCTCCGCGCCGGCGATGATCAGGGCGGGGAAAGGCAGGACGCCGACCTGACCGGACCAGTCCTCGCGCGATCCTTCGGCCAACCATCCGCGCCAGGCTTCGGGGTTTGTTCGGGTGAAATCGGCCAGCGCCTGATTGAAGGCGGCCTGCGGCAGACCGGCGGCGGTATTGGCGTCGATGAACTGGCGTCCCCGATCCTCGATCCTTGTCGGATCGTCGAACCAGGTCAGCATATCCGCGCGCCTGTTCTCGTCCATCGGCTCCGGCGAGGGTGGTGATCCGGCGACCAGCACCACGCCCAGCAACCCGCTCAGACCGGCCGCCCCGTCATGCGCCCGCGCGGCGATCAAGGTCGCAAACTTGCCGCCCATGCTGTGGCCGACAAGGATCCAGCGCGGGAGATGGAGATCGGTAAGGCGGCGGCTCAGGTCCTCGAGCACGGCTTGGACATCGCCATAGCCTTCCCCCGCCCTGTCCCCGAACCCTGGAAGATCGATCGCGACGGTCACCACTTCATCGCCAAGCCGGTCGATCACCGCGTCCCAATCGTGGCGGCTCGAGCCAAGAGAATGAAGGAAGACGACAGTGAGGCGAGTGTCTGTGGGCATGCAGGGGCTTTTTCGAAAGCGGAGACGTGAGGCTCCGCCGTGATCGGTCGGCGGTCGTCGATCAGCGCGCCAGCGGCGGAATTGCTCCCAACAAAACAGAACCCAAACGTCAAAACAGGCTGAGACCCGCCCTGGCCTCAAGCCGCCGCCAATTCGGTCAGAAGCTTTTCAATGAAGGCCGTGTCGTGCGGTTGATCGTTGGCGGCGTCGACGATCATGCGATCCTCGGACCAGCGTCGATCATCGCGCAACGGCAAGGACGCTTCCATGCCGGGCCGACGCGCCGCCGCGATCCGCAACGCCGTCGCCTTCGGTCCCGACACGATTTCCGTGACGCCGGCGTCACGAGCGAGCGCCGCCAAGCGACGGCCGGTGAACAGATCCTCTGCCGGGTCGGGTAAAGGACCGAACCGATCTTCGGCCTCGTCTCGCAGGGCGTCGACATCTTCCGCCGTCGTGGCGCGCGCCAACCGAGCGTACAGATTGATGCGCACGGTTTCGTCGGGGATGTAGTCCGCCGGCAGATGCCCTGTCGCGCCGACGTTCAGGCTGGGAGAGGCTTGGTCTGGATCGGGATCGCCTTTGGCAGCCGCGAGCGCCCGCGCCAGGACGGCCTGGTAAAGGGCCGAGCCGATCAACCTGACATGTCCGGCCTGTTCCTCGCCCACCAGATCGCCGCCGCCGCGCAGGTCCAGATCGCGCCCGCTGATCGCGAAGCCCGCCCCTAGTCGGTCCAGAGCCTCCAATGTCTGAAGACGCGCCTCCGTCGCCGCCGCCATGGGCGCTTCGGGATCGGAAAGCAGATAGGTAAAGCCCTGTCGCCGCCCCCGGCCGACACGCCCGCGCAGCTGATGCAACTGCGCCAGGCCAAACCGGTCCGGCCGCCAGATCAACATCGTATTGGCGCGCGGCACATCCAGGCCGGTCTCGATGATGTTCGTGGCCAGAAGCACGTCGCCCTCGCCGTCGGAGAACCGGCTCATAACCTCGTCGATCGCGGACGGGGACATGTCGCCGTGCGCCGAGACCACCGACAGCTCGGGCGTTAGAGTCTTCAGGCGTTCCGCCAAGGGTTCCATATCCTCGATCTGCGGCACGACCACGAAACTTTGCCCGCCCCGCGCCTTCTCGCGCATCAGCGACAGGCGAACCGCCCCGGCGTCGAACGGGGTCATGAAGGTTCGGATTGGCCGACGTCGCGCAGGCGGACTAGCGATCAGGCTGACGTCCTGAATGCCGACCATGGCGCTTTGCAAAGTCCTCGGGATCGGGGTGGCCGACATCGACAACAGATGCGGCGCCTTCTCTGCCAAGGCAGATTTCATCTGCGCGCCGAAGCGGTGCTCCTCATCGATGATGACAAGCCCGAGGTCGGAAAACGCCAACCCCTCCGACGCCAGCGCCTGCGTACCTACCACGACGCGCATGGAGCCGTCCGCCAGCCCTGCCTTGACCGCCCGCGCCTCCGCGCTGTCTGCGGCGCGCGACAGGTGGCCGACCTGAATGTCCGTGTCCTTGAACCGCCTCTTGAACACCTCGAAATGCTGGCGCGCCAGAACGGTGGTCGGGGCGACGACGATGACCTGTCTGCCGGCAAGGGCCACGGCCGCCGCACCGCGCAGGGCGACCTCGGTCTTGCCGAAACCGACATCGCCGCAGACGAGCCGGTTCATGGGCTTGCCGGACCCCAGGTCCGACAGGACCGCCTCGATGGCCCGCGCCTGATCGGTCGTTTCGGGGAAGGCGAAGCCGGCGGCGAACCGGGCCAGCGCCTGACGCGGCGCGGTGATCGGCTCGGTCCTCAGCGCTGCACGCGCTTCGGCCCGGGCGGACAGGGCCGCTGCGGCCTCGTCGATCTGCGCGCTGACCTTGGCGCGACGCTTGAGCCATCCTTGGGTGGTCAGCCGATCCAGCGACACCGCGTCCGGCTCCGAGCCGTAGCGCCAGATTTTGCCGAACTCCTCAATCGGCGCGAGGATGGTCCCTCCGCCATGATATTCGATGCGCAGAACGTCGCGCTCCACGCCATCGGCAGCGACCCGTTCCAAAGCCTTCAGGACGCCCAGACCGTGGTCTTCATGGATGACCACATCGTCCAACCGCAGTTCTGTCTCTCCGAACGCATTGTTCGCGTCGCCGGATGCACGCGCGATCCGGCCGCCGAAGATGTCCGAAGGCGTCAGGACGACAAGACCGGTCGCCGATTGCCGGAAACCTGTGTCCAGATCGGCGGTTACGACCGCGATCTGCCCGGGCTGCAGTGGCGCGATCGCGCTCCAGCTCTCGAGCGTCACGGGCGTATCGATATCGTGGCGACGCAGCAGGCGTAGAATGATCCTGTGCTCATGAGGCAATCCGGTCAGCACAATGCGATCGCCCGCCTCGCGCCGCTCGGCAATGAACTGTTTCAGGGCCCGTCCCGGCGACTTCGTCAATGCGAACGCCGGCGTCGGCGCCCAACCTTCGACGCTCAGGGGTTTGGCGCCTTTCAACGCCAGCCGAAGGTCTTCTTCCGTCAAATAGAGGCTGTCGGGTTTCGCAGGACGCGCGCCCTCGCTGAAGCGCAGGCGCGTGTCATAGGCTTCGGCCACATGCGCGCGAATGCGTTCGAACCGATCATCCACGCCCACGTCGGTCAGGATCATCGGCTTGTCGAGGAAATCAAACAGGGTCGTGGAGGTCTCAGCATCGATCGATGGCCCCCTGTCCTGATGATCGGCCTCATCATCCTCGAGCGACCGGTCGCTCCACTCAGCCGCCGGGGTCAGACAGATCGTCTCGATCTCGGCGCCCCGGCGCTGCGACACGGGATCGAAGGCGTGGATCTCGATGATCCGGTCCGCCTCGTCCAGGGCGATGCGATAAGGCGTGGCGGACGCGGGCGGGAAGACATCGACCACCGCGCCGAGCAGAGCGTACTCGCCAGGTTCATCGACCCGCTCATCCGCCGCATAGCCCGTATCGGTCAGAAACGACTCCAGGACTTCGCGATCCAGCGCCTCGCCCGCCGCGAGCGACAAGCGGGCCTTGATCCGTTCGCGCGACGGCGTCCGCTGCACGATCGCATCGGGCGAAGCGACCAGGAACACAGGCCTTGCGCCGGCTTCGTTCAGGGCGGCCAGGACCGCCATCCGCCGCCCCATGCTTTCCCGCGAAGGCGCGGCGCGGTCGTAAGGCAGGCAGTCCCAGGGCGGCAGAACCAGCACCTCGGCGTCCTTCACCATCGGCGAGAGCGCCGCCGCAATCTCATCGGCGCGGCGTTCGCTGGTGGCTATAAACACCACGGCCTGCGAGCGCCTTGTCTTCATCTCGGCAAGTCCAGCCGCCACGGCCGCCGCCGGCATTTTCCAACGCTTGCCGTCGTCCTGCTCGGGCGCTGGCCCTCCAACGAGGACCTGTAGGCCCGTGGCGGAAAGATCGGTGTCGGCAGGTGACGATTTCATCCTGGCTCAACCCCGAGGCCGTCCGAGGGTTGCGCCCGCTTTCGTACCCCAACTTGTCATTTCAGCTGCTAGCGCGACGGACCGCCTCAGAACGGATTTGCGGGATCCTTCCGGGCGGCGGCTATTTCTGCCATGGCCGTATCGAACGCATGGCCTAAGCCGCAACGAAACGATGGAATGCTGTCATCATTCGCGCGTCTCGGACAAACTGGCGAACCAATCCGCGTAGGGGGTGTTGCGCACCATGCGCCGATTGAGATCCGGTGAGCCGTCGCTCCACCAAACCGGCCCCCGCTCGCCCAGCCCCATCTTGGCCTTGTCCACGCTCCGCCGCGATGCGGCCAGAGCATCTGGATCCTCAGCCGCCAGGGCCGTCCGCACCGCCCGGCGCGCCGACATCAGATCATGCACCAGTTCGTCCCTCGCCGCAGTCGACAACGCTGGCTTGGCGCATCGCCAAAGCCGGCCTCGCACCACGAAGTAACGGCCGTCTGGAGTCGTAGGGTATCGGAAGGGCTGCTTCATCGTCGGGACAACGCGCAGCGCGCCCGATGGGCGCCGCCCAGAGGGTCCAAGCCTCTAAGTGATTGAGCTAGCGCGATCTATGGACTCGACAGAACCTCTTCGAATTGAGGTGGCTCACCTCCAAAACCGTCGAGGATTTGTGATCGCTATTAGCGCACAAGCTAGCAACTCGTGCGCTCCACCCGTGCCTTCGCTTAGCCTTAGCATTGTCGGACGACAAACTTCCCGGCGGCGTCTGTGGCAGACCGGGATCCAAAGAGATGCTATTCAATCTTCGATGGGCTCGTGGAGCCATGACCCCGGAAAGCTGAACAGCAGGAGCGATGGTAGAAGCCGACAGAACCCATAAGGATATCCTTATGTGTTTCTTGACTTCGGCGTCTGGTGCGCGTCTCATGGATAGGTCGAGGTTCTGCGCGTCGCCTCCGGGCGATGCGGAGCTAAGAGGGAAGCCGGTGTGATGCCGGCGCTGCCCCCGCAACTGTGAGCGGCGAGCCGAAGGTCCATTTCGTGTCACTGGCGTCTTCGGACGTTGGGAAGGCCGGGCCGGAAGCCGTGACCCGTGAGCCAGGAGACCTGCCCCGACAGATAACGTCCTCCGGCGGGGTGCCCGGTCAGGCCGCATGAACGCCGCGACGGGACGACTGCGCGCGAGCGGTCGCGCGTCCCTGTCCGCTGTCTCGCCACAGCATCAACGGCAGAGACCATGGCGAGCAGCGACTTCACCTTCAGGATCAAGCGGACTGCGCTCGACGAAGACTATCGTCCCGCCGAGAAGACGCGGATCACGACCAATTTCGCCAACCTGGCGCGAGGCGACAGCCGCCGGGACAATCTGCGCAACACCCTGCGGATGATCGACAACCGCTTCAACTCCTTGGCCCACCACGACAATCCGAGGGGCGATCGCTATGCGCTGGAGCTTCAGATCGTCTCGGTCGAGATGAGCCTTGGATCGGAACGCGATGACGCCTTTCCGCTGATCGAAATCCTGCAGACGACGATCATCGACAAGGAGACGCGTCTGCGGATCGATGGGATCGTGGGCAACAACTTCTCCTCCTACGTTCGCGACTACGACTTCAGCGTGGTTCTGCCCGAACACCTGAAAGCACATCCGAACGGCGGCGTGCCGGAGGATTTCGGCGATCTGCACGGCAAGCTGTTCCGGCACTTTCTGGCGTCGCGCGCCTATCGCGACAACTTCGCCAAGCCGCCGGTCATCTGCCTCAGCGTCTCCAGCAACAAGACCTATCACCGCACCGGCTTCGACCATCCGGTGCTGGGGCTGGAATACGACACCGACGCCTTCTCGCCGACCGATCGGTATTTCGCAAAGATGGGAATGAAGGTTCGCTACTTCATGCCCCCAGGCAGCGTGGCGCCGTTCGCCCTGTACCACATCGGCGACCTGACCGGCGACTACGCCGACCTCGAACTGGCCAGCACCATCGCCACGATGGAGACCTTCCAGAAGATCTATCGGCCCGAGATCTACAACGCCAACTCCCCGGCGACCGAGCAGTATCAGCCCAGCCTGAAGGCGCAGGACTATTCGCTGACCCGCATCGTCTACGACCGCGACGAGCGCAGCCGGCTGGCCGTCGAACAAGGCCGTTTCGTCGAGGAGCGGTTCATCAAGCCGCACCGCGCCCTTCTCGACCAATGGTCGGCCGCCTTCGCCGCCTGATCAGTTTCCAGATTTCAGAGCCTTACCTCATGAAAACCCTTCTCCCGACCTCGACCGCTGGCAGCCTGCCCAAACCGGTCTGGCTGGCCGAGCCCGAGACGCTCTGGTCGCCCTGGAAGCTGCAGGGCGACGACCTGATCGAGGCCAAACAGGACGCCCTTCGCCTGTCGCTCGACGATCAGCGCCGGGCCGGCATCGACATCGTCAGCGACGGCGAACAGACCCGCCAGCATTTCGTCACGACCTTCATCGAACACCTCGACGGCGTCGATTTCGAGAACCGCAAGACCATGCGAATCCGCAATCGCTATGACGCCAGCGTCCCGGTGGTCGTGGGCGCCGTTGGTCGTCCGAAATCGGTCTTCGTCGAGGACGCCAAGTTCCTGCGCGCCCAGACCGACCAGCCGATCAAATGGGCCCTGCCTGGGCCGATGACGATGATCGACACCCTTTATGACAACCATTACGGCAGCCGCGAGAAGCTGGCCTGGGAGTTCGCCAAGATCCTCAATGAGGAGGCGCGCGAGCTGGAGGCCGCCGGCGTCGATATCGTCCAGTTCGACGAGCCCGCCTTCAACGTCTTCTTCGACGAGGTGAACGACTGGGGCGTGGCGACCCTGGAGAAGGCGGCGGAAGGGCTGAGGTGCGAAACGGCGGTCCACATCTGCTACGGCTACGGCATCAAGGCCAACACCGACTGGAAGAAGACGCTCGGCTCGGAGTGGCGGCAGTATGAAGAGGCCTTCCCCAAGCTGCAGACCTCCAGCATCGACATCATCTCGCTCGAAGCCCAGAACTCGCACGTGCCGATGGATCTGATCGAACTGATCCGGGGCAAGAAGGTGATGGTCGGCGCCATCGACGTCGCGACCGATGCGATCGAGACGCCCGAAGCGGTGGCCGACACCCTGCGCAGGGCGCTTCAGTTCGTGGACGCCGACAAACTCTATCCGGCCACCAACTGCGGCATGGCGCCCCTGTCGCGCCGCGTCGCCAACGGCAAGCTGCGCGCCTTGAGCGCCGGGGCCGACATCGTGCGCGAGGAACTGTCGCGCGACCTCTACTACGGCGCGGAAAGGTCCAAGTCGTGAGGGTTCGCCTGATCGACATGGTGTTCCCCGGCGACGCCAATCACCATGGCACCCTGTTCGGCGGTGTCGGTCTGGCCCATCTCGACAAGGTCGCCTTTCTGGCCGCGAGCCGTCATGCACGACGGGCCGTGGTGACGGCCGGATGCGAACGAATCGACTTCGCCGCCCCGGCCCGGATCGGCGAGATGGTCGAGGCGGTCGGCCGCGTCGTTCGGATCGGGCGGTCCTCGCTGGGCGTCGAAGTCGAACTGCACGCCGAAAGCCTGCTCAGCGGCGAGCGCCGCCTGTGCACGCGCGGCGCCTTCAACATGGTCGCCCTGAGGCCGGCGGGGGATGACCATCCCTTGGCGTCCCTCGATGAGGCAGGCGAGGCGAACGACGGCTGGCTCAGGACCGCAGAGATGGTCTTTCCCGGCACGACCAACCACTACGGCACGCTGTTCGGCGGCGACGCGCTCAAGCTCATGGGCAAGGCCGCCTTCGTCACGGCGACCCGCCATGCGCGCGAAGTCATGGTCATGGCCGCGACCAACCGCATCGACTTTAAGGCCCCGATCGACGGCGGCGACATGGTCGAACTGGTCTCGCGCGTGAAGATGGTCGGGCGCAGCTCCCTCTCGGTCGAGCTTCAGCTCTGGGCCGAACGCCTCCTGACAGGAGAACGGCGACGCTCGACCACGGCCGAGTTCGTCATGGTCGCCGTCGATGACGCGGCTAAGCCGAAGGCAATCCAAGCCAGACGGAGTTTAGATGGAAGCTTCGGTGCCATAGATGGTGCTCTTGGGTAGGCAAGAAGCGACCCCGGCTTAGGGCCAAGTAATCGACATCGAGACGATCTTGGGGATCCAGACGAACGTAGCGCGGGCTGCGATAGCCTCGTGAAACGACCGTCCTGACCGTTCCAGCATCCGTTTTTCCAAATGCGACACCCCATGTTCGGCGGCATCTGATCACGCTCTGACCTCCGACGGCCATAACGGCGCACACGATGATGTGAGGACAGGGGCAAGCATCAGGATCCGCGCAAGTCCCACGCGCCATGGGCTGGGCTAGTTTAGCTGACAGCACCGACTTAAAGTTCGGACCATGATAAAATCGAACGCGCTCTGGCAGTTCTGGATCGACCGGGGCGGCACCTTCACCGATGTCGTGGCCCGCGCCCCCGACGGCACGCTGCAGACGCGCAAGCTTCTGTCGGTCAATCCGAAACACTATGCCGATGCGGCCGTAGAGGGCATCCGGCGGAGTCTCGGCGTGCAGAGCGGCCCGTTGCCGCCCGGTCTGGTCGGGGACGTACGGATGGGCACGACGGTGGCGACCAATGCGCTGCTGGAGCGCAAGGGCGAACCGACGCTCTTGGCCATCACCTCCGGCTTCGGCGACGCCCTTCAGATCGGGTGGCAGGCGCGCCCCGAGCTGTTCGTGCGCGAGATCGTGCTGAACGACCAACTGTATGACCGTGTGGTCGAGATCGACGAACGTGTGACGGCGGACGGCCAGATCGACCGGCCGCTGGATGAAGACAGGGCGCGCGCCGACCTGACGGCGGCCCATGCGGCGGGATTGCGCGCCGTCGCCATCGTCCTGGTCCACGGCTGGCGGTTCACCGATCACGAACGAAGGCTGGCGGCGATCGCGCGCGAGGTCGGGTTCGAGCAGGTGTCGGTCAGTCATGAGATCGGGGCGCTGATCAAGCTGATCGGGCGAGGCGACACCACCGTAGCCGACGCCTATCTGTCGCCGATCCTGCGCGCCTATGTGGAGCGGGTCGGGTCCTCCTCGGGCCGGACACGCCGCTTCAGTTCATGCAGTCGTCGGGCGGGCTGACGGCCGCCGACGCCTTCCGGGGCAAGGACGCCATCCTGTCGGGACCGGCGGGCGGCGTGGTCGCCATGGCCGAGACGGCCAGGGCGGCAGGCTTTGATCGGGCCATCGGCTTCGACATGGGCGGCACCTCGACCGATGTGTCCCACTTCGCCGGCGAGTACGAACGCACGTCCGACGCCGTGGTCGCCGGGGTCAGGCTGCGGGCGCCGATGCTGAGCATCCACACCGTCGCGGCGGGCGGCGGTTCGATCTGCCGGTTCGAGGGCGGACGGCTGAGGGTCGGGCCGGAATCGGCCGGCGCGGTTCCGGGACCGGCCGCCTATCGGCGCGGCGGACCGCTGATGGTGACGGACTGCAACGTCATGCTGGGCAAGCTGAGCCCTGACTTCTTCCCCGCCGTCTTCGGCCTTGACGCGGACCAACCGCTGGACGTCGGTGCGGTTCGGACCCGGTTCGAGGCCTTGGCCGCCGAAGTCTCGACGGCGACCGGACGCCAGACGACGCCCGGCGAACTGGCCGAGGGTTTCGTGACCATCGCCGTCCAGAACATGGCCGAGGCGATCCGCAAGATCTCGATCCAGCGCGGCTATGACGTGACCCGCTATGTGCTGAACTGTTTCGGCGGCGCAGGCGGGCAACACGCCTGTCTGGTCGCCCACGCCTTGGGCATGACCAAGGTGCTGCTGCATCCGTTTGCGGGGGTGCTGTCGGCCTATGGCATGGGCCTGGCCGAGGTGCGCGCCATCCGACAGGCGACCGAGGCCGCGCCGCTGGACGCCGGACGCGACGCCGCCCTGGCCGACCGGATCGCCCAACTGTCGACTGCCGCACGCGCCGATCTCGAAGCCCAGGGCTTCACAGCCGACGTCTCCACCCTCGCCCGCGCCGAGATCAAGTTCGCTGGTTCCGACACGCCCCTGGTCGTGCCTTTCGGTCCTGCCGATGCGATGGCCCAGGCCTTCGAGGACCTGCACCGCCGCCGCTTCGGCTTCTTCGCCGAGGACAAGGCCCTGGTCGTCGAGACGCTCGAGGTCGAGGCCGTCGGCCATTCGGGCCAGACGCCATCAGCCCCTTCTATCTCGTTCGCCACCGGCGCGCTTGAGACCGTCGCCGAACTGACCGTTCGCATGGCCGGTCAGGACCGCCAGACCCCCGTCTATCGCCGCGACGCCCTGACGCCCGGCGTCGATGTGGACGGACCGGCCATCTTGCTGGAGGACACCGGCACCACCGTGGTCGAGCCGGGCTGGCGGGCGACCGTGGACGCCCAGGCCAATCTGCTGCTGGAGCGGGTCGTTGCCCTGCCCGCCCGCGTCGCCATCGGCACGGATGTCGATCCGATCATGCTGCAGGTGTTCAACAGCCGCTTCATGGCCTGCGCGGAACAGATGGGCGAGGCCCTTCGCGCCACCGCCTATTCGGTGAACATCAAGGAGCGTCTGGACTTCTCCTGCGCCGTCTTCGACGCGACCGGCGCCCTGATCGCCAACGCCCCGCACATCCCGGTCCACCTGGGATCGATGGGCGAGAGCATCCGCACCGTGATCGCGTCTCGCGGCGGGCGGATGAACCGGGGCGACGTCTATATGCTGAACGCGCCCTACAACGGCGGCACCCATTTGCCCGACATCACCGTCATCATGCCGGTGTTCCTTGAGGCCGACGATGCGCCGGCCTTCTTCGTCGCGGCGCGCGGGCACCATGCTGACGTGGGCGGCACGACGCCGGGCTCCATGCCCGCCTCGTCGCGCACGGTGGACGACGAAGGCGTGCTGATCGACGACTTCCTGCTGGTGGATGCCGGGCGATTGCGTGACGCCGAGACCCGCGCCCTGTTCGCCTCGGGCCGTCATCCGTCGCGCAACGTCGATCAGAACATGGCCGACCTGAAGGCCCAGATCGCCTCCTGCACGCGCGGCGCCGACGAGCTGATCCGCATGACGCAGGAGTTCGGTCGTCCCGTCGTCGCCGCCTACATGCGCCATATCCAGGACAATGCCGAAGAGGCCGTCCGCCGCGCCGTCGCCGCCCTGAAACCCGGTGCCTTCGCCTATGAGATGGACGACGGGGCCGTCATCCGGGTCCGCATCGATGTCGATCCGATTCAGCGCAGCGCCGTCGTCGACTTCAACGGAACCAGCGAACAGCGACCGACCAACTTCAACGCCCCCCTGTCGATCACGCGAGCGGCGACCCTCTATGTCTTCCGCACCCTGGTCGACGACGCCATTCCCCTGAACGAAGGCTGTCTGAAGCCGATCAAGCTGATCGTGCCGGAGGGGTCGATGCTGAACCCTCGCTATCCCGCCGCCGTCGTCGCCGGCAACGTCGAGACCAGCCAGGCGGTGGTGGACACGCTGTACGGCGCCTTGGGCGTCCTGGCCGCCAGCCAGGGGACGATGAACAACTTCACCTTCGGCGACGACGCCCGCCAGTATTACGAGACCATCGCCGGCGGCTCGGGCGCTGGGCCGGGCTTCGACGGGACCAGCGCGGTCCAGACCCACATGACCAACAGCCGCCTGACGGATCCCGAGGTCCTGGAAACCCGCTTCCCCGTCCTGCTGGAAGAATTCTCGATCCGTCGAGGCTCAGGCGGCGCGGGGCGCTGGACGGGCGGCGACGGCGCCGCGCGACGGGTGCGGTTCCTGGAGCCCATGACCGCCGCCATCCTGTCCAATCGTCGCCGCGTTTCGCCTTTCGGCTCCGACGGCGGCCAACCGGGCGCGATGGGCGTGAACCGGATCGAACGGGCGGACGGAACGATTGATCCCCTCGGCTCGACGGCCGAGGCGGCGATGACGCCCGGCGACGTCTTCGTCATCGAAACGCCCGGCGGCGGCGGCTTCGGCGCAAAAGACGCTTCCTGAGCCGGGCGAACCGCGCGACCATGCCATCAAAGGGGTGCGAACCATGCTGGTGCTTATCGGGATCGCGGTCGTGGTCGTGGGCTTCGTCGCCCGCATCAATCCGCTGGTGGTCATTCTGGTCGCGGCGATCACGACCGGAGTGCTGGCGGCGGTCGGGCCGGGCGTGGATGCGCCCGCCCTTGTGGCGGCGGCCGTCGCTACGATCAGCCGGTTCGGCGAGGCCTTCAACGACAACCGCTATTTCCACATCACCTGGCTGGTTCTGCCGGTCATCGGCCTGCTGGAGCACGCCGGCCTTCAGGAGCGGGCGCGAGATCTTGTGACACAGGTCAAGGCGGCCACGGCCGGCCGGCTGATGCTCATCTATCTGATCGTGCGCCAGGCGACCTCAGCCTTGGGCCTGACCTCGCTGGGCGGCCATCCCCAGATGGTGCGCCCCCTGATCGCGCCGATGGCCGAGGGCGCGGCCGAGACCGAACATGGCCCACTGACCAACAGGGCCAGGTTTCGCATCCGCAGCATGGCGGCCGGCACCGACAACATCGGCCTTTTCTTCGGCGAGGACATCTTCATCGCCATCGGCTCCATCGTCCTGATCGTCGGCTTCTTGGAACAGGCCGGAGTGCGGGTCGAGGCCCTGCACGTCTCCCTGTGGGCCATCCCCACCGCCATCGTCGCCTTGCTGGTCCACGGCTCACGCCTGCTGATGTTCGACCGTCAGGTCCGGAAGGACATAATCGTGCCTGATGTCCTCGAGGGTGAGGCGGCCGGGCAATGATCACGCTGGAACACGCCTATGTCGCGACAGGCCTGATGTTCGCGGCCTTCTCGATCCTCAGCCTGCGCGACCCGTTGAACCCGACCCGGTTCCGCAGCGCCCTGTTCTGGGGCCTGATCGCCGTCTCCCTGCTGTTCGGCTCATGGCTGGGCGGCTTCGGCAACGGCCTTCTGGTCATCGCCCTGGTCGTCATCGGCGCAATGGGCAGGCTGGGCTTCGGCAAGCCCGTCACCACGACCGGCGAGCAACGTCAGGCCAGCGCCTCGCGCTGGAAGAAGGCCCTGTTCGTGCCGGCGCTGATGGTGCCCCTGGTCGCGGTCGGCGGGACTCTTTTGGCCAAATACACGCCGGCCGGGGCCTGGCTGATCTCGCCGGTGCAGACGACCCTGGTCTCTCTGGGCCTGGGCTGCGTCGTGGCGCTGGTCGTGGCCATGATCTGGTTCCGACCGCCGGTCATGGCCCCGGTGCAGGAGGGGCGTCGACTGATGGATTCCATCGGCTGGGCGGCGCTGCTGCCACAGATGCTGGCCTCGCTGGGCGCCGTCTTACTCGCCGCCGACGTGGGTCAGGTGGTCGGCGATCTGGTGGCCCAGGTCATCCCCATGACCTCGGCCTTCCTCGCCGTCTTCGCCTATTGCGCCGGCATGGCCCTGTTCACCATCATCATGGGCAACGCCTTCGCCGCCTTCCCGGTGATGACCGCCGCCATCGGCCTGCCCATCGTGGTGCATCAGTTCGGCGGAGATCCCGCCATCGTCTGCGCCATCGGCATGCTGGCCGGTTTCTGCGGAACCCTGATGACGCCGATGGCCGCCAACTTCAACGTCGTGCCGGCCAACCTGCTCGAACTGCCCGACCGCAATGCGCCTCTGAACGGCGTCATCCGGGCCCAACTGCCGACAGCGGCCATCATGCTCGCGGCCAATATCCTGCTGATGTACGTTCTCGCCTTCCGGTTCTGATCATGTCCGCTTACGCTACTCCGGCGCTCGACGCCGCCCTCGCTTCGCGCTTCGCCTCCACGGCCCTCGGCCATGTGACGCGCGAATATCCCAACATCATCCAGCATGTGCTCGCCGAGCCGCAGGATGCGCGGACGCCTCGCGAGCTGCATCCGATCTTCTTCGGCAGCTTCGACTGGCATTCCTGCGTGCACGGCTGGTGGACCCTGTTCACCCTGTATCGGCTCCATCCCGAGATGCCGGAGGCCGAGGCCATCCGCGCCAAGGCCGACAGCCTGTTCACGCCCGCACACGTCGCCGGCGAGGCCGCCTATCTAGCGCGACCGGAAGCGCGGGGGTTTGAGCGTCCCTACGGCTGGGCCTGGCTGCTGATGCTGAGCGCTGAACTGGCCCGCCACGGCACTGACGAAGGCCGCCGATGGTCTGAAACCCTGCAACCGCTGGCTCACGTTTTCGCCGAACGGTTCAAGGCCTTCCTGCCGCTGGCTGACTATCCGGTGCGGGTCGGGACGCACCCAAATACCGCTTTCGCCCTGCGTCTCACTCTGGACTACGCGGACGCCCACGACGTCGATCTGGCCTCTCTCTGTCGCAAGGTCGCCCTGCGCTGGCATGGCGACGATCGCGACTGCCAGGCCTGGGAACCGTCCCAGGATGAGTTCCTGTCCCCCGCCCTCATGGTGGCGGACTTAATGCGGCGCATCCTGCCGTCGGACGACTTCCAGAGCTGGTTCGGCGCCTTCCTGCCCGGTCTCGCTGCGCATGAGCCGGCGACCCTGCTGTCGCCCGCCCGCGTTAGTGACCGCAGTGACGGCAAAATCGCCCATCTGGACGGACTCAATCTCAGCCGGGCTTGGTGCTGGCGCGGCATCGCCTCTGCCCTTCCTGGCGACTCTCCGGTTCGCGCGATCGCCGCCGACGCGGCCGATCGCCATCTCGATGTCGCGCTTGAGCATGTCACCGGCGACTATATGGGCGAACACTGGCTGGCCAGCTTCGCCCTTCTCGCGCTCTTGCAGGAGAAAGTGTGGGCCGTCAGCCCGTGAACCAGAACCCGGACCCCATTCGTCCATCGCTGAACGCGAGAGTTTGCCGTTCCAACTCACCAATTTCCGAAATGCGCCGATACCGTTGAAAAAATCGGCAATTGCCACGGGCGGCGGGGGCTGTTCCACTCTGGTCATTGAGGCCGGGGTCAACGCGATGATGGCGAGCGGCGCGTCGATCAGGCGGCCGCCATTTCATGGTCGCTTCGGTTCCTTGAACAGGTCAGACTCGCGCATGGCCAAGCTCCATTGAGATCGCCTCCTTTGGCCGTGGCAAGTCTACGCTGTCTCTGTTCAGCGGCAAATGCAGCAACCTGCAAAGGTCTCAAAGTCTGTAGATCGGAGTGGCTCACTCAAAGACGCTTTGGTCCGAAGACTGTTCTCGCGGACCGCATCGACGCGCCTTGGCCGCCCATTGACAGCAGCGCTGCCAGCCAGCAACCACCTTCAGTCTTCGGCCTTCAGGCATGCGAAGCAGACGACCTACGATAGCGAAGTGATCACGGCCGCGCCCGGACTTCGAAATCGAGTGTCCAACGGCCCTCGCCGGCTTGGCGAAAATCGGCGATACGGGCGGCGATCTGGCGATCTAGGCCGTCGAGCAGAGCGATTCCGTTGGCGACCGAGGCCACTGTTGCATTGGTCTGCCAGAATGGACCGGTTTCGCCCTTTAGCGTGAAGCGCAGATGCTCGGTGTCGTTGGATTTCGGCATAGCCCGCTCAGACAGAGATTTTTTTCAAACAACAGTCAGCTCCGTCGCACAAAGCGACGAGCAATCGAGGCCTTAATGCGATCTCATAACGTCGCCGCGTCCTTGACTAAACAGACAGCGCTTTTGCGACGACCGGGGCCAAGCCGTCGGCGATGATGCGCACCCCTTCAGCGTTGGGGTGGATGCCGTCTGGCTGATTGTAGCGGCGATCCAAGGCCACCCCTTCCAGCAGGAAAGGATAGGCCGGGACATCTTCCTTGCGCGCCAGGTCCGCGAAGATGCGGTCGAACTCGGCGGCATAGGCGCCATATTGAGGCGGCGCCTTCATCCCCGCCAGCAGCACGGGGATATCGCGCGCCTTCAGCGACGTTATGATGGCCTCCAGGTTGGATCGGACCGTTTTGGGATCCACGCCCTGAAGCATGTCATTGCCCCCCAGGGCCACGATGCACAGGTCGGTGTCGTCCTGGACGCTGTAGCCGACCCGGGCCAGTCCGCCGCCGGTCGTGTCGCCCGACACGCCGGCTCCGCGAACCCTCACCCGGAGCCCCTTGGCCCGCAACGCCTCTTCAAGGCGCACCGGCAGAGCCTCGGCCGATGGCAGGCCGAAGCCGGCGGTGATGGAATCGCCCAGCATCGTCACGATCTTTTCCGGCCCGTCCGAAGGGGCAGCCGTGGGTGAAGGCGACACCGAGGGTTTAGCCGGGGCCTCTGACGTGTCCTCTTTCGAGCCGCTGCATCCGGCGAGGACGAGCCCCACCCCTCCGGTCAGGAGCGTGCGGCGGGCAATAGGCGGCATGGGCGAAGGGGGATTTGGAGTCATGATCTGCGCCCCCATATAGGGACCGATTTTCCTCCTCCCAATGCAGCAGGCGACATATCGATGGCTTCAGCCGCCCCGCTCGTTCTCGACGGCGTCGTCCTCACCCTGCCCTCGGCGGCAGGACCCGTGGAAATCCTTCGCGGCGTGGACCTGGTCGTGGCGCCGGGCGAGACGGTCGCCATCGTCGGTCCCTCCGGATCGGGCAAATCCTCGTTGATTTCCATCGCCGCAGGGCTGGAAACCCCGACCCGAGGCCGGGCCATGCTGTTCGGTCAGGATATGGCCGCGTTGGGCGAGGACGGCCGCGCCCGTCTGCGTCGGGGGCGCGCCGCTCTGGTTTTTCAAAGCTTCCACCTCCTGCCCAATATGACGGCCGAGGAGAACGCGTCCGCGCCTCTGGAGTTGGCCCGCAGACCAAGGGCTGTGGCCTTGGCGCGTAGCTGGCTGGAGCGCGTCGGCCTCGGCGCCCGGCGGTCGCATTATCCCCACCAGATGTCAGGCGGCGAGCAACAGCGCGTGGCCCTGGCCCGCGCCCTGGCCGTCGGGCCCGAGTTGCTTTTCGCTGACGAACCGACCGGAAATCTGGACGGGACCAACGGCGCCCTGGTCGCCGACTTGCTGTTCGACCTCGTGCGCGACAGCGGCGCGGCCCTTGTCATGGTGACCCATGACGACCGTCTCGCCGCGCGCGCGGACCGGATCGTGACGATGCGCGATGGACAGGTCGTCGCCCCGGCCTTGACCTCTGCATGAGGCTCGCCTTTCGCTTCGCCCGCCGCGAACTCCGTTCCGGAATTGCGGGATTTAGAATCTTTCTGGCCTGTCTGGCGCTGGGCGTGGCGGCGATCGCCGCCTCGGGATCGACCGCGGAGGCCTTCCGCCAGGGACTGGCCAGCCAGGCGCGGGAGATTCTCGGCGGCGACGTCGTCTTCAGCCTCGACCAGGGCCGGTTCAGCCCCGACCAACGCGCAGCCTTCGCCGCCCTGGGGCCCGTCGCCTATTCGGTGCGAGCCAACGGCATGGCCGAGACCGGAACCGGTCAGCGTCGTCTGGTCGATATGCGCGGGGTCGACGCCGCCTACCCCTTGGTCGGCGCGGTCGAACTGTCGGGCGCCCCTGATCTGGCTACGGCCTTGCGCGTCGAGGACGGCTTGGCGGGCGCCGTCGTCGAACAGGGCCTGCTGGACCGATTGAATCTTAAGCTCGGCGACACCTTCACCGTCGGCGGCGCGCGGTTCGTCGCCCGCGCCGTCCTTCTGGCCGAACCCGACCGCCTGGGTCGGGGCTTTGCGCTCGGGCCGCGCGTCGTGACGCCGGTCCCCGCCGTCGAACAGGCCGGCCTGCTCGCGCCCGGCGGCCTGTTCGGCGAGGCGGTGCGCATCGCCCTTCCCGCCGACGTCGATCCCAAGGCCGCCATCGCGGGCATCGAAAAGCGGTTTCCGCAAAGTCGGCTCGAAGCCCGGGATCGGTCCGAGGCCGCCCCCGGCGCCGGACGGCTGATTGATCAGTTGGAGTATTTCTTGGGCTTTATCGGTCTGGCCTCCCTTGTGGCCGGCGGACTCGGCGTTGGGGGCGCCGTCTCGGCCTATCTGGAGGGGCGCAAACCATCGATCGCGACGCTGAAGGCGCTCGGCGCCGAGGGCGGGCTGATCCGCGACATATATCTGATCCAGATCGGCGTGTTGGCCGCCGTCGGGGTCGCCATCGGGCTCGTGATCGGGGCCGTCGCGCCGCTCGTCATCGGCGTGCTGGCGAAGGACAGCCTGCCCATCCCCGCCCTCTTCGCGGTCTATCCGGCGCCACTGGTCAAGGCCGGAGCGTTTGGCCTTCTGGCGGCGGCCGCCTTCGCGCTCGCGCCCTTGGCCCGCGCCCGCGCCACGCCGCCTTCCGCCTTGTTCCGTCGCCAGCTTACCGACCGACCGGTTCTCGGTGTCGAACTGGTGTTCGCTGTCCTGGCCGCGATGGGATTGGCGGGTCTGGCCCTTTGGACCGCGCCGTCCAAACTTGCAGCGGCGGGCTTGGTCGGCGGCACGGTCGTCGCCTTCGCCCTTCTGTGGGCGCTCGGCCGTGCGGCGACCTTCCTGGCCGGGCGTTTGAGACGACACGCCGGCGGGGCGGTGCGGCTGGGGTTGGCCAATCTCGCCGGCCCGCGCTCGGCGGCGCGCACCGCCTCCCCCGCCATCGGCCTGGGCGTCGCGCTTCTGGCCATGGTCGTCCTGATCCAGTCCAGCCTGCTGGGCCAGATCACCGAGGTCGCGCCACGATCAGCCCCATCCGTCGTCTTCACCGAAATCCCCGCTGATCGCGGCGCGGCGTTCGATGCGGCGGTGGCGAAGGTGATGGCGACGCCCGGACCGGATCGCTATCGGCGCCTGCCCCTGCTGACCGGGCGGATCGTGCGGTTGAAGGGCGCGCCGGTCAACGTAGATGCCCTGCCTCAAGGCGAACGCTGGGCCTTCGATCAGGATATTCTCCTGACCGCCCTGGCCGGCTCGCCGGACGATGCGAATGTCGTGTCCGGCAAATGGTGGGCCGCCGACTATGCCGGTCCGGCTCAAATCGCACTCTCGCAGGATGTGGCCAAGGCCGCCGATCTCAAGGTCGGCGACAGCCTGACCCTGCAGCTGCTGGGCCGCGAGATGGACGTGCGCATCGCCGCCCTTCGCCGGACTGAGCCGGGCGGGTTCGGGACCAACTTCCTGCTGGTCCTCAACGCCGCCGCCATCGAAGGCGCCAATCCGCGCAGCGTCGCCATCGCCCGCGCCTCCCCCGCCGAAGAACTCGCCCTGACCCAGGCGCTGGGCGCAGACTTCCGAGAGGTGAACATCATCAGCGTCCGCGAGCAGCTCGAGGCCGCCGCCACCCTGTTCGACCGCCTCGCCCTAGCCATCCGCGGGGCCGCGGCCGTCGCCGGACTCGCGGGCCTGCTCGTTCTGATCGGAGCCATTGCGGCGGGTGTGCGCGAGCGGGCGCGCGAGGCCGCCGTCCTCAAGGTGCTGGGCGGTTCTCACGCCCAGATCCTGACCGCCTACCTCGTTGAATACAGCCTGGTCGGCGCCATCGCCGGTCTGGCCGGCCTTCTTCTCGGCGCCGCCGGCGCCTGGCCAGTCGTGACCCTCGCGTTCAAGGCGACCTGGAGCGTGGACTGGACCGGCGTCGTTCTTCTTCTCACCAGCGCCACGGGCGTCGCGGCTCTGGGCGGCGGTGTGGCGGCCTTGCACGCCCTGTCGCGACGCCCGGCGCCGGTTCTTCGGTCGGATTGAGCGGAAGGGTAGCGTCCAGCTCGCCTGGATGCCGGTCCGGAAAATTGAGCGCGCTGCGTGGCGGCTAGCGTCGTCCTATGACGGCGGCTCTATTGATCCGCCTCGCCTGCTCAATCGTCAAACGCTTGCCACGCGAGAACTCTGCGCGGCCAGGCCCCCGCGAGCCGAAGGTGGCGAAGCGGGCGTCTTCGGGCTGAAGCATGGTGCGGGGATTGCCGTCGCGGCCGGTGTACCACATCTCGGTCCAGCCCGCCGGCGCGATATGGTCGTCCATCCAGCAGTCGAGGAAGGTCGCTGCGCCGACAAACTTCGGATCGCCGTACCGACCATCAGGGAAGGTGCTGGACGGTCGCCAGGGGCGTCCCAAAAACACGGAATGGCGCGGAACACCGGCGTCCCTGGTGAGACGGCAATCGTGGAAGACAAAGCCGTAGTCTTGCTCAATCGGCGTGCTTGGAGCGACGATGTAGCCTTCGACCGGATCGGCGGGACGCAGTCGCGATCGGATTTCGCAACGTTCGAACCAGGCACGCCCACCACCAAAGATGAAGTCATAGCTGCCGGTGATCAGGCAGTTTTCGAACAACGTCGCGCCCGCGTCGGGGAACAGGGTGTCCTGATAGCTGAGAATATCGCAGTTGCGGACGACGGCGCGATCCGACCCCTTGTCCATCATCAGAGCCACAGCCTGGGGCCCTGCGCCATTGTGCGAGTGCAGGCCGTTGGGCTTGGTCATTTCCGCCAGACCGTCGAAGGCGTTGTTGATCGTCAGGCGCTCGGCGTGAAAGTCGGGTGCCCGCACGAATAGGGTCGGGGTGCGGAACGTGCCCCAGATCCGGCCATCCGGCGCCGCAAGTCCCGACGCCGCCAAATGATTGATGACCGAGGCCGAGCGATCTTCGCCAATCAGATGAATGAAGGGTTTGTCGACGATGACCTGCTCGGTCCAGATGCCGCGCGTGATGAGGATGCGAAAAGGCTTTCGCCCGTCCGCCGGTGCGGCGGCGATGGCCGCGGAAAGCGTGGAATAGGAAGGCGCGCCGATACGGCGACCGGCGTCGCTGGTCCCCAGCACCGCATCGTAGGGGGCAACAGCGGCCCAAGAAGACGCGGGCGCCATCATCGGCAAAGCTGCTGCGGCGACAAGCGCCTGACGGCGCGAAAATGACAAACGCATGAGAGCCCCTGATGAAAAAGAGGGCGCCGGCCGACAGGTCGGCCAGCGCCCAGTCTCCCGGAGGAGTTGGGAGTGTCTTAGAAGGTGTAGCGGACGCCGAAGTTGTACTGCCTTCCGGTGTGCGAATAGACGTAGATGCTGTCGCGACGGCTGTCCGTGTATTGCTCATTGAAGGCGTCGGTCAGGTTCAAGCCTTCGAACGTCACCTTGATGCGGTCCGTCAAAGCATAGGAGGCCGAGGCGTCCACCGTCACGATGTCGCGCACGCCATCGATGTCATTGGTGCTGGTGCCGCTAGGGACCGCGGTCAGATAGCGATCGCGATAGGCGGCCGAGACGCGGGCGCTGAACCGATCGTCTTCGTAATAGAGGGTGGCGTTGTAGGCGGTCTTCGAAAGGCCGAGCAGATCGTTTTCAACGAAGCCCGTCGGTGATCGCGAGGAAATATAGCTGATTTTGGAGTCCACCAGCGTGACGTTGAAGATGGCGCCGAGATTGTCGAACGGTCCGGGCAGGAAGGTGAAGGGCTGTTGGTAGCTGACCTCGATCCCCTTCAGCGGACCGCCCTCGGTGTTCACCGGCTGGCTGAATAGGAAGACGTCGCTGGGCGAAACACCCAAGCCATTCAGCAACTCAAGCGGCAGGCCGGATTGGTTGAAGGGCTGAGACGTCCGAGAGGTCTGAATGTAGCTTTCGATGTCCTTGTAGAACAGGCCGACGGACAGCAGGGCGTCAGGCGCGAAATACCATTCCGCCGACAAGTCGTAGGTCGTGGCGCGAATGGGATCCAGATACGGATTGCCCGAACTGACGCTGAATACGCCGACCGTGCTGAGGCTGCCGCCCGGCGTAACACTGCCCAGGTTTGGACGGGTCATGACCTTGGCGGCGCCGAACCGCACCAGGAAGTCTGGCGTGACTTCGGCCGTCAGATTCAGCGCCGGCAAAACGTCGTCATAGTCGCGATCGACGGTCGTCTGCTGCGCCGCGCCTGCGACCAGTTGATAGCCGGTCGAGCTCTGCTTCGTCTTGACGTAGCGCACACCGATGTCGCCGCGTACCGGCACGCCGCCAAGCTCGGTGTCGAAGTCGAGCTGCAGGTAGGCCGCCGAGTCTTTCTCGGTGACATTGCGGATGTTGCCGCGGGCATTGGCGTTGGAGGCGCCGCTGAGTTCGAACAGTCCCGTGCCGCTGTAGATGTTGAACAGGTCGGCAAAGGCGTTGAGATTCGGCGCGATCCAGTTTGTGATCGTGCCGTTCGGCGCACCGAGATTGCGACCAAAACCACTGACCAACTCGGTCAGGCTGGCCAGCGTCACGCCGGCAGGCAGTTGCGGCACCACGCCCTCGTTGACCCGCGCCAGCGCCCAGGAGTCGAACTCATATTCCTTGTAGTTCACCCCGGCCTTCAGCGTCAGCGACGGCGTCAGATCGTAGCCGCCGTCAAGTTGCGCGGTCTTGATCGTATTGGTGACGCCCTGCGGCCGCAGGCGGATTTCCGAGCGCGCCGCCCCGAAGTTATAGGCCAGAGGATCGGTCACGTCATAGCCGAACCGGATCAATGGCGCGTTGCGGTTTTCGCGATAGTCGTATGAGTAGTTGTCCGAATTTTCACGGTTCAGAATGACCGTCGTCTGGATCGGATTGTCAAAATCAGACTTGGAATAGCCCACCAAGCCCTTGATTCTGAACCGGTCGCTGAACGCGTGCTCCAGGCTCAGCGTCCCTTGCGTATATTTGGTGTCGAGCTCGTCATAGCGGGTTTCCGTCTCCACATCGACGTCGTCGAACAGGCCGTAGACCATGTCGCCGTTGGCATCGATGACGCCGTCGCGCACGATGATTTCCGGTCGGCCGCCCTGCGACGCGTTGCGCGCGAAGGACAGGGCTTCCAGCCAGTTTTCCTGACGGGTGGCTTTGAAGTCGGAATAGAGCAGATCAAGATTGATCAGCGTCTGTTCCTGCGGGCGGAACTGCACCGATCCCGTCAGACCCAACCGCTCCTGATCGTGCGTCAGTCGGCCGTAACGCGGAAAGCGGGGCGTATAGACATCGGCCCGCCTCGCATCGGCAAAGGGCGACGCGGGATTATAGCCGCCGGCCTCGGTTCCGTTCAGCCAGCCGCCGGAGCCATGCCCCTCCTCAAGCAGGCGACGCTTGGTGTAGGCCACCGAGACAAGAGCTCCGAGACGCCCATCCATCCAGGTATTGCTGGCGAGCGCCGCGAACCGCGGGTCCCATTCCTGGGACAGATCATTGTAGCCGTATTGGCCCGACACAACGAGGTTGGCCCCGGCGTAGTCGAACGGACGACCCGTCTGCAGATCCACCGTCGCGCCCAACGACCCCTCTTCCGTTTCGGCCGAGGCGGTCTTGCGAACCGTGATGCTGTTGAAAAGCTCGGACGCGAAGACGTTGAAGTCGAAGGCTCGGTTGCGATTGGCGCCGCCTGAGCTGTCGGTGCCCGACGCGGTGCTCTGTCCCTCCACGCCGTTGATGCGGACGCGAGTGAACTGCGGACCAAGGCCCCGCACCGTGATCTGACGGCCTTCGCCGGCGTCGCGTGCGATAGAGACGCCAGGCACCCGCTGAATGGACTCGGCAAGGTTGGCGTCCGGAAAATCGGCCATGTCCTCGGCCTTGATCACGTCGACGACGCCATTGGCTCGTCGCTTGGCCGTCAGCGCGCTGCCTAATGACGCACGGAAACCGGTTACCACGATAGTTTCAACTTCGTCCGCCTGGTCTTCGACCTCGCTCCCCTGGGCGACGGTCTGGGGCGCGACGCTCGCGCCGGCGAGCACTGCCGTTCGGCCGTTATTGGACGCCACCACCAGGTTGCTGCCCTGCAGGAGCCGGCCCAGGCCCTGATCAACCGAATAGACGCCCTGCACAGCGGCGGTCCGTTGTCCTGCGACCGCGTCTGTCGACGCCAGGATCTGAAGATCCGCTTGGCGTGCGAAAGCCGGAACGCCGGTCGAGGCGGGCTGCGCAGGGACATTGAACTGTCTGGCCTGAGCCTGAGCGGCGCCGGCGCCGGCCAGCGCCATCGTGCTGACGGCGATCATCAGCGACGCCTTCGCGCCTTGGTTTCGCGACATGGCCATGCGTCGGCCCTCCCTTTTTCTGTTTCCTGGTTCCCGGACCCTTCTTCGAGGGTTCCGAGAGTCTCGATGTTCGACGATCGACTTTCCGTCGCCGGACGAAAAAGGTTTATCCCGCGCCACCCAACATGATGACTTCTGAGCCCACCTTCACGCTCGCGTCATGGGCGACGCCCACCGCCTGGGCGAAGCTTTCCGGTTCGTTGGTGCGGAACCATCCAACCACGGTGCGGCCTTCCAGATCCGGATCGACGATCACGATCTTGCGGTTGTTGTAGCGGTTGAACTCAGCTGCCGCCGCGCCGATCGTGTCGCCATCAAGAACAATCTGCCCCTCTCGCCACGACAGAGCTCGGTCCATTTCCAGCGGACGCTTCACCGGGCTGGACGCGCCGGCCTGGTCGCTGACGAACACCTGTTCACCGGCGGCGACGCGGCGGCGCATTTTTCCAGCGCCCTTATCGCTCCAGACCTCCACGACGCCTTCCGTCACGCGAACCTCGGCCCCGCCGGACTTGCGGCGAACGGAGAAGGCAGTGCCGACCGCTTGCACGCGGACATCGCCCGCCGCCACAACGAAAGGCCGCGCTCGATCTTTTGCGACCTGAAACCACGCCTCTCCTTGATCAAGGGTCACGGCGCGTTCGGCCTTCTGAAAGCGGATGTCCAAAGTCGTGTCGGTGTTGATCGCCGCCATCGACCCGTCGGCCAAGGGCACGCGGCGGATTTCTCCCACCAGGGTGCGATAGCGCTGACGCGACAAGATCGGCGTCAGGACGACCCCGGCCGCGACAGCCGCCGCCAATCCCATTCCCCCGAGAAGCACGCGGCGATCGGGCTTCGCCGGCGCACGGTGCATTTGGGTCTGAGGCATGGGCTCGACCATCAAGGCCATGACCGCTCGCGCCCGCCACAAAGCGCCCTCACGACGGCTGTCGCCAGCGAGCCAGTCGTCCAAAGCCGCCTGGTCGGATGCGCTCATCGCATTCGCGTCCAGTCGAGCGGCCCAGTTGGCCGCCGCCGCGTCGATCTCTGTGGAGGCTTCACGGCTCATGCGCGCCGCTCCCCGGTCGATGATGGGGCGACATTGGCGTCAGCCTTGGCCAAGCCTGCCAGCACGGCTTTCAGCCCGCGTGCCGCTTCGTTCTCGACCACGTTCTCTGTTACGCCCAACTGGCGCGCGATCTCCTTTTGGGACAACCCCATCACGCGGCGCATCTCGAAGATGCGTCGGCTGCGTTCCGGCAATGTGGCGACGATCTTCATTACGCGTTCGAGTTCCTTGCGTCCCCCGGCGATACGCTCTGGCGACGGTTCGTCCCACTCGATGCGCAGGGCGTCGATTTCCGTCACGGCGTCGATCCGGACAATCCGGGCGCGGCGCATCTGCTCAAGCACGACGGACCGCGCAGTCTGGAAGAAATAGGCGCGAGGGCTCTCGATCTGCTCCACCGCCTTCAGGTTGGCCAATCGGCAATACGATTCCTGAATGACATCATCGACATCGTTGGAGGTCACAAGCGATCGTCGAAGCCAAGCGCGAACGTCCTGCTCGTGGGGCAGGATTTCATACCCCAACCAGCGAACCCGTTCTTGTTCTGATTTCCCACCGCCTTGAGCCAATTCCACCCTCCCTCAGAGGTACGATGCGCGGCGGCGGTGTTTCCGTCAAAACTCGGCATTCGGAAAGTGGTGCACGTTAAAGAGATAACTGCGCGCAGTGCCTGACGTTGTAAGGATGGCGCTGACAGCATTGATTGATTTGCAAGACGAGATCAAAGCCACGCTCAGGGCGCGCAGGTGACGGCCTTAACCTGATATTTCGGCGGTTTGGGCAACTTGCTTGTTGCACGGGGCAAACTGACAGCACCATTCAGTGCGCGCAGTTAATCCAACAACGTTCACGTCCGGGCTGATCGGAATAGGGTCATAACAACCGCAGCAGCAGCGAAACACGCTGCTGCTGCGACGTAGAGCCCTCGGATATCGAAACCTACACGTTCCAGAATAAGGGCGGCGATCGGGGCCATCGCCTGCGGTAACGCCACTGCCAGGTTGTTGAGACCCATATCCCGACCACGATTGTCTTGGGTGGGAAGAGCGTCCGCCATCAAGCCCATTTCCACGGATCCATAGGCCCCCTGCCCCACTCCATAGAGTGCGAAGGCGAGGATCACGACTGTCCATGATGGCGTGATCGCCAAGGCGAGGGCCCCGATGCTAAGGGCCGTCCGGATGAGCCAGGTCGGGTTCGAAACCCAGGGGCCGAAGACGGCAACGGTCGAGGATCGCGCCACCCGCCCCCTGCCTTGGCGCGTGGTGGACCGGGCGGGCGCTAACGTGGCCCAAGGCACGTCCAAGGTCTTCGGCCAAGACGCCGCCTCGGGCCAAGCCGTGCATACGGTCGATTTTCAGTCGCTGCAGACCGACGGCGAAGGCTATCGCCTGATCGTGGGATCGCACGAAAGCCGCCCCTTCTCGATCCAGCAGCATCCTCACGCCCGGCTGAAGTACGACGCCTTGGCCTATTTCTATCAGAACCGGGCCGGCGTGCCGATCCTGGCGGATCACGTCGCGCGGCCGGATCTGGCGCGTGCGGCCGGGCACCCGCACGAGGTCGCGGCCTGCTTCTCGGGCGCGGACACGGCCGGCGTAGTCTGGCCCGGGTGCGACTATACGCTGGACGTCACCGGCGGCTGGTATGACGCCGGCGATCACGGAAAATACGTCGTCAACGGCGGCATCTCGGTCTGGATGCTGCTGAATGCCTACGAACGCGCCATGGCCAAGGGCGGGCCCGGCACGAGCGCCTTTGCGGACGGCAGGGTCGATATTCCCGAGGCCGGAAACGGCGTCAATGATCTGCTGGACGAGGCGCGTTACGAGATCGAGTTCCTGTTGAAGATGCAGATCGCCGACGGCGTGAAGCTGAAGGTCCCGGTCGGCGCCCAGGCGGCCGGTCAGCCGCTGACCCTGACCGAGATCGACGCTGGCGGCATGGTCCATCACAAGGTGCATGATGCACAGTGGACGGGCCTGCCGATGGCCCCTACAGACGATCCCCAGCCGCGCCTTCTCTATCCGCCCAGCACGGCCGCGACGCTCAATCCGGCCGCGGTCGGCGCCCAGTGCGCGCGGATCTGGCATGACATCGATCCGGCCTTCGCGCGCCAATGTCTGACGGCGTCCCAGCGCGCCTTCCGCGCGGCGCTGCGTAATCGCGACGTTCGAGCCGGAGAGAATTTCGCCGGCGGCGGGGCCTATGGCGACAGCGACTTTTCGGACGAATTCTACTGGGCCACGGCCGAGCTTTTGGCCACGACCCGCAATCCCGCCTATCTGACCGCGCTGAAGACCTCGCCCTACTATCTGGGCGGACCGCTGTCGGGCAAAAGCGCGACCGGCGATCCGGGCTTCTCGTGGACGGCGTCGCTGGGATCGCTGACGCTGGCGACCGTGCCGGACGTTTTGCCGCCCGAGGATCTGGTCACCGTGCGCGCCAATATCGTGACGGCCGCCCGCGCTTATGTCGACGCCGGCTATGGTCAGGGCTACGGCCTGCCGGTGTCGGGCGTGAAATACGAATGGGGTTCGAACGGCGCCCTGATGAGCCGGGCGGTGATCCTGGGCTCCGCCTTCGACTACACCGGCGACTGGAATTTCCGCAACGCGGTGATCTGGTCACTGGACTATGTTCTGGGCCGCAATCCGATGGATCGCTCCTATGTGACCGGCTACGGCGATCGTCCGGTCCAGAACCCGCACCATCGCTTTTGGGCGCATCAGGCCGCCCCGGCCTATCCGCTGCCGCCGGCGGGCGCCCTGTCAGGCGGGCCGAACAATCAAGCCATGGTTGATGACGTCGCCAAGACCCTGGTCGGCAAATGCGCGGCCCAGACCTGCTGGGCCGACGACATCCACGCCTATGCCCTGAACGAAGTGGCTATCAACTGGAACGCGCCCCTGGTCTGGGTCGCCGCCTTCATCGACGACCATTGAGATCGTCGCGAGCCCAAGACTTCCGCCGTTCTTCGGACGGCGAAAGCTAGCGTGTGAAACGCCTAGGCCATGTCTTCCAGTTCGCGACCGCGCGTTTCCTTCACCCAAGCCTGGACCAGGAAGAAGGAGATTAGGGCGCTGACCGCGTAGAAGCCGTAGGTGACGACCAGGCCGAGCGTCGCGGCCATCCAGGGGAAGCTGACCGAGATGGCGAAGTTGGCGATCCACTGGGCGAAGCCGGCGACGGCCAGGGCCGAACCGCGCATCTGGTTGGGGAACATCTCGCCCAGCATGACCCACATGACCGGGCCCCAGCTGAAGTTGAAGAAGACCACATAGGCGTTGGCCGCGATCAGGGCGATCAGGCCGGTCTGGTCGTCCAGGTGTAGCGATCCGTCGATCAGGGCGGCCTTGGAGAAGCACCAGGCGACGACAGCCAGGGTTACAAACATGCCGGCCGAACCGATCAGCAGCAGAGGCTTTCTGCCGATCTTGTCGATGACGGCGATGGCGGCCAGGCAGGCGGCGATCGACAGGACGCCGGACAGGATGTTGATCTGCAGCGCGTCGTTTTCGGAGAAGCCGACCGACTGCCACAGCACAGCGCCGTAGTAGAAGACGATGTTGATGCCGACCAGCTGCTGGAACACGGCTAGAATCAGCCCGGCCCAAACGATGGGGCGCACCTTCTTCGTCGCCGGGTCCAGCAGATCGGCGAACTTGGGCTTGTGGTCGGCCGCCAGCGAGGCGCGGATTTCCTGAACCTTGCGCGCACCGGTGCCCGCACCGAACAGTTTGGACAGCACGGCCTCGGCCTGGGCGTCCTTCTTCTTGACCACCAGGAAGCGCGGGCTTTCCGGGATGACCAGGAGGGCGATCAGATAGACAGCGGCGGGAACAACCTGCAGCCAGAACATCCAGCGCCAGGCGGGGAAGCCCAGCCAGAACTCCGCCGTCGATCCGCCGGCGGTCTTGGCCAAGGCGTAGTTGGCCACGAAGGCGCCGGTCAGGCCGGTGATGATCATGATCTGCTGCACCGACGACAGTCGGCCGCGGATCGAGGCCGGGGTCACTTCGGAGATATAGGCCGGCGACAGGACCGAGGCCGCGCCCACGCCTAGGCCGCCGATGAACCGGGCAATGATGAAGTGTGCCGAGCTGTCGGCCGCGCCCGCCCAGAAGGCGGAGATTATGAACAGGCCGGCGGCGATCTGCATCACCGTGCGACGGCCGATGGCGTCGGCCAAACGTCCCGCGATGAAGGCGCCGACGGCGCAGCCCAAGAGAATGGCGCCGACGTTGAAACCAGTGCCCAAAGCCGACAGGTTGAAGGCGGCCTCCAGCCCGTCCTGGGTGCCGTTGATGACGCCGGAGTCGTAGCCGAACATGAAGCCGCCGATTGTGGCGACCGCCACGATCAGGGCGATGAAGGCCATGTTGACGCGGTCATCGCCCACAATGTCGGGGCCTGAGCCCCCCGTCGGTCCTGCCATCTCGATATTCCCTCCGAAAGCCCGAAAAATGGTTCGGGCGTTTATTGCTAAGCCCGCTGGCGTTCCGTGATACCCGGCATGTCGGGATCAGACTCGTTGAACTCGTTCAACCCGCCCAGCTCGCCCCGCGCTCTCGCTTTCCGGCCGTAAACCCATTCGAACAGGGGTGAGGCCATTAGCGTGGTGATGATGGCCATCAGCACCAGGATGGAAAACAGGGCCGGGCCGATGATCCCGCGCTGCAGGCCGATGTTGATGATGATTAGCTCCATCAGACCGCGCGCGTTCATCAGGGCGCCGATGCCCATGGCCGTGGCGTTGTCCTGACCCGTCAGGCGGGCGGCGGCCCAGCAGGCGCCGCCCTTGGCCAGTATAGAGCCCAGCAGGATGACGACGGTCACGGCCAGCAACCCCAGGCTGTTGACCATGGTCAGCTGTGTGTTCAGCCCCGAGAAGGTGAAGAACATCGGCAGCAGCACCAGCACCGCGAACGGCTCCAGCTGACGCTTGACCTCGTCGCTCAGCAGACCGCGCGGCATGGCGACGCCCAGGATGAAGCCGCCGAAGACGGCGTGAATGCCCACCGCGTCCATGGCCCAGGCGCTGAGCATGAACAGGATCAGCACGACCCCCAGCACGGTCGGGCTGAGCCGCCCTTCCCGCTCGACGATCCGGCCCAGCGGCGCCAGCAGCTTCGGTCCCAGCGTCAACATGAACAGGGCGAAGGCCCCGCCCCCCGCGATGGCCGTCACCGCCACCATCGGCCCGGCGCCGAAGCTGGCCAAGACGATGGCCAGGACGCACCAGGCGCCGGCGTCGTCGATGGCGCCGGCCGCCAGAGACAACGACCCCAGCCGCGTGCCGCTAAGCCCCCGCTCATGAATGATGCGCGCCAGCATCGGGAAGGCCGTGATCGAAATGGCCGCGCCCATGAACAGCATGGCCTGCCAGGTCTGGATGCCCTGCCCAAACAGACCCTCAGCGACCAGCCAGGGCGCAAGGGCGACGGCGACCAGGAAAGGCGCCGCCATGCCCGCCAGCGACACGGCAGCCGCACTTTTCGCATTGGCCCGGAAGTGGTCGCGACGGAAGCCAAGCCCGACAAGGAACATGTAGAGGCCAACGCCCAACTGGGCGCCGACGAACAGGATCGACCGCGACTCCTTGGGGAACAGGGCCGCCTGAAGATCGGGCGCCAACAGGCCGAACAGCGACGGGCCAAGGATCACCCCGGCGATCATCTCGCCCACCACCTGCGGCTGGCCGAGGTAGCGTTTGGCCAGCCAGCCCACGATGCGGCAGGCGGCGATGATGATCGCCATCTGCAGGAAGAAGGCCACGCTCAGTTCAGCATTGCTCATGCGGCCGGTCCCCCTTTGGCGAGCGCCAGCCTACTGCGTCGGACAGACGGCGTCGCCCTCGTTTGAGGCCAGGCGGATGTCCTCGACCGTGATCGCGAAGTCGGCGTCGGTGCGCAGGCCCCAGGGTTGGTCGACGGCGGCGATGTCGGCGCCGCGATCACGCAGGCACGACAGCCGGACCTTCAGCGTGCGCCATTCGCCGACGGGCGCTGCGCCGATCAGGCCGGAGATGTCGACCGAACCGGCGCCCAGCGTCAGGAACACGGGCCCCTTGGGGCGCGCGTCCACGCGGTAGCGGAAGGCGATGGCCATCTCGCCGTTCGACTGGCGCGTCAGATCGACCGGCTGGGCCGCGATGATGGCCTGCCCCCCGTTCTGCGAGAAGGTCAGGGCGCGCGCCGATTCCTGGCCGGCGCCGTCGGTGGCGCGTGCCGACACGCCGCCGCGCGGGCTGGCGCCGCTCTTTTCAGCCCCCAGGCGGAACTCGCCGCCCGCGTCGCGCAGCATCAGCGACCAGGGCGCGACGAAGCGGCCATCGACGAAATAGCGATCCAGATTGCTGCCGGACCCGACCACGCCGCTGTCTTCGGACAGGGCGCCGACGCGGGCGTTGCGTGCGTAGGTCAGGCCGTAGCCATAGGCGAACTGCGGGTCATAACCTGGCTGGCCCACGTTTAGCGGCTCGCCCTTGGCGGTCTTGGGCCAGCTGAAGGACAGGGTTCCGGTAAAGTCGTTGCGCGGCTTGCCCGCCGCATCGCCGACCAGCACATCGGCGATCCCGCCGCCCTCCGTGCCCGGCAGCCAGGCGGCGACGAAGGCGTCGGAGGCGTTGATCTCAGGGTTGGTCCACATCGGGCGGCCCGACAGGAAGACCGACACCGTCGGAATGCCCGCCGCCTTCAGCCGCTTCAACGTCTCCAACGGGCCGGTGGGCACGAAGTCCAGCGTGTCCACATCGCCCTGGAACTCGGCATAGGGCGTTTCGCCGAAGACGACGATGGCCACGTCGGGTTTCTGGGTGAAGGAGCCATCGGCGCTGAGCGTCGCCTGGCCGCCGCCGGCGGCGACCGCCTCGCGGATGCCGCTCCAGATCGACTGGCCGTTGGGGAAGTCGGCGTTCGAGTTGCCCGTGCCCTGCCATGTCAGGGTCCAGCCGCCCGAGGCCTGGCCGATATTGTCGGCTTGGCCGGCGACCAGCACCCGCGCGCCCGAGCGGATCGGCAGCACCGAGCCTTCGTTCTTCAGCAACACCAGCGACTTGCGCACCGCCTCGCGCGCCAGGGCGCGGTGGGCCGGCGAGCCCAGTTCGTTCAGATGCCCCTCGACCGGGCGGCTGTCGTTGAACAGGCCGGTCTTGACCTTGACGCGCAGGATGCGGCGCACCGCCTCGTCCAGGCGCGCCATCGGGATTTCGCCCGACTTCACCTGGGCCAGGGTCGAGGCGTAGAGCGGCTTCCAGCTGTCGGGCGCCATGAACATGTCGATGCCGGCGTTGAAGGCCAGGGCGCAGCTTTCGTTCGAACAGCCCGGCAGCTGGCCATGGGCGTTCCAGTCGGAGACCACGAAGCCGTCGAAGCCCAGCGGGCCGCGCAGCACGTCGGTCAGAATGGTCTCGTTGCCCGAGTGTTTGACGCCGTTCCAGCTGGAGAAGCTGGCCATGATCGACAGCACCCCGGCGTCGATGGCCTGGGGATAGCCGGACAGATGGGTGCGGATCAGCTCCTGTTCCGATCCCGCAAAATCGCCCTGGTCCTTGCCGCCCGTGGTGCCGCCGTCGGCCAGGAAGTGTTTGGCCGAGCCGGCGATATGGCCGGCTGTCAGCGGACGATCGGCCGACAGCGCGCCTTGCAGGCCGAGCGTCATCGGACCAGCGTAGCTTTTGGCGACCTCGGGGTTCTCGGCATAGCCTTCATACGTCCGGCCCCAGCGGTCGTCCTGGGGCACGGCCAGGGTCGGGCCGAAGGTCCAGTCGGCGCCGGTCACCGCCACTTCCAGCGCCGTCGCTTCACCGATGCGGCGGATCAGGTCGGGATCGCGCGCGGCGCCCAGGCCGATGTTGTGCGGAAAGATGGTGGCGCCGACGATGTTGTTGTGCCCGTGCACCGCGTCGATGCCGTAGATCAGCGGCACCTTGGCGCCCGGACGCTGGGCCGCCGCTGCGCGGAAGGCCTGAGCCAGTTCGACCCATTTCTGGGCCGAGGCGCGCTCGTCCCCGCCCGGCGAAGAGTTGCCGCCCGCCAGGATCGAGCCCAGCGGATAGGTCAGCAGGTCCTCAGGCTTGATCGAGCCGATATCGGCCTGGATCGTCTGGCCGACCTTCTCCTCCAGCGTCATCCGGCTCATCAGTTTGGTGACGAACGCTTCCGTCGCCGCATCGGTCATCGCAGCCGGCGAGGCCGCTCGGGGCCAAAGCGCCGGATGAGCGCGCGTGGCGTCGGTTACGATGGAGGCTTGGGGCGTCACGGCCTGAACGGGAACGGCGCGAGCCGTGCCGGGGTCGATCGCGCAGGCGCTCGACATGAGGGTGATCACTAGGGCGGTGGCGGCCTTGCGCATGGAAAGAGACCTGATCGCTAGGGCCACCGCGCCGCCCAAGCCAACCCCGGAGACGCGCCTTCAGGCCGATATGGACGTCCGAAGCACCGTTGGACGACGCCCACTGTGCCAAAGGGCTGACAGCGCTGTCAATATCTGTCAGATCGCTGACTTCAATGTGCGATGCGAGCCGTGGACTGACGCGCAATCAGATCATGCGGAACGATAACGCGCGCATGGGCGTCGCCGGTCAAAAGGCGGCGTAGCGGCGGAATCAGGCGCTGGGCCGCAGCGGCCGCCATTTCCGCCACCGGCTGACGGATAGTGCTCAAATCCGGCGTGCTGAAACCCGCGCCGGGCGAATCGTCAAAACCGGCCACCGACAGGTCGCCGGGCACCGACAACCCCAGCCGCGCCGCACATTGCAAGACGCCAAGGGCCGTATCGTCGTTACTGGCGAAGATCGCCGTGATGTCGGGCGCGGTCAGGTGCAGTGTCTCCATCGCCAGCGCGCCGGAGTTGAAGGTGAAGTCGCCCTCCACCACCCAGGCCGGCGCCACATCCAGGCCCACCTCGGCCATAGCGTCCCTGTAACCGGCCAGACGACGCCGGCTGGCGCCATAGGCGACCGGCCCGGTCACGAAGGCGATCCGCGTGTGGCCGAGGTCGATAAGATGGCGGGTCATCTCAAATGCGGCGCGCCGTTCGTCCATCTCGATGCAGAAGCCCCGATCGAACGCCGCTTCCGCACCGATGCGGGCATAAGGCGTGCCGGCCGCGTCGAGAGCATCCATCACCACAGTATTGTCCGAGTTCGGCGGGGTCAGAATGACGCCCTCGGGCCGGATGGAGTTCAGCAGCGCCATCAGATCGCGTTCGAGATCAGGCGAGTTATGATCCACCAGCTCGATCATCAGATGGTAATCGACCTGGCGCGCCTCCATCAGGGCGCCGAACTCCAGACGCCCAAGATAGTCGCTGCCGCGCCCGCTCTTCCAGTGTTCGATGGTCAGATCCGCGTCCACCAAGACCGCGATCAACGACGACGACGCCCCCGCCAGACTACGCGCCGACAGGCTGCGTCGATACCCCAGAGACGCAGCCGCCTCCTCCACCTTGGTTCGCAGCGTGGGGCTGACGTTCGGCTCGTTGTTGAGCACGCGCGACACGGACTTGATGGACACGCCCGCCTTCGCGGCCACGTCATAGATCGTCACCGTCGCCAAATTCCGTCCCCCTGAACGTCGCTCGGACCGCTTCTAACATCCCCGTTCGAAAAGGCGATGCCGACACAGCTTATGGCCAGGCTTGTCCATCGCTGTCATGCCAAAAAATGGTCTGCTAGACAGTCGACATGATGACCCAAACCGATGCCGGCCCCATCCGAAAAATCGTCATCCTGGACGGAGGAACCGCCGGCTGGATGACGGCCGCCGCCCTGTCTCATCGTCTGGCGGGCAGCCCCGTCTCGATCGAACTGGTCGAGTCCGACGAGATCGGCATCGTCGGCGTAGGCGAGGCCACCCTGCCCCACATCCGCGCCTTCAACACGGCCATGGGCATCGACGAGCAGACGTTGATCAACCAGACGCAGGCGACCTTCAAACTGGGCATCCAGTTCGTGGATTGGGGACGGCCCGGCGACAGCTACATCCATCCCTTCGGGGCCTATGGCGAGCCGATCGAGGGGATCGATTTCCACCATGTCTGGGCCGCGCGCCGCGCCATGGGCGACGCCGCCGACATCAGCGACTACAGCTATCCGGTCAGGGCGGCCGAGGCGAACCGCTTCCAGCGGCCGATTTCAGACCCCGGCTCGATGCTGTCCACCTTCAGCTACGCCTTTCAGTTCGACGCCAGCCTCTATGCCGCCTTCCTGCGCCAAGTGTCGTGCGGGCGCGGCGTGGTCCGCACCGAAGGGAAGGTCGTCGATCATGTCCTGAATGGCGCGACGGGCGATGTCGACGCCGTCGTCCTGTCGGACGGGCGCCGTGTTTCGGGCGATCTCTTCGTCGACTGCTCGGGCTTTCGCGGACGGCTGATCAATCAGGCGCTGGAGACGACGTTCGAGGACTGGAGCCATTGGCTGCCCTGCGACAGCGCCTTCGCCGTGCCGTGCCAGACGACGGCGCCGGTCGGCCCCTATACCCGCGCGACGGCCCGCGCGGCGGGGTGGCAATGGCGCATTCCGCTGCAACATCGCACCGGGAATGGCCACGTTTTCTCATCGGCCCATATCTCGGACGAGGACGCCGTGGCGACCCTGATGTCCAATCTGGAAGGTCCGGCGCTGGCCGAGCCGCGTCGGTTGAGCTTCAAGACCGGACGACGCCAAAGGCTGTGGAGCCGAAACGTCGTGGCGATCGGCCTGTCCGGCGGCTTCTTGGAGCCGTTGGAATCCACCAGCATCTACCTGATCCAGTTGGGGATCACGACCTTGCTGGATCTGTTTCCCGACCGGGTCGGGATAGCGGCGGACGCCCAAGAATACAATCGGATCATGGCGCTGGAGTTCGACCGGATTCGTGACTTCCTCGTCCTGCATTATGTCGCCAACCAGCGTGACGAGCCGTTCTGGCGCGAGATGCGAACCATGCCCTGGCCAGACAGTCTGTCGGCCAAGGTCGAGGCCTTTAAGTCGCGCGGCCTGCTTCCCGACTACGACATCGGCGTCTTCCTGCCGCCCAGTTGGCTCGCCGTACTGGTGGGGCAGAACATCGTTCCGAACGGCTGGGATCCGCGCGTCGATCGGCTGGAGCCGCATGTCCTGTCCGACAAGCTGGGAGCCCTGCGTGACGCCGTCCGATCGACCGTCGATCGGACGCCCGATCACATGACCTTCATCAGCGATGCGGCTGCGCGCGCAGGTAGCCTCCGATGAGCGGAACCGAAAAAATTTGGGTCATTCAGGGCGCCGGCTTAGCGGCTTGGGCGGCGGCCGCGCTGCTGGCCCGCCACCTGCCGTCTGGTAATTCGGTCCTGATCGAAGACGCTGTTTCCCCCGCACTCGGCGAAGAGTCTGAGGTCGTGGTCGCCGAACCCGACGGCGTGCTCATGCAGTTGTCGGACGGCGCGGACCTGTTGGCGCACGGCCACGGCGGCTTCTTCCTGGGCTCGCTGCTGCGAAACTGGTGCGACGGGCGAGACATCGCCGTCGTCGAGCAGGAGCCGCTGCCTGGGATCGATGGGGTCGCGCTGACGGACGTGGTGTTGCGCGCCGCCCGTCAGTCGCCCGCCGCCCCCGACTACGCCGCGCTTCTGGCGCCGTTGCAGTTCCAGGCGCGCATGATGGCGGCCGGTCGTTACGCCCATCCCAGCCCAGATCGGCAGTCGCCGCGCTCCCTTCTTCGCCCCAGACTGATGCTGGACGCGCGCGTTCTGACGGCGCGACTGCGGGACATCGCCCTGCGCGCTGGCGTGCGGGAGACGCCTGAAGATGCCCGTGAAGTCGAAGCCTTCATGACCCTGGAAACGCGAGCGAACGGAGTTTTCAGCGGCGACGGCGACTGGACCGGGCGGCTGGGCTACGACCGCTGTCTGACCATGCGCTACGTGGGCGGCGATCACACGCCGCGTCTGGATATGGCCAATCTGGTCGAAGGGCTGGTCAGTCGCAGCCCCCTGCCCGGAGGCGGTTTCGCCAGCCTGGCCTACGCCGCAGATCGCACCACCGTTGACGTTGCGAAGGCGGCGCTGGCGGCCTGGTTGGGCGACGTTGACGTCGCCGCCCAGTCGGACGTCGCCTTTGCCCCCGGCCTGGATACGCATCCCTGGAGCGGCCGTCGTCTTGCTCTTGGTCCGGCGGCGGCGCGCTTTGGCGACGGACTGGGCCTGGACAGCGTCCTACTGGAGCGACAGCTGACACAACTCGTCGCATCACTGCCGGGCGCGTCCGAGCAGATTTCAGGCTGCGCCGAGGCCTACAATGAGGCGGTGGTTCGCGACATCGCGCACCGCGCGGATCGACTTCATCTTATTCTTCTGTGCGGGTCGCAAGGCCAGCGACTGGCCCCGGCTAGCGACAACCTGGCGCGTCGCATCACTCAGTTTACGTCTCGCAACGCCGGCGTCGGCCTGGATGGCGATCCTTATGATGCTCAGCACTGGATAATGCTGATGGCCAGTCTGGGCCTCATACCGCGCCGTTACGACATCCAGGCCGACCGTCTGGACATCAAGGCCGCCATGGCGTCGCTGGGGCGGATGGTCATGGCTTTCGACCAGACCTTGGCCGCCCTGCCCGCCCATTCTCAGTTCATAGACCGACTGCGCGAGGGCGGCTGATCCAGAACGAAAAAAGGGGCGTCGATCAGATCGACGCCCCAAGTCTTCGCTCAGAGAAGAAGTGTTAGAAGGTGTAGCGCAGGCTGAACGTCACGCGGCGGTCGCTGCGGAAGTAGGATCGCGGGGCCAGCGGACCGGCCTGGTTTGCGCCGTTGAGGTTGTAGGACGTCTGCTGCTGGGTGACGGTGACTTCGTCCAGCAGGTTCGCGCCATACAGGCCGATCTTCCAGTTGTCGTTCAGCGTGTAGAAGATCGAACCGTCAAGCTGCCCCGTCGAGTCGTTGAAGATCGGCGAGAACGGGTTCACATCGTCGCGCGGCGTCAGCAGGAAGCCATTGCGCCAATTGTAGGCCAGGCGCGCCGACAGAAGATCCTTCTCGTAGAAGACCGAGAAGTTGTCGGTGTGTTTCGACAGCTGCTGCAGCGGCAGTTCCAGACCCACATAGCGCGGCTCGGTCACGGCGTTGGGGAAGGTCGAAGGCTCGACGTAGGTGTAATTCGCCTCGATCCCCAGCCCGCTCCACAGACCCGGCAGGAAGCTGTAGGTCTGCTGATAACCGACTTCGAAGCCCTTGATCCAGCCTGAGCCTATATTGACCTGCTGGTTGACCTGGACGTCGGTGGAGACGCCCTGCGCGTTGCTGAACTGCTGGACGGTCGAGCCGCTGGCCAGAATGTCCGACAGGTCCTTGTAGAAGGCGTTGAAGGTCAGCGAGCTGCCCGGCTTGAAATACCATTCCACGCCAAGGTCGTAGTTCCACGAGCGCACGCCCGTCAGCTGCGATCCGCCAGTGAAGGTCGTCAACAGCGGGGCGGTGTTGACGTCGCCGCCGTTGTCCCGAACCTGATTCATGTCGGTGTAGAACAGGGTGGCGGCAAAGGCCGTCACGCCGAAGTCCGGGCGCGTCATGGCGCGCGACACCGCACCACGGAACACCCACTCCTTGTACTTCAAGTTGACGTTCAGGCTGGGCAGCCAGTCGTCATAGCTGTTGCCGCGCTCGATCTCTTGGAAGCTGCCGTCGCTGAACGCGACCAGTTGGTTCAGACGGTCGTTCGACAGCAAACAGTAGCCCGGCGCCGACTGACCCGGCTGGACGGTCGAGCACCGGAAACGGGCGATGGCCGCCGCGTTTGCCTGGGTGACCGGAATGTTTTGACCCGGGAAGCGCGGATCGTTGCCGTTCGCATCACCGAAGTTCTGCGCGATATTGGGGCTTGAGATGAAGCCGCGCGTCTGGAAGTCCGTCTTGGCGTAGCGAACACCCAGGTTGCCGGTGATAGCCGTGTCCGGACCGAAGATGTCATCCCAACCGAAGTCGAACCGGACATAGGCCGAGGTGGTCTGTTCCGCCGAGTTGTTGATGTCGCCAGGCAGGAAGGGCGTGCCGGCGATGGCCCCCGGACGCTGATCCAGCGGACGCCAAGTCGAGCCCGAGCTGCTCGCTGCAGCCAGGGCCGCCTGCAGCGTGCCGTCCCGATAGGCCGCAATCAGATCGGCTGTCGGATAGAAGCCGTTCATCGGCGTAGGATTGTGACCGCGCTGGAAGTTGGGGAAGTCATAGGCTTCGACGGCCAACGGACCTGTGGTCTGGAACGGCGTGACACCGCCAGCCCAGCTTTCAGAAATCGCACCCCAGTTATAGGCGGTGTAGCGGCGCGTCTGCTCGCGATCCGAATAGCGCGCACCCATGCGGATGGCGCGCAGCGGCGAGTTGTCGAAGTCGTATTTGACGTCCGCCTTGAACGCGGTCTGATCGCCGTCCGACTGCTCGATGTGATCCATGGCCGAACGATAATAGAAGTTCGACGGGCTGTTTGTGCTGGCCGACGGCTGGCCCGAGGCATCCACGAACTGAATGTCCGGCACGCCGTGACGCCCTTCGCCGATCAGGGTGTAGAGCGGCGTGATGGCGCCATAGACGCTCATGTCCAGATCGTCGGCGCTGGCCTTGCTGTATTGCGCATCCAGCCAGATCGACAGGCGATCGGTCGGATGGAACTCAGCGGCCAGAGAGAAGTCTTCGGTCAGGGTTTGCAGATCGCGCTGACGCTTGGGCAGAACCTGAAGGTTCGGCGCATTGCTGACCAGCAGACCGCTGGTGAAGACGCCGTTGGAATCATAGGTGAACGACTGGCCCGGCAAGGGGGTCGGGTTGCCGCCGCTGCCCAGATCCACTTCGACCACGCGCTCGCCCCAGGCCGAGGTCGAGTCGGCGCGGATGTATTCGCCGGTCAGCTTGGCGCGGCCGTCGGTCGATTCCCACTGCAGCGAGCCGTCCAGGGTCGAACGCGAACGGTCGAACTGCTGGGTCCGCACCGCGCCGCCGCGCGGAACGTATCGGCGGTTCTCGCCGTTCGACAGATCGGACCGATAGGTGAAATCTGTCAGGTGGCTGCCGTAGGCTTCGGAATACAGGTCGGATTCGCCGTAGCTCAACAGGGCGCCGAACGAGCCGTACTGGGTGTCCCAGACATTGCTGATCAGCGACGAGAAGCCCAGGCCCGGCTTTTCACGCAGATCGCCATAAGAGCCTTCCGCCGTCGCGCCGAAGACGAACTTGCGGCTGTCGAACGGCTTGCGGGTGCGCAGATCGACCACGCCGGCGATTCCTCCCTCAATCCGGTCGGCCGTCGCGTTCTTGAACACCTGAACGCTGGCCAGCAGTTCCGGCGACACGTCGTTGAAGCCCAGGGCGCGACCCGTGTTCACGCTGAAGGCGTCGCGGCCGTTGAACTCCGAGCGGACGTAGGACAGACCGCGAATAATGACGTTGGAGCCTTCGACCGAGAAGTGGTCGGGGTCGGTCGGACCCTGGAAGCGGTTGATGTTCACGCCGGGGATGCGTTGCAGCACTTCGTTGACCGACTTGTCCGGCAGGGCGCCGATATCGTCGGCCGTGACTGCGTCAACAAAGGTGTCGGAGTCGCGCTTGATCGCCTGCGAGGATGCGATGCGCGCTCGGATGCCGGTGACGACCACGTCGTCGACCTGCGCCGCATCGTCCGTGGCCGGGGCAGTTGCCTGCGGCGCCGGCGTCGATTGGGCGTGGGCGGCGCTCGCGCCGACGACGGCGACGGTCAACGCCAGGGCGGACACGGAACGGCGCAGCCCACGAGCGGCGGGCGCATAGCCGGTTTGGAACATCTCTGACTTCACTTCTGATCCCCCCGAGGACGGTTCAGCCCGTCGCAATCGTTTCGGCAGCCTTGATCGGCCGTCCGCGAGCGTGTTGGACTACCGATTGACAGCGATGTCAACGTTTCGCGGCAAACTTGTCGCCTTTTCGACCAGCGGGTTCAGAAGCAAAGCGCGCCCACCATTGCGGCGGACGCCAGTCTGCTGACACGGCTTTCAGGCGCCAGCCGCTGCCTCAAAACGTCTTGCGATTCATCGTCGTGGCCAGAACATCTTCGTGCGTCGGCAGGGCGTCGGCAGTTCGCCAGATGCTGTCTCGGATCGCCGACAGCCGACCCAGATTGGCGTCATGACTGATCACGTCGGAAATTGGGTGACGCCCGTGCGGCGTCAGCCCTTGCCCCACCGCGACCGCCAGCCAGCTCGATTCGGAAAAGATGTCATGGTCGCGCCTGACGATCCGACCCGTCTCCTCGAACAGGGCGATCTTGGCCGCCAGCCGGTCCGGGATCGGCATGTCGCGCACCTGCTGCCAGAAGGCCCCTTCCCGCTGCGTGATCTTGTAGTGCAGGATCAGGAAGTCGCGGACGGTGACGAATTCCTCCTCCATCAGCGCGTTGAACTCACGGCGAAGGCCCTCGCTGTCTTTGTGCGACGGAAACAGGGTGATCAGCTTGGTGATGGCGCTCTGGATCAGGTGAATGCTGGTCGATTCAAGCGGCTCGAGGAATCCGCTCGACAATCCGACCGCCACGCAGTTGCGCTTCCAACAGTCCTTGCGCCTGCCCGTGGCGAACCGCAGGCGACGCGGCTCGGCCAGAGCCGTACCCTCCAGCCGCGACATCAGCGCGTCCTCGGCCTCCTGATGCGGGAGATGCGCCGAGGAATAGACGTAGCCATTGCCCACCCGGTGTTGCAGCGGGATGCGCCATTGCCATCCGGCCTCGCGCGCCGTCGATCGCGTGTAAGGCGACAACGCCCCCTCCCGCTCGCACGGCACGGCGACAGCGCTGTCACATGGAAGCCAGGAACTCCAGTCTTCATATCCGGACGTCAAGGCCTGCTCGATCAGAAGGCCGACGAAGCCGGTGCAATCGATGAAGAAGTCGCCCTCGACGATCCGCCCGTCGTCCAGCCTGACGCCCGCGATATCACCGTCCGCCGCCTGCTGAACCTCGACCACCCGCCCCTCGTGGCGAACGACACCCAGACCCTCTGCAAAGCGGCGCAGGAAGCCCGCATAGAGCGCCGCATCGAAATGATAGGCGTAGCCCAGGCTGGACAACGGCGACTGCGGCCCGCCCTGCGGATGGACGAAACGGCCACGGCGCGCGGCCTGCCAGGCCATGGAGTAGGTTTCCAGCAGCTCCGACCCGCCTTCGGCGCAGGCTTTCAGCCAGAAATGATGAAAGGCGATGCCTTCCATATCCAGCCCGAAGGCGCCGAACGGGTGGAAACAGCGCTCACCCTCGAGTCGCCAGCCGTCGAACTCGATCCCCAGCTTGAACGTGTCCTTGGTCTCACGCAGGAAGTCCGCCTCGTCGATCCCCAGGCGCGCATTGAACTTCAGGATTTCCGGGATCGTCGCCTCGCCCACGCCGATAATGCCAATGGCCTCGGATTCGACCAAGGTCACGGTCTTGCCCGCGCCCTCGAACGCATGCGCCAGCGCCGCCGCCGCCATCCACCCCGCCGTTCCGCCGCCAACGACAACGATGCGATCAATGATTGGAGATGGATTAGACACATTGCACCTCGGTCGCGATTGTCAGGCTCGATTGCGGATCATCAACGGCATTAGCTTGTTCCGTGGCCGAAGTGGCGCGTAATCGATCATCATATTTGTTGGGTCTAAGTGTTTGGCCATTTCTGGAATGGCGCTAGGTGCAACGCCCTACCCTTCATCACTCACTGAGGTCGGCAATGGGTGGGTAGCAGGTATGAGCACAGCGTCGGTGAGCGATCGCAAGAATGTCGTCGGGTGGGCCAACATTGCAGCCGCCAGCAAGGCGCAAACGTCGACGGCGTTGCAGCCTTGCAAAACCTGAACGACTCTGCGGCCATCTGAGGACCGCAGGCCGTCGCCATCAACGGTGACGCTGCTGTCCAACGGCGCGATCAAATGGGCTGAGATGTCGACAAACACTCGGGTGGACGGCTAGACAAAGCCAGCCGCCGCCCAAGGTTGTCGCCAGCACCTAGAAGATGGTCAGGGCAATCAGGCCGAACAGTCCAAGGAACTGCGCGGCCGGGCTTCGAAGCGTCGCAATGCGTTGTTTAGGCACCAATCATTCTACGACGTTGAAAGTAGAGTGCGGCACCGCCGGCCAAGAATGCGCCCAACAGGATCATAGCCCACTCGCTCATCGTCAGGATTGCTGCCGGCGCAGCAGCAGCGGGCGCGCCAACGACAAGGGCCACGGCCGAGGCCAGACACTTCTTACTCATGACATTCCCCATTTCGAGTTCGACGTCGTAGCGAGCCATCGGGCAGGGCTTGTAATCAAAAAGCGCCAGACATTCCGGCAACCTGTACAAGGACGAACACCGTTGGATGACGACCGTTCTGACAGCGATGGCGACCCGTCCGATGATCTCCGCGCCCGGCCGAGCCAGACGCTGCAGCTCGGGTACGAGCCGCGACGCTTGCGGCTCAGCTCAGACGTCGAAGGCCAAGCAGGTTGAGACCTTTAGTCAGGAGTTGGCAGGTCTGGCACGATCGTGTCGCCGTGCGTTCTGATCCAGCGGCCCAATCGGCAAGCATGCCTCCCGTCACGAGACTCAAATGTAACCCTTGCACCGCGCGGGATTTCGTATCGGACCACGGGATGTTCGCCCTGCTGCACTGTGAGTATACGCGCCCGCGGGAAGGTGCAGTACATGCTTCCAACGTATTGCTGGCTGCAGTTCACGGACCCCTGGTCCGTTTCGATGAAGACATCGCCCACGCTAATCCGATTGAAGTGGCGGCCATGCACAAGTTCCTGCTGCACCGCAGCCAGCGGGCAAGGAACAGTCTCGGGCGGATGTGGGGAGACGTAGACATGGCCGAGATACTGGCCCATCACAGCGATCGCGATCAGCGACATTTCAAAACTCTAATCTTGACGAATGTTGACTTTCAACAGGCGCGCGCGCCCTCGCAGCTAGCAGAAATAGGCCGTCGCCTTTGCGCAACCGCCAACGGATCGGCATGCTCAGCGACCAGCCGAAAGGCTAGCGTCGATTGAGCGTTCGCCATTACGCACATCCGAGATGACGGTGGGAAAGCGTTCGGAGTGCACCCTGCATCGGACCTTCGTCCGATTGAGGTGATCCCTGTACGCGCGTCGAATCTCAGAGCGCGTTAGTCCGTCGAGGTCAAAGAGAAGTTTGAAGTCTGCGCGCTCTAACTCTCTGCCTTGATTGTAAGCGGCTTGGAGATTTTCGGACGTCCATCCTTCTGTTGTGGCTCTCGCTTCGAAGCCATCGACGATGCCGCGGGCGGCTGTCTGGTTCACCCCGTAGCCGTAGTCACGGCAGATCGCGACGGCGGTTGAGAGCCGACCCAGCCAAACGCCTTCCTCGGCCAAAGGGGGAGCTTGTGATGCAACTTGGGCGGCTGCGAACATGGCGGCGAAAAACAAGACCATTCTCCTTTGGGCCACCTAGACGATCACGCGAGGTTGCGAATGTCGAGCATTCAGCCCACGACTAGAAACCGATTTCGGTCCAAGCCTTCGCTGCCGATAGGCGCGTATCTAAGTGGGCTGCGGCCAATGTCCGCAACGGTCGATTTCGGTCACAGGCTTTGGCGCCAAAAGTGGTCGTCAATTTTCTAGCCTAAAGTGCGGTTGTTGGCGACCCGTGATGAAGGGTGAACCGCTTCGCTTCGGATAAGTTTTGCAGACCAAACCACGTTTTTCTCGGGCCTGAAAACCACGAGATGCCCACCGGCCTCATCGATCTGTAAGCGGACATCGAGCTACTGCCTGGACATTCGGTAGAGACGCCTATCTCACTCTTGTCATGACCACGCCTGGCCGCAGAAATCTATGCTGGCAGTGAGTGAGCCATCCACGAGGGCCCAACGACCGCATGGTTTTCTATCCGTTGGAAGGTGTAAGGGAAGCTCGACCTGCAGATGCATGGAAGCCTGGCGTGTTGCTGGGTCTGAATGAAGCCCGCACAGCAAAAAGCCCCGCCGGTTTGGGCGGGGCTTCTGGCATCCCCACAGGGTGTGAGGTTGGTCTGGGTGCGGGAGTAGGATTTGAACCTACGACCTTCAGGTTATGAGCCTGACGAGCTACCGGGCTGCTCCATCCCGCGGCAAGCGGTAGTGTATCGAGAAGGAAGAACGTTTCGAGAAGGGCCGCGACTGCAGTGTTTGTTCATCATCGGCTGTCCGCCTGGTAGACCCGGCGGCGACCTACTCTCCCGCGCCTTGAGACGAAGTACCATTGGCTCTGGAGGGCTTAACGACCGAGTTCGGAATGGGATCGGGTGGGGAACCTCCGACATAGCCACCAGGTCAACCAGGGGGACAGCGGATGATGAGAAGACATTGTCTGCGATCGTTCTGGTCTGAACGATCATCGAATGAGTTTTGCTGAGAAACGATCAAACCGATCGGATTATTAGTACCAGTAAGCTTCATGGGTCGCCCCACTTCCACACCTGGCCTATCAACGTGGTAGTCTTCCACGATCCTCAGCGAAGCCTTGTTTTGAGGTTAGTTTCCCGCTTAGATGCTTTCAGCGGTTATCTATTCCATACTTAGCTACCCTGCTGCACAGCTGGCGCCATGACAGGTACACCAGAGGTATGTCCATCCCGGTCCTCTCGTACTAGGGACAGATCCTCTCAAGCTTCGAACACCCACGGCAGATAGGGACCA
>NZ_JBEPNH010000004.1:0-303035 GCF_040546195.1 Brevundimonas sp. UYEF29 | reverse complement strand
CTGCGCTGACCGGCCTCTTGCCAACCCCGACAACCCCAGCTCAGATCACCAAAGGACTCTCGTTATGGCTGGATGAGAAATGGGGGTCACGTCACTTTGCGATCGAGGTTCTGACGTTCCACGCCGCTGTTGAATACGAACTCGAAGTCGTGCTGCGGAAGCTGTTGCCGCACCCCAACAAACTGTTTGGGAAGGGCCCCAAACTCGGCTTTCCGCACAAGGCCCGTCTGCTATGCGCGATGTGGCAGAAAGACCCAACCGATGCCGACAAACTGAATGCCGTATTGAAGGCGCTAGAGGATTTGCGGAATGAAGTCGCGCACCAGGGCGACATTCCGCTGAAAAGTCATAAGGCTAAGCTAGATCGGGCCTTCAGGGAGATCGAACCTAACGCAGACGACGATCCTTCCATGTTGGAGATCGCCCAAGGGATCAGCATGTTTATCGCCGATGACCTCGGCACCTTGGCAGACTTCTCCAAGACGCTAAGCGCACTAAGTGTTCTGGTGAACGAGAAAATGCCAGCAGCCATAGGCGAAGCGAGGGTATCCAAGGAATAGGCGTGCCCCCCCGCCTCGATGGTCCGGCCGACATCGAACTAGCTGTGAATGTCCACTTTCCGCTGGCGAGCCAATGACCGCTCTTGGCGCGAAGCAGCTGTCAGGACGGCTAGGGGCCGAACCTATCTGGGCGCAGCTGCGCGGGCCTCATGCCCGGCGGATGCCGCAAAATGATACCTCGGCACTCGCGGCCGACTTACACAACGTCTTACACAGGTACCTCGCATGTGGTAGATTACGCAGAAGTATCAGATGGTTGATGCTGGCGTGTGTGACTTAAAATCTGCCGGACGAAAGTCCTTGCCGGTTCGATCCCGGCCGCCCGCACCACTTCGACAACCCAGCGATCAGAACGGGAAGAAGATCGGGATGGCGACCATGGCGGCGATCCAGGTGATCAGATTCAGGGGCAGGCCGACGCGGACGAAGTCCATGTAGCTGTAGCCGCCCATGTTGAAGACCAGCACATTGGTCTGATAGCCGAACGGGGTGGCGAAGGCGGCAGAGGCCGCCATCATGACGCACACCAGGAAGGGTCGGGGATCGACGCCCAAGCTTTCGGCCAGGGCTACGGCGATGGGGGTGATCAGCACCGCAACGGTGGCATTGGACAGCAGTTCGGTGGCGAAAAGCGTCACGCCGTAAAGCACGATCAAGGCGCCCAGCGGCCCCAGCGGCCGGATCACGCCGATCAGACGATCTGCGCCGGCGGACGCCAGCCCCGTCACCTCGATGGCCGTGCCGACCACGACCATGCCGGCGATCAGCAGCAGGATTTCGGGGCGCAGTCCGGCATAGGCCTCCTCGGGCGTGATGACGCGCAGCAGGATCAGTCCGACGGCGCCGGCGAAGGCCGAGGCGGCGATCGGCGCCCACCCCAGCGCCGCCGACAGGATCACCAGCACAAACACGCCCAGCGAGATCGCAGCCGGCTTCAGCCGTAGCGGACGATCAGCGGCGCCATACAGTTCAACGTCGCCGAGATGCGCATCGCCCGACCCATCGACCTGATTTCGCGATCCGCCCAAGCGCGGCAGGCCGAACGGCAGCAGGCGCTTGCGGCGATTGATGGCTTCGGCCTCTGCGCGACGACGCGCCTCTTCCAGTTCCGCCAGACGTGCGGCTTCCGCCTCGTCCATGGCGACCGATCGACCCAGTTGGCGCGCGCCCACGAAATAGAGCCACAGGCCGCCAACGACCGCGATGGCCAAACCCACGGGCGTGATCTCGAACAGGCCGAAGACCGGCTGGCCGGCGTTGCGGGCCATGTCGTTGACCAGCAGATTGGTCGATGTCCCGATCAGCGTCAGCAGACCGCCCATGACCGTGACGTGGCTGAGCGGCATCAGAAAGCGTTTGGGCGACAGGCGCAGCGACTGGGCCACGTCGCGGATCACCGGCGCGGCCAGAACCACCACAGGGGTGTTGTTCAGGAAGCCGCCGACCGAACCGCACAGGCCGATGACGATCCAGATGCCTCGGGCGCCGATCCGGGCGGAAAGCTGCGTCGCCTGTCGGATCAACCAGCCCAAGAGACCGGACAGTTCGATGGCGTAGGCGATGACGAACAGGCCGGCCAAAGCGATGACGGCGGGACTGGCGAAGGCACCCTGCACCTCGATCGGCCGCACCACGCCCAGCAGCAGGAGGACGGCGGCGCCCGTCAAGGCGACGACATCGGCCCGCATCTTGCCATGGATCAGGACGCCCACGACGGCGACGAGCACAGCGAGGGCGGCGATCTGGTCGAAAGTCATGATGCTGTGCAGACCGTCCCCCATCGTTCGCGTCAACCTTTTTCGGATGAGCGCATCCCCATCAGCGGTTCGCGTGTTAGGGTGGTTCCATGCTCGAAAAGATTGCGTCGCCTCGGTCTTCGATAGTCGCGCTTGCAGCGTCCCTGCTGGTGCTCGCCGCCTGCCAGCGTGAGCCGCAGCCCGCACCCGCTCCGGCTGAGAAAACCGAAACGCCGCCGGTAGTGACCGTCGCGCCTGCGCCGGTGCTGGATCGCGCCGGCCTGCTTGAAGCGATGGACATCGCCGCCTCGGCCTTCGCCGCAGGGCGAGAGGTCGGGGGCGCGTCTCTGGCCGGGCGACGCTTCGTCGTCCGTCAGGCCTTTGGCTGCGGGGCGCCGAGCGACGCTGTCGAGGCTGCGGCTGATGGGCTGGCGACGGTCGCCTGGGCGAAGGATCGCCAAAGGCTGAAGTTCAGTTTGGCGCCGGCGGATTGGCTGCAGTCCGGTGTGGTCGGACGCGACGACAGCGGGCTGGAAGCTGTCGAGGGATTCTGGCTTGCCCGGCCGTGGCTGCTCACCGAGGCCTGCCCGGCGATGGCGCCCACAGCTTCGGCTTCAAGCCAGGCCTCGCCTCAGACGGCGGGGCTGGCCGCCGTGTTCAAGGCGAACGGCGCGCGGACAGGGCGCCGAAACGGCCGCGCCTATGAGTTCACCCTGCGGGGCGAGGACGGCCAACCCCCCGTGCCGTCGGCGCAAGGATACCGTCTCGTCCTCGAAGGCCGGATGACCGCCTTCGCCGACGGCCGCGCCATCCACTGTCGGGCGGCAGCCGCCGATCAAAGGCCGGTTTGTATCGGCGCGGTGCAACTCGACCGCGTCGCCTTCGAAGACGCCGACGGCCAGATGCTCAGCGAATGGCGCGACGGTTAGGTCTAGAACAGACTGACCGGGAAGCCGATCAACCCTGACGACTGCAGGTGCTCGATGCCTTCCATGACGGGGATGGCGGCGAGGAAGACCAGGCCGTCGCGCAGGGTGCGGACGAAGAAGGCGGGACGGACAATCAGTTCCTCGGCGTCGCGCCAGCGGGCAGGATTGGGCAGGAAGCGCGGCGTGCGGGCGCAGTAGGCGGCATAGGGCGCGCCGAAATGTTCGGCCAGCCAGGCCTCTTCGCGACCGACCGTGCGTAGGAAGACCAGAAAGGTCGCCACGGCGAAGATCGCGCCGATCGTCACGCTGCCGGTCTGGGCGCCGCCGCCGAAGGCGCCGATGAAGCTGAAGACATAGAGCGGGTTGCGCGTGATGGAAAAGGGGCCGCGATCGACGATCTCTGCCTTCTTGCGTCCGCCGATATAGAGCGAGCACCAGGCGCGGCCGACGATGGCGACGATGATGGCGGCCAGGCCCAGGCCTTCGACGCCTTCATGCCATTCGCCGTCGAGGGCGGCGACCGAGCGCACGCTGGCGGTCAGGACGATGAGGACCAGCAGAACCAGGCCGGCGAACCATTTGCGACGGCGCTGAACGACGTCTAGCGACAGGGCAGGGGGAACAGGGCTCATGATGGATCTGTTCAGTGATGCTGCTGGGCGCGAACAAGCAGGGCGCGGGCCTCAGCCTTGCGACCACGGTCGGCGACGGCGCGGCCTGGGCGGGCAGGGGCGTCGATGGCCTTTTGCAGATAACGGGCGGCGCCGTTCCAGTCGTGTTCGCGCACCAGCAGATCGCCCATGAAGAAGTTGGCGTCGACGTCGTTGGGCGCCATGGCCAGACCGCGCTGGAGGTAGTCGCGGGCGCGCTGGCGGTTGCCGAAACCGATCGGGGCGCCCGGCACCTGGGCGTAGAGCGAACCGAGGCTGACATAGACCGAGCCGTTCAGCGCGCGCGGGTTGATCCGCTCGGCCTGTTCCAGTTCGGTGCGCGCCTCACGCACGAGGCCCAGGGCGCCGATCCCGCCCTTCAATCCCGCTTCCGAAGCGGTGATGATGGCGTCCCAGACCAGAGGTTCGGCGCGGTTGGGGCATTGGGCGACGACAGCGTCGGCCTGGGTGTTCAGCCGCGCCATTTCCGCCATTCGAACGCCTTGCGGGACCTCGAAATTCACGTGGTCCCACGACTGCTGGAGACCGCGCGCGCGGTCGTCGCAGGCGTCGGCGTGGGCGACGGAGGCACCCGTCAGGGGGGCGGCCATCAGGGCCAGGGCGAACAGGGCGGTCTTCATGGCGTGTCTCTCCTTTTGTTCTGTGGTTCAGCCGGCGAACAGGGCGCGGGCCTTCAGGTCGTTGGATTTCAGGGCGCCGTCGATTAGGCCGGGCGCCAGGGCGTTGAGGCGGACGAACAGGCTTTCGGGGAAGCCGAGATAGACGTCGCGGCGATCTGAGCGGATGGCGGCGACGATGCGGTCGGCGATCGGGTCCGGATCGTCCACGGCCATGCCGGTCAGACGCGCATATTCGTCGACCTTGGCGGAGTTGAACGGCGTGGCCACTGCGCGGGGCGCGACATAGGTGACGCCGACGCCAGTGCCGGCCAGTTCGCGGCGCAGCGATTGGCTGAGCGCCCGCATCCCGGCCTTGGCGCTGGAATAGCTGGCGAAGTGGGCGAAGTTGATCGAGCCGAAAATGGAGCCGACATTGGCGATCTGGCCATGCTTGCGCGCCTTCATGCCGGGCAGGACGGCCTGGGCCAGACGCGCCGGCGCGACCAGATTGACCATATAGGTCGCCAGCAGGTGCTCGGGCGTCTGCTGCTCCAGCGGGCCGAAATGCTGGATTCCGGCGATATTGATCAGAGTATCCCAGGCGCGGCCGCCGGCCTGTTCGGCGACGCTGTCGAGGCCCTGCGGAGTGGACAGGTCGCCAACCAGGGTGTGATGGCCCGCCACCGGCGCGCGGGCGACGATCGTGACCCGACCGCCCTCGCGCTCGATCCGCTCGACCACACGACGTCCCAAGGCCCCGGAGCCGCCGGTGATCAGGATGTTGCGATCCTCAAACTGCATCGGCCGTCTCCCGCGCTGCGATGTGGGGGATGGAGGCGAAGACTCCGCCGAACAGGCCGAACATCACCTTGGCCATGTGGACGATGGCGGCGCGGTCGTCGGCGTCCGACACTCCGTCCAGCAGTTGCTTGAGGAACAGGATGTGATCCTGATCCAGAGCCCCGTGGGAAATCAGATAGGTGAAGGCGGCGGGCGGGAGGCCGAGGCTCTGCTGCACGGCCTCGGCGCCGACGCTGGCCAGCTGAATGCTGGTGCCCTCCAGCACATAGACCATGCCGAAGAAGGCCATCGGGTTGATGCGCTGGATGGTGTCATAGGCATAGGCCACCATCAGTTCGGTCGCGACGTTCGGGCCGTGCTGCACGGTCTGATCGGGGTCGCCGCCGGCGGCGCGGATGTCGTTCAGGATCCACTGCTCGTGGCCGGTTTCCTCGGCGATGTAGTCGTCGAGCGCGGCCTTGAACACTGCGTGATCATCGTTCAGCCGCGCGCGGGCGGCCTGCATCAACGGCACGGTGTGGCGGACGTGGTGATAGGCCTGGGCCAGATAGGCGACGTAGGTTTCGCGGCTGATACGGCCGGCCAGACCGTCCCTGATCTGGGGGATGGCGGCGAAGGCGGCCCGCTCGGTTGCGGTCGCGGCGACCAGGGTTTCAAAAAACGACATGCGAACTCTCAGGCGGCTTGCGAGGGGGAGGGGGCGTAGGTGCGCAGCAGGGTCTCGCGACGCGGACGACCGTTGGCCGTGACCTGACCGGCGGCGGGATCGAAGGGCGGGACCAGACGCCAGTCGCCGATGCGGGCGTAGTCGGGCAGGCGGGCGTTGGCGCGCCCGACGGCGGCTTCGACCTGGGCCGGTTCGGCGCCGGGCATCGCCACGATCAGGGCCGACAACGCCGCCTGCGCCTCGCCCATCGCCATGGCCTGAAGGATCTGGGGTTCGGCCAGAAGCTCGCTCTCGACCCATTCGGGCGCGACGTTGCGCCCGAAGGCGGTGATCAGGGTGTTGGCCTTGCGGCCTTCGATGCTGAGCCGTCCGTCGGTGTCGAAGCGGCCGATGTCGCCTGTGTGCAGACGCTCCGGCGCGGGCGCCTGGCCGACGTAGCCGAGGAAAGGATGGGGCGAGACCAGGATTTCGCCGTCGTCAGCCAGATGGACCGCAAGGTGAGGCAGAGGCCGGCCGACCGTGCCGGGGCGGGCGTCGTCCGGGCTGTTGAGCGCCACGACCGAGGCGCATTCGCTGAGGCCATAGCCCTCGACCACGGGCAGGCCGGCGTTGGCGGCGGCCTCCAGCAGGGCCGGGGACACCCGTGCGCCGCCGACCGCGATCATCTCCAGCCGATGATCCAGCCGCATCGCGCCTTGGGCGGCGATCAGGCCGCGCAGCAGTTCGGGAACCAGGATCAGGGTCGTGGCGCCGGTCTGGACGACGGTGGACAGCAGGCGCGCAAAATCGGGGCGGAAGGCCTCGCCCATCCCGGCCTCGGCCAGGCTCGCGGCGTGATAGCGGCCGCCGGCCAGAAGCGTCGCATAGAGGCCGGCGACATTCTCAAGCAGCACCGCCAGCGGCAGCACCGGCAGATGCAGCCCGGCGCGGTCGCGGCCCAGGACCTCAACCAGAGAGGCGGCGACCGCCTCCATCTGATCCTGAGACAGGCAGACGCCTTTGGGCGCACCGGTCGAGCCGGAGGTGTAGGTGATCTTGGCCGTGCCGCGATGCAGATCCCGCACCGGCAGCCCCGTCGGCGTCAGCCGGATGGGCGCGCCGCCCACGGTCAGCTCGCCCGGAGCGCCCGGCGTGATCAGCACCCCCGCGCCGGCGTCGGTCAGGGCATGATCGCGTTGAGCGGCCGTGAAGAAGGGCGGGATCGGCACGCTCGGCCGCTGGGCGAGGATCAGCGCCAGATCGACGACGACCCAGGCTGGCCCGTTGTCGAGCAGGACCCCGACCGGAGATCGGTCGTCGGCCAGGGCGGTCGCCAGCTGACCGACCTGCGCCAGCAAGTCGGCCGCCGTCAGCGAACCTTCGGCCCACTCGATCACCACATCATCGGGCGTGGTGCGGGCGCGACGCGACAGGGCGTCCAGAACGGCGCTCATGAGCGATCCTCGTAGTGCAGGCGGGTGCGGACGGCCCGTCCGACCGGCGCTGTTTCGGAAAAGTGATCCAGCGGCGCGGTCGCCGCGTCGATCGAGCCGGCCAGCACCACAGGATCGGTCTGATAGTAGGCGCCCCAACTGCCGCCGCCGTCGTCCAGGCGGCGCGGATCGGCGCGCGCGAGTTGAAGCGCGCCCAAGCCAGCCTTGTGGAAGATGCGGCGCAGTTCGTCGGTCGCGGTGGCGACGGCGAACCTCAGACCTTCGGACTGCAGATGATGGGCCATGGCGGCGAACAGGAAGACCGTCGCGCCCTGTCCGCTGGAGGCCAGGCTGCCGATCTCGACCACCTGCGCGCGGTCAATGACGGCGCCGATGGCCTGGCTCAGGACGGTCTCGACGGAGCTGTCCAGATATTGCTCCAAATACAGGGGCGCTTCGGCGGCGTGTCGGAAGCCGACGGCGGCGTAGATGACGCCAGCCTCGTCCTGAACGCTCATCAGGGTCGGGAAATGGGCCTGGATCTGGCCGCCATAGGCCTCGGCATAGGCCGCCTCGATGAACTGCTCCACGCGGCGACGTTCGCCTCGGCACGGATCGTCGAACCGGATGATGCGCGACGACAGCGTGCGGCGCGCGCGCGGCTGAACCGGATCGGCGTCTTCGGGCAGGCGGAGTGGAAACATGCGGGCCTCGGGCCAGGGGACTTCGGGCCAGAGACGACGCGGTGCGGCGACCCCCACAAAAAAATCTTTCGCCGTCGCAATCGCGGTTGCCGCAAAGGGCGCAGCAACCCACGATGGGGTGGTGAACGCCTCTTCCGGTCCCCCTCAGCACGACCCAAGCCGACCGGCGCGGCACGCTCTGGCGAACGCGTGGCTGGACAGCCGCCCGGCCTTGGTGCGCTTTCTGACGGCGCGCACGGGATCGTCGGCTGCGGCCGAAGATCTGGCGCAGGATGTCTGGGTGCGGCTGCAGTCGATGACCGAGGAGGCCGCCGCCGAGGTACGCCACCCGCAGGCCTTCCTCTATCGGATCGCCGCAAATTTGGCCCTGGATGCGTCCAAGGCCCAGCGACGCGCGGGCGCGCGCGATCTGGAATGGCGGCGCGCTTCCGCTATCGATGATGCGGCCGAAGCCCAGGATGCGCCGTCGGCCGAGGACGCCGTCTGGGCCAAGCTGAAACTGGAAAAGGTGGTCGCCGCGATCGACCGGATGCCGCCCAAGGCCGCAGAGGCCTTCCGTCTGCACAAGATGGCCGGGCTCAGCCAGGCCGAGGTGGCCAAGCGGATGGGCGTCTCGCGCAGCGCGGTCGAAAAATACGTTTCCGCCTCGCTGAAGGAACTGCTGCTGCGGGTCGGTTGGCCATGACGACCGGATTTCGCCATTTTTCATTGAGGATGCGGCGCGACCGCGTCGTCTCTCCCCCAAAGCCCGCTCGGGCCCGGACCGGATCATGACCCAGGACGCCGTCATCAAGGACGAGGAGATCGCCGCCCAGGCCGCCGCCTGGGTCGTGCGTCTGCGCGCCGATGACGTGACGATTGCGAACATCGACGCGGCGACGGCCTGGCTCGATCAAGACCCGGCCCATCGGCGCGCCTTCGACGAGGCCGAGGGGCTGTGGACCGCTTCGGACGACCTGTCCGACGTTCAGCCGGCGTCGGTCATCGACCTGTCGGCGCATCGCGAGCGGCGCAAGGGACCGGGGCGGCGATGGATGGTGGCCGTCCCGGCGATGGCTGCGGCCCTCGCCGCGGCGATCTTCCTGGGTCCGTTGCTGCAAACCGCGCCGACCGTGGTGTACACCACCGCGCCCGGCGAAACGCGGACGGTGACCCTGGACGACGGATCGCGGCTTCAGATCAACGGCGGCTCGACCCTGTCGGTGAAGATGGAGCGGGGACGGCGTCTGGTGCATATGGATCAGGCCGAGGCGACCTTCGATGTCGCGCATGACGCCGGCCGACCGTTCCTGATCGATGTCGGCGAAAGCCAGGTGCGCGTGGTCGGCACGGCGTTCAACATCCGCAGATCCGCCGATGACACCCAGGTGGCGGTGCTGCGGGGCGTCGTCGAGGTCAGCGACCTGAAACAGCCCGCGCGGCGGGTGCGTCTGACGGTCGGTCAGTCGGTCCAGCGCGACGACGCCGACGACCGCATGACCGTGGCCCCCGTCGATGTCCGCACCGCCGCCGCCTGGACCCAAGGGCGACGAGCCTATGACGATCGGCCGCTGCGAGAGATCGCCGCCGACCTCAGCCGCGCCTTCGCTACGCCGGTGACCGTGGCGCCGAATGCGGCCAACCTGCGCTTCTCCGGCACGCTGGTTCTTGATGACGAAGCGGCGGTGATCGGTCGGCTGGAACGGTTCCTGCCGATCAAGGCCACTCGCGGGCCGCAAGGGGTTCGTCTAGAACGGCGCTGAACCTGCTTCGGACGTCGCCTTTTGGTACGAGCCTTCCTCTGCGCCCTGGTCGTCGTTTGCGGTGTGACCACGCCGTCGATCGGCATGGCCCAAGGGCGTTCGTCGCTTCAGGTGTCGGTTTCGCCTCAGCCGTTGCGGACCGCCGTCCTCGACTTCGGCCTGCAGGCGGGCGTCAGCATCGACGCCGCCGGAACCGAGCGATGCGGCCCCACGCGCGGGGTGAGAGGCCGACTTTCCGTCGACGCCGCCTTGTTTAGATTGATGCTGGGCACGCACTGTGTCGCGACCCGTGTCGGCGACGGCGCCTACAGGATCGTGCGGGTGGCCGCCGCGCCGCCCGTCGTCGCGCGGACGATCTCGACGCCGCCCGCGTCCGTGGCCCCGACGACGCTGGATGAAGTCGTCGTGACGGCGTCACGCACGGACAATCTGCTGCTGTCGCGCGCCCCCTACGGTCTGTCGTCGCTGGATGGGGTGACGCTGGAACGGGCCGGGATCAGCGACCTCGACGGCGTCGCCGCGCGCGTGTCGGGCCTGACGGTCACCAATCTGGGGCCGGGGCGCGACAAGCTCTTCATTCGCGGCCTGGCGGACGGACCCGTTGCGGGACAGGCGCAAAGCCTGATCGGGCTCTATCTCGATGACGTGCGCCTGACCTACGACGCGCCTGACCCGGCGCTGCGTCTGGCCGACATCGAACGGGTCGAGGTCCTGCGTGGGCCGCAGGGGGCGCTGTACGGCGCGGGTTCGATGGGCGGCGTCGTCCAGATGGTCAGCCGCCCGCCGGACCTGGACGGCGTCTATGGACGCGTGACGGCGGAGGGGGCGCTGACGGCCGGCGGCGCGCCGGGCGACGCCGTCGAGCTGATGATCAACGCCCCGATCCTGCGTGATCGCCTGGCGGTCCGGGTCGTCGGCTATGACGAGACGGTCGGGGGCTACGTCGATGATCACGTCCTTGGCCTTAGCAATACCGGCGGCATGCATCGACAGGGGCTGAGGGCGGCGGCGCTGTTTCGTCTGACCCCCGGCTGGACCTTGAAGACGGGATTCCTCGCCCAGACCATCGACGTCGATGACAGCCAGTACGCCAACCTGGGCGCCGACCAACCCTATGCGCGTCGGCGCAGCCTGACGGAGCCCAGCCGCAACGATTTCGACGGCGTCTGGGCCTCGGTGGACGGGGATCTGGGCTGGGCGCGGCTGCGGGCCTCATCCAGCGTTCAGTCGCACGGCCTCGATGCGCGCTACGATGCGACGCCTGCGGCCGGATTGTTCGGGCTTACGGGAACAGCGGCGCTGGACCAGGCCGACGACCTGTCGGCTGCGGTGCATGAGATGCGGTTGAACGGCGACTTCGGCGCGCGACTGAAGTGGAGCGCCGGGCTGTTCTTCTCGGAATATACCCACACCCGCACCGTCGCGATCTCGGACGGGCAGGGCGGGCCGGAGGTCTATCGACAGCACAGGCGCGACCATGTGGATGAGGCGGCTCTGTTCGGCGACGCCGCCTATGCGCTGACCGACCGCCTGAAGATCACGGCCGGCGCGCGCCTGTTACGCATCGGGGTGGAGCATCGCAGCGAAACCGATGGCGATCCGACGCAGGTGTCTGGAGAAGACGCCCTGGTCGATATCACCCCGCGTCTGGTGGTCGAATATGATCGTGGGCCCTTCGTCTTCTACGCGCTGGCGACGGAGGGCTATCGCGGGCCGGGCTTCAACGCCGGCGTCGTGCCGGGCGGCGATCAGCAGCCCGCGCGACAGGTGAAGCCGGACGAGATCGTCGCCGGCGAGGCGGGCGCGCGCTTCGCCCTGTTCGAAGGGCGACTGCGGGGGCGAAGCGCGGTCTTCGTCGCCGATTGGCGCAACATCCAGTCGGACCGGTTCGACGCCCGGGGCCTGCCCTTCACCGCCAATCTGGGCGATGGCCGCAATCGCGGCATCGAGGGCGAGGTCGAATGGCGCGACGGCCCGTGGACGGTTGATGCGCATGCCGTCTTCAATGATCCCGAGTTGACCCGCCCCGACCCCGGTTTCGCGCTGGGGACCGACACGCGACTGCCCGCGGTCGCCGATTTCAGCGTGCAGGCCGGCGTCGTGCATGAGGCGCATCTGGCGCATGCGACGGTGCGATCCGAGCTTCGTCTGGGCTATGTCGGCCCGACCGATATCGCTCTTTCGCCGACCTCCACCGGCGCCTCGGCCGGCTATCTGACCAGTTCGCTGGGCGTCGGCGTCGAGATCGATCGCTGGGCGATCAGGGCGGCGGCGGACAATCTGTTCAACCGCAGCGACGACACCTTCACCTTTGGCAATCCCTTCTACGCCTCGGGCGACATCAGCACGCCGCAACGACCGCTTACCGCCCGCCTGGCCCTGACGGCGCGGTTCTGATCAGGCGGCGATGTGGAACAGGCGGCCCACGCCTGCGGTGATGGCCATGGCGAGCGCGCCCCAGAAAACCACGCGCAGAACCGATCGCCCGATCGGCGCGCCGCCTGCGCGGGCGCCCAGGGCGCCCAGCACGGCCAGACCCAGCAGGGCGGAAGCCGCGACCCAGATCGCCAGCGTGTCCAGCGGCGCGACAGCGGCGACAACCAGAGGCAGGGCGGCCCCGGCCGAGAAGGTGATCGCCGAGGTCAGCGCCGCCTGGATCGGCCGTGCGGTGGTGATCTCAGAAATACCCAGCTCGTCGCGCGCATGGGCGCCCAGCGCGTCATGCGCCATCATCTGGCGCGCCACCTCGGTCGCCAGATCCGGCGCGACGCCTCGCCCGACATAGATGCCGGCCAGTTCGCGCGTCTCCGCCTCATGATCGCCGGCCAGTTCGACCGCCTCACGCGCCAGATCGGCCTTTTCCGTGTCGGACTGCGAACTGACCGAGACATATTCGCCCGCCGCCATCGACATGGCGCCCGCCGCCAGTCCTGCCACGCCCGCGATCAATATGCCGCCATGACTGGTCGCCGCCGCCGCGACGCCCACCACCAGACTGGCCGTCGACACCAGCCCGTCATTGGCCCCCAACACCGCCGCCCTAAGCCAGCCGATCCGATCGACCCGATGGGTTTCGCTGTGGGGCATGCGCCTTCTCCATAATCGCCGCATTGAGCATGGACCGCGCGTTGGCCTGAAGCTAGACGCGGCGGTTGAATTCCGACGATCCGGGCAACTTCGCGCGCCTTGCGACAACCGCTATGCTGCCGCGATGAGTCGGGCCGCGTCATGATCAAATATATCGGCTCCAAGCGCGCCTTGCTGGGGCATGTGACGGGTGCGGTGGCGGGGGTGCTGCCGCAGGGCGGGCGGGTGTGCGATCTGTTCTCGGGCACGGCGAGGGTCGGGCACGCCCTGAAGAAGCAGGGGTTTCAGGTCTGGTCGAACGACCTGAACGCCTATGCCCACGCCCTGGCGACGACCTATGTTCAGGCGGATCGGGAGCGGTGGATCGAGCGGGCCGAGGGCGTGCTGGCCGAGCTGCGGACGGTCAAGCCCGAGGCGGGCTGGTTCACCCAGGCCTTTTGTCAGGATGCGCGGTATTTCCATCCCGACAACGGGGCGCGGATCGACGCCATGCGCGACCGGATCGAGGCGATGGGACTGGAGCCGGAACTCAAGGCCATCGCCCTGGTCAGCCTGATGGAGGCGGCGGATCGGGTGGATTCCACCGCCGGGGTCCAGATGGCCTATATGAAGCAGTGGGCGCCGAGGGCGTTGAAGACGCTGGAGCTGCGCAGCCCGGACCTGGTTCCGGCGGTGGACGGGCCATGCCGAGCGACGCAGGGCGATGCGGTCGAGATCGCTGAACAGATCGAGGCGGACCTGGTTTATCTAGACCCGCCGTACAACCAGCATTCCTATCTTGGGAACTACCATTGCTGGGAGAGCCTGGTGCTGTGGGACCGGCCCGAGACCTATGGCGTGGCCAACAAGCGGGTGGACGTGAGGACGCGCAAGAGCGCCTTCAACAGCCGGCCCGGCATCGGCCCGGCGCTGCGGTCCGTGATCGAGCGGGTCAAGGCGCCGAACCTGATCGTCAGCTTCAACGACGAGGGGTATCTGAGCCGCGCGGACCTGGTCGAGATGCTGTCGGCGCGGGGTCATGTGCAGGTCTTGGAGGTGGCGCATCCCCGCTATGTCGGCGCCCGGATCGGGATCCATAATCCCAAGGGCGAGAAGGTCGGGCAGATCGGGCGGCTCAAGAATGTCGAGCACCTGTTCGTGGTCACCGAGCGGCCGGTGTCCCTGCCCGTTGCTGCATAGACACCGACGAAAACAACGGAGGGTAGGGCGGAACGCGAATCGCTGCGTGCCGTTGTGGGACTATGCAACCGCACCCGTACACCGCCCCCAAGACCGATCGCCCCGACGACTACCGTGTGCGTCCGGCGGCCGAGCCGCGCTCGTGGGCGCCGCGGACGGCGGATGCGACCTTCACCCACAACGCCGCACGCTACACGCGGTCGGTCGAAGCGGCTCAACCCATCGAGCAGATCGATGTCGAGCCCGAGGTGGCGCCGCCGCCGCGCTGGATGATGGCGATCGCCGGGGCGGCTGTGGCGGCCCTGATGGGCGCGCTGCTGGGCGGCTTCCTGCACATCTGAGAGGGCGTCAGGCCTCCTGCAACAGCGCCTTGATCGGCGACCAGCTGCGCCGGTGGGCGGGGCAGGGGCCCAGGGTTTTCAAGGCGTTCTGATGGATTGGCGCGTTGTAGCCCTTGTGGCTGGCGAAGCCGTAGCCGGGGTATTGGGCATCCAAATCGATCATCAACCGGTCTCGTGCGGTCTTGGCCAGGATCGAGGCCGCCGCGATGGATAGCGACAGTCCATCGCCGCCGACGACCGTCTGGATTTCGCACGGAAGCTTGAAGCGATAGTTGCCATCGACCAGGGCGGCGACCGGTTGGACCTGCAAGGCCTCGATGGCGCGGCACATGGCCAGGCCCGTGGCATGCAGGATGTTCAGCTCCTCGATCTCGTCCACCGAGGCGAAGCCGACACCCCAGGCGACGGCGCGGGCCTTGATCTCGGGCTCCAAGGCGGCGCGGCGCTTTTCGGTCAGGGCCTTGGAATCGTCGATGCCGGGCGGCAGGTCGTCAGGGTTCAGGATCACGGCCGCCGCCGAGACCGGCCCGGCCCAGGGACCACGTCCGGCCTCGTCCACGCCGCAGACGAGGCCGCCGACACGCTGGATCAGCACGGTTTCCAGCGCGAGCGTCGGGAAGGCTTTCGGGTTTGCGGGGGCTTTAGCCATGGTCCGCCATCGCACGAACCTGGGCGTGACGGAAGCAGGTCGTCTGGTGATCGTTGACCATGCCGACGGCCTGCATGAAGGCGTAGACGATGACCGGGCCGCAGAAGTTGAATCCGCGCTTCTTCAGCGCCTTGGCCATGGCGACGGACTGCTCGGTCTGGGTCGGGGCCTGGCGATAGTCGGCGTAGGGGGTCTGGATCGGCTCGCCGCCGACGAAGGACCAGAGCCAGGCGGAGAAGTCCTCGCCGTCATCGCGCATCTGAAGCCAGATCTGGGCGCCCCGGATGGCGGCGTTGATCTTGGCGCGCGAGCGGATGATGCGTGGATCGTTCAGCAGGCGCTGGATGCCGGCCTCATCATAGCGGGCGACGATCTCGGGATCGAAACCGTCGAAGGCGTCGCGGATGCCCTCGCGTTTTCTGAGGATGGTGATCCAGGCGAGACCGGCCTGAAAGCCGTCGAGCACCAGCTTTTCCCACAGGGCGCGGGGATCGCGCTCGGGCACGCCCCATTCGGTGTCCTGATAGGCGACATAGAGGGGGTCGGTCCCGCACCAGCCGCAGCGGCCGCCGGAAACCTCTGGGGCGTGTGAGTCGGTCATAGCCTGAAGTTGCCAGTTTGTTCCGATTGAGGAAAGGGCGTTCGGCGTCGGGGCGACGGAGGAAAACACCGTCTAAAGTGTCTAATTCGTCTAATCTCGGAGCGCGGGCTTGGGTGGATGCGGTCAGGCTTTGCGGCCTCTGGCGTAAAACCGCGCATAGTAGGGGCGTCGGCGCCGGGGGCTGGTCGATTGACGCTGGTCGCAGACAAGTTGCGGAAATGTTGGTGGAAGTTTCGCGGCGATACGATGGATGGCGTCGCTCTTTCGTCATCCTCCGGCGAGCAGAGCGAGACCGGGGGACCCAGCGGCGCCGAAGGCGAAATCCATCCGCCGCTGGATCGTTGAACACAGACGCCGCGACAGGTTCGCGCTCACGCGCGCCGCTGGGTCCCCCGGTCTGCGCCGCAAGCGGCTTGCCGAAGGATGACGAAAACAGGCGCGGGCTTCAGTCCCGGACCAATCCGCCGTCCACGACCAGGTTCTGGCCGGTGACCGCGCGGCTCCAAGGGGAGGCGAAGAAGAGGACGGCGTCGGCGAACTCTTCGGGCGTCGTCACCGATCGCAGCGGGGTCATGCCGGCGATCAGGTCGAAGACGGCCTCGGGCGTGGCGGCGCTGGCGTCGGTGGTGCGCAGAAGGCCGCCCGAGACCATGTTGACGGTGACGCCGTCGGGGCCGAGGTCGCCGGCGGCGGTGCGGGTCAGGCTGAGCAGGGCGGCCTTGGCGGCGGTGTAGTCGTGGTAGGGCACGACCGGATTTTGGAACAGGTTGGTGCCGATGTTGACGATGCGGCCGAACCGGGCGGCGGCCATGCCGGGCGCGGTCGCCTGGATCAGGTTCAGGGCGCCACCCACGACGGTCGAGAACTGGCGATCCATCTCGTCCCAGCCGATGGCGGTCATCTGCGATCGGGCGTCGCCGTTGAAGCTGTAGTCCAAGGCGTTGTTGACGACGGTGGTGACAGGGGCGCCGAAATGGTTTTGCGCAGCCGCGACCATGGCGTCCACCGCGGCGCGGTCGGTCACGTCAGCCTGGAGGGCGAGGGCGCGCTCGCCGATCTCGGCGGCCAGGGCGTTCGCCGCTTCGCCGCTGTTTCTCCAGTTGATGACGACGCGGGCGCCTTCACGGGCGAAGGCGCGGACGCAGGCTGCGCCGACGCCGCGCGCCCCGCCGGTGACGAGGACGATCTGATCGGCGATCTTCATGGGGAACTCACGCGTTGGAGGAGAGAAGGACGTCGTCGCCCATCCAGGCGGGTTTGCGCAAGCGCACCGGGCGGCCGTCCACGGTCAGGTCGCCGTCGAGGCGGTCGATGCGCAGCAGGGCCATGACCGAACCGTCCTGACCCGAGAGGACTTCGCCCGCGCGGAGTTCGCCCTTCAGCACCTCGGCGCCGAAGGCGGGGGGCGGGCCGTCGAAGTCCAGCGGCAGCATCCGGTTCTTGATCGTGCCCCGGCGCTTCATGCGCGACGTCGTTTCCTGGCCGACGAAACAGCCCTTCTGAAAGTCGATGCCGTTCAGCAGGTCGAAGTCGGCCTCGATTGGATAGGTCTTGTCCTCAGGCGCGTCGGCGGTCGGATCGGGCAGGCCGATCGACAGGCGGTGGGCGTGGTAGCCGGCCTCGGCGGCGTCCGCAGTCGCCTCGCCATGGAAACGGCCGCCCATCAGGGGGGTGCGGGGGTCGGGGATAAAGCCGGCGGGGGCCTCGGGCCAGGCGGCGAAGACCGGGCGGTCGTCGGCGGCGACGGCGACCTTGGCGCGCAGCCTGTACATCGACAGGCGCTGGATCAGGGCGTCGCGGCGGTCGGCGGCGACGTCCAGCAGGACGCCGTCAGCCTGTCCCAGAAGGAACAGGTCGAACAACAGACGGCCGGGCGGCGACAACAGGGCGCCGAAGCGCAGTTCCCCGTCGGCCAGCGTCTCTACATCCTGGGTCAACAGATTGTGCAGAAAGGGTTTCGCCTCCTCGCCCGTGACGGAGATCAGAGCGCGACTGTCGAGACGGGCGATGGGCATGGGGCGAAGATAGGGCCGACGGCGTGGCTTCAGAAGACGCCGCGCCGAATTTAGGCGACAGCGGCCGCCGCGTCCTCAAGGCGGGGGTCGAAGGTGCGCCAGTCGCTGGCGCCCCAGGCGGTGACGCGCATGACCAGATCGACGATGTTCATCGGCTTGGCGATGCAGTCGTCCATGCCGGCCTGTTCGTACTGGATCAGCTGTTCCGGCAGGGTATTGGCGGTCAGGGCCAGGATCGGCGTGCGGCCCACGACGCCGGGCAGGGCGCGGATGGCGCGAGTCGCCTCGACGCCGTCCATGACGGGCATCTGGATATCCATCAGGATCACGTCCCAGTCGCCGGTGCGGGCGGCCTCGACGCCCTGTTCGCCGTCGTTGGCGGTGGCGCAGGCGATGCCCTGGGCCGTCAACACCGCCATGACCAGGGCGCGGTTGCTGTCGTGATCGTCGACATAGAGGACGCGCAGGGCTTGAGCGTCCTCATTGGCCGGCGGGGCGGGCTCGGCTGCGGCCGGGCTGTCTGAGGGCACCAGGGGAACGACGTTGTCGGACGACAGGTCGATCATGTCGTTGACGACGGACAACAGACGCTTGCCCGCGCCATTGATGCGGGCGGCGTGATCAGCGTGTTGCTGGGCCAGGCCGGCCTTGGACAACAGATCGGAGAAGCCGATGACCGCGTTCAGGGGCGTGCGCAGTTCGTGCGACATGTCCGTCAGGAACTTCTGCCGGGCCTCGGCCATCGCTGTCTTCTGCTCGGCGGCGACGCGGGCCTGTTCGGCCTCGACGCGGTCGGTCACGTCGATCTCGTTCAGCATGACGCCGAGATGGCCCGTGACGGGGTCGGTCACGGGACGAATGTCCAGGTGGTGCCAGCGCACGCCTTCGCGCGTGATGATCTCGCAGACGTCGGAAATCGCTGATCCCGACAGGGCGGCCGCCAGCATGGGCTGGGCGCGCTCGGGTTCGGCGAATCGGGCCTCGAAGGGGTGCGCGGTCGATCCGTAGGCGGCGAAGGCCGACGGATTGGAGAAGATCGGGCGGGCTTCGCTGTCGAACAGGGTGATCAGGGTCGAGGTGTGGCGCAGGGCCTCCACCGCGCGACGCTCCTCGTTTTCCACTGTGATGGGCGCGGCCTCGAACAGCAGGACCGGCGTGCCGTCCGTCAGGCGATAGGTCGAGATCACCGCCGACACCGTCAGTGGCCGCCCGTGCGGATAGAAGGTCCAGTCTTCCGTCAGGGTCTCGCCATTGGCCGTCTCGCGGGCCAGACGCTCGGTGCGGGCCAGGACGGCGGGGGAGACATTGCTGAAATCGCGCGCCAGAAGGGCGTCGAGATTGTCGGAGCCCCAGAGGTCAAGCGCGGCCGCATTGGCGTAGACGCCGCGCAGGGCGACCGGATCGAACATCCAGATCGGTCGTTTCAGCGCGTCCCAGGCCTGCATCGACGGCGTGCCCTTTCCAGCGACGGCGTTACGGATTTTTATCGTAGCGTCAAGGGCTTAAGCTTCGGCTAAGCTTTCGGCCGATCCAGGGTTGTCACCGCATATCGCGCGACGACGCCGTCCGGCTGGAAATCGTGTTCGGCCAGCCGGTCGAGGGACATCAGGACGCGGGTCGTGAAGGCGTCAGGGTCGCCATCCTCGATCGCCGGGCGCAGCCAGTCGGTGACGACGGCGCGGGCGGGATAGGTTCCGACGGGGCCGGGAATGCTGAGCGCCACCTCGATCCCTTCCGCGATCCAGCCGGCGACGGTCACGAAGAAGTCGGGCGAGGCCAGGAAGTCGGAGCGGCGCAGGACATACAGGGTGATGACCCCGTCCTCGACGCCGTCGGGGCGGACGATGACGCCGCTGCGATCGGGCCGCCAGTCGTCCGACAGCTCGACCACGCGCCACAGGCAGAACCAGATGCGGCAGGTGTTCGGCCGGATCGCGTGGACCGAACAGCCGGCCCCGTCGACGCAATAGGCGCACAGCTCGCCCGTCGGCTTGGCCAATTCCGGCAGGTTCAGCGGAATGACCCGGCAGCATTCGACGCAACCGCCGCAGGTCCGGCCGGGAAGGAGGGGCAGGCTCACCCGGCTGAACGCTCCAGCCGGGCGATGCGGCGGTCCATGTCGGCGACGACCGCTTCAAGGCGGGCCTTTTCGGAGGCCATGTCGATGGGCGTGCCGTCCTCGTAGGAAATCGTCGCGCCCTTGGCGATCAGGTCCAGCCGATAAATCGCCGTCACGCGCTGGGCCTTGAAGCGTTCGAGGGCGGCTGCGGCTTCTGGATCGGGGGCTGGGTCGGGCGTCTGGCTCATGCGTGTCGCTGTAGCGCATGGGGCCTTCCTGTGGAAACACGCGTTTGGCGCTGAACCGCAGATAGAATCCCTGTATCCGTCGACGGATGATCGGGCGGTTTCCCATCCTGTACATCGCCGAGGCGGACGCCGAGGACGCCGTGCTGTCCTCAGGCGTGCTGGCGCATCTGGTCGAGAGCCTGCCGCACGCGACCTTCACCATCGTCGGATCGGCCGCCAGCGCGCCGCTGTTCGCCGATACGCCGCGCCTGACGAAGTTGATCGTGCTGGAGCGCGAGGGCCATTTCGATTGGATCGCCCTGTGGAACCAGGTGCGGGCGACCAAATGGGGACTGGTCGTGGACATGCGCGGCTCGGACCTGTCGGGCAAGCTGAGGCGGCACAAGCGCGCGGTGCGGGGCAAGGATCAGCCGGGCCTGCATGCGGTCGAGGCGGCGGCGGCGGTGCTGAAGCTGGAGCCCGATGAGATCCCGGCGCCGAAACTCTATGTCTCGGATGAGACGCGGGCCCAGGTCGAGGCGTTGATCCCGACGACGGGCGGGGATGGGCCGATCCTGGCGGTCGGGCCGGGCGTGGAATGGATGGGCAAGCGCTGGCCCGCCGAACGCTACGCCAAGGTGGCGGCCAAGCTGCTGGCCGACGACGGGCGTCTGGCGGGCGGGCGGCTGATGATCGTGGGCGAGGAGATCGACCGCGAGGCGGCGCACACGATCCGCTACGCCGTGCCGCGCGCGCGGGTGATCGAGCTTCAGGGCAAGCTGACGCGGCTGCAGACGGTCGCGGCCCTGTCGACGTCGGTGCTGTACATCGGGGCGGACTCGATCTGGACCCAGCTGGCCGTGGCCTCGGGCACGCCGGTCGTCGCCGCCTTCGGACCGTCCGACGAGACCGTGCGCGGACCCTGGAAGGGCGAGGCCGTGCGCGGGCCGCGCACCTATGACGAGTTCAGGAAACTGGATCCGCGCCTGAATCAGGCGATCCAGCATATGATGGACCTGCCGTGGGAGCGGGTGTTGAAGGCGGCGCAGCGGATGTTGAAGGCGCGGGGTTAGCGCGCCCAAAGCGCTGGGTCCCCGCTTTCGCGGGGATGAGCGGAGATATAGTAAGAGCGCATCGCTCATCCCCCAGGAACCGCCCCATGACCCAGACCTATGACCTGATCGTCCGTGGCGGCGAGGTGGCCAACCATGCGGGGCGGGGCATGGCGGATGTCGGGGTGATCGACGGCAAGATCGCTTTCATCGGCGACCTAACCCAAGCCTCGGCGGGCGAGGTTTTCGACGCGACGGGGCTGACGGTCCTGCCCGGCGTGATCGACACCCAGGTCCATTTCCGCGAGCCGGGGCTGGAGTGGAAGGAAGATCTGGAGACGGGAAGCCGCGCGGCGGCCCTGGGCGGCGTCGTCGCCGTGTTCGAGATGCCGAACACCAATCCCAACACCACCGATCCCGACACCATGGCCGACAAGCTGGCGCGGGCGAAGGACCGGATGTGGACGGACCACGCCTTCTACGTCGGCGGCACGCACGAGAACGCGGACTATCTGGGCGAACTGGAGCGGTTGCCCGGCTGTTGCGGGGTCAAGGTCTTCATGGGCGCTTCGACCGGGGACCTGCTGATCGCCGACGACGAGGGGGTGCGGAAGGTTCTGTCCAATGTGCGCCGACGCGCCACTTTCCACTCCGAGGACGAATACCGCCTGGTCGAGCGTCGCGGCCTGGCCCGCACCGGCGACTGGACCAGCCACCCCGAGGTGCGCGACGCCGAGAGCGCCATCCGCTCGACCCGGCGCCTGGTCGGCCTGGCCAAGGAGACGGGCGCGCGCATCCATGTGCTGCACGTCACGACACGGGACGAGATGGAATATCTGCGCTTCCACAAGGATGTCGCCACCGTCGAGATCACGCCCCAGCACCTGACCCTGGTCGGACCGGAAGCCTATGAGCGGCTGGGCAGCTATGCCCAGATGAACCCGCCGATCCGGTCGCAGGAGCATGTGGATGCGCTGTGGCTGTGGGGCATGCAGCAGGGCGTAGCCGACGTGTTGGGCTCCGACCATGCGCCGCACACCAAGGAAGAAAAGGCCAAACCCTATCCGGCCTCGCCGTCCGGCATGCCGGGCGTGCAGACGCTGGTGCCGCTGATGCTGACGCACGTGGCCAATGGACGGCTGTCGCTGGAGCGGTTCATCGACCTGACCTCGGCGGGGGCGCAGCGGGTGTTCGGCACGGCGAACAAGGGGCGGATGGCCGTCAGCTATGACGCCGACCTGACGATTGTCGATCTGAAGGCCAAGCGGACGATCACGCACGATCAGCAGGCGACGCGCTGCGGCTGGACCCCGTTCGACGGGGTGGAGGCGACCGGCTGGCCGATGGCGACCATCGTGCGCGGTCGGGTGGTGATGAAGGACGGCGAACTGATCGGATCGGCGCACGGGCGGCCGGTGCGATTCATGGAGACGCTGTGAGGGAGAGGCTCGGCCTGATCGGCTTCGGCGCCTTCGGGCGGCTGACGGCGCGGCATCTGTCGGCCGGGTTCGATATCCTGGCGCATGATCCGGCGGCGAGCGATGACGAAGGCCTCGCGACCCTGACCGATCTGGCGACCGCCGCCGCCTGTCCGACGGTGTTGCTGGCCGTGCCGGTCGAGGCGTTGGAGGCGACGCTGATCGCCATCGGCCCGCACCTGAGGCCCGAGGCCCTGGTCATCGATGTGGGGTCGGTGAAGGTGAAGCCGGCGCAGGCGATGAACGCCCTGCTGCCGACAGGCGTGCGGATCGTGGGCACCCACCCCCTGTTCGGACCGCAGAGCGGCAAGGACGGCATTGCGGGCCTGCGGATCGCCGTGTGCGAGGTGCGGGGCGGAAAGGACGCCCGCCGCGTCGCCGCCTTCTGCCGCCGGGCGTTGGGACTGAAGGTGTTTCAGGTCAGCCCCGAGGACCATGACCGCGAGGCGGCCACGGTGCAGGGTCTGACCCACCTGATCGCCCGCGTCCTGATGGCCATGGAGCCCCTGCCGACGCGCATGACCACCGCCAGTTTCGACCGCCTGATGCAGGCCGTCGACATGGTCCGCCACGACAGCCCCGCCGTCTTCCGCGCCATCGAACGCGACAATCCGTTCGCGGCCGAGGTTCGGGAGCGGTTTTTTGCGCTGGCGGACGAGGCGCGGGAGACGGCGGCGAAGGGGTAGGCGAACGTCGTATTTTGGGGTGTGGGCCGATGACCGACTTCGACCCATTGCGGACATAGGCTGCGCGGCGGAAGATCACGTTATGAAACTCGGCTTCACCTGCCCGGTCTGTGCCTTCCACGATGAAAAACTGCCTCTATTCGAGGACGGGCAGGACAAGTGGTATCAGGAAATCTGCCCTTCTTGCGGGACGCAGTTCGGCTACGACGACGACGCGTTGAGCCATTACGCGCTGCGGCTTCGCTGGGTCGCAGGTGGAGCGAAGTGGTGGGCACCTAAACCCGCTCCTGACGGCTTCGATGGCCTCCACCAGCTACAAGCGGCTGGCTTGTCACAAGAATAGATAGGTCTGCTTCCCACCCATGAGCGACGCTGAGAATGTCCGCTTCCAGCAGTTGAACTCATCGTTTCCCGTTCGCCTGAATGAACGCCCCCACATCCTCCGCCACGCCAGGGGCCAACGGCAGCGTCGGGTCTGAATAGGTCGCCAGGTTGGCGGCGCGGTCGGCGGGGGCGGTCTTGAGCAGGTGGTTGACGCCGTCCCAGAGTTTCAACGTGGCCTTGGGGGCGGCGGTGGCCAAGCCTTGCGCGTCTGTGACGCCGATCTGGAGGTCGGTGGTGCCCTGGCCGATGAAGACCGGGCCGTCGTAGGCGGCGAGCAGGGCGGCGGGGTCCAGCGGCAGCCACGAGATCAGATAGGGCTGGACCGACGGGCGGAACAGGGCCGCCAGCGCGGGCGGCGTGTCGGCGACGGTGCGGCCGGCCTCGAGCTCGGCAAGCACGGCGAAGGCCTGGGTCTTCAGGGGTTCGGGCAGGCCGGCCTGAAGCTGTTCGCGGATCACCACGCCGGCCGGGCGACCGGCGCCGGACAACAGGATCAGGCCGCAGACCTTGTCGTCTCCGCCGTCGACCGCCTTCAGCGCGACCAGGGCGCCTTCGCTATGGCCGATGAGCCAAGCGCAGGGCTGTCCCGTCCGCGAGGCAGCCTCGGCCGCCCAGGCGCGCGCATCGACGGCCAAGTCTGTGAAACGCAGCTTAGTTTCGTCGAACCCGGCGGCTGTGCTGGCCGCGACGCCGCGCTTGTCGATGCGCAGGGTGGCGACGCCCTGTTCCGCCAGGCCCTCGGCCAGCAGGCGATAGATCGAGGCGGCGACGCCCATCGGGCTGTTGCCGTCTCGATCGGTCGGGCCTGAGCCGGGCAGAATGACGGCGACGGCCGTCGGCGCCTCCGGCGTCAGCAGCGTGCCATGCAAGGGCGCGGGCTGGGCGGGCAGGGCGATGTTGGTCGAGACCGGGCCCGCGAGCAGGCTGGCGGCCAGAAGGGCGTGGGTCAGCGTCAGCATGATGATCTCCTTGGCGGCGAGGTCAGACGAGAAACTGCTCGAATGCAATATGTCGCGGCTGCGGCGGATTGCATTCAACCGAGCGATCGGGCTAGGGACGCGCAACTTGATTTTGAGAATGCGTATCAAAATGCTCTGCCTTCGCCGTGCCTCCGTTTTTTTGACCGCCAGCGCCCTTGCGCTGACGCTCGCCTCGCCGGCCCTGGCGCAGCAGACGACGACCCCGGCGGAACTGGGCGAGATCGTCGTGACGGGATCGCAGGTGCGGCTGACGGCGCCGGCGGCGGGCGGTCAGGTGGCGCGGGGCGGGCGTGTCGGTCTGCTGGGCAATCTGGGCGTGATGGACACCCCGTTTTCGACCAGCAGCTATACCGAAAAACTGGTGCGTGATCAGCAGGCGCGGGGCATCGGCGACGTGCTGCAGAACGATCCGACGGTGCGTGTGTCCAAGGGCTTCGGCAACTTCCAGGAGCTGTATGTGGTCCGGGGCTTCCCGGTCTATTCGGACGACATGAGCTACAACGGCCTCTATGGCGTCTTGCCGCGCCAGTTCGTGGCGGCGGAGCTGGTGGAGCGGGTCGAGGTGTTTCGCGGCGCCAGCACCTTCCTGAACGGCGCCGCGCCGGGCGGGACCGGGGTCGGCGGCGCCTTCAACCTGACGCCGAAGCGGGCGGGGGACGCCCCCCTGACGCGCCTGACCGGAGGCGTGTCGGGCCGTGACGAGATCTACGCCGCCGCCGACCTGGCCCGCCGCTTCGGGATCGAGGACGAATGGGGCGCGCGCCTGAACATCGCCAGCCGCGCGGGCGAAAGCGCCGTCGAGGACGAGACCGGCCAACTGCGGGTCGTCGGCCTGGGGCTGGATCGCCGTGGCGACCGCGCCCGGTTTTCGGCCGATCTGGGCTGGCAGGATCACCGGATCGACGCGCCCCGTCCCAGCGTGACGCCGGGAACCGCCATCCCGGACGCGCCTTCGGCCGACAAGAATTTCGCCCAGCGCTGGACCTACACCGACGAGGAGCAGCTGTTCGGCGCCGTGCGCGGTGAGCTCGACCTGACCGACAGCATCAGCGCCTGGGCCGCTTTCGGCGGGCGTCAGGGCGAGGAAAACAACAGCCTGGCCAATCCGCGCGCCGATGCGGCGGGCGCGATCAGCGGCTATCGGTTTGACAATATCCGCGAGGACACGGTGTGGTCGGGCGACATCGGCGTGCGCGCCGACCTGACGACCGGCCCGATCGAACATCGCCTGGTCGCCTCGGCGTCGCAGATCCAGTCCAAGTCGAAGAACGCCTGGGCGGCGTCGAGCTTCGCCGGCTATGCGTTGGGGACGCTGACCAATCCGCTGTTGTCACCGGCGCCGGCCATCGGCAGCGTCTCGGGCGATCTGGATGATCCCAACGTCACCGAGCGGGTCAAGAACACCAGTTTCGCCGTCGCCGATGTCTTGTCCTTCCTGGATGGACGCGTGCTGGCGACCGTCGGCGTCCGCTATCAGGAGATCGAGACCCGATCCTATGCCTATGCCGACGGGGCCTTCACGTCGGGCTATTCCAGCGACGCCACGACGCCGGCCTTCGCCGTGGTCTACAAGCCCACCGACACGATTTCGCTGTACGCCAACTATGCCGAAGCCCTGGTACCGGGCACGACCGCGCCGGCGGTGGTCAATGGCGTGACGGTGGCGAACGGCGGCGAGGTGCTGTCGCCGTTCCGCGCCGAGCAGGCCGAGATCGGCGCCAAATACGACGCCGGTTCGTATGGCGGCACGCTGAGCGTCTTCCGCACGACCTTGCCCAGCGCCTTCTTCGATCCAAATACCGCTGTCTATTCGGACGGCGGCGAGCAGGAGAACAAGGGTGTCGAGCTGACCGTCTATGGCGAACCGGTCGTAGGCTTGCGTCTGATCGGCGGCGCGACATGGCTGGACGCGGAGATCAATCGGTCGCTGACCGCCGCCAATGCGGGCAAGTCGGCGATCGGCGTGCCGGACTTTCAGACCAATCTGAACGTCGAATGGGACGTGCCGCTGGTCAGCGGCCTGACGGTCGAGGGCCGGGCGGTCCATACCGGCGCACAGCCGGCCAATGCGACGAATACGCTTGAGCTGGAGAGCTGGACCCGGTTCGACGCCGGCGTCCGCTACGCCTTCGTGGCGGGCGACAAGCCGGTGACGCTGCGGGCGCGGGTGGAGAATGTCGCGGATGAGGATCAGTGGGTCGCGGTCGGCGGCTATCCGGGATCGAACTATCTGACGCTGGGCGCGCCGCGGACCTTGCGTCTGTCGGTCTCCACCGAGTTCTGATCCGCGCCGGCCGATGCACGCCCGGACGATCCGCGCCTGGACCTGGACGCACAAGTGGTCGAGCCTGATCTCGACCCTGTTCCTGCTGATGCTGTGCGTCACGGGGCTGCCGCTGGTGTTCAGCCACGAGCTGAACGAGGCGCTGCTGCACGAGCCGTGGGCGCCGAAGAACCCGGACGGCCGACTGCTGACGCTGGACGAGGTGCTGGCCGCCGGTCTGGCCAAACATCCGGGCGAGGTTCCGGCCTTCATGAGCTTCGACGAGGACCGGCCGGTGGTGAACGTCACCAGCCGCGCGCCCGACGCCCCGGCCGGCAAATACAGTTTCGAGCCCATCGACCAGACCAGCGGCGAGGGCGCGCCGCTGGTCGCCGGTCATCCGGTGATGGAGTTCCTGCTTCAGCTGCACACCGACATGTTCCTGGGGCTGCCGGGGATGCTGTTCCTGGGGGCGATGGGGCTGTTGCTGGTCGTGGCCGTGGTGTCGGGGGTCGTGGTGTATGCGCCCTTCATGCGTCGGCTGCCGTTCGGGACGGTGCGGGTGAAGAAGGCGGCCCGGACGCGGTGGCTCGACTACCACAATCTGCTGGGCGTGGTGACGGCGGCCTGGGTGCTGGTGGTGGGGCTGACGGGGGTGGTCAACACCCTGGCCACGCCCATCCTGGCCTATTGGAAAGAGACGGCGCTGAAGGAGTTGACGGTCGCCTATGATGCGCCGGCGCCCGCGCAGGGTCGGGCCTCGCTGGATGCGGCGGTGGAGCGGGCCAAGGCGGCGCTGCCGGGCATGAAGCTGCAGTTCGTGGCGTTTCCGGGGACCGACTATTCGACCGACCACCACTATGCCGTCTTCTTCCACGGCGACACGTCGCTGACGACGCATATGACGACGCCGGCCCTGATCGACGCGCGTACGGGGGAACTGGCGGCGGTGGCGCCGGCGCCCTGGTATGTGAAGACCCTGTCGCTGTCGCAGCCGCTGCACTTCGGCGACTATGGCGGGCTGGCGCTGAAAATCCTGTGGGCGCTCCTGGACATCGCCACCATCGTGATCCTGGGGTCCGGTCTTTATCTGTGGCTGGGCAAGGGGAGGCGGAAGGCGTGAGCCGTCGCCGTCACAACCCGAGGGATCTGACCCTGTGGGCCATCTTCCGCGCGCCCATCGTCCTGTTCGCGCTCAGCCTGATCGGGCTGGTGGGCGCACTGTTGCAGGATGGGGTGTGGGACTGGGCTTTTGCCGCATTGCTGGCCTCGCCGATCCTGGCGACCGGCTGGGCCGTCGTCAGATCGAAAAGCTGACGCCGCAGCCGCAGCTGGAGGCGGCGTTCGGGTTCCTGACCACGAACTGGGCGCCGGCCAGTTCATCGACGTAGGCGATCTCGGAGTTCTTCAGGAAGGGAACCGAGACCGGGTCGATCAGGGCGGTCTGGCCGTCGGCCTGGATGCGCAGATCGTCGTCCTCGGCCGTCTCGACCAGTTCGAACCGATACTGGAACCCCGAGCAGCCGCCGCCGTCCACCGCCACGCGCAGCATCAGGGTTTTGCCCTCGGCAGCCCCCAGTTTGGCCAGCCGCTTGGCGGCGCTGGCGGCCAAGACGATGCCTTCCGGCGCGCGCGTGGCGACGGTGAAGGCGGGTGTGGACGGTTCTGTGGATTGGACGGTGCTCACGGCTGTCTATATGAGGCGGGCAGGGCCGTTCGCAAAGGCCCCCGCATCAAAGCAGCCTCAAAGTTGATGACTTGAGCCAGACCGATCTCGCTTCCTACGCCGAACGCGCCGACCTGACCCAGGGCCGCCGCGTTTTCGAGCCCGCCAGCCGCACGCGCACCGCCTTTGCGCGGGACCGTGACCGCATCATCCATGCGACGGCGTTCCGGCGGCTGAAGGAGAAGACCCAGGTCTTCGTGGCCCATGAGGGCGATCACTACCGCACCCGCCTGACCCATTCGCTTGAGGTTGCGCAGATCGCGCGGTCGCTGGCCCATGCGCTGAGGCTGGACGACGACCTGGCCGAGACCATCGCCCTGGCCCACGACCTGGGCCATCCGCCCTTCGCCCATGCCGGCGAGGACGAGCTGGTGGTGCAGATGCGCGACTACGGCGGGTTCGACCACAACGTCCAGAGTTTCCGCGTCGTGACCGAACTGGAGAACCGCTATCCGCAGTTCGACGGGCTGAACCTGAGCTGGGAGACGGTCGAGGGCGTCATCAAGCACAACGGCCCGGTGTCGCACCGCCTGGACGAGCCGGCCTGGTCGGTCGTGCGTCCCTATGCAGCCGACGGCGAGGCAGGGTGGGACCTGCGGCTGGGGACGTTCGCCTCGCTGGAGGCCCAGTGCGCGGCCATCGCCGACGACATCGCCTATAACAATCATGACGTGGACGACGGTGTGCAGGCGGGTCTGATCACCCTGCGCGATCTGGATCAGGTGCCGCTGATCGGCCCGATGTTGGCCGAGGTGCGCCGCGAATATCCCGACATCGACGACCGGATGCTGCGCATCGAGGCGGTGCGGCGGATGATCGGCGTCATGGTCGAGGACGTGCTGGCCGAGACGGCGCAGCGGCTGGAGGAAGACCGGATCGTCACGACCGAGGACGTGCGGATGGCCAGGCGCACGATGGTGGATTTCTCGCACGCCATGCACGTCGACCTGGCGGTGCTGAGGAAGTTCCTGTTCGAGCGGATGTATCGCCATTACCGCGTCAATCGCACCCGCAGCCAGGCCCGGCGCGTGCTGTCGCAGTTGTTCGAACTGTTCATGGCCGAGCCGGAGGTGATGCCGCCGGAGTGGGGCGAACCGGCCATGACCCCGGACAAGACGCAGCGGGCGCGGGCCGTATGCGACTACATCGCCGGCATGACCGACCGTTACGCCATAGAAGTGCACCAGAAGCTGTTCAGCCTCGACCTCGCCCTCGATCTGTGATTCGAAAGATGTACGCGGGGGCGTAGAGTGATCGTTCGGCGCGCCGATTCGCGCCGACAGACGGCGGAGCGCGACCATGTCCTTTGAAGACGACAACAAACCCGGCCGGGGCGCCTATACGCCGCCGACCGACGACGACCTCCCGTTCCGCCGTAACAGCTACGATCCGCGCAGCGGCCGCAATGTCGGCTCGGGCGGGGGCAAGGCGCCGCCGGTGACCTTGATCATCAGCGCGGTGGTCCTGTTGCTGCTGATCGTAGCGGTGATCTTCTTCTATCGTTCGGGCATGCGCGCCTCGACCGACGCGCCGCCGGCCGTGGGTCAGCCCGTCGGCGAGATGAAGACCGCCGCGCCCATCGACGCCCAGCCAATCGACCCGGCCGAGGGCGTGCGCGTCTATCGCGACGAGGCCGAAACGACCGATGCGCCCGTGACCTTCACCCCGCCGCCCGAGGCGCCCCAGCCGCGTCCGGCCGCGCCGCCGACCGCCGCACCGACCGGACAGGGCCTGCCGCCCGCCAATACGGCGACGCCGGCCGCACCGGCACCGCGCCCGACGACCCCAGCGCCCGCGCCCGTCGCTGCGCCGGCGACCAAGGCTCCGGCCGCGACCGGCGGATCGGCCTCGGTCCAGATCGGCGCCTTCTCCTCGACCGAGATCGCGGACCGTGAATACGCCGCCGTCGCCGGCCGCTTCGGCGCGTTCGCCTCGGGCGCCGAAAAGCGCGTGACCGAAGTGACCTCGTCCAGCGGATCGACCCTGTACCGGACGGCCTTCTCGGGCCTGTCGCGCGAACGGGCGGTCGCCTTCTGCAATGCGCTGAAGGCGGCGGGCCGGGACTGCATCGTCCGGTGACGTCCGCCGCCATCTATGGCTGCCTGGGACATCGGCTGACGGAGGCCGAAAAGGCCTTTTTCGCCGAGGTCCGACCCTGGGGCTTCATCCTGTTCCGGCGCAATATCGACACGCCGGAACAGGTGCGGGCTCTGACCGACGAACTGCGGGCGTCCATCGCCGATCCCGAGGCGCCGATCCTGATCGACCAAGAAGGCGGTCGGGTCCAGCGGATGGGGCCGCCCCACTGGCCCAAATATCCGCCGGGTAACGCCTATCTGAAGGCGACGAACGAGCTGGCGCAGGCGCGTGAGCTGACGCGGCTGGGCGCACGTCTGATGGCGCACGATCTGCGCGAGGTCGGGGTGACCGTCGACCTGCTGCCGGTGCTGGACGTGCCGGTTCCCGGCGCCCACGACATTATCGGCGACCGCGCCTATGGCGTCGATCCCGAGACGGTCGCCGTGCTGGGCCGCGCGGCGGCGGAGGGGCTGCTGGCGGGCGGGGTTCTGCCCTGCATCAAGCACATGCCGGGCCATGGCCGGGCCTTTGCGGACACGCACAAGGATCTGCCGACGGTTCATGCCGATCTGGACACGCTGGACGCCTGGGACTTTGCGCCGTTCAAGGCCCTGTCGGACATGCCGATCGGTATGACGGCGCACATCGTCTTCACCGCAATCGATCGCAAACATCCGGCGACGCAGTCGAAGAAGGCGATTCGCCTGATCCGCGAGCGGGTGGGATTCGGCGGCCTGCTGCTGTCCGACGATCTGGTGATGAACGCCCTGTCGGGCTCGTTGACCCAGCGCGCGCACAAGGCGCTGAAGGCGGGGTGCGATCTTGTCGTCCATTGGAACGGCGACATGGACGAAATGCGCCAGGTCGCCGAGGGCGTCGGGCCGCTGAAGGGCGGGGCGCGCCGACGTGCGGACGCCGCGCTGGCCCGGATCGTGCGGACGCCCGAGCCGCTGGATCCCGTCGCGGGGCACGACCGCTTCTTCAAGGCCATGGGCGGTCGCATGGACGTGGCCAAGGGACCGGACGTGGGTGAGGCGCAGGCCTAAAGATCTATGACGGAGTCGTTCCAGCCCAATCTGGATTTCAACGCCGAGGAGGTCGAGGAGCGCGAAGCCTTCGTCGTCGATCTGGAGGGCTATGAGGGACCGCTCCACGTCCTGCTGGCCCTGGCGCGAAACCAAAAGGTCGATCTGCTGAAGCTGTCGATCACCCAGCTGGCGGAACAGTATCTGGCCTTCGTGCACGAGGCGCGGCGGCGTAACTTCGCCCTGGCGGCGGACTATCTGGTGATGGCGTCGTGGCTGGCCTATCTGAAGTCGCGCCTGCTGCTGCCGCGCACCGACAAGGGCAAGGCCGAAGAGCCGCCGGCCGAAGAGATGGCCGCCGCCCTGGCGTTCCGGCTGCAGAAGCTGGAGGCGATGCGAAAGGCCGTCGAACAGCTGATGGCCCGGCCGCAGCTGAAGCGCGACGTCTTCACGCGAGGCGATCCTGAGGCGACGGTGATCGTGCCGTCGGACCGGATCGACGCCAGCCTGTACGAACTGATGAGCGCCTATGTGGTGCAGCGCCGGCGCGAGGAGGCCCGGCGCTACGCCCCCGGCCAGCGGGTCGAGGCCTTTCCGCTGGAAGCCGCGCGCGACTGGCTGCGCGAGATCATGCCCAAGCTGGCCGACTGGACGCCGCTGGAGCAGGTCGCGCCCCATCGTGAGGACGAGGAGGGGCCCAGCCAGGCCAGCTTTACGGCCTCGACCCTGTCGGCCAGTCTGGAGCTGGTGAAGGAGGGGGCGATGGACATCCGGCAGAGCGAGGCGTTTGCGGACCTGTATCTGAAGCGGCGCGGACCGGGCCAGCCCCTGGAGCTGACGCCGTGAGCGACCTGTCGTTCCAGCCCGACGAAGCCGAGATCGAACGGCGGGTCGAGGCCCTGCTGTTCGCCGCCGCCGGGCCGCTGACGGCGGCCGAGATCGCCGCGCGCCTGCCCGAGAACTGCAACGTCGCGCGCGCCATATCGGGTCTGCGCGCCCGCTATGAGGGGCGGGGGGTCAAACTGGAGTGCGTCGCCGACCGCTGGCGTTTCCGCACCGCGCCCGACCTGGCCTTTATGATGACCCAGGAGCGCGAGGGGCCGCGCCGCCTGTCCAAGGCCGCGCTGGAGACCCTGGCCATCATCGCCTACCACCAGCCGGTCACCCGCGCAGAGATCGAGAGCGTGCGCGGGGTGACCCTCTCCAAGGGCACGCTGGATCTGCTGCTGGAGATGGGGTTCGTGCGGCTGCGGGGGCGCAGGCGGACGCCAGGACGGCCCGTCACCTATGCGACTACGGATCGGTTCCTGGAGCATTTCGGCCTGGCGACCCTGTACGATCTGCCGGGCGTGCAGGAGATGAAGGCGGCGGGCCTGCTGGACCTGTCCCTGCCGGTCGGGTTCGAAGTTCCCGATCCCACCAAGGCCTCCGAGGCCGACGACGAAGACGGCAGCCTGCCTCTGGAAGACGACGCGCCCGAGTTCGCCCAGGATTTCGTCGGCGAACGAAGCTGACCCAGCGTGATGTTCACGCCGTCTTAGTCTGCGCGCCGTAAGCCAGACCGTATGAGTGGCGTGACATCGAAGACGGGTTGGCGGGCGTGGAGCACGTTCAGGATCGCAATGATCCTGATGCTGTCGTCCATCGTCGGCATGGCCGGGGTTCTGGCCATCGTCAGCCGCGGCATTGACGCCCACCAGGCCAGCAAGGAAGAAGGTCTGGTGCGCCTACGTCTGACGCGCGCGCTGGAGACCATTGGCGAAAACCTGACCACCGCCTCGGTCTGGGACGAGGCCGTCGATCGGATGACGGCGGGCGATGTGGCCTGGTACGACCGCAACTTCGGCGCCTTCTACGCCGCCCAGCACAAACATCAGTTCACCCTGGGCTATGACGGTACCGGGCGGCTGTTTCGCATCAGCACACTGGGCCGACCCGCCGAGGCGCAGGTTGGCCAGCCATTTGGCCAGGCGGCCCGTCCGCTGATCGATGCGCTCCGGGCCCAGGCCGCGGGCCGCGATCGATCGGTCACGGCGGATGCCGGGGTGCGTCTGAAGGCGGCGTTCGTTCGCGTCGGTGACGACGTCTATGTGCTGGGAGCCTCCACGGTCGTGCGGCATACGGCGGGCGGATCGACGCCGGCGTCCGATCCGGTGGTCGCGTCGTTCAAGCCGTTCGCTGGCGAGCTCGAGCCGTTGAAGACGAGGCTAGCGCTGGATCGGATACATTTCCAGCCCGGCGATGCGGAGCCGCCCAAGGGCATGGTCGGCGTCGATGTGCGCGATGTCGGCGGCGCTCTGTTGGGGCGTGTGGTCTGGGCGCCGGAAAAGCCCGGCTATCAGATCCTGACCAAGGCCGGGCCGCTGCTGCTGCTGCTGTTCATCGTGCTGCTGATCGGCACGGGGTCGCTGCTGTGGAACACGACGGCGGACGTGCGACGCCTCAAGGCCTCCGAGGTCGCCCTGTCGGCGGCGCTGGAGCGGGCCGAGGCGGCGAACCGGGCCAAGACGAGGTTTCTGTCCAACGTCAGTCACGAACTGCGCACGCCCCTGAACGGCGTTCTGGGCATGGCCGAGATCATCGGGGCCGATCTAGTCACGCCGCAGCAGCGCGAGCGGCTGGAAATCCTGAAGGCGTCGGGGCGGCAGCAACTGAGGCTGGTCGAGGAGCTGCTTGACGTGGTGCGGCTGCGCGACGGGGCGGTGGCGCTGGAGACCCGGCCGTTCCGGCCCGACAATCTGTTGCAGCGGGTCGCCGACGACTTCCGGGGCGCGGCCGAGGCCAAGGGGCTGAAAATCTCGGTCGAGGCGGCCGAGGGCGAGTGGTTGGGCGACCCGGTCCATGTCGAAAAGCTGATCGCGGCGCTGACGGACAATGCGGTGCGGTTCACGCGCACTGGCGGCGTGATGCTGCGCGCCGTTGCGGGCGCGGGCCTGGCCTTGGAGGTCGAGGATACGGGACCGGGCATGGAGCCGGGGGAGGCGGCGCGTCTGTTCGAGGCCTTCACTCAGGGCGATGAAAGCGCGACGCGCACGGCCGAAGGGCTGGGGCTGGGATTGACGGCGGCGCACGGTCTGGCGGCCCTGATGGGCGGCAAGATCGAGATCGTCACCGCGCCCGGCGCTGGCAGCACCTTCCGCGTCGTTCTGCCGTTGAAAGCGGTCGCCTAGGCCGTCAGCAGGCGCGGCAGTTTGAAGGTGACGGTCTCGCTGGCGCCGTCGTCTTCGGTCACCGTGGCGTCAAAGCGCGCCCGGATGGCGTCGACCAGGGCCTCGATCAGCGGCTCGGGCGCCGAGGCGCCGGCAGTGACGCCGACGGTGTTCACGCCGTCGAACCAGGACCAGTCCACCTGGGACGCATCGTCCACCAGATAGGCGGCCAGGGCGCCGGCGCGCATCGCGACCTCGACCAGGCGCACCGAATTGGACGAGTTCTTCGATCCGACGACCAGCACCAGGTCGCAGCCCTCGCCCAGCGCCTTGACGGCGTCCTGGCGATTGGTCGTGGCGTAGCAGATGTCTTCCTTGTGCGGATCGGGCAGTTCGGGGAAGCGACGCTTCAGCACCTTCAGGATGCCCGCCGTGTCGTCTACCGACAGGGTGGTCTGGGTCGCATAGGCGAGCGGCGCGTCGCCGGGGCGTTCGAACGATTCGGCGTCGGCCTCGGTCTCGACCAGGGTGATGGCGCCGGGCGGCAACTGGCCCAGGGTGCCGACGACCTCGGGGTGGCCTGCGTGGCCGACCAGGATGATGTGGCGGCCGGCCGCGTGATGACGCTCGGCCTCGACGTGCACCTTGGACACCAGGGGGCAGGTCGCGTCCAGGAAGACCAGTTCGCGCGCCCGCGCCGTCGCCGGCACGGACTTGGGCACCCCGTGGGCCGAGAAGACGACCGGCCGGTCGTCGGGGCATTCGTCCAGTTCCTTGACGAAGACGGCGCCCATGGCCTTCAGCCGCTCGACCACATGTTTGTTGTGGACGATCTCGTGGCGCACATAGACGGGGGCGCCGAACTTTTCGATCGCGCGCTCGACGATCTGGATCGCCCGGTCGACCCCGGCGCAGAAACCCCGCGGGGTGGCCAACCGCACCGAAAGCGGGCGAAGCGGAGCGTTGGGGACAGGAACATGCGCATTCATGGCGGCGAACCTAGTCGTTTGCGGCGCTGACCGCCATCGGAGCCGAAGGGCGGATGCGACGGATTCTGTCGCCCGCAGCAGCGGCGCATCGTCACGGCGGGCGGGCGAGAATGGAAAATCGATATTCTACAATGTCTTAGGCTATGATCACGACGCCTTGACCTCTAGGCCGCTCACGATTAGTTTCCGCGCCGAATTCAGACCCGTCCGGACGCACCGTCTGGACGCCGAACGCACAGGTCCTATCCCCCATGTCGGAATCGCGCGAAGAGGCGATCAAACGCCTCCAAGACAGCGCATCCGCATTGGAGGCGCGGACCACGGCGGAGAAATCCGCCGAACTGACCGGCCATCAGGTGTCGGGTCAGGCCTACAAGATCATCGCCGAACTTCTCGGCGGCGTCTTCGTAGGGCTGGCGTTCGGAGCGATCGCAGACTGGGCCCTCGGGACCCGTCCGTGGGGTTTGATCGGCGGGGTCCTTCTGGGCTTCGCCTTGTCGATTTACATGGCGCGTCGCACAGCCAACCGGCTGATGGCGCAGGCCAAGGCGCAAGGGACGACGGCTCCGGCCGAGCCCTACGTCGAGGCCGACGAAGACGGGGAACGATAGGGCTTCATGGCCGATCCGATTCATCAGTTTGCGATTCAAAAGGTCGTCGACCTTGGCGACGTCACCCTGCCTGTGCTGGGGACGGTCGATCTGGCGATCACCAACTCGCACATCGCCATGACGGTCGCCTTCGTGCTGATCGTCGGCTTCCTGGCCGCCGTGACCGCGAACGCCCAGGTCGTGCCCGGCCGGCTCCAAGCCGCCGGCGAGGGCCTGTTCGGCCTGATCGACAATCTGGCCGATTCCATCATCGGTCACGAAGGCCGCAAGTATTTCCCGTTCATCTTCACCCTGTTCATCCTGATCCTGGGCATGAACATCCTGGGTCTGTTCCTGACCTTCACGGCGACCTCGCAGCTGGCGATCACCGCCACCTTCGCCCTGATCACCTTCGGTCTGGTGCTGGTCGTCGGCTTCGCCAAGAACGGTCTGGGCTTCTTCAAGCTGTTCTGGCCGATGGGCGCGCCGCTGGCGCTGCGCCCGGTGGTCGGCCTGATCGAGTTCGTGTCCTTCCTGCTTCGCCCGGTCACCCTGGCGCTGCGTCTGTTCGGCAACATGCTGGGCGGTCACGTCGCGCTGAAGATCTTCGCCGGCTTCGTCGTGTCGCTGGGCCTTCTGGGCCTGGGCGGCGGCATCGGTCTGCTGGCCTTCCCGGTCGCGGCCCTGTCGCTGGGCATGGTCGTCGCCCTGACCGCTCTGGAGTTCCTGGTGGCCTTCCTCCAGGCCTTCGTCTTCGCCGTTCTGGCCTGCATCTATCTGAACGATGTGGTCAACCTGGACCACGCCCACTAAAGGGCCGGACCAGTCTCTTCACCCCAACCACCAACGACTTTAATCTAGGAATACAATCATGGACGCTGAAGCCGCGAAGTACATCGGCGCTGGTCTCGCCACCCTGGGCATGATCGGTTCGGCCCTGGGCGTGGGCAACATCTTCGGCAACTTCCTTGCCGGCGCCCTGCGCAACCCGTCGGCCGCCGCCGGCCAAGTCGGCAACCTGTTCGTCGGCGCCGCTCTGGCCGAAGCCCTGGGCATCCTGGCCTTCGTGCTCGGCATCCTGATGATCTTCGGCTGATATCAGTCGATCACGGCGCGCGGGGTTCGCCCGCGCGCCGCTTCATCTGATCCTGCAGTAGACGGTTCATGGCCAGCACCCACACCATCGACGCGGTCCCGCCTTCGGTCGAAGCGGACCTGCACGCCGAGACGGCGACCCCCGCCGAGCACGGCTCGGGCGGCCTGCCGCAATTCCAGTTCGAACACTGGGCGGGCCAGATCGGCTATCTGCTGATCCTGTTCGTCATCCTGTATGTTCTGGTTTCCAAGGTCTTCGCGCCACGCCTTCGCAAGGTGATGGACGAACGGGCCGACACCATTTCCACCGCCGTCGCGACCGCGCGCCAGGTTCAGGCCGAAGCCGCCGAACAGGCCGCCCAGGCTCAGGCCGAAGTCGCCAAGGCTCGCGCTGACGCCCGCGCCACGGCCGCCGCCGCCAAGGCGCGCGTGACCGAAGAAGCGAACGCCCGTCAGGCCGCCGAAGAAGCCGTGGTCAACGCCCGCATCGCCGAGGCGGAAGCTTCGATCGGCAAGACCCGCGACGCCGCCATGGCCAATGTCTCCACCATCGCCTCCGACACGACCGCCGCCATGGTCGAACGTCTGACCGGCAAGGCCGCGACCGCCGCCGAGCTGGCCGCCGTCAAGGGAGCCGCCTGATGAACCTGATCTTCGAACACGGCATCTGGAGCTTCGCCAATGCGGAGATCTGGGTCGGCATCGGCCTGATCATCTTCTTCGGCATCCTGATCGCCGCCGGCGTGCCCAAGATGGCCGGCAAGGCGCTGGACGCCAAGGCCGTCAAGATCCAGGCCGATCTGGACGAAGCCGCGCGCCTGCGCGCCGAAGCCGAAGCCCTGCTGGCCCAGATCCGCAAGGAGAAGGCCGAGGCTGAAGCTCAAGCCGCCGAGATGATGGCTCAGGCCGAAGCCGACGCCCGTCGCTTGGAAGTCGAGACCAAGGCCAAGCTGGAAGAGACTCTGGCCCGTCGTCAGAAGATGGCCGAAACCCGCATCGCCCAAGCCGAAGCCCAGGCCTCGGCCGAGGTGAAGGCCGCCGCCGCCGATCTGGCCGCCAAGTCGGCGGAACAGGTTCTGGCCGCGCGCCTCGCCAGCGGCGCCAAGGATCCGCTGCTCGACAGCGCCATCGCCCAAATCGGCGATCGCCTGAACTGATCAGGGCTGATCCTGAATGAAACAAGGCCCCCGACGTCGCCGTCGGGGGCCTTTTTCTTTGGACATCAAGCCGTGATCAGTGGGCGTGGGCGCCGCCGATGATGGTCGCGCCCATCCGCTTGTCGCGCGCCACCAGACGGGCATAGACGTTGCCCAGCACGATGCCGAAGACCGCGTGGGTGATCAGCAGCCAAGCGAAGGTGCCGAAGCCTGCGCCGGCCGTGAAGGTGCGGTAGTTTCCGAACATCACGATGGCGGCCATCATCAGGATCCAGGCGCCGACGGCGAAGACGATGCCCTTGGTTTCGGGCGTGTCCGTCGGCAGGCGGGGACACAGGACGGCGAACAGCGGCCCCAGGATAAAGACGCCGCTGATGACATGGACGACCCAGCCAACGGCCATATTGCCGGGCATTCCAAGCATGCTGGCGATGACCCCCTGGAAGGGATCGAACCAGTTCAGGAACATATTGGGTATTTCGAGCAGTGAGACGGCCACGGTCGCCGCAACGCCGGCGATCAGACCTTTTTGTACGCGTGACATCATGACCTTAGCGCCTCCCAACGCCTAAGTGGTTCTCTGATAACGCGCAGACAGGATACGCCTGACTTGGAAGAGCGGTGTTCACGATCCTGTGGTTAGCGGTTGCAGCAACGCAACCGCGAAATCAGGCCGCGACTAGCGAAAAAGCTTGCGGAAATAGCGCCGAATGCCCTTGCGGCCGCGCGAGAGGCGACGGCTGGATCGTTTGGTCACGATCTTCTCGGCGCGGAGCGCCTGTTGCCAGAAGACCGGGGCGAACTCGGGTTTCTTTCGCATCAGGCGACGGAAGGGATAGACCCATTTCGGCCGCGCATATTGGGCGCGAATGAACTGGCGCTTGGCCCAGAACGAGCTTTTCAGGATCAACATCAGGCCGACGGCGATGACGGGAATGCCGCCCGGGCCGGGCAGGGGGGCGATCAGAATGCCCAGCAGCACGACGAACAGACCGCCGATCATCAGCGCCCAGCGTTTGACGACCCGCAGCGTCGAGGCGCGCGGCTTGTCTGAACGGACGAAGGGAACAGGGAGTGAGGTCACGACTACGCCAGATGGGGAGGAGGATCTCATGACAACGATCGCCACGGGCGCGCGATCCCTCGTCGGGAAAGGAAAAGGCGACCGTGACGACCTTGCCACAAGACCTCTTAACGCCCTGCGTCCATGGCGGATGAATGTCCGGCGGGTGAAGCTTTGGTCATGAAGAGACGATCTCTCCGCACCGTGGCGCGACGGACACGCTCCGCGCCGTCAGCCGTAGGTCACGCCCGTCAGACGCTCTGATTCCGTCCACAGACGCCCGGCCACATCGGCGTCCCTGGCCTGGCGCTTGATCACCGCAACGCCGGGCGGGCCCTTCATCTCCTGAAAGCCGGTGGGGCCGTAATAGCCGCCGGGCGTCGGGTCCGGCAGGGTCGCGGCCATCAGAATGGGCAGGGCGCCGTCCGCGGCCGAATGGCTGAGCACGGCCTCCAGCAGCCGGGCGCCGCGCGCGAACAGGCCGGGCTTGCCGGCATGGCCGTTGGCGATCAGGTCGGTGCGGGCGAAGCCGGGATGGGCCGCCACGCTGGTCAGGCCCCAGCCGTGGACGTCGCTGCGGCGTTGAAGCTCCAGGGCGAACATCAGCATGGCCAGCTTGGATTGCTGATAGACCGGCCACGGGCTGTAGTGGGTCTGATAGTTCAGGTCGTCCAGGCGGATATGGCCGCTGCGGTGGGCGACGCTGGACAGCTGGACCACGCGGGCCTTTGCCCCAATCAGCAACGGCAGCAGGCGGCCGACCAGGGCGAAGTGGGACAGGTAGTTGGTCCCGAACTGCATCTCGAACCCGTCGACGGTCGTCTGGCGCGTCGGCAGGGCCATGATCCCCGCATTGTCGATCAGGATGTCGATGGGGCGTCCCGTCGCCAGATGGCGCTCGGCGAAGGCCTGGACGGAGGCCAGGCTGGCGAGGTCCAGCAGATCGAACCGCACGGCGGCGTTCGGATGACGAGACCGGATCAGCCGTTCGGCCTCGGTCCCCTTGGCGGGATTGCGGGCCGCCAACACGACCTCCGCACCCTTGCCGGCCAGCACAATGGCGGTTTCCAGCCCCAGCCCGCCGGTCGCGCCGGTGACGATGGCCAGTCGGCCGGAAAGGTCGGGGATGTCGTTCGTCGTCCAGGTCATGCGGGGACTTTAGGACGAGCCGAAGGTCGGGCGCCTCTCATTCTTTCGTCATTCCGGGCGCAGCGCAGCGAAGACCCGGAACCCAGCGGCGCCGAAGGCGAAATCCATCCGCCGCACAAACCTGCCAACATCCCAGTCCGCGCAGATTCGCGCTCTCGCGCGCCGCTGGGTCCCCCGGTCTCGCTACGCTCGCCGGAGGATGACGAAAAAGAAGTGTCTCAAACTAAAACAGCGCCCGCCCCGGCGAGGAGACGAGCGCTGCTTGGCACGGTTAAACCTGTTGCGTCGCGTTATGCCGCCTTGTTGGAGCCCTCCGGTGCGGTCCAGCGCAGGACCGGCGAACGGGCGGCGCGGGTTTCGTCGAGGCGTTTCAGCGGCGCGTGGAAGGGCGCGCCCTTGAAGCGATCGACGTCGCCCGCTTTCGCCGCCTGGGCCAGCAGGCGCATCGCTTCGATGAAGCGGTCCAGCTCGGCCTTGGACTCGGTTTCCGTCGGCTCGATCAGCATGGCGCCGTGGACGACCAGCGGGAAATACATGGTCATCGGGTGGAAGCCCTCGTCGATCATCGCCTTGGCGAAGTCGAGCGTGGTGATGTCCGTGCCCTTCAGCCATTCGTCGTCGAACAGGGCCTCGTGCATGCAGGGGCCGTCGGGGAAGGCGGCCGACATCAAGTCACCGAGCCGGGCCTTGATGTAGTTGGCGTTCAGGACGGCGTCTTCCGCAACCTGACGCAGGCCGTCAGCGCCATGCGACATCATGTAGGACAGGGCGCGGGTGTACATGCCCATCTGACCCTGGAAGGCGCACAGACGGCCGAAGGCTTGCTCGGCCTCCTCCTCCTCGCGCTCGATCAGGCGATAGCCGCCTTCATCATGCACGACCCAGGGGGCCGGGGCGAAGGGGGCCAGGGCCTCGGACAGCACCACCGGACCCGCGCCCGGACCGCCGCCGCCATGGGGCGTCGAGAAGGTCTTGTGCAGGTTGATGTGCATCGCATCCACGCCCAGGTCGCCCGGACGAACCCGGCCGACGATGGCGTTGAAGTTGGCGCCGTCGCAATAGAAATAGGCGCCGGCCTCATGCGTCAGGCGGCTGATCTCCAGGATGTCCCGCTCGAACAGGCCGCAGGTGTTGGGGTTGGTCACCATAATGGCGGCGACGTCGTCGCCCAGCTTCGAAGCCAGGTCGGCGACGTCCACGCGGCCGTCCTCGGTCTGGGCCACTTCGACCACCGAATAACCGACGAAGGCGGCGGTGGCGGGGTTGGTGCCGTGGGCGCTGGTGGGCACCAGAACCTTGCGACGCTTCTCATGCTGGCCCGAGGCCTCGTGGGCGGCGCGGATCGCCATCAGACCGCACAGTTCGCCGTGGGCGCCGGCCTTGGGCGACAGGGCGACGGCGGGCATGCCGGTCAGGGTCTTCAGCCAGTGGGCCAGGGTGTCCATCAGCTCCAGCGCGCCCTGAACCGTCGAGATCGGCTGCAGCGGGTGGATGTCGGAGAAGCCGGGCAGGCGGGCCATCTTCTCGTTCAGGCGCGGGTTGTGCTTCATCGTGCACGAGCCCAGCGGATAGATGGCCAGGTCGATGGCGTGGTTCTTTTGGCTCAGGCGCACATAGTGGCGCATGGTTTCCGGCTCGGACAGGCCGGGCAGGCCGATCGGATCCTTGCGGACCAGGTCGCCCAGGTCGGAGCCGTCCGTCTTGGGTTCCGGCAGATCGACGCCGGTCTTGCCCCAGCCGTCGCCCTCGAAGATCAGGACTTCGTTCTGCAACAGGCCGCGGCCGCCGGTCAGGGTGGCGGGCTTGGTCTGGACTTGGTTCGGGGCGGTCGGGCGGCCGACGGTGTTCATGGTGCTCATGGTCAGTATCCCTTACGCGCCGAGGACTTTGGAGAGCGACTTGGCGAGGATCTGGATGTCGGCATCCAGGGTCGTCTCGGTCGCAGCGACCAGCAGGACATCGTCCATGCCGGCGCCGGGGGCCAGGCGGCTGTAGGGCACGCCGGCCAGGACGTGATGGGCGGCCAGCGTATCCACGACCTCGGCCGCGTTCCGGGGCAGGCGCACCGCGAACTCGTTGAAGAAGCGGTCGGTCAGGATTTCCACGCCCGGAATGGCGGCCAGGGCGTCGCGCGTGGCGACGGCCTTTTCGTGGTTGAGCAGGGCCAGCTTGCGTAGGCCCGTCTCGCCCAGCAGGCTCATGTGAATGGTGAAGGCCAGGGTGCACAGGCCCGAGTTGGTGCAGATGTTAGACGTCGCCTTGTCGCGGCGGATGTGCTGCTCCCGGGTCGACAGGGTCAGGACGAAGCCGCGCTCGCCGTCGGCGTCCACCGTCTCGCCGGTCAGACGGCCGGGCATCTGGCGGATCAGCTTCTCGCGCGTGGCGAACAGGCCGACGTAGGGACCGCCGAAGTTCAGGGCATTGCCGATCGACTGGCCTTCGGCCGCGACGATGTCGGCGCCCATTTCGCCGGGCGACTTCAGAAGGCCCATCGACACGGCTTCCGTCACCACGACGATCAGCAGGGCGCCGGCGGCGTGGGCGGCCTCGGCGATCTTGGTCACGTCGGTGGCCGTGCCGAAGACGTTGGGCGTCTGGACGACGACGCAGGCGGTGTCGGGACCGATCTGGTCGATCACGGCGGCCTCGGCGTCCACGGCGGTGGGCAGGGCCAGGGTCTCGACGCCGACGGCGTGAACCACGGTCTCGGTCGCCTTGATGTAGTGCGGGTGCACGCCGCCCGAGATCACCGCCTTGTTGCGGCGGGTTACGCGGGTCGCCATCAGCACGCCCTCGGCCATGGCGGTCGAACCGTCGTACAGGCTGGCGTTGGCGACCGGCATGCCTGTCAGGTTCGCGACCTGGGTCTGGAACTCGTACAGGTACTGCAGGGTCCCTTGCGCGATTTCAGGCTGGTAGGGGGTGTAGCTGGTCAGGAACTCCGAGCGCTGGATCACGTGATCGACCGTCGCCGGGACGTGGTGCTTGTAGGCGCCTGCGCCGCAGAAGAAGGGCACGGCGCCGGCCGTGGCGTTCTTGGCCGCCATGGCGGACAGGGCGCGCTCGACCTCCATCTCGCCGGCCACGCGGGGCAGATCCACGGGCCCGTCCAGACGGGCGGCCTGGGGCACGTCCGCGAACAGATCATCGATGGATTTCGCGCCGATGGCGGCGAGCATCGCCGTGCGGTCGTCGGGCGTCAGGGGGAGGTAACGCATTTTCTAATCCGCTCATCCCCGCGAAAGCGGGGAGCTAGTGCTTTGGGCGACCGATGTGGCCAGAGAAGTTTCCGCCCATCCCAGCACTGTTCTGGTGGAAGAACTGGGTCCCCGCTTTCGCGGGGATGAGCGGAACGGGAGATCAGAGAGTGGCGAGGAAGGCGTCGTAGGCGGACTGGTCCATCAGGGCGTCCAGTTGCGAGGCGTCCGAAACCTTGATCTTGGCGAACCAGCCGTCGGCCTCGGCGCCCGAGTTGACGGTTTCCGGGGCGGTCGACAGGGCGTCGTTGGCCTCGACCACTTCGCCCGAGACGGGGGCGTAGACGTCCGACGCCGCCTTGACGCTCTCGACCACGGCGAAGCTGTCGCCCTTGGAGACGGTCTTGCCGACCTCGGGCACTTCGACGAACACCACGTCGCCCAGGGCGTCGGCGGCGTGTTTGGAGATGCCGACGGTGGCGATGTCGCCGTCCAGGCTGACCCACTCGTGATCCTTGGTGAACTTCATGGTCTGATCTCTCAGGCTTTGGGTTTGCGGTAATAGCGTTGAGCCACGAAGGGCATGGCGACGACTTCGGCGGCGGCGATCTTGCCGCGCACGATGACTTTCAGCGCCGTGCCCAGGGCGGCATGGGCGGGAGGCACGTAGCCCATGGCGATGTTCTTGCCCAAGGTGGGGGAGGGGCCGCCCGAGGTGACCTTGCCAACCACATTACCGTCGGCGTCGGCGATCTCGGCGCCTTCACGGGCCGGGGCGCCTTCCTTGACGATCAGACCGACGCGAACGCGCGAGGGGCCGTCGGACAGTTCCTTCAGGATGCGGTCGGCGCCGGCGAAGTCCCCGCGTTCCTTACGCGACTTGGACAGGGCGAAGGTCAGGGCGCCTTCCACCGGCGATGTGGTCGGGTCGATGTCATGGCCGTGCAGCGGCAGACCGGCTTCCAGACGCAAGCTGTCGCGGGCGCCCAGGCCAATCGGCTTGACGCGGGCGTCTTCCAGGATCGTGTTCCAGATGCGCTCGGCCTGGTCCGCCGGGACCGAAATCTCATAGCCGTCTTCGCCGGTGTAGCCCGAGCGCGAGACGTAGCAGTCGGCGCCGAACAGCATCAGGCGGGCGCATTCCATGAAGCCCATTTCGGCCAGGATCGGCTCGTGCGCGGCCATGACCTCGGCGGCTTCCGGCCCCTGGATGGCGATCAGCGCGCGGTCCAGCACCGTCAGCTTGGCGTCGCCTTCGAGGTTCGCCTCCCAGAAGGCGAAGTCTTCGTCCTTGTTGCCGGCGTTGACGACAACGAAGAGGCCGTCGTGATCCGGCCGTCCGGCCATCAGGTCGTCGATGACGCCGCCTTCGCCGTTCAGCAGCAGCGAATACTTCTGCTTGCCGGCCTTCAGGATCGCATAGTCGCCGGGCACGAAACGCTCGAACTGGGCGATCGCGTCCTCGCCGGTGATCTTGCACTGGCCCATGTGGGAGACGTCGAACAGACCGGCGTGTTCCCGCGTCCAGCGGTGCTCGGCCAGAACGCCTTCATACTGGACCGGCATGTCATAGCCGCCGAAGCCCACCATGCGGGCGCCCAGCGCGCGGTGCGCGGCGTTCAGGGGCGTGGTCTTCAGGGTCTGTTCGGTCATGGTTCAGGCTTTCACGGTCGCGTGTTGTGGCGGAGCTCCGCCGTCCTCGCGCCCCCGCTGTCCTGAAGCCTGAGAGATTCCGGCGACCAAATCATGTCGCCTTGCTCCGTCGGCGCGCCCGAATGGGCGACTTTCCAGCGTCCGTATGCTTCGCGGTCCGTTTGCCTGAGCGTTTCCGGGGCGGTTGCGCCTTCGGCGTCGAACCCTGTTTCCAGCGCCCGATCTCTCCCGCGAGAGCCTGCGACCTAAGGCATCGACTCACGCGCCAAGTCAAGCGGGCGGGGAACAAGGATGCGTGCGGCGGGTTGTCGTTGCGGACCCAGAAACCAGACCCAGGAATGCGAAAATGTCCATCATAGACAAGCTGTTCGGCGACAACGACAAGCCGCGCGACACCCCCGCCAAGGCCGATGGCCCGATGCAGAAGGTGCTGGACGAACTGGCGTCCCTCGGCGGCAAGCCCATCGAGACCCTGTCGCCAGAAGAGGCCCGCCAGCAGCCGACCCCGACCGATGCGGTGAAATCGCTGTTGCGCAAGGACGGCAAGGACCCCAGCGACGACATGGGCGTCAAGACCAGCGACATCACCATTCCCGGCGCCGCCGGCCCGATCCAGGCGCGCATCTACAAGCCGCACGACCACTCCGAAGACAAGCTGCATCCGGTCGTCGTCTATTTCCACGGCGGCGGCTTCGTGATCGCCGATCTGGACGTCTATGACGGCGGCCCGCGCGGCGTGTCCAAGATGGCCGACGTGATCGTGGTGTCGGTCCATTATCGCCAGGCCCCGGAACACCATTTCCCCGCCGCCCACGACGACGCCCTGGCCGCTTATTCCTGGGTGCTGGAGAATGCGCAGACCTTCCGCGGCGACCCGCAGAAGGTGGCGGTCATGGGCGAAAGCGCAGGCGGCAACCTGGCCATCGGCGTGTCGATGATGGCGCGCGACGCCGGACTGCCGGCGCCCAAACATCAGGTGCTGGTCTATCCGGTCGCCGGCGTGGACATGGACAATGAGTCCTACGTCGAGAACGCCGACGCCAAGCCGCTGAACAAGCCGATGATGAAGTGGTTCGTGAAGCACATCTTCGCCAACGAGGCCGATGCGCAGGACCCGCGCATCAATATCGTCGAGAAGGCGAACCTGTCGGGCTTGCCCTCGACGACGGTGATCTGCGCCGAGATCGATCCGCTGCGCACCGAGGGCGAACTGCTCGCCGAAAAGCTGGAGCAGGCGGGCGTTGACGTGCGTCACAAGACCTTCAACGGCTCGACGCACGAGTTCTTCGGCATGGCCGCGGTCGTGCCCGATGCGGCGGCGGCCCAGACCTTCGCCGCCCACGAACTGAAGCGGGCGTTCGGTACGGCGATCCTGCCGATCTGATCGACAACGTCGAAGGATAAGGAAGCGCCCCGGTTTTCGCCGGGGCGTTTTCGTTGTCGCCTCGCCCTGCCGCCTTGCCCTGGGGCCTGTCCCCCGCCAAAACGGCGCAACGCCCAGAACCGGACCGACCGCATGACCCGCACACGCCTTGACGCCCATATCGCCGCCCTGGATGCGCCCGAGGGGCTGAAGACGGTTCTGACCGTGGTCGCCGCCACCTGCGCGGACATCAGCAAGGTCGTCGCGGGCGGCGCCCTGGCCGGGGCGCTGGGCGCGTCGGGCCAGATCAATGTGCAGGACGAGGAGCAGAAGAAGCTCGACGTCATGACCAACGACATGCTGACCGAGGCCCTGCTGGCCAGCCCGGCCGTCGCCGGCGTCGCGTCGGAAGAGATGGACGAGGTCCAGCCGGCCTCGAACCCCGCCGGCGACTATCTGGTGCTGTTCGACCCGCTGGACGGCTCGTCCAACATCGACATCAACGCCCCCGTCGGCACCATCGTCTCGGTGTTGAAGTCCGCGACTGCGACACCGACCGAGGCCGATTTCATGCAGCCCGGCCGCAATCAGGTCGCCGCCCTCTACGCCGTCTATGGGCCGCAGACCATGCTGGTGCTGACGACCGGCGCGGGCGTGAAGGGGTTCACCCTGTCGAACGACGGCGACTGGATACTGACCCACGACGACATCGCCATTTCGCCGGACACCAAGGAGTTCGCCATCAACATGTCGAACCTGCGCCACTGGGCCGAGCCGGTGCAGACCTATGTCGGCGACCTGCTGAAGGGCGACGAGGGGCCGCGAGCCAAGAACTTCAACATGCGCTGGGTCGCGGCCATGGTGGCGGATGTTCACCGCATCCTGATGCGCGGCGGGGTCTTCCTCTATCCCTGGGACCGGCGCGAGCCGAACAAGCCGGGCAAGCTGCGGCTGATGTACGAAGGCAATCCGATGGCCTTCCTGGTCGAACAGGCGGGCGGCAAGGCGACGACGGATGGTCGTCAGGCCATTCTGGACGTACAGCCCGAGCACCTGCACCAGCGCATCCCTGTCGCGCTCGGCTCGGCCAATGAGATCGACGTCTACGCAGGCGTGTGATGAGCGACGCCCTTCTCGTCATCGATCCGCAGAACGACTTCTGCGAAGGCGGCCGTCTGGCGGTCGCGGGCGGTGCGGGGATCATGCCGCTGATCAACCGGCTGTCGGCCCGGTTCAACCGGGTGATCGTGACCCAGGACTGGCATACGCCGGATCAGATCAGCTTCGCCTCCAACCACCGCGGCGCGGCCCCGTTCACCGAGATCGAGGTGGCCTACGGTCGCCAGATGCTGTGGCCGGATCATTGTCTTCAGGGCACGCCCGGCGCCGACTTCCATCCCGACGCAGCGCCGACGGTCGAGAAGGCTATGGCCGTGATCCGCAAGGGCTATAATCCGGCGGTCGACAGCTATTCCGGCTTCTTCGAAAACGATCACCGCAGCCCGACGGGACTGGCCGGCCTGTTGCGCGAATTGGGCGTGACGCGTGTCTTCCTGTGCGGTCTGGCCTTCGACTACTGCGTCCGCTTCACCGCCGAGGACGCGGTTCGCGAAGGGTTCGAAGCCGTGGTGATCGCCGACGCCAGCCGGGCCATCGCGCCGCAAACCGAGGCGGCGGCCCGGGACAGTTTCCGGGCCTTGGGCGTGGCGGAGATCGCGGCGGCGTCCCTGCTGAGCTAGGTGGGCCTCACTCCCAGAAATCCTCGGCCTCGGGGATGCGGGTGAAGGCGATCTTGGCGCCGATATAGTCGGGCAGGCCGGCCTTGGGGCCGATGCTGACGGTGTCCTTGCCGTAGCGGCGGTTCAGCGCATCCAGCGCCTGGGACAGGCGAAGAGACGGGGCGTCGCCGTCCTGATCCGGACCGGCGGCGAACAGGTCCGTCTCGAAAGCGTCGCGGGATTTCAGGCCGTGCACCCCGACCCCGACATAGCTCAGGCGTCCCGCCTCCAGCTCCGGCTCGACCTTGCGCCACAGACTCTCGAGCGCGGCCAGAAGGGCGAAGGTATCCTGCGTCGGCGCGATGGGGCAACTCATCGCCGCCGTTTCCCAGCCGCGGCGACCGCTTCGAGGCGTCGCTTTCGGCCCCATGTCCAGATGCAGGGTCAGGCTGGCGCCGGTCAGGCCCAGGCGCCGCAGACGCGCTCCGCACTTGACCACCAGCCGCCGCGCCACGGCCCGCGCCTTGTCCGGGGTCCGCATGGCCTGGGCCAGGACGTGGCTATGGCTGATGGAGGCGGGCGGTTTTTCCGGCGTCGGCTCGCTGTCCAGACCGTGCAGGCCGCGCCAGATGCGTTCGCCCTCGATGCTGTTCCAGACCGCCCGGGCCTGTTTCGCGCTCATGTTCCAAAGGCCGGCCGTGTCGGTGACGCCCGCCGCTTGCAACCGGATCTGCATGCGCGAGCCGATGCCTGGATATTTCGACAGCGGCAGGTCCAGCAGGGGGCCGGGCAGCTCGTTGGCGCGCAGCACCGTCAACCCGGCGGGCTTCTGCATGCCGCAGGCGGTCTTGGCCAGGAAACGCGACGGCGCCAGCCCGACGGACGACCGCAGACAGTCGCCGACGTTTTGCAGGATGCCCGCCTGAATGCGTCGGGCCAGGGCGACGGCGTTCGCCTCCAGCCGTTCCGGACCCAGCAGTTCGCACGAGCATTCGTCGATCGAACCGACCTTCCACACCGGAACATGGCGGTCGATCTCGGCCATGATCTGCTGATGGATTTTGACGTAAAGGTCGGGGCGCGCCTCGGCGACGATCAAGTCGGGGCACAGTTTGCGCGCCTCGGACACCCGCATCCCGGTATGAACGCCCCAGGCCTTGCTCTCATAGCTGGCGGCGATAGCGCCGGTGTATTCGCTCTCCGCCGGCCGAACGATGACCGGCTTGCCCCGCCAGTCCGGATTCATCTGCTGTTCGACGCTGGCGAAGAAGGCGTTCAGATCAACGAACAGCCAGCGTAGGTTCGCGCTGTCTTCCACCGGTGATCCTGTCCGCTCCATCGGCGGAACATATCAGGAACACGAAGTGAGCTAAAGGGCGTCGATCACCAGATAACCAGGCTTACGAAGAATGCAGCGAGGAGGGCGGCGGCCAGAACAAAAGCCACCCGCGCGACTTTGACGCAACGCGTTATGAAGCGGCTCTTATAGTGACGGTGTGCGTCGGAAAAGATCGTCCTGAACGACGGCCCTATGCCGAAGTAAAAGACATTTTTCGAGAAGTCGTAGAAATCCGGGGTCTTCCGGGGAACGAGCCCGTTTCGCCTTCTGTGGTCGGCCGCGAAATGCGCGCCCATGCTGCTGACCATGCCTGTCGCCAAGCTGAACCAGCCAGCGATGGCCAGAACGGCTTGAGCGGTATTCATCGCTTCGCGTAGGCATCAACCTCAGCCAGGTAGGCCGCCTTCTCCGGCTCGCCCAGGAACGACCCCTCGAAGCTGTTCTTCGCCAGTTGCGTCACCTGATCGCGTGTGAGGCCGACGGCCTCGGCCAGCCGGCTGTAGTTGTCGTTCACATAGCCGCCGAAATAGGACGGGTCGTCCGAGTTCAGGGTGACGTGCAGGCCCCGGCGCAGCATCTCGGGGACGGGATGGTCCTTGAGGTCATCGACCACGCAGAGTTTCAGGTTCGACAGGGGGCAGACGGTCAGGGTCATCTGCTCGGCGGCCAGCCGCTGCACCAGCGCCTCGTCCTCCATCGAGCGATTGCCGTGGTCCATCCGGTCGATATTCAGAAGGTCCAGCGCTTCGTGGACATAGGCGGGCGGGCCTTCCTCGCCCGCGTGGGCGCACAGTTTCAGGCCCAGCTCACGCGCGGCGGCGAAGACGCGCTGGAACTTGGACGGCGGATGACCGACCTCCGACGAATCCAGACCCACCCCGATGAAATGATGCAGATAGGGTTTGGCGGCCTCCAGCGTCGCAAACGCCTCGTCCTCGGTCAGGTGGCGCAGGAAGCTGAGGATCAGGCCGCTGTTCACGCCCAACTCCGCCTTGGCCCGGTCCATGCCCGCGATCAGCCCATCGACCACCACGCCGAACGGCACGCCCCGGTCGGTGTGGGTCTGAGGATCGAAGAAGATTTCGGCGTGGCGCACATTGTCCGCCGCCGCGCGCTGGAAATAGGCGAAGGCCAGATCCTCGAAATCCTGCCGCGTCAGCAGGACGGCGGCCCCCGCGTAATAGATGTCCAGAAAGTCCTGCAGGTTCGAAAAGTCATAGGCCGCCCGCACCGCCTCGACGCTGTCGTAGGGAATGGACACGCCGTTGCGCTGCGCCAGTTCGAACATCAGCTCGGGCTCTAGCGAGCCCTCGATATGCAGGTGCAGTTCAGCCTTGGGCAGGCCGGCGATATAGGCGTCGAGATTAGACATGAGGAGCGGCTCCGTAACGGCCGCCAGCCTAAAGGATCAGGTTCGAGGCGTCATCCGAAACGGCGATCCTCCCCCGCATGGTGGGGGAGGGGGTCCATGCGCATCATGGTGGAGGGGCGAAAACAGGCTCGGTTCTGACCGGCGGGCGGCGGGGCGTATCCGCCCCCTCCACCGCTTCGCGGTCCCCCTCCCCCGTGAACGGGGGAGGATCGAGACCTGCTTACATCCGCTCAGGCGTGTCGATGCCCAACAAGCTCAACGCGATTTCAAGCTGGCGCAGAGCCGCGGCAGACAGGGCCAGACGCGAGCGTTTGGTCGCTTCGTCCGGCGCGATCAGCACGGGGCAGGCGGCGTAGAACTTCGAGAAGGACTGCGCCACGCGATAGGCGTGTTCGGCGACCAGATGCGGCATCCGCTTGTCGTAGGCGTCCGACACGGCCGTCGAGAAGGCGTCAAGCGTCAGGGCCAGATCGCGCTCCGCCGGTTCGGCGATGACGATGGCGCCGGGCGTCAGTCCCTGTTCGGCGCCCTTGCGCAGCAGGGATTTGATGCGGACCGACTGATACAGAAGATACGGCCCGGTCTTGCCTTCGAAGCTCATGAAGCGGTCGAGATCGAAGACGTAGCTGGTCGTGCGCGCGTTCGACAGGTCGGCGAACTTCAGGGCCGCTATGGCCACCTTGTGCGCGATGGCCTCGAACTCTTCCGGCGAAAGGTCGTCGCCCAGCTTGGCCTCGTGAAGACGCTCGCGCGCCTTTTCGGTCGCCTGATCGATCAGGTCGCGTAGCTTCAACACCCCCCCCGCGCGGGTCTTGAAGGGTTTGCCGTCCTGTCCGTTCATCGTGCCGAAGCCGAGATGCTCCAGAGCGCCCTCTGCGGCGTAACCGGCCAGATAGGCGGCGCGGAAGACCTGTTCGAAATGCTCGGCCTGGCGTTCGTCGACGACATAGAGGGCGAGATCGGGCGACAGGGCCTTCTTGCGGTCCAGGATCGTGGCCAGGTCGGTCGTGCCGTACATGGCCGAGCCTTCCGAGCTGATGACCAGCAGGGGCGGGGGGGACGGGGCCTCGATCACCGAGCCGTCGGCCAGCTTCTTCTTGCGCGTCTCGCCGGGCTTGGCGACGTGGACCACCTGGGCGCCGTCGTCCTCGACCAGCAGGCCGGTCTCTTTCAGATGCGCCAGCATTTCCGGCATCTGCGGATCGGCGTCGCTTTCGCCGTTCCACAGGTCGAAATCGACCGACAGGTCGCCGTATTCGCGCTTCAGCGCCTCGCGGCTGACCGCCACGAAATGCTGCCAGAGCGCGCGGTAGCCGGGACGGCCGTTCTGAAGTTCCGCCGTCGCCTTGCGGGCGCGGTCGCGGAAGGCCGGATCCTCCTTGGCCTTGCCGGCGGCCTGCGGATACAGGCGGTCCAGGTCAGCCAGGGTGACCGGGCTTTCGGCCGGGAAGGGGCCGTCGCCTTCGGCCATGAAAGCCGCGGCCAGGCCCTCGTCGCCGCTGGCGACGATCAGCAGGCCCATCTGGAAGCCCCAGTCGCCAAAGTGGGCGTCGCCGGTGACGTGGTCGCCGCGGAAGCGGAACAACCGCTTCAGGCTCTCGCCGATGATGGCGCTGCGCAAATGGCCGACGTGCATCGGCTTGGCGACGTTGGGACCGCCGTAGTCGATGACTACCTGGCGCGGTTCGGCCACGGTCGCGGCGCCCGCGTGGGCGGCGTCGTTCGCCACCTCGGTCGCGCGTTCGGCCAGCAGCGCGTCGGAGAGCTTCAGATTGATGAAGCCCGGTCCCGCGACCTCCACCGAGGCGAAGCGGGCATCCGCGCTCAGGCGCTCGGCGATCCTGCCGGCCAGATCGCGTGGATTGGCTTTCAGCGCCTTGGCGGCGGCGAGCGCGCCATTGGACTGGAAATCGGCCAGGTCGGGGCGGTCCGACGGGGTGACGCGGGCCAGGGCCGGCTCCACGCCTTCGGCGGCGAAGGCGGCGGCGACCGCTTCGCTGAGGACGGTCTTCAGATCAGACATTATTGGCTCGGTGCGGAGGCAGGCGAGGGCGCGGCGGGCGTCGTGCCGGCGTTGACGCGGAAGCGGCTGCCCGAGCGGTTGAACTCGGCCATTTCCGGCGTCACGTCGAAACCGACCAGGATTTCGAAGTTGCTGCCGCTAGTGTCGATGCCGGCGCGCGGAATGACGATGGTGCGCTTTTCAGTGACCGAGGCGGTGCGCTGGCCTTCGAAGTTCACCGGCAGGTCGAAATATTCCTTCGACAGGATGGCGTTGTTCCGCTCGGTCACCGCGATCCAGTAGCGGTAGGTGCGCTGCTCGCCCGTCGCCTGCGGGCCCCGGCCCAGGTTGAACAGCACGTCCATGTCGACGCGAATCGGATCGGCTTCACGATATTCGCAATCCGAAGAGATGCCTTCGATCTCGCCGGTGTAGCCGACATTGGCCACGGCGGCACGGCCGCCTTCCAGTTCGACGTAGCGGGCGGCGTCGTAAAGGATCTTCACATAGGGGCACGGGCCGGCGTTGGCGCGGCGACGCAGTGGCGCGATGCGCGGTGCACGCGACGGCGCGGCGTCTTCACCCGAGGCCTGCTGCTGTTGCCCGCTACGCTCGCGTTGGCGTTGGGAGGTCTGGGCCTCGGCGGCGACGGGCAGGACGGAGGCCGCGATGGAGAGGGCGGCCAGGGCGGTGAACACGCGACGCATCAGCTTATTTTCCGACAGCGAGAGAGGGCGCACGACGATCGGCGGCCGATCATCAACGCTCGCCGCTGATAGCGGCTAAAGCGAGGCGCGGCAAACGCTTGCTGCCCTCGGCGCTCCCCTCAACGCTCCATGACCAGGCATGTCGAGGTTGCAGTCGCGTAGAGCTTGCCGTCCAGGCCGCGCAGATCGGCCTCCGAGAAGGCCGCGCGGCGACCGGCCTGAACGATCCGGCCCTCGGCCCGAACGGGCGTGCCGGCGGTCAGCGCCTTGTGAAAAACCGTCTTCAGTTCCAGCGTCGTATAGGTCTGGCCCGGCCGAAGCGTGGAATGGACGACGCAGCCGCAGGCCGAGTCGAGCACCGTCGCGATCCAACCGCCATGGACCGTGCCCAGCGGATTATAGACGGCGGTGGTGGGGATGGCCTCGAACACCACCCGGCCTTCCTCGACCTCGGTCAGTTCGAAGCCGACGGTGCGGGCGATGGGCGCGATGAAGCCGCCCGTCATACCCAGACGCAGTTGGTCGATCCCGGACAGGACGGCGATATCGACGGTTTCGGTCATGCAAACGGCTCCTGATCAGGTCCGTTTACAATAAGGACGGACGCCGCCGTGGCAAGCGCCCGTCTTGGCGGTCCTTACAGGCCCGGCAGTTTGAAGCCGTTGCTGCGACGCGGCTGGATCGTGATGGCCTGCTGGCCGCCGGTCAGAGCCTGAAGGCGGGCGGCCTCGGTCGAGGCGTCGATGGTCTTCTGGCCTTCGGCGGTCTGGCGAACCGTCGGGGCCTGGGTCGAGGCGTCGTCCTTGCGCCAGAACATCAGGCGGTTGGCGAAGCTTTCGTCCTTGTGCGCCAGATCGCCGAACTCGTCATCGACGACATAGCGGGCCAGCGGGTCGGCCTGATCGCCGCCGGCCTGGGCCACCAGGACCTGTTCGCCCGGCGTGCGGGTGACGGCCTGACGCTGACCCAGAAGGATCTGACGCGCGGCGCTTTCGGGGGCCAGTTCCTGTGGGCGCGGCTGGCCCGGCGCGGGCGGACGCAGGCCGTATTCCGGCGGAACGCTGAGCGGAGCGGTCGAGACGGTGACGAACTCGTCCGGCACCACCTTGGTCAGGCCGATGCCCTGTTTGATGCTGCCGCAGGCCGAGACGGCGAGCGCGGAGGAGGCGACGAGGGTCAGGACGGCGACACTGCGGATACGCATGGTTTCAGGCTCTGGTCGGCTGATGCAGGAAGCGCCGCGATGGCGCAGTCGGCATAGTGAAGACGGGGTGATTACGACTTTTCGACGGCCGCGCCAACCTTGGCGGGTTTGTCAGACACCAGACTGTCGATGATCAGCAGCACGACGCCGATGGTGATGGCGCTGTCGGCGATGTTGAACACCCAGGGAAACACGCCGGTGCCCGAGAAGTCGATGAAATCGACCACATAGCCGAAGCGGATCCGATCGATCACATTGCCCAGCGCCCCGCCCATGACGAAACCGATGGCGGTGATCAGCAGGCGCCGGTTCGACTGCGTCGCCCACCAGGCCAGGCCGACCGAGACGACGATGGAGAAGATGGCCAGGCCCCAGCGCGCTTCGCCGCCGCCGAACAGGCCGAAGCTGACGCCGGTGTTTTCGACCCAGCTGAAGTTGAGGATCGGCGGGAAGACGGGGATGCGGCCGACTTCCTGCAGCGACAGGCCGCTGATGATCCAGGCCTTGGTCAGCTGATCCAGGACGATGATCAGGAGGGCGAACACATAGGCGGTGACGGCGAGGCGCGTGATCTTCATGCGGCGCCGTTAGCAGGAAGCGGCGCCGGGGCGAAGCGGAAAACGCGGATCATAAGCCGCCGCCGTCAGAACAGGCTGCCCTGATCGGCGGCGGACGGCTTCGGCTTGGCCGCCGGACGCGGCGGGGACGGACGAGGTTCGCCGCCGTCGATCGTCGCGGGCTGAACGCCGTCGCCGAACACCAGTCTGACCGCCTGACCCGCCTCCAGCGCCTTGGCCGAGGTGATCCAGGCGCCGTCCGAATCTTCCACGCGGGCGAAGCCGGGCTTGGGCCGTCCGGGGTCCAGGGTCGTCAGGGCGCGCGACAGCGCCGCCAGGCGATCGGCGTCCCGCTCCAGCCGACGGGGCATGACCCCGTCCAGTCGCGCGCCGACGGCTTCAAGCCGGGCCTGACGCTGGTCCAGCCGCCGATGCAGCGGTTCGGGCGACAGCCGCCCGGAGACCTGCAACAACCGCCGTTCGCCGCGCGCCACGCCGGCCTGAAGCGCCGCGCCCAACCGATCGCCCGCGCCGCGCAGCCGGTCCTGCCCCCGCTCGATCCGAGTGCGCAGCAGGGCCGGACTCAGCTTGCCGCCGGTCACCGCCAGATGTCGCTCGTGCAGGGCGACGTTGCGTTGCAGGCCTGATCCCAGCCGGCTCGACACATGGTCTAGCCGTTGCTGCGCTAGGGCCAGCAGGTCCTCGGGCCGCGCCGGCAGACCGCGCGCCACCGCCCGCAGGCGCGTGCGTCGATCCTCGATCAGCCGCCCGCCCGCCTGAACCATGCGCCGGTCCATGTCCGCGACGGCGTAGCGCAGGTCCGCCAGCACCGGCGTCGCCATTTCGGCCGCGCCCGTCGGGGTCGGCGCCCGGCGATCCGAGACGAAGTCGATCAGGGTGGTGTCGGTCTCGTGCCCCACGGCCGAGATGATCGGAATGCGCGCCGCCGCCACGGTCCGCGCCAGGCCTTCGTCGTTGAAGCACCACAGGTCTTCGACCGACCCGCCGCCGCGCGCGACGATCAGCAGATCCGGGCGGGGGATCGGCCCGTTGGGCGTCATCGCATCAAAGCCGCGGATGGCGTTCGACACCTGACCGCAGGCCGAATCGCCCTGAACGACCACAGGCCAGACGATGACGCGGCAGGGCCAGCGTTCCGCGATCCGGTGCAGCACGTCGCGGATCACCGCCCCGGTCGGGCTGGTGATTACGCCGATGGTCGCGGGAAAAGCGGGCAGGGGCTTCTTGCGACCCGGCTCGAACAGACCTTCCTCACGCAGCCGGACCTTCAGCCGCTCCAACTGGGCCAGCAGGGCGCCGGCGCCGGCCGCCTCCATGCTCTCGATCACGATCTGATAGGACGACCGCGCCGGATAGGAGGTGATCTTGCCGGTGACGATGACTTCCAGCCCCGCCTCGGGCTGAACGCCAAGGCCGCGCACCGACCCCTTCCAAATCACGCCGTCGATAGCCGATTTGTCGTCCTTCAGCGTTAGATAGACGTGGCCCGAGGCGTGGCGGTTGACCTTGGAGACCTCGCCGCGCAGCCGCACATGGCCAAAACGGTCTTCCAGCGTGCGCTTCAGCGCGAACGACAGCTCCGAGATCGACAGGGGCGGATTGTTGTCGCGAGGGGCTGGGACCTCGGCCGGGCCTTCGAATACGTAGGAGTCGTCGCTCATGGGGCCCACCCTAGCCTGCGTCGATCCGTCCGGGAACGCTGCGCGCGCCCTGTCGTTCGACTTTCATGCCCGCCGACCCGCCCGGAACCGATCCTTCTGACCGCGATCCGCACGAGCGCGATCTGTCGCGCCGCGCCGGGGGCGGCGGCGCCATGAGCCCGTGGCTGATCATCGGCTGCATCATTCTGCTGGGGCTAGGCGTCTATGTCGTCTCGGCCCTGCTCTAACGCCCAAGGAGGCCGTATGAACCGCATCGTCCCGCTCGCCGCCATTCTTTGCCTGACCGGCGGCGTCGTCGCCTGCTCAGATCGCGACGACGATGTGGTCCAGGCCCCTGCGCCGGGCGCAGCGCCCGTGGCCTTGCCGGACCAGCAGGCCGACGCCGCAGCCTCGAACGCCGCCTTGGCGTTCAACATGACGCGCGATCAACTGGAAGACGCGGACCTGTATTCGCGCGCCAACGTCGATCTGGGCGACGTGGAAACCCTGGTGCTGGACGCCTCGGGCGCCCTGACCCATCTGGTCGTCGAACTGGAGGGACCCGGCGACATGAAGGTGCTGGTTCCAGTCGCGGATGTGTCTCCGATCAACCGCAACGGCGACCGGGATCTTGTCACCGATCTGACGCCCGGTCAGCTTCAGGCCCTGCCGGCCTGGACTCCGCCGGCGCGCTGATAGGACGCTGAATGTGGCGTTAAGTCTGACGGGCGCTTGACCGGCCGGCGCCGGCCGGTCATTGCCCGATCTCATGAACATTCTTCTCGTCGGATCGGGCGGCCGCGAACACGCCCTGGCCTGGAAGATCGCCCAGTCGCCGCTGGTCACGCGCCTGGTGGCGGCGCCAGGCAACCCCGGCATCGAGAAACTGTGCGAGCTGCGCGCCGTCAAGGCGGACGACGCCGACGGCTTGGCCGCCCTGGCCAGAGAGATCAAGGCCGACCTGGTCGTCGTGGGGCCCGAGGTGGCGCTGGCCGCTGGTCTTGCCGACCGTCTGGCTTCAGCCGGCATTCCGTGCTTCGGGCCGACCGCCAAGGCGGCGCAGCTGGAAACGTCGAAGGCCTTTTCCAAGGGCTTTCTCGAGCGCCACGAAATCCCAACCGCCGGCTACGGCGTCTACGACACGGTCAAGGACGCCAAGGCGGCGCTGGACGTGTTCCGGCCGCCCTACGTCATCAAGGCCGACGGCCTGGCCGCCGGCAAGGGCGTGGCCATCAGCCCCGATCGCCCGGACGCTGAGGCCGAGATCGAGCGGATGCTGGGCGGCCGGTTCGGCGCGGCCGGCGCTCGCGTCGTGATCGAGGAGTTCATGGACGGCGAGGAAGGCTCGCTGTTCGCCCTGTGCGACGGTCAACGCGCCCTGTTGTTCGGCGGCGCCCAGGACCACAAGCGCGCCTTCGACGGCGACCTTGGCCCCAACACCGGCGGCATGGGCGCCTATTCGCCCGCGCCCGTCTTCACGCCCGAGCTGGTGCAGCAGGCCGACGCGCTGATCGTCCAGCCGACGATCCGCAAGATGGCCGAAGAGGGCGCGCCCTATCGCGGCGTCCTCTACGCCGGCCTGATGGCGACCGAGGACGGCCCCAAGGTGGTCGAGTTCAACGCCCGCTTCGGCGATCCGGAATGCCAGGTGCTGATGATGCGGATGGCGGGCGACATCGTCCCCTATCTGCTGGGCTGCGCGCGCGGCGACGTCTCGGGCCTGGCTTCGCCCGCCTTCAAGCCGCAGACGGTGATCTGCGTGGTCATGGCGGCCAAGGGCTATCCCGACAGCCCGCTAGAAGGCTCGATCATCCGCGGCGCCGACCAGGACTTCGGCCCCCACGTCCAGGTCTTCCACGCCGGGACCAAGCGCCGCGACGACGGCTTGCTGGCCGCCTCGGGCGGGCGCGTCCTGAACGTCTGCGCCGAAGGCGACGACATCGCCCAGGCCCGCGAACGCGCCTATACCGCCATCAGGAAGATCGACTGGCCTGGCGGCTTCAACCGCTCCGACATCGGCTGGCGGGCGCTGGACCGGGGCTGACCGTATCGGCGGGATGTGGTAGGGTTCGATCCATGGCACATCCGGCGCCCCACGATGACGACGAAGAGCCCGGCATCTTCGACATCCCCGATGACGCGGCGGACGAGGCGGCTATGGCTCGCGCGGAAGAGGATTTCGCCGCCGGGCGTACAATCAGCCATGACGCCATGAAGCGATGGCTTCTTTCTTGGGGCACAGATAACCCGCTGCCTCCGCCGAAATGCGGCGAATAGTCTGGTCCGATGAGGCCAGAGAAAATCTTCAGGCCATTCAGTCGTACGTCGCAGAGTTCAATCTCAGCGCCTCACGTCGATTGGCGTTGAGACTTGTCGATCTGACTGAAAGTCTCGCCGTTCTCACGGATCGCGGGCGGCTCATTCGTCCCAATGTCCGGGAACTCACGAACGTCTCACCTTACATCGTCCGCTATGTCGTGTTGCCCGACGAGGTTCGGATCATGTGGATTCGGCATTCCGCCCGACGGCCCGAGCGCTAAGCTCTACGCCGCTGCGAACAGCAGTCGGCCCTCGCCCATGCGTTCGCGCAAAGCCGGCAGATCGGTGTGGGCGACCGAGAAACAGCCATAGCTGCGACCCAGCTTGCCTTCGCGCGCCAGGAAGTCGGGGTCGGCATAGTCGGCGCCGTGGACGATGATGGCCCGCTCGCGCGCCTTGTCGTTGGAATATTCCAGCCCGTCCAAAAGGACGTTCGGCCCCTGCTGCGCGCCCCAGTTGGCGCCCGCCGTCGCATAGGCGCCGATCGAGGACATGTTGGAATCCGGCGTGTTTGAAAAGCGCTGGGCATAGCCGGTGTGGCTGGGGTCCGATCCTCGGCCGTGGCAGGTGCGCAGCACCTTCACTTCACCCGCGATCAGGTCGACTTCATACAGCCGCTCCTCGCCCGAGAATTTCTGGAAGTCGACCAGATACATCCGGTCACGCAGAGGCAGGCGGTGATGGTGGGTGTCCAGCGCGGTCATGGCGCGCTCCATCAGGTCCTTGCGAACGTGACCACGGGGGTCCAGCGGCGGCGGCGTCAGGGCGGAGGTCTGAACCGTGGGCAGACCGACCTGCGGCATGGCGATCGGAGTTCCGTTCTGAGCCGTCGTCAGCGGCGCCGTAGCGCTCGCGCTGGCGCATCCCGCCAGCATGGCCGATCCGCCCAGAATAAGTCCTCGTCTCGATAGCCGCATGCGACGCCCTCGTTGCGGTTGGTCTTGAGGCGTGTTTGTTTCAGTTGGTTACGGGCGAGGCAACCTGAGCCTTGTGGGGCATTTTTGCGGCCGACGCGTCGCGGGGAGAGATCGATGAAACGTTTTGGTATCGCGCTGGCGGCGCTGATGGCGTCGGCGGCAAGCGCCCATGCCCAGCAAACCTCCGTGGCCACGGGGCTTTCGGCTCAACAAGAAACAACGTTCGTCGAGGCCGGAAGGTTGCTTGCTGATCCGGCGAACGGCGTTGTGCAAAGCGATAAAACTCTCGTGATCAGAGGGAACCAGATCGTCGAAGTGCGCGACGGCTTCGTCGGCGATGCGTCTCAGGGCAAGGTCGTCGACCTTCGCCAGGCCTTTGTTCTGCCCGGCCTGATCGACAGCCACGTCCATTTGACGAGCCAGCAAAACCCGAACGCACGCCTTGAAGAGGTGACGCTTTCGGACGCGGATCAGGCGATGGTCGGCGCCCGCTATGCGCGTCGCACCCTGATGGCCGGCTTTACGACGGTGGCGGATCTTGGCGCCTCGAACCAGGCCATCTTCGCCCTGCGGAACGCCGTTAGGAACGGCGACGTGCCGGGACCGCGCATCATCGCGGCGGGATCGTCGGTGTCGATCCACGGCGGGCATGGCGACATCAACGGCTATCGCGAGGACGTCATGCACCTGCTGTCGTCCGAGAGCATCTGCTCGGGGCCTGAGGACTGCATGCGGGCCGTGCGCACCCAGGTTCGCGCCGGCGCCGACATCATCAAGATCACCGCGACGGGCGGAGTGCTGTCCAACACCGCCGCCGGCCTGAACCAGCAGTTCAGCGACGACGAACTGTCCGCCATCGTCGGCAGCGCCCACCGCATGGGCCGCCAGGTGACCGCGCACGCCCACGGGGTGGACGGCATCAACGCCTTCCTGCGCGCCGGCGGCGATTCCATCGAACACGGGACCTATCTGGACGATCAGTCGATCCGCCTGTTCAAGTCGAACGGCGCCTGGCTGATCCCGACCCTGCTGGCCGGGGATTTCGTGGCGCGCATCGCCTCGGGACCCGACAACTTCTTCACCCCCGCCCAGACGGCCAAGGCGCTGGAGGCTGGGCCCAAGATGCTGGACATGGCGCGCCGCGCGCATGAAGGCGGGGTCAGGATCGCCTTCGGCACCGACTCGGGCGTCTCGGCCCACGGCGACAACGCCCAGGAATTCGCGCTTCTGGTCCGCGCCGGCCTGAGCCCGCTTGAAGCCATCCAGGCCGCCACCGTCGGCGCCGCCGAACACCTGCGCATCGCCAACGAGGCCGGGAAGATCGCCGTGGGCATGCCCGCCGACATCGTCGCTGTCTCGGGCGATCCGCTGACGGACGTGACCGAGCTGGAGCGGATGAAGTTCGTGATGAAGTCCGGCGTGGTCTATCGCGCCGACTGAATCCTGTCGTTCAGGAAGGCGACGAAAGCCGCCTCGTCCTCGAACCGGGCGACCACCGGCCAGGCGACGACATGCTTGCGCTGCTCGGGCGTCAGCCGGACCCAGTCCTTCTCCGTCGTGACCAGGCCGGCGTCGAATACCGCCGCCCGGTCGGTCAGGAACGTCGTGTCGGCGGCGCTATAGGCCGCATGGTCGGGAAAGGGGACGAAGTCCACGAGGTCGCAGCCCGCCGCCTTCAGCGACCGCTCGACCTTCCAGGGCTTGGCGATGCCGGCGAACCCGACCTGAGGCCCCGATGGCGGCGGCCCCTCGGGCGTCAGGCGCGCGACGAAGACGGACAGAGCGCCGAAGACCGCCAGCAGTTCGGGATCGGCCTCCTCGACATCGGTCGGCAGCATGACCACCACGGCGTCGGCGCGCGCCAGCCCGGCCTTCAACGGCTCGCGCATGGGGCCGGACGGAAAGACCAAACCGTCGCCGAACGGCCATTCGTCGCCGCGCGTCTCGCCGTCCACGACGATCAGGCTGACGGTCTTTTTCAGGGCGGGGTTCTGATGGCCGTCGTCCAGCACCAGGGCCTGCGCCCCTTCCGCGACGGCGGCCCTGGCGCCCGCCACACGATCGCGCGCGATCCAGACCGGCGATCCCTGCGCCAGCATCAGCGGCTCGTCCCCCACATCGTCGGCCGTATGGATTTGAGGATCGACCCGGACCGGTCCTTCCAGCCGACCGCCATAGCCGCGCGACAGGCCATGCGCCTCGACCCCCGCCGCGCGCAGCAGCCGCAAGGTTTCGCGCGCGACTGGCGTCTTGCCTGATCCGCCGACCGTCAGATTGCCGACCGAGATGACCGCGCAGCCGGGGTCGGCGGGCGCCGTCTTGGCGATCCGACGCGCCGTCACGGCGGCCCAGACCCAGCCCAGCGGTTTCAGCGCCGTGCGCGTCATCCGGGCGTGGTTGCTGTCGCGCACATACCACCAGCGCGGCGTGTTCAGCTTCATCGCCGGCCCTGCCTCTGCGGCATCAGCGGCGACAGCAGCGCCCACAGTCGCTCCAGCCCGCCTCCGGCCTCGACAGCCGCGCGACGCCCGCGTTCGCCCATGGCCCTGGCCGCGTTCAGGTCTTCCAGCAGCGGCTCGATCACGCCGGGCAGATCGGACGGCGCCTGAACCAGGGCCAGGCCTCCCGCCTCGACCAGGGCCGCCGTCACCGGAGCCCAGTTGGACGCATCCGGCCCCGTGATCGTCGGCTTGCCCAGCCGCGCGGGCTCCAGCGGATTGTGCCCGCCGACGGGCGGCAGGCCGATGGCGGGTGCGAACGAGCCGCCCATCACCACCACATCGGCGAGGCGCAGGAACAGGCCCATCTCGTTCAGGGTGTCGGCCAGATAGATGTCGGTGTCCGGCCCGATCGTCTCGCCGTGCGAACGCATGGCGAAGGCGTAGCCGTCGCGTTGCAGGGCCTGGGCGATATGCGCGCCACGCTCGGGATGGCGTGGCGTCAGGATCAGGCAGACACGCTCGCTCAGATGGTCCAGCGCGCGCACGATGGCGATCTCTTCGCCCTCATGGGTGCTGGCGGCGACGATCACCGGCCGGTCGCCGATGGCGGCGCTCAGACGGCTGAAGGCGGCGGGGTCGTGGGGCAGGGCCTCTCCCGACAATTTCAGGTTCACCAGCCCGTCGATCCGCGCACCCATGCCCTCCAGCCGCTGGGCCGAGACGGCATCCTGCGGCAGGACAAGATCAAAGGCGCCGGTCAGCGCCCGCGCCGAGGCCGGAAATCGCGCCCAGCCCTCGACCGTCTTTTCCGTGATGCGCGCGCTGACCAGGGCCAGTTTCACGCCCCGCCGACGCGCCTCCAGCAACAGATTGGGCCACAGTTCGCTCTCGACGAAGACCGCCAGATTGGGCCGCCAGTGGTCCAGGAACCGCTCGACGACGCCTGGCGCATCGACTGGCGCATATTGGTGGATCACGCCTGCCGGCAGTCGTTCGGCCAGAATATGCGCCGAGGTCACGGTGCTGGAGGTGACCAGAACGGTCAGGTCGGGACGCGCCTTCGTCAGTCGCTCGACCACAGGCAGCAGCGACAGGCTCTCGCCCACGCTGACGCCGTGCAGCCAGACCAGATCGCCGGCGGGGCGCGGGGTGCGGGTGAAGCCCATCCGCTCGTCCACCCGCACCGGGTCTTCCTTGCCCCGTCTGGCGCGCGCATCCAGCAGGCGCGGGGCCAGCGGCTCCAGCGCGCGCGTCGCCAGCCGATAGGCGATCAGCGGCAAGGGCGTCACGGCTGCAGCCTCACGGCTTCAGGCCCGTGATCGCATCGGCGCGTGCTTCGACGGCGTTCAGCCGCGCGGTCCAGTCGACGACGACATCGGCCATGTCCGCGTCAGTGGGATAGTCGGCGCGGTCCCACACGATGGCGCCCTTGCCGAAGGGCAGGGGCAGCACGGCCCGGTCCCAACTGTCCAGACGGATCGCGGGATTGCACGACATGCCGATGAACAGCACCGGCGCCTTGGACAACTTCGCCATCAGGGGCAGGCCATCGGCCATGACATTGGCCGGGCCGCGCGGCCCGTCCGGCGTGATGGCCAAGGCGCCGACCTTCAGCTGTTTTAATCCGTCACGCAGCGCCTGGGTGCCGCCCTTGGCCTTCTCGGCCTTGTCCTTGTTGGCCGAGGATCCGCGCACGGCGGGAAAGCCCTGACGCGCCACCGCCTTGGCGATGAACTCGCCGTCGGCCGAAAGGGAGATCAGCGCCTTGGCCGGCTGCGCCCGGTCCAGCGGCCAGCATGACGGCGACAGGCCGATCCGTGAATGCCAGAACACGCACAGCACGCCGCCGCCCTGCGTCCAGACGGCCTCCGCGGCCTGCTGGTTTTCGTGCGTCCAGCGAATGGTGGAAAAGCAGAACTGCATCCACTTCGCCAGGGTCCAGGCCAGGGCCGACTGGACCGCCGGATTGCGAAGCGGCCTCATGCGACCGTCTCGACGCTGGGCGCGGCGCCGTCCAGCGACTGCTGGCGGGCCAGGCGGGAATACAGGCCGCCCTTGGCGACCAAGGCGTCGTGCGAGCCTTCCTCGACCACGCGGCCGGCCTCGATCACATAGATGCGGTCGGCGTTCCGGACGGTGGACAGGCGGTGAGCGATCATCAGCGTGGCGCGCCCCTGCATCAGCCGCTCCAGCGCCGCCTGGACCAGGGCCTCGCTCTCGGTGTCCAGGGCGCTGGTGGCCTCATCCAACAGCAGGATCGGCGCATCCTTGACGAAGGCGCGGGCGATGGCGATCCGCTGGCGCTGACCGCCGGACAGGCGCAGGCCGGCCTCGCCCGCGCGGGTCGCATACCCTTCAGGCAAGGCCGTGATGAAGTCGTGGGCGGCGGCGGACCGCGCCGCGTCCTCGATCTGCGCCTGCGTCGCGCCCGGCCGGCCATAGGCGATGTTGGCGGCGATGGTGTCGTCGAACAGGAAGGGCTCCTGTGTCACCAAGGCGATATGGTCGCGCAGGTCTTGGATGCGAAGCGCCCGCACATCCGCGCCATTGATTGTCACCGCCCCGCCGGTCACATCATAAAAGCGCGGCAGCAGGCTCAGGATCGTGCTCTTGCCGCCGCCCGACGGCCCGACGAGCGCCACTGTCTCGCCCGGCGCGACCCGCAGGGAGACCGCGTCCAGCGTCGGCGCATCGGTCCCGGCGTAGGCGAAGGACACATCGTCCAGCACGACCTCGACCGGCCCGGCGGCCAGCGGCGCGGCGTCGGCCGCCTCGCGAATTTCCGGCTGGATGTCCAGCGCGCCGAACAGGCGGCGCGCGGCGGTGAACCCCTCGCTCATCACCGTGGCCAGGTTGGTCACCTGGCGCAGGGCTTGCCCGGCGGCCAGCAGCATGCCGATGAAGGCGGCGAACCCGCCCACGGTCATGTCGCCCGACTGCGCCCGCCAGCCAGCGTAGGCCATGACGGCGGCGACGACGATATAGGCGACCAGATCGCTGGACGGACCGGCGAAGGCGCGGGCGTTGGCGCCCTTGATGACGTGGCGCTGGCGACGGGCGACCACCTCGGCGACGCGGTCCTGTTCGGCGGCCTCGCGGTTCTCGATCTTGATCAGCCGAACCCCGTCCAGGTTCTCCATCAGGGCGGTGGACAGGTTCTCGGTCTCGGCCATGGCGCCGACGGCGGCCTTGCGCGTCTTGCGCCCGAACCGGCGAAGCACCAGCGCCACCAGCGGCACGCCCAGCAGCACGACGATCGTCAGCTGCCAGTCGATGAACCCCATGTAGATCAGCACCGCAATCAGGGTCAGCAGGTTCTGAGTGTAGTTGACCACGCCCGAGGTGAAGGCCTCGCGCACCATATTGGCGTCGAACAGCACCGAGGAGACGAAGCCGCCCGAATGCTGGCTGCGCAACCGAGCCAGATCGGCGCGGATCATGGCGCCGAACAGACGAATCTGGATGTCGCCGACGATGGTGTGACCCAGCCGGTTGACCAGGGCCGCCTGACCCAGCGCGGCCAGGGTTCGCGCAATTGCGACGGTCAGGATGGCGACCGGAATCCAGACGACGGCCTTGTCCGCCGGAAAGGTCACCAGGCCGAACAGACTGATCGGCCTGGTCCCGCCCAGGAACAGACCATTGACCGCCGGCTCCAGCAGCTTCAGCAGCGCTGCCGTCAGCAGGCCGGTCGTCGCCGCGCACAAGACCGACAGGATCAGCGATCCCTTATGCTTGGACAGATAGTCGCGCCAAATCCGCGCCAGCAGGGCGCGCAACGGCATGGTTTCGGAGGCGGCGACGGTCATCGGCTCTCGGTCGTCCGAGCCGCCCTTCAAGTCAAGGCTTGTCCGGCGACGGTTCCAGCGCACGGCCCGGCTCGTCGGCGCGGATCAGGGTTTCGCCGGGCGCTTCCTGGATCCTTACCGCGGGCGGAACCGTCGGATTGGACGCGTATCGACGCCCGTCGAACGGCACAGCGACCTCGTAGCCCTCGGTGATTCCGCCGCCCGCGACATAGACGCCCAAATCCCTCCGCCCATGGGTCTGTCGCTCCAGCAGCCGGATCGGCGCGCGTGCCACGCTGATCTCGCCGACCGAGCGGTAGGTCGCACCGGTGCGGTCCAGCACCAGCAGCCGACATCCGCCCGAGCCGCACCAGTTGGGGCCGGTCAGATAGACCAGGGTCATGGCCCCATCCGGCGTGATCGCGGCCGTATAGCGGGTGGTGTCCAGCGCCTCCCTGGCCCGGTCACGCAGATAGGCGATCAGGGCAGGGTCTTCGGGCGGCGGCGTCTGGGCGGCGGCCGCGCCGGCCCACAGGCTGGCGGCGACGACGGCGGCTGCGGCGAGGGTTTTCATCGGGCTGTTCTCCGGTCTCGACAAACATTCCAACGCATCAGGATCGAGATCGGATGACGCGGCGGCGCCCAATCGCTATCTGGCGGGCATGGCGCGCTTCGACCTCTCGACCGCGATGGGCCGTTTTCGGGCGCATTGGCATTATTTCTGGGCCGACCATGCGTTTCTGCGCGTGGCCTTTTCTAACGCCCACTGGCTGGGGCCGGATCTGGTGCGCACCAATCAGCCGTCGCCGCGTCAGCTGGCTTATTGGAAGTCTAAGGGCGTCAAGACGGTCATTAATCTGCGCGGCAAGCGGGACGAGGGCTATTACTGGCTGGAGAAGGACGCTTGCGAGCGGCTGGGCCTGACCCTGATCGACGCGCCGCTGGACTCGCGCGATCCGCCCGAGACGGTGCGCATCCACCGCGCGCGCGAGCTGTTCAAGACGATCCAGTACCCGGTGCTGATCCACTGCAAGTCCGGGGCCGATCGAGCGGGCATGATGGCGGTCTTCTATCGCCACTTCCACCTGGGCGAGCCGATCTCGGTCGCCATGAAGCAGCTGTCCAAGAAATACCTGCACTCGCGCGAGGGGCTGACCGGGGTGCTGGACTATACGCTGGAAAAATACGTCAACGAGATCGAGCCGAAGGGCATCAGCTTCATCGATTGGGTCGACAGCCCCGACTACGACCCCAAGGCCATCCGCGCCGAGTTCAAGGCCGGCTGGTGGGGCACGCTGCTGACCGACAAGCTGCTACGGCGCGAGTAGGGGGCTTCAGCCCCAGGGGCCGGTCTTCGGTTCGTCGCCGGCCTCGCCGTTCGCGCGCGCCTCGGCGGCCAATTCGGCGTCGCGACGCGCCTTGCGGTCGGCCTCCCACCGCTTGAACCAGCGGGCGTAGTCGATATGGCCGCGCAGCGAAAAGCTGAACAGCGCCAGCACGGCCAGCAGGCTGACCAGTTGGAAGATCTGTTGCGGTTCCAGGTTCATCGTCGTCCTCGCATCCAGATCGAAACGTCGGATCGAGGAGCCGGTTCGGCTCCTCGATGTCGCACTCAGTCCTCGGCTCAGGCCGCGTCGCCGCGCGGATCGATCAGCTTGTGGGCGTGCAGGATGAAATAGCGCATGTGGGCGTTGTCCACGGTCGCCTGGGCGCGCGCCTTCCACGCCTTCTTGGCGTCTTCATAGTTGCCGAAGGCGCCGACGAACTCGACCTGCGACAGGTCGCGGAAGGTCGGCTCGCCCAGGTGACGAAGCTCGCCGCCGATCACGATGTGCAGAAGTTGCGGCGGGACGGCGTTCTGATCGGTCATCGGAAATCCTGAAGGCTGGGCCGGAAGGCTTGGGGGAGGAGGTTTGCGCGCGGCATAGGCCGAGAATGCCCTCGGATCAATGTGGGCCGGGGTTTTTCCGCCCTCGCCTCAGGTCGAAAGCGGCACGTTTTTACAACGCCGCACGATCATCGGCTGGATGATCGGCGCCGCGCAGACCAGGCTGGCCTGACGCGGATCAGGCCGGTTGAACGCCCATGGCCGCCCGTGGTGATCGCTGACCCTGGCGCCGGCTTCGGTTGCGATCAGCCAGCCCGCGGCGACGTCCCAGTCCCATTTCGGCGTCAGGGCCAAGGCGGCGTCAAAGGCGCCGGCGGCGACCAGCGCCATCCGATAGGCCAGGGCGTTGCGCTTTTCGAACCGCATCGACGGCCAGGGCTCGTCGGCGAACCAGGGCGCTTCGATCAGTCGTGCATCGCCCAGGATCGAGGCGTCCTCCAGCGTATCGACATCCGAGGCGTGGATGGGTTTGCCGTTACGTCGGGCACCGCCGCCACGCGTCGCCACATAGGTCTCGTCCACCTCGGGCGCATGGATCACGGCGGCGACGACCTCGCCGTCGTCGATCACGGCGATGGGCACGCACCACCACGGCGTCCGCTTCATGTAGGCGACGGTGCCGTCGATGGGATCGACCACGAAGATGCGTCGTTTCGACAGACGCTCGGCCGTATCCGCCGTTTCTTCCGACAGCCAGCCATAGTTGGGCCGCGCCGAAAGCAGCCTGTCTTTCAGCATGGCGTCGACCTTCAGGTCGCCGCTGGTGACGGGCGAACCGCCGACCTTGGACTCGATCTTCAAGCCCGCCTCACGTTCGGCGATGGCCAGCGCCCCGGCGTCTATGGCCGCCTGGCGAATCAGGTCGAGGTCGGCGTGCAAGTCGATCATTTGCCGGCGATGGCCACCGCGTCGAACATCAGGCTGGGCACATTGAACCCGCCCCGGAACTCCAGGTCCGAGCCGCGCTCGATCCGCAGATACAGGTCGGTCAGCTTGCCCGCGACCGTGACCTCGCTGACCGGATAGGCGATCACGCCGTTTTCGAACCAGAAGCCCGACACCCCGGCGGACCAGTCGCCGGTGTTGCCGTTCAGCGACGGGCCGAACATCGACGTCACCAACAGGCCGGTCCCGGCGTCGGCCATCAGGCCCCCCAGATCGCGCTCGCCCGGCTCCATATGCAGATTGTGCGTCGAGACGCCGGACGGTCCGGCCAGCCCCCGCGACGCGTGGCCGGTGGTTTCCAGACCCAGTTGCCGGGCCGAGGCGCTGTTCAGCAACCAGGTGGTCAGGACGCCGTCGTCGAACAGGGCGCGCTTCTGAACCGCTGCGCCTTCGTCGTCGAACGGGGTCGATCCCATGCCGCGCGGGCGGAACGGATCGTCGATCAGGGTGACGCCCTCGGCGAACACGCGCTGACCCATGCGGTCCTTCAGGAAGGAGGTGCCGCGCGCGATCGACGGGCCGGAAATGGCGCCGATGGCCGGCGACACGATCTGGCTCGCCATCCGGTTGTCGAAGATCACGGGCGCGGTGGTCGAGGCGATCTTGCGCGGGCCGACGCGGGCCACGGCGCGCTCGCCGGCGGTGCGGCCGATCAGGTCTGCGCCCGGCAGGTCGGACAGGTGGCGAGTCGAACGACTCTCGCCGCCGCGCTCCATCGCGCCGTCCTTTTCCGCGATGACGCCGACGCCCAGCGAGAAGGCCGAACCCTCATAGGCGCCGTCAAACCCGTGCGAGGTCACCAGCCGCCAGCGGGTGGACGACCAGCCGGCGTGGCCGCCTTCCGACCGCGCCACGCCGGGGACCGCCAAGGCCGCCGCCTCGGCCTCGGCCGAGACCTGTTCCAGAGTTTGGGCGGTGCGTTGGCTGGGATCGAACAGGTCCAGATCGATGAACGGGCCGCGCGCCAGCCGATCCTCGGGCGCGAAACCCGCGTGGGGGTCTTCCGGCGCCAGCCGCGCCATGGCCACGGCCCGCTCGACCAGGCGCGCCTGGGTCGCCGGCGACAGGTCAGAGGCCGAGACCGACGCCTGCCGTTGGCCCACGAACACGCGCAGGCCCAGGTCGCGCGATTCCTCGCGTTCGACATCTTCCAGCTTGCCGTTGCGCACCCCGACCGACAGGGATCGGCGATCGGCGCTGACCGCCTCTGCGGCGTCGGCGCCGGCCTTCAGCGCGGCCTTGACGATGTCGTTGAGAAGATCGGTGGAAACGGGCGGAGCCAGGGTTTCAGTCATGCCCCGATATGGCGGACGCCCCGCTGCACCGCAACCGCGTCAGACGACGGCGAAGGCGATCAGGCCCACAGCCGCCGTCAGCAGCGCCACCCAGGTCAGCAACATGCCGACGACGCGACCCAGCGACGGCCCGGTCTGCAGCAAAAGGCCCAGCGCATGGGCGACCCGGCCGACGAACAGCGTCGCGCCGACCCCGTGGACCATCCAGGCCGGCGCGCCCACGGCGGCCAGCAGCAGCATCGCGATCATGCCGGGCGTCGCATATTCCACCAGATTGCCGAAGGCGCGGCTGGCGGCCATCAGATCCGCGTTTCCACCGTCGCCGAACGACACCATGTGTTTGCGCCGCCCGCTGACCACGATGCCCGACAAGACCAGCATCATCAGGATCAGCAGGCCGCTCCACAGGGCGGCGGCCTGGACGGCGTACATCAGCGGCGTGGTCATCGATCAGTCCTCGCGCCCGACGGGGTAGAGCAGATAGTGGTCGTCATAGAAGGGCGTGCGTTCATAGAACCAGGCCAGACGCGCCTGCGGATCGGCGGCGAAGGCGGCGTCGCCTGCGACCTTGGCCTCGAACTCGGCCTTCAACGCCGGGTCCGCCGCCATCATCTTGTCGGCCAGCGGGGCGATGGCGTAGGCCTCGATATATTCGACGCGGCTCATCACCTCGGGGAACATGCCCCAAGCGAAGAAGCTTTCGCTGGATTGCGGCTCCAGCAGCAGCACGACGATGTCGCCCAGCGGCTGATCCGTCGGCACCCGCACCGAGCCGGTCGGATACGTCCAGTCGCGCTTCTCGACCTCTACGGTCTTCACCGAAGCCTGCACGTGACCTTCATTGGCGCGGGTCGCCAGCTTGGGCTCGACCAGGCGCAGCATGGACAGGTTCACGGTGCGCGCAGCCTCGACCGTCTCCATTTCGATCCCGTGCGTCTTCAGCCGCTCGATGATGTCGGTGCGATAGCCCGGCACCCAATAGGCCGTCGGCCGCGTCACGCTCAGCGTCGGCTTGGAGCCATAGAAGGGCATCTGCCACAGTTCGGGATCGGGGCGGCCCAGCCAGCGGATCTCCTTCCGGCCCGAGGCGGGACTGTCGTACATCTCGTACAGCATGCCCTTGAACGGGCGCGTGGACGACGGCGTCTCGTCGGCCTCGAAGTTGGCGGGGATCTGCGCCGGACGCAGGGCCTTGTCCTGATCCGTCGCGGCGCGAAGACCGGCGCCCTGATCGGCCAGCAGACGCATCGCCTCCTCGATGAAGACATAGGTGCCCAAAACGCGCTGCTCGTGCGGTTTCAGGCTGTGGTTTTCGATCAGGATCGTCGGCACATGGGCGGCCGCGCCCCAGCCGTTGGAGAACCGCTCGCCCAGGCCGCCGTCCGACAGGCCCTTCTTGGGTTCATCGTCGTCGATGCCGAACACCAGTTCGCCGGGGATGTGGCCCTCGCGCTCCAGCGCGGCGTTCATGGCGGGCTTGAAGACTGAATCCAGCCAGGCCGAGCCGTTCGGCGAGCGGCTGAAGGTCCCGTCCTCGCCGTTGAAGCCGTAGGTGACGTCGTACTGGTAATCCATGCCGTCGGTGACGTGGACGTCCACATAGAGGTCCGGCCGATATTTCAGGATCAGGCCGCGCACGGCCCGCATCTCGGGCTGGTCCAGCTTCAGATAATCGCGGTTCAGGTTCTGGTTGGTCGCCGTATTGCGCCAGCCCTGTATTCGCGGCCCGCGCTGGTTCGGGCGGGAATAGGGGCCGGAACGCTCATGGCCATCCACGCTCAAGATCGGAATCAGGATCAGGTTGACCCGGTCCAGCAGGGCGTCCTTTCCATAGAAGGCGATGTCGCGCAGCAGCATCATGCCCGCGTCCTTGCCGTCGATCTCGCCGGGGTGGATGCCGGCCTGGATCATCAGCACCGGCTTTGCGGGATCGAAGGCGGCGCCGTCCTTGGAGGCGATCACCGCATAGATGGGCCGGCCCTCGGGCGAGACGCCGAACTGTTCGATGCGGATCAGGTCGCTGGCGGCGTCCAGACGATCGAACCAGTCGCGGGTGTCGACATAGTTGGGGCTGAAGTCATGCGCCGGATCGGCCTCGAACGCCGTGACCCAAGGATCAGACGCATCGCGCAGCAAAGCCTTGGACGCGCCGTCCCAGGCGGGGGCGGGCGGCAAGAAGGCTTGATCCCAAGGTGCGGTGTTGGGAAGCGTCTGGGACATGGCGGGGCTCACGCTACAGGCAAGGGCGGCGACCAGCGCCGAAACCAGAAGAGGGGACTGCATGGCCTTTCGTGAGCCGATTGCGCGGCCCTGACAAGATTTCAACCGCCGCCGCCCAGCGCGGGCGCCCAGCCGCCGGCCTTGAGCAGCAGGGCCGCCGCGTTCCCCATCTGCCAGAGACTGTAGAGCAGAACGACGACCAGGGCGCCGACCGCAACCCGGCGCCACGGCGCGAACGCCGCCGTCGCCGTGCCGATCACGAAGATGGCGACCCCGACCCACAAGCGCACCGAGTCGGCGATCTTGGCGAAGCCGGGATTGAGCTGGGCCAGGATGATCACGATCACCGCCACGATCAGATTGGCCGCCAGGATACAGCCGAACACCAGTCGCCGATGCGACCAGAAATGGTCGTCCAGATCGATCTTTTGGTCGCTGCCCTCGGCCGAAACGCGCGGGAAGGTCACGCTGGCGGCGACATAGAAGGTTGCGGCGATGGCCAGTGAGATCAGCAGCACGAAGGTGTTGAACGGCGCCCCGCGGAAGATGACCCAGGCCTGGTTCCAGAAGGTGGCGATGTCGATGGCCACGAACAGGGCCAGCATCGGCGTCAGCCAGCCGAACCGGATCCGCTGCTTCTCATGCAGCACCCGCGCGAACCCGCCGACCAATTCGGCCACGGACAGGCCCAGCAGCAGGCCGTAAAAGCTGAAGAAAAACTCGAACGCGCTCACATCATCCCCACAGGTGCTAGCTTCATCAAATCTCGCAAACTTGACCCGGCGCTGACGATTAGTCCTCGAACATCAGTCTCAGGATGCCGAGGACCTCGGTGACGTAGTGATCGTCCAGCTTGTCCAGGCGCCGGATCAATCGGCCGCGGGCGACCGTTCGGATCTGGTCCGGCAGAACCCTGCCACGTCTGCCTTGGAAGACGACCTCGACCCGGAAACGCGCGGCATGGCCGCCGGAACTCAGCGGGGCGACGATGAAGATCTCGTGGTGACTGAGACGATCCGGCGAAACGATCAAACAAGGCCGCGTCTTTTGAATTTCGCTGCCTTCCGTCGGATCGAGACGGGTCAGCCAGACCTCGCCCCGCTTTACCATTCCCAGTCCGTTTCGGCCTCGATGCTCAACGGCGCTTCGAGCCATTCGCGATCTTCATCGGACAAAACCAATGCACCGAGTCGCTTGGAGTCTTCCTCCCAACCTTCGCGCGGATCAGCGACAGCAGGTGACAGAAACACGCGGCCATTTTCGGCGACGAAATCGATCCTGTCGCCCAGTTTGGCGCCGAGTGACTCCAGCACGGGCTTGGGAAGGATCACACCTGCCGAGTTTCCGATCTTGCGTATAGCCGACGACATCAATGTCCTCCGTTCTAACGGAGTAATAACAGGCGGATCGACCTATTTCCAGATCGGCGTCCCGTCACCCGGCAGGCCGAGACGGCCCCACAGATCGTTGACCCGTTCGACGACCGCCTCGTCCATGCGAATCTCCTCGCCCCATTCGCGCTTGGTCTCGGGCGGCCATTTGTCGGTGGCGTCCAGACCGATCTTGGAGCCCAGGCCGCTCTCGGGGCTGGCGAAGTCCAGATAGTCGATGGGCGTCGACTCGATCACGGTGATGTCGCGCGCCGGGTCCATCTTGGTCGAGATGGCCCACATGACGTCCTTCCAGTCGCGGGCGTCGATGTCGTCGTCCACGACGATGACCCATTTGGTGTACATGAACTGGCGCAGATAGCTCCAGACGCCCAGCATCACGCGCTTGGCGTGGCCCGGATAGGCCTTCTTCATCGACACCACAGCGATCCGGTAACTGCAGCCCTCGGGCGGCAGCCAGAAGTCCGTGATCTCCGGGAACTGCTGGCGCAGCAGGGGAATAAAGACCTCGTTCAGCGCCTCGCCCAGCACGCTCGGCTCGTCCGGCGGCCGGCCGGTGAAGGTGGTCAGATAGATGGGGTCGCGGCGCATGGTGATCGCGCTGACCTTGAAGACCGGGAACTTCTCGACCGAGTTGTAATAGCCGGTGTGGTCGCCATACGGACCCTCGTCCTCGAACTCGTCCAGCAGGACATGGCCCTCCAGCACGATCTCGGCCTGGGCCGGGACCATCAGCGGCACGGTCTTGCAGGGCACAAGCTCGGCCTTGGCGCCCCGCATAAGGCCGGCGAACTGGTACTCCGACAGGGTGTCCGGCACCGGCGTCACCGCCGCCAGGATGGTCCCCGGATCGGCGCCCAGCACGACGGCGCAGGGCAGCGGCTCCTTGGGCCGGGCCTTCTTGTGCCGGGCATAGTGTTGCGCCCCGCCACGGTGCGCCAGCCAGCGCATGATGGCCCTGTCCTTGCCCAGCACCTGCATCCGATAGATGCCCAGGTTGAAGTCGTCTTCGCGGTCGTCGCTCGGCCCCTTTGTCACGACCAGGCCCCAGGTGATCAGGGGCGCCGGCTCGCCGGGCCAGCATGATTGGACGGGCAGGGCGGTCAGGTCGATCTGGTCGCCCTTCAGCACCACCTCCTGCACCGGCGCCTTCTTCACCGTCTTGGGCCGCATCGACAGGACGGTCTGCATCAGCGGCAGCATCTCCATCGCGTCGCCCAGACCGCGCGGCGGCGTTGGGTTTCTCAGGAAGGCCAGCAGTTCCCCGACCTCGCGCAGTTCGCCCGCCGTGGTGCGGTCCTTGCCCTCCAGCGTCACCCCCATGGCGACCCGCTTCACCGTGCCGAACAGATTGGCCAGGCAGGGGATGGGGCTGATCGTACCGTCCGGCATGACCGGCTTTTCGAACAGCACCGCCGGTCCGCCGTTCCTCAGCAGGCGGGTCTGGATCTCGGTCATCTCCAGCACTGTGGAGACGGGTTCGGACACCCGCACCAGCTCGCCCTTGGCTTCCAGCTGGTCGATGAAGTCACGCAGGGATTTGTAGGCCATGAAGCGTCCGGTCTTTTCCATTCCGCTCATCCCCGCGAAAGCGGGGACCCAGTGTTTTGGGGCGTTCTGGCATCCGGACCGTGGTGCAGTCCTCAATCCCCGACACTCTGCCACGCAAAAGAACTGGGTCCCCGCTTTCGCGGGGATGAGCGATGTTGAGGATGCCTAGAGCGCCGGAGCCGAACTGTCACGCGCCGCGCGACCGAACACCCGATCCAGGCCCACCAGCACCAGGCCGATCAGCAGGAAAAACACCAGCAGCACGCCGAAAATCACCACGACCCGGACCAGCCCCAGCTGATCCACATTGACGAAGCCATAGGGCCACCAGCGCGTCGCCAGTCCATGAACCAGGGTCCAGCCGCCGTAGACGAGCGGAAACGCCAGCCATTTCGCCGGATCGATCCAGCGCAGCCGGCCCTTGGGGCTGAACCACAGCCAGTCCAGCACGAAGGCTGCCGGCATGACGTAGTGCAGCACCAGATTAACCACCAGCGACCAGCCGGTCGGGTTCCAGTAGGGATGCAGCAGGAAGTGGTACACCACCCCGACCACCACGATGTACACGGCGACGGCCGCCCTGACCCCTTCGCTGGCGGACCAGCGGGCCAACCGCGATCTTTCGCCCAGCAGCGGCCCGGTGAAGGCCAGTGCGACCAGGATGTTGGTCAGAATGGTGAAGAAGCTGAAGTAGTTGATCGTCCGTTCGAGCACGGTCCAGCCCTGGGCCGGCGCAATCATCAGCAGATATTGAAGCGCCAGCGCGGTCCAGCCCACGACGGCGAACGTCGCGCGCCACAGCCTGGGCTGGTCCCGCTTGCGAAACACCGGCGCCTCCCGTGTCGGTCAGGCGGCAGTCTTGTCCCATTCGAACGCCGGGTCCAGCCAGTCGCCCAGGCGTTCGCCGCGATCCAGGGCGTCCATCCGCTGCATCTCCTCATCCGTCAGGGCGAAGTCGAAGATGTCGAAGTTCTCGCGCGCGCGGCTTTCCTTGGTGGTGCGCGGGATGGCGATGATCCCGTGCTGGATCAGCCAGCGCAAGGTGATCTGGCCGTTGGTCTTACCGTGCGCGCCGGCGATCTCGCTGATCGTGGCGTCGTCGGCGATCTTGCCCTGCGCCAGCGGCGACCAGGCGGTGATCGACGATCCCAGCTCGGCCGCGGTGGCGACCAGCTGATCAACGCCCAGATACGGGTGATGCTCGACCTGATCGGTCAGCAGCCGCGCCTTGGACAGGCTCTGCGCCTGGCGGAACTCCTTGGAAGGGAAGTTGGACAGGCCGATCGACTTGGTCAGGCCCTGGTCCTTGGCCTCGTTCAGGGCGCCCAGCGTCTCTTCGAACGTCGGCGTCGTCTTGGGCCAGTGCAGCAGCAGCAGGTCCGGCGTCATGCCCAGGCTGTCGGCCGATTCCCTGGCCTGTTTCAGCAGGGCGTCGTGGGTGAAATGCTCGACCCAGATCTTGGTGGTCAGGAAGATGTCCTCGCGCGCCACGCCCCCAGAATCGACAACGTCCCGGATGCCTTCGCCGACCGCCTTCTCATTCTTATAGATCCAGGCCGTATCGATGTGGCGATATCCGATCCGCAGCGCCTCAGCGACCATGCGCCGCGCATCTTCCGGCTCCAGCTGCCAGGTGCCGAAGCCGAGCAGGGGGATTTCGATACCGTCGACGGTGATCGTGGGTTGGTCGCCGTAAGCCATGGGGCGCTCCTTGGGCTGGGTCCGCTTGAGGGGCGTTAGGCGCCCGACCCCGCTCCGGTAAGGTCCGGATGCGCCTTGGACAGCTTTTTCGGCGCGATCCGACGCCATCGCTTCTCAAGCGCGGCCCTCAGCCAGACGGGATCGACGCTGGCGATGCGGGCCAGGACAATGGGATGGTCGCGATAGTGGTCGGTGAAATGAAAGGTCGCCGGGTCCATTTCGATCAGCAGTTCGCGCTCATCCCGATTGTCCAGATGCACCACGATGCTGTCGTCCAGCGCCGGGCGCATCCAGGTGAAGAACTTGCCCGCCACCTTGAACGACGGCTCGCCATAGGACACGCCGTCCTCCACGCCGGGAAACGACAGCAGAAGGGCCCGGACCTCGTCGTGGGTCATCGGTCGGTCAACCTCAGTCAGCCAACTTCAATAAGCCAGCGCGATCCCGTCCTTGCGCATCTCGGTCGCCGCGCCATAGGTCCAGCGCCCGCCGGGGTTCATCTGTTTCATGACGTTCTGATAGCCGCCGAAGCCGCCGTCGGGTTCGCCCAGCGTCCAGCCCATGGCGCGCAGCTGGGCCTTAGTCGCCTCGGGCACGCCGCTTTCCAGATGCAGCACGCCGGTTCCTTCCTGCGGCTGGCCGGTCGGTTCGGACGAGCCATAGTGTTGCCAGCGCGGGGCGTCGCCCGCCGCCTGGGGCTCCAGCCCGTAATCGACCATGTTGATGATGATCTGGGCCTGGCCCTGGGGCTGCATGGCGCCGCCCATGACGCCGAACGCCATCCACGGCTCGCCGTCCTTGACCGCAAAGCCGGGGATGATGGTCTGGAACGGGCGCTTGCCGGGCGCATAGATATTCGGATGGCCGTCGGTCAGGGCGAACAGCTCGCCACGGTCCTGAAACATGAAGCCCAGCGGTTCGGAGCCGTTGTCGGGCGCCAGGCCCGAACCCATGCCGCGATAGTTGGACTGGATCCAGCTGACCATCATCCCGTCGGCGTCGGCGACGCTGAAATAGGTGGTGTCGCCGTGGTGCGGCGCATCGCCCGGCATGACGCGGTCCATGACCCGATCGGGCCGGATCAGCTTGGCGCGCTCGGCCGCATAGGCCTTGGAGTTCAGCCATTCGACCGGCGTCTTGGAGAATCGGTCGTCGGCGAACCAGCGCGCCCGGTCCTCGAACGCCAGCCGCTTGGCCTCGGCCTGGACGTGCAGCGAGGCGGCGGACTGGAAGCCCATGGATTTCAGGTCGAACTGTTCGCAGATGTTCAGGATCTGGTTGGTGCTCAGCCCCTGCGTGTTCGGACCCAGGCCGAAGACATCGACCCCGCGATAGTTGGTCCGGATCGGCTCGACCCATTCGGTATGATGGGCGGCCAGGTCGGCGCGGGTCATCCAGCCGCCGATCCGCTTGAAATAGGCCTCGATCTGATCGGCGATGGGGCCGTTGTAGAAGGCGTCGCGCCCGCCCTCTGCGATCATCCGCAGCGTCTTGCCCAGATAGGGGTTGGCGAAAATCTCGCCCACTTTCGGCGTCGCGCCGCCGGCGGCCCAGATGCGCTTTCGGTTCTCGTTTTCCTCGATCGGGATCTGGCCCCGATCAAACGCAGCCATGTTGCGTTCCAGATAGTAGGCGATGACCTGGGGCACGGGCACACCCTGTTCGCACAGTTCGGCGACGGGCAGCAGCACCTCTTTCCACGGCAGCTTGCCGTACCGCTGGTGCGCGCTCCACCAGGCGTCCACCGTGCCCGGCACATTGACCGTCACCGCGCCATAGCGGGGCAGATAGCCGTCGATGGCCTTTGATCGCGCGATCTCCAGGCTGAGGCCCCGCGGACTGGCGCCCGATCCGTTCAGCCCGACGACCTTCTTCTGTTTAGGGTCCCACAGCATGCAATAGGCGTCGCCGCCGATGCCGTTGGCGACCGGCTCCAGAAAGCCCAGGGCCGCATTGATGGCGATGGCCGCATCGATGGCCGATCCGCCGCGTCTTAGGGTGTCGATGCCGATCAGGCTGGCCGCCGGATGCGCCGTCGCCGCCGCCCCGTTCGCGCCCCAGACGGTCGAGCGTCCCATGAACTTCGGTCCCGAAATCCGGTCGCCGATGCCGACGCCGGCATAGGGGTCAGCCGGGCGAGCGGGAGCGGGCGCCGCCTTGGTCGGCTTGGCGGCGGGAGAGGCCTGCCGGGCCTGGGCTGCGGTCGCCGCCAGCGCGCCGGCAGGCAGGGCGGACAGGAAGGTGCGACGACGCATAGGCGGACTCCTCGAACAACCGATGCGGCATCAAGGGTGCAGTCGATCGATCCGGCAAGCCTTGCGACAAAGAAAAAGGCCGCGTCCCTTTCGGAACGCGGCCCAAATCCTGGAAAAGGACGAAGATCCTATTCGATGTCTTCGTTCAGCAGGCCGACCTTGAAGAAGCCGTTCTCCTGCATCTTGTTCATGACTTCCATGAACTGCGAATATTTCACTTCCGGCTGGGCGCGGACGAAGACGCGCTCTTCCTGGCAGGCGCCGCCGCCCAGGGCGGTGCAGACGTCGGTGGCCAGGTTGTCGATCGAGGTTTGCTTGTCCGACAGGAACAGCTGACCGTTTTCCTGGATGGTGATGTACACCGGTTCCTTCTGATCCTCAGGATTGGTCGGTTGCTGTGCGGGCGGCAGGTCCAGACGGATCGACACGGTCGCCATCGGCGCGGCGACCATGAAGATGATCATGAGCACCAGCAGAATGTCGATGAACGGCGTGATGTTGATATCCGCCGTCTGTTCGATCGTGTGCTTGTCCCCGCCGGAACCACCGAGCTTGGCAGCCATGCATCGTCTCCGTTACTCGCCGGCTGCGTTCCGCGCCGACATTTCCCTATGGATCGCCCGAAGGCTTGATCGGTTCTTGGCGTCCCGATGCGGGCTTGTAAAGCGGTTCTAAACGATCTGCCGTTCCCGAACGTCAATTATACACGACAGAGGGACGACGGTTCGGCCTTCAGGCCTTGGCCAGCTTCAAAAAACGGTCCGCCAGGGCAGGATCGTCCTTGAAGGCGCCGGTGAAGCGGGTCGTGATGGTCGAAACGTGCCGATGATGCACGCCGCGCGTGGTCATGCACTGATGCTCGGCGTCCACCAGCACCGCCACGCCGCGCGGCTGCAGGTGCGATTCGATGGCGTCGATGATGTCGTTGGTCAGGGTTTCCTGGTTCTGCAGGCGCCGCGCATAGATCTCGACGACCCGCGCCAGCTTGGAGATGCCGACCACCTTCTCGCCAGGCAGATAGGCGACATAGGCCTTGCCGAGGAACGGGGCCAGGTGGTGCTCGCAGTGGCTCTCGACCTCGATGTCGCGCAGGATGACCATGTCGTCATAGCCGGTCACGTCCTCGAAGGTGCGGCTCAGTTCCTTGCCCGCATCGGCGTCATAGCCGTCGAACCATTCGCCGTAAGCGTCCACCACCCGCTTGGGCGTATCGATCAGGCCAGGACGGTCGGGATTGTCGCCGGCCCAGGCGATCAGGATGCGCACGGCCTCCAGCGCCTGTTCGCGCGACGGGCGTTGCACGGTTTCGTCGCTGACGAGGACGGGCTTGGCGGGGGTGACGCTCATGAACTCGATTTCCGGCCGGGGCGGGCGGGTCGCCCGGTTTACCTTCTACAATCCGTCGGGACTGTATATCAGGCCGCTATATGGGACAGACCGTCCGTCCCGCAAGAAAACCCGCTAAAGACTGATCCATGCCGCTGCACATCCACGACACCCTGCGCCGTGAAAAGCGCCTGTTCGAGCCCCGGAACAAGGATCGTGTGACCCTCTATGTCTGCGGCCCCACGGTCTATGACTACGCCCACATCGGCAATGCGCGCCCGCCGGTGGTGTTCGACGTCCTGGTGCGGCTGCTGCGCCGGACCTATGGCGCGGACAAGGTCCTCTACGCCCGCAACGTCACCGACGTGGACGACAAGATCAATCAGAAGGCCGCGCGCGAAGGCGTCCCGATCGGAGAGGTCACGGCCCGCTACGAAGCCGCCTATCTGGCCGACATGGGCCTGCTGAACGTCACGCCGCCCGATATCGCGCCCCACGTCACCGACTACATCCCGGCCATCATCGATCAGATACAGGCCATTGTCGACGCCGGCTGCGCCTATGCGGCCGAGGGGCACGTCCTGTTCGACGTCTCGTCCTACAAGGCCTACGGCGCCCTGTCGGGTCGGAACCTGGACGACATGATCGCCGGCGCCCGCGTCGAGGTCGCGCCCTATAAGAAGAACCCGCACGACTTCGTCCTGTGGAAGCCGTCCAAGGCGGACGAGCCGTCCTGGCCGTCGCCGTGGGGCGAGGGGCGTCCCGGCTGGCACATCGAATGCTCGGCCATGATCGAAAAGACCTTGGGCCTGCCCATCGACATTCACGGCGGCGGCATCGACCTGGTCTTCCCCCACCATGAGAACGAGATCGCGCAGGGCGTCTGCGCCCATGGCCATGCGCATGGCGATCAGGCCCATGACGAATACGCCCGCTACTGGATGCACAACGGCTTCTTGACCGTGGACGCCGAGAAGATGTCCAAGTCGGTCGGCAACGTCCTGCTGCTGCACGACCTGGTCCAGGCCATGCCGGGCGAAGTCGTCCGCTGGGCGCTTCTGTCGGCCCACTACCGCCAGCCGCTGGACTGGAACCAGGGACTGTTGGACCAGAGCCGCAAGAACCTGGATCGGCTCTACGGCGTCCTGCGCGACGCCGATGCGGCCTTGGCCGACTTCGACGAGGCGACGCTGGACGAGGCCGAGAGGGAACTGGCCGAAAACGCGCTCGATCCCGTTCTGGACGCCCTTGAGGACGACCTCAACACGCCGGGCGCGATCGCCCAGCTGTTCGGGCTCGGCAACGCCCTGCGTGAGCTGCTGAACGACGCCGAGGCCGACATCAACGATGTCGCTATGGCGCGTTGGAGCCTGAAGGAAGCGACGGGGCTGCTCGGCGTCCTGTCGCTGACGCCGGACGCCTGGTTCGAGGGCGGCGATCCCGCCCTGAAGGCGGAGGTCGAGGCCCTGCTGGACCAACGCGCCGCCGCCCGCGCCGCCAAGGACTGGCCAGAGGCCGACCGCATCCGCGACCGCCTGAACGCCCTGAACGTCGTCGTCATGGACGGCCCCGACGGCGCCACCTGGCGCGTGAAGGGGTAAAAACAGCGTCTCCTCCCCGCTTTGCGGGGAGGGGGACCGCGAAGCGGTGGAGGGGTTCTTGAAATCCTACCGGCGCCTGCGATGCGGTGAAGAGCCCCTCCGTCTCTCCGCTGCGCTTCGAGCCACCTCCCCATGAATGGGGAGGAGACGATGCTCAGCCAGCGCAATGCCGCTGGTCCATTCCCAGCGATTTCAAACGCTTGCCGATTTATGTCTCCCTACTCCCATCCACGGGGTCAAACGGCCCCATAATAGCCCCGTCTCGTCGCATGGAGGGCTCGTAAGGCCTGCGACCTTGCGGCGGCGAGAGCGGATGGAACGGGGGCGATGGTGAAATCCCATCGCGGCGCCGGGGCTGATCGGTCGGGGAATCGCCCCGGCGTCCGCAGTCGCGTCGCAGGGTCGAGGGGGATACTCGGCCGCACCGGGGATCGGGGATCGCTGCTCCGACCCGCCCGTCGCAGGCTTATGGGGTTAGGCGATAAGACCGCCACCGCTCGGCGCCCCGAGCTTGCAGGCCAACCACCCGCGCGGAGCGTCAAATCCTTCGTCGAAACGGTAACAACACAACAGAACTCCGGGCGAAGGCCCGGCGCTCCGCCCAGCCCTCCATCCTCTTCGCCCAGCGAAAAGGCAGGAGCGCCGAATCATGCCCGGAATGAAGCCCTTATCCCGCCCGGCGGATCAGTTCGTCCGCCAGCGCCGGCGTCAGATAGCCGTCGGCGATCCGGCCGTTGGCGATCTGCCAGCGACGCAGGGCCGCGCGGGTGTTGGAGCCGATCACCCCGTCGACGCCCTGGGTGTCGTAACCCAGCTGCGTCAGGGCGCGCTGCGCCCCGATACGCTGATCGCGCGTCATCGACGGATCGTTGGGCCAGGCCTTGGTCAGCCCCGGCTTGCCCATGATCCCGTCCGCCGTCAGGCCGATGGCCAAGGCGTAGGACACCGAGTTGTTGTAGCGGCGGATCACATAGTGGTTCGGCAGGGCCAGGAAGGCCGGACCGTTCGCGCCCTGGGGCAGCAGAATGGTCGCTTCTTCCAGCGCCTCGGCGCCGTTCGGGGCGCCGCCTTGCGCCAGGCGAACGCCCTTGGCCGCCCAATAGGCCCAGTTGTGTTTCGGGCCTTCCGCCTCGGCATAGTCGAAGCCGGAGGGCAGGGTGACTTCATAGCCCCAGCCCTGACCGCGCTTCCACCCGGCCTGGGCCAGCAGGTTGGCGGCGGACGCCAGGGCGTCGGCGTCGTCGCGCCAGATGTCGACCTTGCCGTCGCCGTCCTGGTCCACGCCCAGGCGCAGATAGTTGTCGGGCATGAACTGGGTCTGGCCCATGGCTCCGGCCCAGCTGCCCTTCAGGCCCGCGCGCTCGCGCCGGCCGTCCACGACGATGTCCAGCGCGTCCTTCAGCTGCCCCTCGGCCCAATCGCGCCTGCGACCGTCGTAGGCCAGGGTCGCCAGCGAGCGGATCACGTCATAGTCGCCCTGCACCTGACCGAAGGCGCTCTCTTGCGCCCAGACGCCGACCAGGATTTCGCTGGGCACGCCGAATCGTTGAACCACCGACCACGGCACCCGGTCGATGCGCTGTTTGGCCTGAGCGATTCGGACCGGGGTCACCGCATTCTGCACATAGGCGCCGGCGGGTTTGGAGAATTCAGGCTGGTTGCGATCCAGGCGGATCACCGTCGGATCGGGCGTCAGCCCCTCCAGTTCCCGGGCGTAGTCCGCGCGGCGGGCGCCGCCCTTGCGCGCCAGGAAGCCCTGTTTCCAGCCCTCGAAACCCTGCTGGTCATAGGCGGCCAATGGCGGCGTCTGGGGGGCGGGGGCCGGCGTCGTGACCGGCGCGCCCGCCTGGGGCTGAGGCTGGGGCGTCGGCAGGTTCACCTGCGGCTCGGGCAGCATGGGCGCGCAGGCCGAGACGCAGCCGATCAGGAGAAGGCGGTAGGAAAAGCGCATGAGATTCAAACTAGAGCCCCCGGGGTCAGACACGAAATGACATCCGCGCGAACGGCCATTTCGACGCCCTAAAGCGCGCGCCGCGCGAATGCGTTGCCTCGCTGTTCCCCGCTCGGGTGTAAGGCGCGCCGTTAACCACCTTTGTATTGGACGCCTTATGCGTGTGTGTCGTAATGACGCACCAGCTCTGACGGCCTGATGGCGGAGCGGCGACGCGGCGGGCGTGCAACCCCGTAAACCCTCCGTTCGACTCGGAGGTCAGGCCTCCATAGTTTTCTAAGCGTGCTATCGCGCTTTGCGCTACTTGAGCACGCGAAGTGAAAGGCTTCACCAGGCAGACGGGGACTGGGTTTTCTGCGGTTTCGGCCTTTGGCGGCTTGACCTTCCGAACCCCTCTCTCTATACGACCGCCTCCGCCGCGATCCGACCGGGTCAGCGGCTTTCTTATTGGTTTCTTTCAGGACGTCCGACCATGAAGGTCCGTAGCTCGCTCAAGTCGCTGAAGACCCGCCACCGCGACTGCAAGGTCGTGCGTCGCAAGGGCGTCGTCTTCGTCATCAACAAGACCGACCCGCGCTTCAAGGCGAAGCAGGGCTAAGCAGCGTTCGCTGCGCGCCGCTTCGGCGGCGTGCGCACGCTGGATCGCGCTCAAGCAGCCCGAAGGGCGATAGCGCGCTTGAAAGATGACGATCCACAGGCTGCGGATTTCTGTCCGCGGCCTTTTTCGTGTCCGCGGTTGTCGCGCGCCTGTCCGCAGGGTTAGCGTCCGCGCCTGATTTCTGGAGTATTCCCCATGGCTGACGACGCTTCGTTCGACGGTGGTTCCGACGTTCTGACCGCCACGGCGCAGGGCCGCCTTCGCACCATCATCGAGCGCCTTGAGCGTCTCGAAGAGGACAAGCAGGCCGTCATGACCGACATGAAGGAGGTCTTCGCCGAGGCCAAGGGCGAGGGCTACGACGTCAAGATCCTGCGCAAGGTCATCCGCATCAGAAAGCAGGACAAGGCCAAGCGTCAGGAAGAGGACGCCATCCTGGACCTCTATCTGTCGGCGCTCGGCGAGATCTGAGGCTGACCCGGCTTGAAGCGCACCCCCTTCAAGCCAGGAAGCGGGCTGTCGCGATCAGGCGGCCTGAAAGGCGATGGCGCTTCAAATCTGCGCTCAAGCAGCCCGAAGGGCGGTAGCGCCAAAAAAGAGACGCTGCTGAGCCCTTGGGATCAGCAGCGCGAGGCGGCTAAACGCGCTGCGTTGAATGCCTTAAAGCGCGCTCGCCGTGCGGCGGATAAGGCGGGCGTTTCCCTGTCCGAATGGGAAGGCGAGTTCATCGATTCGGTCAGCGAGCGCGTGAAAACTCACGGCCGCGCCTTCGCCGACCCCGAAAAGGGCGCACCGGGGCAAGCCCTGTCGGCGATGCAGGGCCGCAAGCTGAAAGAGATCACCGCCAAGGCCAATGGCGAAGAGCCGAAACGGCGGTGGGGCAGGAAGCCGTCGGAGTGATCGTCTCCTCCCCGCTTGTGGGGAAGGGGACCGCGCAGCGGTGGAGAGGCTCTCGAATCTCCAAAGGCGCTATGATGCGGCGAAGAGCCCCTCCGTCACGGCGCTAAGGAGCGCCGCGCCACCTCCCCACGATGTGGGGAGGAGACGGTAACCCTCAGCCCGCTTCCTTCAGTTGACCTTCCAGGCCCTGTTCGCGGACCTTGCGATACAGGGTCGAGCGGCCGATGCCGAGGCGGCGCGCGATCTCGCTCATATGACCGGCATAGACCTCGATGGCGTGCTGGATCAGGTCGCGTTCGATGTCTTCCAGCGTGCGCAGATGGCCGCGCTCGTCCAGGATGCGGATCGGCTGATCGACCTGCGCGGCGGCGTCGGTCTGAGCGCCGGCGGCTGTTGCGGCCTGCAGAGGCTGGGCGTCGGGCATGGGGGCGGCGACGCCTGAAATCGCGGGGAAATCGTGCGGCTGAAGGAAGGGCGCATCAGCCAGGACGATCGCGCGGAACACCGCATTTTCCAGCTGTCGCACGTTTCCGGGCCAATCAAACCCTTGCAGCAGAGCCAGGGTCTCAGGCGCGCATCCGGCGATCCGCTTGCCCTCCTCGGCGTTGAAACGGGCGATGAAGTGATCGACCAGGGGCGCGATGTCCTCGCGCCGGTCGCGCAAGGACGGGGCCTCGATCGGGAAGACGTTCAGGCGATAGAACAGATCCTCGCGGAAGGCGCCGTCCTTGACCTGCTGGGCGGGGTCGCGATTGGTCGCCGAGACGATCCGCACATCGATCTTGACCGGGCGTTTGCCGCCGACGGGATCGATCTCGCCTTCTTGCAGCGCGCGCAGCAGCTTGACCTGCATGTCCAGCGGCAGTTCGCCGATTTCGTCCAGGAACAGGGTGCCGCCGTCCGCTTCTCGGAACTTGCCCAGCGTCTTATCCACGGCGCCGGTAAAGGCGCCCTTCTCATGCCCGAACAGGATGGATTCGATCAGATTGGCGGGCAGGGCGCCGCAGTTGACGGCGACGAAGGGCTTGCCGGCTCGGTCGCTGGCGCCGTGCAGGGCGCGGGCGATGACCTCCTTGCCGACACCGCTCTCGCCGGTGATCAGGACGGGGATCGAGGATTTGGCGGCCCGGGCGCCCAGCGCCTTGACCATGCGCATCGGCGCGCTATCGCCCACGATGTCGTTGAAACTGGTGCGACCCTGAACGCGTTTGGTCAGGCGCCCGACCTCGGCGGTCAGGCGCTTCATCTGCATGGCGTTGCGCACGCCGACCAGCAGACGTTCGGGTCCGACCGGCTTGACGAAGAAGTCCTGGGCCCCGGCCTGCATGGCCTTGACCACCATGTCGATGCCGCCGTTGGCGGTCAGGACGATGACCGGCTCATTGATCCCGGCGCTGCGCAGTTCGGCCAGGCATTCCAGCCCCGACATCTCGGGCATGACCATGTCCAGCAGGATCAGGTCGGCCCCGCCGCCGCGCGTCATCCGGTCGATGGCCTCGCCGCCGCTGGCGGCATGGACCACGGCGTTGCCGTCCCGCTCCAGCACGGCCTGAATCAGCCGGCGCTGGGTCGGATCGTCGTCAACGACCAGGATGGTCTTGGCCATGAAAATCCCTTGTACTGTCGCCCAACCCGTCACGGATGGATCGTTTCGGGACGATTCCTAGGGTGGCGAGGTGAAAATCGGGTGACACGGCGTGGTGAGCGTCCCGTTAACGCGGCTCGGTTGCGTCGCATCGCACCTCGGGGGTGGCGCGCAATCTTTGGCCATCGACGACCAGGTCGGGCAGGGCCGCCGGCGCCGTCGCGACGCCCTTCGACAGGCCTTCGTTCATCCGCTCGGCATTGCGCCCGCAGGTGAAGCCGTATCGGCCCGTCACGCGCCATTGGCCCTGGGCGTCCTGATCGAAGGCGACGATTTCACGAGCCGTGGCGACCAGCAGATCGGTTCGTCCATCGTCGTTCAGGTCCATTGATCGTACGACGCAGGGGGCTTCCGCATTGCAACTGAACAGCACGTCCACCTGCGCGTCCAACTGTTCGACGAAGCTGGCGGGGACGGATTGGCCATCGGCGGCCTTCAGGCGAATGGCGGCCTTGCGCTCTTGCCGTCCCTGCGCGGTATCGCCGGACGGCCAGGGGCGGGCCTGGGCGGCGCGGGCGTTTCGCGCGATGCGAGGATCGGTTGAGGCGGCCAGACGTCGCAGCGCCGCCTCGCCGGCCTTGCCGCTCTCGAATCGCAGGAAGTCGTAGTCGAACGTGTCAGCGGACACCGCCCCCCGCTGCAAGCGTGCGACCTGATCCTGCACCGAGAGGCGGGCGGGATCGGCCAAAGGGCTGAACAGGGCCAGGATGACCAGGACCGACAGGATCGCCGCGACGACATTGGTCCGCTCCAGCGGCTTCATCCAGCCCGGTTTCATGGCCGCCAGCAGATAGCCTGCGCCATAGACCGCGCCGACCAAGGTGCAGGCGGCGGCGATGATCCGATCGGGCGTCAGGCCGTGCTGGCCGATCCGCAAGGCCAGCCCCCAGGCGGCCAGAGCGATCAGCGGTGCGATCAGGACGGACGCCGCCCGCACGCCGTATCGCAGGACAACCGGCGGCAGATTGTCGGCGCGCCCATCCTGATAGGCCGTATTGATCAGCACGATCAGGGCCGCGGCGGCCGACAGCACTAGGGCGGTCGCACTGCGCGTCTCCCACAGGCCGTCCAATCCGGTGAAGGGCAGGGCGAGGAGGAAGCCGCCGACCAGGACCGTGATCACCAGCAACAGCCAGGACAGCAGCATCAAGGCCACCGTCCGCACGCCCCGGATCAGCCCGTCGCGCACATCGGTCAGCTGGACCGCGGTGGCGAAGACCAGGGCCGTGACGGGAATGGCGAACCACGCCTCGCCGAGCAGGTGCTGCAGAAAGGCCAGGCCGATCATCTTGAACAGGGCCGCGCCCAGATGCAGCAGGATCCAGAAGGCGCCGGTGAAGCCCAGAGACAGGCCCAGTTGCACCCCTGCCTTCCAGGCGATGTCGAAATAGTCGGGGTAATCGACGATCCAGCGTCGTTCGCGGATCGCGGGCACGATCAGGTGATGGGCGATGAACAGGGCCGCCGCGCCGAAGGCCAGCACGGGGAAGCTCAGGAAAGGCGGCTCCGCATGCGGCTTCAGCACCTGGCGGGCGACGTCGTGGGCGCCTAACAGAGCCAGCACGCCGGCTGCGGCGGCCGCCCAAAGGATCAGGGCCAGCAGCTTGATCCGACCTACGCCGGCGAGAACCACCACCGGCACATAGCCGGCCGCCAGGGCCAGGGCGCCGAACACCACCGGCTGGGTTTGGGGCCAGACGCGGCTGTCGGCCGCCAGATACAGCAGATAGAGCGCCAGCCCCTGAACCAGACCCGTCGCCAGCCGAATCGCAAACAGGGCCGAGGCCCCGCCAAGGCCCGTCCGGCCGGTGTCATGCTGCAGGGTTTCGGTCATTCACGCGTCTCCGAAAGGCAGGATTGCACGGGCCGTGACGCCGAGAAAGCGCAAGGGGCGGTTGCGGCCGTCGCTGCGCATCCCCAGAACAGGGGCATGAACGCTCCCTTCAAGACGCCCAACACCGAAGCCCCGCTATGGGACCTGACCGACCTCTATGCGTCGCGCGACGACGCCAAGGTGGCCGCCGATCTGGACAAGGCGAGGGGTCTGGTCGAGGCGTTGAACGGGCTGAAAGGCCGGCTGGCGGCGGATCAAGACGCCCAGGCGCTGGGCGAGGCGCTGGACCGGGCGATCCAGCTTTACGAGCAGGCGTCCGATGTGCTGGGCGCGCTGGGCGCCTATGCCTTCCTGTCGGCCTCGACCGCGCGCGACGATGCGACGGCGCAAGGGTTCGAGGCCGATGTGCGCGAGAAGATCTCCGCCATCGCCACCCCGACCGTCTGGCTGACGCTGGAAATCAATCAGATCGACGATGCGGCGCTGGAAGAGGCGCTTACCGCCCATGCGGGCGCCGCGCGCTGGCGGCCTTGGTTGCGGCGGGTGCGGGCGATGAAACCGCACGAACTGTCGGCCGAACTGGAAACCTTCATCGCCGAGCGCGGCCCGATCACGGCCCAATGGCCGCGCCTGTTCGACGAGCAGCTGGCCGCCCTGCGTGCGAAGGCTGGCCACGAGGAACTGACGCTGGCCGAGGCGCTGAACCGCCTGTCGGACGCCAAGCCCGCACGCCGCAAGGCCGCCGCCGAGGGTCTGTCAGAGGCGCTGGCCGCCCGCGCCCCGACCCTGGCCCTGGTGCTGAACACCGTCTCCGCCGACAAGGCGATGGAGGATCGCTGGCGCGGGTTCAAACGTCCCGCCGACAGCCGTCACCTGGGCAACGAGGTGGATGGCGAGGCGGTGGATGCGATGGCCGAGGCCGTCGCCGCCGCCTATCCGCGCCTATCGCACCGCTATTATGCGCTGAAGGCCAAGGCGATGGGCAGGGCGCGCCTGGATCACTGGGACCGTAACGCCCCGATCGAGACGACGACGCCGCGCGCCTTCACCTGGACTCAGGGGCGCGAGATCGTGCTGGACAGTTTTTCGGACCTGGGCGGCGATTTCGCCGACCGGGCAGGCGGCTTCTTCGACAAGCCCTGGATCGACGGTCGGGCGCGGCCGGGCAAGCAGTCCGGCGCCTATGCCCACCCCGTCACCGCCGACCGCCACCCCTATGTTTTCCTGAACTGGATGGGCGAGCGGCGCGACGTCCTGACCCTGGCGCACGAGCTGGGTCATGGCGTCCACCAGACCCTGGCGGCCGATCAGGGCACGCTTCTGGCCGACACGCCCCTGACACTGGCGGAGACGGCGTCGATCTTCGCCGAAGGGCTGACGTTTGATCGTCTGCTGGCGACCGCGCCGAAGGCCGAGCAGCGCGGCCTGCTGGCCGGCCGGATCGAGGATGGTCTGAACACCGTCGTGCGCCAGATCGCTTTTCACCGGTTCGAGACCCGCTTCCACGACGAGCGCCTGCAGGGCGAGGTGTCGCAACAGCGGATCAATCAACTGTGGCTTGAGGAAATGGGCGCCTCGCTGGGGCCGTCGGTCAAGCTGAACCCGGGCTATGAACACTGGTGGGCCTACGTCAGCCACTTCGTCCATTCGCCCTTCTATGTTTACGCCTATGCCTTCGGCGACCTGCTGGTGGCGGCGCTGATGGAGGCGCGTCGCAATGATCCGGCCGGGTTCACGCCCCTTTATCGCGAGCTTCTGGCCGGCGGCGGATCGCGAACCTATGTCGAGGCGTTAAAGCCGTTCGGTCTGGACCCGCGCGACCCGGCCTTCTGGAGCGTCGGCTGTCAGAGGCTGGAGCGGCTGGTCGATCAGTTCGAGGCGCTGGCCTGACCAGGGCATGACTGCGGGCTTGAGCGGGGCGGTCGCCTCGGTGTAAGTCCGCGATAACGACGAGGGGATTCCACGAATGGCCGACCTGCACGACACCGCCAACGCACCTGCCGACGCCGATGCGCAAGCCTATCTGCACGGCCATATGGAAGTGCGCGAACAGGTCTCGACCTACCGCCTGTTCCTGAACCTGGCCAAGTGGGGCAGCCTGGCCATCGCCGTGCTGCTGCTCTTCCTGACCCTGTGGTTCCACCCGGGCGGCAGCTTTATGGCCGCCGTCATCGGTGCGGTCGTTCTGGGCGGCGTCGGCTTCGTGGCGCTGAAGTCCAAGCCCGGCGCCGCGCACTGAGCCTTGCATCGGATCGCCTTGCGGCGGTCTGAAATCACGCGCCCTCGCCAAGCTTTGGCATAACCGTGCTTTGACGGCTTGCGCCGGAAGGGCCTAACCTTCGTTCAAAGAAAAGAACGAGGGGATTCGCTTGGCCGTCGCTATCGCCGTCACCCGTGAACGTCGCGAAGGCGAGACGCGCTGCGCCGTCACGCCCGAGACGGTCAAGAAGCTGATCGCCCTGGGGGCGACCGTCACGGTCGAGGCCGGGACCGGCCTGGGCTCCTCCATTCCCGACGCCGACTACGCCGCCGCCGGCGCCGTGGTGAAGCCCGACACCCGCACCGTGCTGGACGGCGCCGACATCGTGCTGAAGGTGCGCGGCCCCACGGCCCAGGAAACCAGCGCGCTGAAGCCCGGCGCCGTCGTCATCGCCATGCTGGACGCCTATCGGGATAAGGCGACCGTCGACGCCCTGGCCGGGGCCAACGCCACCGCCTTCGCCATGGAGTTCGTGCCCCGCATCACCCGAGCCCAGGTCATGGACGTCCTGTCGTCCCAGGCCAACCTGGCCGGATATCGCGCGGTGATCGAGGCGGCCTACGCCTACGGCAAGGGCTTCCCGATGATGATGACGGCGGCCGGCACGGTCGCCGCCGCAAAGGTCTTCATCATGGGGGTGGGCGTCGCGGGCTTGCAAGCCATCGCCACAGCGCGTCGTCTGGGCGCCGTCGTCACCGCCACCGACGTCCGCCCCGCGACCAAGGAACAGGTCGAAAGCCTGGGCGCCAAATTCCTGGCCGTCGAGGACGAGGAATTTAAGAACGCCCAGACCGCTGGCGGCTACGCCAAACCCATGTCGCCCGAATACCAGACCAAACAGGCCGAACTGACCGCCAGCCATGTGGTCAAGCAGGACGTGGTCATCACCACAGCCCTGATCCCCGGCCGCGCCGCCCCGGTGCTGCTGACCGCCGCCCATGTCGCCGCGATGAAACCTGGCTCAGTCATCATCGATCTGGCGGTCGAAGCGGGGGGCAATGTCGAGGGCTCCAAGCTGAACGAGGTCGTGACCACCGCGAACGGCGTCACCATCGTCGGCTGGTCGAACCTGCCCGGCCGCATCGCCGCCGACGCCAGCGCCCTCTACGCCCGCAACCTCACCGCCTTCGTGGGCCTGATGGTCAAGGACGGAGTTCTGGCGGTCGATTTGGAGGACGCGATTCTGAAAGCGGCGGTCGTCACCAATGCCGGCGCCGTGGTGCATGAAGGTCTGAAGGGAACACACTGATGGAACACGTCGATCCCACCGTCTTCCGCCTGGCCATCTTCGTGCTGGCGATCTTCGTCGGCTATTACGTCGTGTGGAGCGTGACGCCGGCCCTGCATACGCCGCTGATGGCCGTGACCAACGCTATTTCCAGCGTCATCATCGTCGGCGGCCTGATCGCGGCGGCGGCCGTGTCGGGCGATGCGACCGGCCCCAGCGCCTGGATCGCCAAGGGCGCGGGCGTTGTCGCCGTCACCCTGGCCAGCGTCAACATCTTCGGCGGCTTCATGGTCACGCGGCGAATGCTGGCCATGTACAAGAAGAAGGAGCGGCCCGTCGCTCCGAAGGGGGCGAAGTGAACGGTTTGCCGATGGACGCGGTCGTGACGGCGATCGGGGCCGTCGTCATAGCTTTAGTGATCGTGTTGGTGACTTTCAGCGGTCGCTTGTCGAAAGCCGTGCGATCCACCGTGGAGATTGTCGTCGGCATTCTCTTGTTTCCGACCGTAACCGGGCTTTGGGGCTGGCGGGCGATCGAAGGCGTGAGAGATCGCGATTGGCTCTACGCAGGTCTGATGGCCGTGGCTGCTGCGGTATTTGCTGTAACTGGCTTCTACGCCATTCGACGCCGCACCTTGGCGCCTTTTAGCAAGCGTTCGAAATGACCGACGCCGCGCAGATCGCCATCACCGGATCCTGGGTCGCGACCGGCATCGGCTTCGGCCTGTGGCTGTACGGCTGGTTCGGGGCCAAGACTCCGATCAAGCGCCAGCGGCTGCATGACTGCGGCATCGCCCTGGTCTTCTCGGCCATTCTGGTTCGCGTGGTGACGCAGGACCGGCCGCTGGGGGTCTTCGAATGGGCCCTATTCTTCATCGGCCCGCTGTTCATCGCCGCCGCCCTGTGGCGGCTGGCCCGCACGTCTTGAGGGGAGGGGCGTGATGAACGCATCTTTGGCCGCACTGGCCTATCTGGTTTCGGGCGTCCTGTTCATCCTGTCGCTGCGGGGGCTGTCCAGCCCCGAGACCAGCCGTCAGGGCAACACCTTCGGCATGGTCGGCATGGCGCTGGCCATCGGCGTGACCCTGCTGACGCTGGGCACGACGGGGGCGCTGGATACCGTGACCCTGGCCCTGATCGCGGGCGGCGTCATCGTCGGCGGCGGGGCCGGCGCCCTGATCGCCAAGCGGGTCGCCATGACCGACATGCCGCAGCTGGTCGCCGCCTTCCATAGTCTGGTCGGCATGGCCGCCTGTCTGGTCGCCATCGGCGCCATCTATGCGCCCGAGGCGTTCGGAATCCTGACCGACGACGGAAACGGCATCAAGACGCTGTCGATCATCGAACTCAGCCTCGGCGTCGCCATCGGCGCCATCACCTTCACTGGCTCGGTCATCGCCTTCGCCAAGCTGAACGGCAACATGAGCGGGGCGCCGATCATCCTGCCGGCGCGGCATCTGATCAATGTCGGCCTGGCCCTGGGGCTGGTCTTCCTGATCGGCATCCTGATCGGCACGAACGGCGCGGCGACCTGGGCCTTCTGGGGCGTCTTCCTGATCGCCCTCGTTTTGGGCGCGACCTTGATCATTCCCATCGGCGGGGCGGACATGCCGGTGGTGGTGTCGATGCTGAACTCCTATTCCGGCTGGGCCGCAGCCGCGCTGGGCTTCACGCTGGAGAACATCGCCCTGATCATCACCGGCGCCCTGGTCGGGTCGTCGGGCGCGATCCTCAGCTACATCATGTGCAAGGGCATGAACCGCAGCTTCGTCTCGGTGATCCTGGGCGGCTTCGGCGGCGGCGATGCGACGGCCGGTCCCGGCGGCGCCAAGGAGACGCGCCCGGTCAAGCAAGGCTCGGCCGAGGACGCCGCCTTCATCATGAAGAATGCGTCCAAGGTCATCATCGTGCCCGGCTACGGCATGGCGGTGGCCCAGGCCCAGCACGCCCTGCGTGAAATGGCCGACAAGCTGAAGGAGGAAGGCGTCGAGGTGAAATACGCCATCCACCCCGTCGCGGGCCGGATGCCGGGCCACATGAACGTCCTGCTGGCCGAGGCCAACGTTCCCTATGACGAGGTGTTCGAGCTTGAGGACATCAACGCCGAGTTCGCCACCGCCGACGTCGCCTTCGTCATCGGCGCCAATGACGTGACCAACCCCGCCGCCAAGACCGACCCGACGAGCGCCATCTACGGCATGCCGATCCTGGACGTGGAAAAGGCCGGCACGGTCCTGTTCATCAAGCGCGGCATGGGTTCGGGCTATGCCGGGGTCGAAAACGAACTCTTCTTCCGCGACAACACCATGATGCTGTTCGCCGACGCCAAGAAGATGGTCGAAGGGATCGTGAAGGGGCTTTGAGCCATGGCCAGTACGCCCAAGACCGGCCCCACCGACGCCTCTGTCGACGGCTTCTTGTCTGCAATCGACGATCCACGCCGACGGTCTGACGCTCATGCCGTCGCCGCACTGATGTCGGAGATCACCGGTGAACCGGCCGTGCTCTGGGGACCGTCCATCATCGGGTTCGGCAATGACGGCCGTCCCAAGGGTGGCTGGCCGCTGATCAGCTTCTCGCCGCGAAAAGCCAATCTGGTGCTTTATGTCGCTGGCGATTTCCCTGAACGAGCCCAGCTGATCGCCCGCTTGGGCAAGGTGAAGACCGGCGTGGGCTGCCTCTATGTTTCGCGCCTCGAGGATGTCAATCAGGCGGTTCTGCGCGACCTTTGCGGTCGCGCTGTTCGCGCGGTCAAAGCCGGCTCGGACTGAAGTCTCTTCAACCCTCTATCGCGCAACCTTGACCGGCGCTATCACGCGTCCGTGAACACGCCGTCTCGCCCCACCCCTGTCGCCCATCGCCGTTTCGAGGCCTTGGATTCCCTGCGAGGTGTGTGCGCCATCCTTGTCGTGATGTTTCACATGCCCGTCGCAAGTCATTGGCGCGACTGGGGTTTCATTCAGCACTCCTATCTGTTCGTCGATTACTTCTTCGTTTTGTCGGGCTTTGTGATCGCCCACGCCTATGCGAACCGATTGAAGTCGGGGCGGGACGCCGGGCGATTCATGGTGCGGCGTTTCGGGCGGATCTGGCCGCTGCATCTGCTGATGCTGGCGGCCTTCATCGGGCTGGAGCTGGCGCGTCTGGTCTTGCATTTCGACAGTGCGCCGCCGTTCACGCGGGATCGGTCGATCGAAGCGATCTTCACCAATCTGGCGCTGATCCAGGCCTGGCATGTGCATCCCTATCTGACCTGGAACGGGCCGTCGTGGACGCTCAGCGCCGAATGGGCTTGCTATCTGATCTTCGCAGGGCTGGTGCTGATCGCGCCCAGAAGGTTCCGCTGGATCGGGCTGGTGCTGGCGATCATCGGCGGGGCGTTGGTGCTCAGCTACGCCCGGCGCTGGATGAACACGACCTATGATTTCGCCGTGCCGCGCGCGGTCTATGGCTTCTTCCTGGGCTGCCTGCTGCAGGGGCTCTGGACCCGCATTCCGCGGCTCAAGGGCGGCGCCGCGACTCTGTTGGAGATTGCGGCCATCGTCGCGGCCTGCGTCTTCATCGGCTATGCTCAGGGGCCGATCACCGTGGCCGTCACCCTGATCTTCGTGGCGCTGATCTGGGTCTTCGCCGGCGAGGAGGGGGCGCTGTCACGCGTGCTGGACCATCCGGCTCTGGTCACCCTGGGGCGGTGGTCGTTCGCCATTTACATGGTCCACATGTTCATCCTAACCGTGATGATGATCGTGGCCAGGAAGCTGGACCTGGTCCCGGTTCGTCGCATCGATTTCGGCTCGGTCTGGCTGAACGACCTGTTCGCCGTCGCCATGTTCGGCTTCATCGTCGCGGTCGCCGTCGTGGCGCACCGACTGGTCGAGCAGCCGGCCCAACGTATGATCGACCGCTGGACCAAGCCGAAGGCGGCCTGAGCTCAGGCCGCCATCCGCCACTCGGGGGCCATGTCGCAGGCGCGGCCTTCGTCCCACAGCATGTCCTCGTCCGAATAGCGGCTGCTCGCGGCCGCCGAGATGACGTCGACCACCTGTTCCTCCAGCCGGTCCCAGATCACGGCGAGGTCGGACGACCCATCGGCCTCGCACGGCACGATGATGTAGCGGCTGGCGTTGACGGTCTGGGCGGGTTGGAAATGCGCCATCTGATGATCTCCTGAAGCGGGGGCCTCTTGTCGATGATGTCGTTATGAAGCAGTGTTGCGTCAGAAACGGACGTAGGGATCGGCGAGAGCATTGAGACACGACAAGGCGGCGATGGTGATCGATCTGGCGCGCCGCATGGCCGCCAGCGCCGAAGGGCTGAGTCTGGACGAGATCGCACGCGACATGCGCGTCGGCCGCCGCACCGCCGAACGGATGCGCGACGCGGTTCTGATGCTGTTCCCCCAGGTGGATGAGGTCTCGGACCCGCCGTCCAAACGCTGGCGCATCCGGGGCGGTCTGTCGGCCTTCGAACAGGCCCCGACGGCGACCGAAATGCTGGAACTGTCCAAGGCCGCGACCGCCCTGCGCGCCGCCGGCGAACCGGCGCGCGCCACGGCGTTGGAGGGGCTGGAGCGCAAGCTGAAGGCGGCGATGCGGTCAACCACCCTTAACCGCATGGCGCCGGATCTGGAGGCCCTGGTCCGGGCCGAGACCATTGCGGTTCAGGCCGGCCCTCGACCCTCCGCCGACGAGGCCATGCTGACCGCCATCCGCGCGGCGGTGCTGGCTCAGCAGCCCTTGGGCTTCACCTATTCCCGTCCGGGCGCCGAGCCGCGTCGGCGCAGCGTGGCGCCGTGCGGCGTCATGTTCGGCCGGGCCAACTATCTGGTCGCCGCCGACCGCGAGACCGGCCGCATCCAGACCTTCCGCCTGGACCGAATGAGCCACGTCGCCCCGCAGGAGGGGATGGCCGTACCACCCGCCGATTTCGATCTCAACGTCTTCGCCAGCCAGTCCTTCGGCATCTATCAGGACGAGATCGAGGACGTCGTGCTGCGCATCGCGCCCGAGGGCGCGGCCGAGGCCAGGGGCTGGCGCTGGCACCCCACCCAGTCGTTCGAGAATCAGCCGGACGGCGGCGTGATCGTGCGGTTCCGCGCCTCGGGCATGCGCGAGTTGGCCTGGCATCTGTTCACCTGGGGCGAGCAGGTGCAGATATTGGCGCCGCAGCGGCTGAAGGCCGTGATGGCCGGAGAACTGGCTGCGGCAGGCCGCGCCTTGGAACGGGCCTCAGCCTGACGAAACCGTAAGCTGACGCGACGCGTTGACGACCGCTAGGCTTCGCGCCGACCGCCCTTCAGGAGATCGCCCTTGCGCGTCCACGCCTTCGCCTCGTCAGCCGTCCTCTCCCTCGCCCTGATGAGCGGCGCCTGCGCCGCCGGGCCCATGTCGGCGCCGACGACCTTTCAGGCGGAAGACGGACCCCAGGTGACGGTGACCCGCGATGGCGAACACCTGAACATCGACTATCGCTTCGGGCGCGACGTGCCGGTCTGGGCGTTCCAGGATTCGGCGCTGGAACAGGATTCGCGCCAGCCCTGGCGGCCGCGCCAATGGACGGTCAAGACGCCCGGCGTCGTCATGGAGCGACGCGGCCATTACGACATCATCCGCAGCACGGACGGCGGGCCTGTTCCCCGCGAGGTCCGCTTCCGCGTCCGACCGCAGGCGGTGGATCTTGAGGCCGAGTATCCGACCCTGCTGTTCTCCAATGGCGCGGTGGCCCTGCCGACCCGGCAACTGGACGTCTTCGCCCTGTCGTCGGCCCAGGCGGCCGAGCAGGTGCCGGATGACCTGAACCGGATCCGGCTGGATGGCGGACCGTCCCGCGTGACGTGGCGGGACGAGAACGGACCCGTCTTGTTCAACGGCCGCCGCCGCGACGAACTGACCACGACGGACGAACGCAGCTATGTCCTGCTGGGCGAGGCGACGGTGACGCCGGGCGACGGCCTTTCGACCGTCATGGACCCCAATCTGCCGCCGTGGATCGGCGAGGAGATCCGCGGCTTTGCGCCGCGTGTCGGTCATTACTATCGCGACCGCCTCGGCGCGCCGGGCTCCGGCGGCGATACGCCCATCGTCATGGTGGCCTGGAACGGGCCGACCGAAAGCATGACCAGCATGGGCGGCAGCGTCCTGCCGGGCCTGATCGTCATGTCGTTCGAGGGCAGGGGCGTGACCTCGCCCCAGCCGGAAATCATGGAGCGTTCGCGCTGGTTCATCGGCCATGAGGGGGCGCATTTCTGGCTGGGGCAGACGGTGCGCTACGCTTTCGCCGATGAGGCCTGGATCACCGAGGGCGGAGCCGACCTGATGGCTGTGCGCGCCCTGAAGGCCCTGGACGCAAACTATGACGACCGGGCCGAGCTTCAGTCCGAGGTGGACGACTGCGTCAACCTGTCCCGCCAGCCGATCGCCCAGGCCGGCGCCAGGGGCGAACACCGCGCCTACTACGCCTGCGGGGCCGTCTTCGCCCTAGCGGCGGAGGGCGCGCAACGCCAGCGCAGCGGCGGCGACTGGTTCGACTTCCTCAGACCCCTGTTGCGCCAGCCGGATGGCGTGCTCAGCCGCGAGGAATGGCTGACGGCCCTGACCCGCACATCGCGCGACCCGTCGCTGCGCGGCGATGTCGAGCGGCTGCTGGACCAGGGCGCGTCCGATCCGTCCGCCGTCATCGCCCGCCTGTTCCAGCGCACCGGCGTGGCCTTTCGGATGATCGACGGCCGCGTGGTCCTGAGCTGAATCCGATCGCAGGCGCTGGCGTCGGTCATCGGATTGAACCCGAACCTTGGCCGTGGCGTTGTGGCGGGATGAAAACAGCCTTGATCCCGATGGCGGGCGCGATCGCCCTTCTGGCCGCCTGCGGCGATCACGAGGTCAATCCCCCGAACGAACCGGCGGCGCCCCTGCGCACGCCCGAGGCCATGCAGCCGGTCGAACCGCCTGGACCGTCTTCTCTGGCCGGACGCGGGCCGCGCAGCTTCGTGGGGGTCTGGGCGGCGAACCCGCAATGGTGCGCCCGCCCCCAAGGCGAACGCAGCCCGATCACCCTGACGCCGCTGCGCTTCGACGGCTTTGGCCGAAACTGCGACATCGCCAGCATCGACGAGACGGGTTCCGGTTATGTCGCGGTTCTGCGATGCGCGGGGCGGGCTCAGACCGAGCGGGTGCATATGAGCACGAGCGGCGACGTGATGAACCTGACCTATGTCGATCAGGACATGAAGACGGTGAAACTGGCGCGTTGCCCGGCGTCGCCGCGCGCGCCCGAACCCGACAATCCGCTGGCGAAGATGATGAAGAAGGACGGGGCCGAAACCCCGCCTGCCGCGCCGCCTAGTTGAACAGGAAGTTCATCACGTCGCCGTCCCTGACGACATAGGACTTGCCTTCGGCGCGCAACTTGCCGGCCTCGCGCGCCTTGGCTTCTCCACGCAGAGCGACAAAGTCGTCGAAGGCGATGGTCTCGGCGCGAATGAAGCCTTTTTCGAAGTCGGTGTGGATTACGCCGGCCGCCTGGGGCGCGGTGTCGCCGACATTGATGGTCCAGGCGCGGGCTTCCTTGGGCCCGACCGTGAAATAGGTCTGCAGACCGAGCAGCTTATAGGCCTCTCGGATCAGTCGGTTCAGGCCGGGCTCTTCCAGACCCAGGGTCTCCAGGAACTCCTTCTGTTCTTCGTCGTCCAGCACGGCGATCTCGGACTCGATCTGGGCGGAGATGACCACCGAGTTGGCGTTGTCGGCGGCGGCGCGGGCCGCGACCTTGTCGGACAGGTCGTTGCCCTTGTCGGCCGAGCCTTCCTCGACGTTGGCCACATAGAGGGCAGGCAGCGCCGTCAGCAGTTGCAGCATGTGCCAGGCCTTGATGTCCTCCTTGGACACCTCGGCGGTGCGGGCGGGCTTGCCGGCGTTCAGCTGGGCCAGGGCCAGATCGACGAGCTTCAGCGTCAGGGCCGATTCCTTGTCGCCGCCCTTGGCGCGCTTCTCCAGCTGCGGCCGGCGGCGCTCCAGGCTTTCCATGTCGGCCAACATCAGCTCGGTTTCGATGATCTCCAGATCGGCGATCGGGTCGATGCGGTCCTCGACGTGGGTGATGTCGTCATCCACGAAGCAGCGCGCGACAAAGGCCACGGCGTCGCAGTCGCGGATGTTGGCCAGGAACTGGTTGCCCAGGCCTTCGCCCTTGGACGCGCCGCGCACCAGACCGGCGACGTCGACGAAGGTGATGCGGGCCGGAATGATCTCTTTCGATCCAGCGATCTCGGCCAGGGCGTTCAGACGCGCCTCGGGCACCGCCACATCGCCGGTGTTCGGCTCGATGGTGCAGAACGGATAGTTGGCCGCCTGGGCCGCCGCCGTCTTGGTCAGGGCGTTGAACAGGGTGGACTTGCCGACGTTGGGCAGGCCGACGATCGCGACTTTAAGAGCCATGGTATTCCTCGTGAGGCGCGAGCCTTTACCCGGTTCGAACCGGTTTGTCAGGCTCGCGCTTCAACTGAGGTCAGTGGGCGCCGTGATCCATGCCTTCCATGGCCGGTTGGCGAACCTGCGCCTGAACTGTGATCGTCGGCGCCGAGGCGAACTGGAAGGTCAGGGGCACGGTTTCGCCGGCGACGAGAGGCGCGGTCAGGCCGATCAGCATCAGGTGGTTGCCGCCCGGCGCCAGGGCCACGGCCTGACCGGCGGGCAGGGGCAGGCCCGCCGTCAGCTCGGCCATCTTCATCATGCCGTTCTCGGTCTTCATCTCGTGAACCTGTAGCGATCCGGCGCGCGGCGTCGATCCGCCCGTCAGCCGGTCGTCGGTCGCGGCGGTCAGGGTGACGTAGCAGCCGCCGGCCTTGGCCCCGTTCGGCGACGGGCGGCACCAGGCGTCGGTTGCGGTCACGGCGGCGGCCGCCGTCGGCGTCTCAGCCGCGGGCGCCTTGGCGGGCTCGGACGGATTGCAGGCCGCCAGCGACAGGGCGGCGGCGGCAAGGGCGAGTTTGATCTTCATGGCGTCAAGTCTTTCACAAGGCGGCGGAACGGCGCCGAATCATCGGACGTAGGGCTCGGTCGAGCAATACGGCCGCGATCAGGCTCAGTCCCGTCAGGGGATAGAGGATGGCGAGGGGCAGGACGATGGCGAGGACAGCGGCGCGCGCTCGCGGTCCCGGCGGGGCGGGCGGCGCGCCCAGGCGCCGGCGCGACAGATTGGGCGGTCGGCGCTTCCACCACATGACCAGGCCGCTGATCGCCAATAGCCAAACGCCGATGCAGCCCAGCAGCATGACGATGCGGTTCGCCTGGCCGAACTGCGTGCCCTGGTGCGTATAGATGCCGAACTCGATGGCCTTGGCGCCGGCGCCGAACTGGTCATAGCCGATGTCGCCCAGCAGCCGCCCGGAGGCCGCATCGACATAGAGCGACCGGCTGTCCTGAACCCGTGTCGCCTGGGTCGTCAGCGTATAGGCGGTGTCGTCGGCCTTGGGGATGTTCACCGTATAGGGGCGCGCCAGGCTGGCTTCATCCGCGACCCGCAGAACCTGCGCCAGGCCGCCATGGCCAGCGTGGTCGTGGGTCATCACCATGCCCTCCATGGTCCAGCCGGTCCCGACCGGCGCATCGTGGTGCTGCGCCCTTTGCCAGGCGCCGGCGACGGGTGCGGGCGGCCGCCCCAGCCCCGTCTCCTTGACCGCCCCCATGACCTTGTCGCCCCAGACCGCCGACCACGGCATGCCGGTCACGGCCAGAAACAGCACCACCCCGCCGACATAGAAACCCGTCAGCGCATGCAGGTCGCGCCAGAACGGACGGCGGCGACCGTCGGTCGTCTGTGGTGCGAAGTTCGCCACGCCCCGCCCGCGCGGCCACCACAGATAGAGCCCCGTGGCGAACAGAATGATCGTCCAGCCGGCGACGATCTCGACCAGGATGTTGAACGGCCGCCCCAGCAGGGTCAGGCTGTGCGTGTTCTTGACCAACTCCATGAACCCGCCGGCCGGAATGACGCCCGTGGCCCGCCCGGTGTGCGGATCGACGAAGACCGTCTTCTGCACGCCGTCGGGTCGATCGACCCGCAGCCGGATCGCCTCATCGTCGCGGGCAGGCATGACCAGATTGGCGACCCGCCCGCCGCCTGCGGCCTGGGCGGCCGAAGCCACCCAGGTTTTCGGCGTCGCTTGGGCCTGAACCGCCGGCACGCGGATCATGTCGCGATAAAGAAACTCGTCGATCTCGTCCTTGAACAGATAAAGCCCGCCCGTCAGGGCCAGCAGCATCAGCACCGGCATCACGAAGACGCCGGCATAGAAGTGCCAGCGCCAGACCGCGCGGTAGGCGTCGGACAGGTCGTCCGGCGTCGTCTTGTCGAGATTGCGCGCCATCAGTAGCTCATCCTGACGCCGACATAGGCCGAACGGCCGTCGCCGGGGAAGAAGACGGCCTTGGACACGGTGGCCACGCGGGCGTCCGTGACCGCGCCGAAGTTCGACACATAGGCTTCGTCGAACAGGTTGCGGACATCGGCGAACACCGTCAGTCGGCGATTGACGGTCCAGCCCATGTTCAGGTTCGCGACCGCATAGGACGGCGACTTCAGAGTGTTGGCGTAATCGACCCAGGCATCCTTGATCGACCATTCCACGCTAGGCGCGATGAACCAGCCGGCCGGATCGTCGTAGCGAAGCTCCGCGCGGTACAGGTGCGGCGGCACGACTGGCAGGTGGCCGTCTCCATAGACCTTGTCCCCGTCGAAATAGAAGTCGGAGAAGGCGTAGGTCTGGCGCAGCCGCCATTCCGGCGCGATCCGCCAATCCAGCCCTGCTTCGATCCCCTGGTGGATGGTCGGTCCCGCGTTGAAGGTCGCGGCCGGTATGCCCAGGGCGGCGTTTACAGCAAAGTTCAGTAGTTCGTGCTTCAGATCGGCGCGATAGGCGGTCACGTCCCAGGTCAGCGGTCCCCGGCGACCCCGCGTGCCGATTTCCCAGGTCACGGCCTCTTGCGGAACGAGGGGCTGATAACCGCCAGCAGTCGGCGACAAGGCCGAGAAGTTGGGCGGCTCGATCGAGCGGGTGACGTTGGCGAAGACCTGGGCGCCGTCCTCGCTCTCCCACAACAGGCCGGCGCGAGGCGCGAACCAGTCGAAGGTCTTGTCGGTGGTCAGGTCGATCGTGCCGACGACGCCGGGAACGACATAGCTCTGATAGTCCCGCTCGGCGCGCCCCCAGGTTCCTCCCGCGACCAGCGCCAGGCGATCGGTCACGAACAGCCGCCCCTCGCCGAAGACATCCAGCCCCTTGCCGTTCTGGAAGCTGCGGGCGCGTAGACCGTTCTGCTGTCCGCCGACATTGACCCACTGTTTGGCGTCCAGATCACCCTGTCGATACCAGGCGCCATAGAAGGCGTCGGCGCGCATCCCGCCGATCCGGCCCTGCCAATCGAACCGACCAAAGGCACCGTAGTTGCGGCTCTGCTGGTCGATGACCTGGAAGATGGGATGGTCCAGATCCTTCCAGGTTCCATAGAGGGCGCCCTCGAACACCGTTGCGTCGTCCAGCCTCCAGCGGGTCTGCAAAGTGGTGCGAAGCGAGCGCATATTGCGCTGATAGTTGAGGGCGATATTGGCGGGATTGGCCGCCTCGGGATTTGTCAGGGCGTCGGACAGACTGACGCTGCCCGGAATCTCCTGATGGATGTCGCCCCACGAGACCAACAGGCGAACTTCGCGATCCTGCCCAAAGCTGCGCCCGATGTTGCCCGACAGGTTCAGCGCCTTGCCTTCGCTCTGTTGACGCCACCCATCGACGCTCTGGCCCGTGACGGCGGCGAAACCGTCCCAGTCGCCGCGAACGCCCGCGGCCTCCGCATGGGCGCGCACGGTTCCGTAAGAGCCGCCGTCCAGGCGCAGGTTCAGGTTGGACGAGGCCGTGCGCCCCGTCGGTGTCACCAGATTGACCGCCCCGCCCAGCAGGGCTCCGCCGAACCGCAGCGCATTCCCGCCCTTATAGACCTCGGTGTAGCGGGCGATCAGCGGGTCGATCAGCTGGAAATCACCGAACCCGTCGGCCTCGTTGAACGGCACGCCGTCCTGAGCCAGCAGAACGCCGCGATTGTGAGCCGCATTGCCTATGCCCGATCCGCGAATCGACAGGCGAATGTCGCCGCCCCACTTCTTCTGGGCATAGACGCCGGGCGCATCGCGCAGCACGTCGGCGAGGTTGGTCGCATACCGGTCGGCATAGGATTCGGCTGAAATGACAGCAACGGCGCCCGGCGTGCGCGACAGCCGCTGTCGCGCGTCTGCGACGATGGGCGGATCCTCGGCGTTGCGGCGGCCGGTGACGATGACGCTATCCAGCAATGCCGGTTCGGGCGTCTGCTGGGCCCAAACGGGGCTTGTCCAACCGGCGTTGGAGAGGGCGGCGAGCAGCAGCGCGCAGGGCGCTACGGTGGTCTTGAAGGACATGGAATGAACCTGAAATCAGAACGAGACGGCGCGCGGGCGCTGGGGCCGGCGCGGGCTGGCAGTCTGGTTTCAGGCGCGAGGCGGGGCGGTGGACGGCGGACGCGGCGGCGCGCGCGCGGGCGGCGGCGGACTGACGCTGGCGGCGACATAGACGACGCGCTCGACGATGCGGACCACCGGCGCCGGCTCGGGTGCAGGCGGGCAGGGCAGGGCGGCGGCCAACGGCATGACGCAGGCGGCGCATTTGGCCCCCACGTGCTTGTTGACCGGGCCGTCCATACCGCCGGACTGGATCGTCTGGGGGCCTTCCGCCGAACAGATGACCAGCGGGTGGCCCGGCTGGACCGCCGCCAGAGCCGCGAACGGCAGCAGGGTTCCGAGCACGAGCGCGAACACCGCCGCCAGGAAGGCCAGCGATTGCGAGATCGACCAATTGTCGGCCTGGGCGCAGGTCACGTCTGGCCTCTACGGCGTTTTGCGACGGCGCGATAGGCCGCGGTTTGTCCTAAAGCTCGCCGCGCGCGGCCTGGCGGGGGCTGAACTTGGGCGCGGGGGCAAGGCGCATGACCTCGCCCTGATAGCGTTCGTCGTCGCCCGCGATCGCGAAGGGCAGGGCGTCGGCGCAGGCTTGAAGCATGGCGTCCAGCCAAGGCTGTTCCGCCTTGTGGAAGTCGCCCAGGACGTGGGGCATGACCAGTTCCTTCTCGCCCGGATGGCCGATGCCCATGCGCGCGCGTCGGAAGTCGGCGCCCAAGTGGCTGATCAGGGAGCGGACGCCATTCTGTCCCGCCGCGCCGCCGCCAGTCTTCATGCGGAATCGTCCGGGCGCCAGGTCGATCTCGTCGTGGAAGACGATGATCTCAGAGGGCTTGATCTTGTAGAAGCGCGACGCCTCGCCGACGGCCCGGCCGCTTTCGTTCATATAGGTCTGGGGCTTCATCAGCAGGACCTTGGTCCCCTCGACCAGACCCTCGCTGACGATCGACTGGAACTTGGCGCGCTCAGGCCCGAACCGCCACCGGCGCGCGATCTCGTCGGCGGCCATGAAGCCGATGTTGTGCCGGTTCTTTTCGTATTTCCCGCCCGGATTGCCGAGCCCCGCGATGATGATCATGGCGTCCTCTTGCCGTTTGCGTCAGGCAAAGAAAAGCCCCGCACGGCGAACCGGGCGGGGCGTGATCTTGTCGAAGCGACGAAGGATCAGTCTTCGGTCTTCTCGACCGGAGCCGCTTCGGCGTCGGCGGCTTCGTCGGCAGCGGCCGACAGAGCAGCCGAGGAGACTTTGATGGTGGCGATCACGAAGTCGCGGTCGGTGATGGTGGCTTCCGCGCCCTTGGGCAGGGTGATGTCCGAGATGCGGATGGTGTCGCCCATCTGCGACTTAGCCAGGTCGACGACCAGTTCTTCCGGGATCTGGTCGGCGCGAACCAGGATTTCGACGGCGTGGCGGACGACTTCCAGCGAACCGCCCTGGCGGGCGAAAGGCGCTTCGTCGGCGTTCAGGAAGTGCACCGGCACTTCGATCTTGACCGGGGCCTTCTCATCGACGCGCATCAGGTCGAAGTGCACGGGGCGGTCCGAAACGGGGTCGAACTGCACGTCCTTGGCGATGACCGGCTGGGTCTCGTCGCCGTACTTCAGGGTCACCAGGTGGCCCAGCAGCTTGCCGGTGTAGAGCGACTTGCGGAAGTCCTTCTCGTTCACCGAAATGGCGACGGGAGCCTTGTCGCCGCCGTAAAGGACGCCCGGCACGAAACCGGCGCGACGCGCAGCGCGAGCGCCGCCGGTGCCGACGCCATCGCGGACGTCCACGTTCAGAATGATCTCGGCCATGTGGCTCGCCTCAACAACAACGGAAACGCCGCGCCAACCCGGGGCTCTCGCGGCGGGGGTGATGAACCCTCGAATTCAAGAGCGCGGGCTATTACACGCATCAGGTCCAAGGCGCAACCGTCAAAGGTTCCGCTTCACGCCGCCCGCGCGCGATCCTTCAGCAGTGAGGTCGGCGCCCCCACGATGCCCAGCAGCTCTGCGGCGTTGAACGGCTTGGCCAGGTGGTGGTCGGCCCCGGCCGCGCGTCCGGCGGCGACGTGCTCTGGCATGGCGTTGGCGGTCAGCATGACGATCGGCGTGCGATCCAGACCCATCGTCGCCTCGTGCAGGCGAATCTCCTGCGTCGCGGTCAGCCCGTCCATGATGGGCATCTGCATGTCCATCAACACCAAGTCGAAGGTGTCGGCCCGGAAGCTTTCCACCGCCTGGGCGCCGTTCTCGGCGATCACGATCTGCGTCGGCGTCTGCGCCAGAATCAGTTCGATCACGCGGCGGTTGGTCGGATGGTCGTCGGCGACCAGCACGCGTATCGTCCGCGCTTGCTCGACGACGGCGGGTTGCGCCGGCGCCGGTTCCTTGCGGGCCGGGGCCTCAGTCTGTATCAGCGGCAAAGTCAGGATGAAGGCCGCGCCGCCGCCGGGTTCGCTTTCGCAGCCCAGGTCGCCGCCCATCATCTCGGCCAGCTGACGACAGATGGACAGGCCCAGTCCCGAACCGCCGAACTTGCGCGTGATGCCGCCGTCGGCCTGTTCGAACCGGCTGAACAGGCGCGCCCGCGTCGCGGCGTCGAAGCCGATGCCGCTGTCCTCGACGGTGAAGCGCAGCACGGGCGAGCCCTGGCGATCCGCTCCGCGCTGCACGATCAGGCCGACGAATCCCTTACTGGTGAACTTGACGGCGTTCGAAATCAGATTGGTCAGAATCTGCTTCAGGCGCACCGCATCGCCCAGGATCCAGACGTCGTCCTCCAGATCGATATCGACGTGGAAGTCGAGATGCTTCTCACGCGCGTTCTCGGCATAGAGTTGAGCCGCCTCGCGCACGACCGTCGCCAGTTCGAAGGCGTCTTCCGTCAGCTCCAGCTTGCCCGATTCGACACGCGCCAGATCCAGGATGTCGCTCAGCAGGGTCTGCAGCGTCTTTCCCGACGCCTGCATCAGATCCAGCATCTCACGCTGTTCAGCCGTCAGATCGGTCTTGGCTAGAGCCTGGGACAGGCCGATCACACCGTTCAACGGCGTGCGGATCTCGTGGCTCATGTTGGCCAAGAACTGGCTTTTGGCGACGTTGGCGGCCTCGGCCGCGTCACGCGCTTCGGACAGGGCCTCGGCGTCGCGCTTGAGATCGGTGATGTCGTTGCAGACCGTGACCGTCCCGCCCTCGGATGTACGGCGGTCCTGAATACGCAGCCAGCGCCCGCCGGCAACCTGTTGCTCGCTGTTCGAGGACAACTGACGACGCGCCTGCATGCGCTCGTTCAACCATTCCTCTTCGCGACCGGCCGCTTCCTGATAGCGGCCTTCGTCGATGCCGATGCGCAGGGCCTCTCGGAAGGTCAGGCCGACGACCAGATGCGGCTCAAGTTCGGGGTTCACCTCGGCATAGCGCGCATTCCAAAGCACCAGCCGATCCTTGGAATCATAGAAGCCAAGGCCATCGGGCATGGCGTCCACCGCCTCGCGGATACGGCGCAGCGCGGTGGCGCGCGAAATATAGGCCATCATGCCCAGGACGGCGGCCGCTGAGCAGATCATCAGCAGAATGGCGGCCAGCAGCAGTCGCATCGCCTCGCTGGAGAGCCCCTGGTCGGCGGCGACGGTCGGGTCCGGCGTCACCGTGATGGCAGACATGCCGATGAAGTGAAGAACAAGAACTGTCGCCGAAAGTCCCGTCGTCGTCGCCAGCAGGCGCAGCAGGCCGCCTCGACGATAGAAGAAGGCCGTCGTTCCGCCGATCGCCAGGGCCGCGATGATGGACAGCGCGACAAGACCGGGGTCCCAGCTGATGTGCGCCGGCGCCTTGATGGCGGCCATGCCCAGATAATGCATGGCGCCGACGCCGGCGACCGCGATCACCGCGGCAAGCACGCGCCACATGCGGCCCTTGCCCATCAACGTCGAGCCGATCGTCAGGCCGATCATGGCCAGCGCGATTCCAAGAGAGGCGATCGTCAGAAACGGATTGTGCCGCACCGGCACACCGGCCACGAACCCCTGCATGGCCACGAAATGGGTCGCCCAGATGGATAGGGCGCCGATCATGACGGCCAGCAGGACCGAGCGACGGCGTCGCCCGGGATCGCGCCGACCCATCCGTTGCATGACGTGGGTGGAGACGCCCAGACCGGCCATGCAGATGAGCGCAGCGAACAGCGTGATCCGCCAGTCGTGATCGTGCGCAATGCAATGGATGATGCGGTCCACGAGGCCTCCCGTTAAGCGTACGATAGGCGACAATTCTAAAGAAACCGTGCGGCGAAGCTTATGGGCGCCGCAGGCTGTCGGCACGCCGTCACAGAATCCGTGCAAGGATCGGAATCGTTCTTCAGTTCGAGGTCGCCCGGACCCATGCCTTACGAAGTCTCGCCATCGCCTGTCGCGCCGGTCTCCACCTCAAGGCTGTGGACGGTCGGCGCCAGCATCGGCATCGCCATCGTGACCTTGCTGGTGCTGGCGATCCTGCATCCCGAAATGGCGAACTGGCTGGTCGGCGGGGCGGTGATCGTGGCGGCCTCGGCCTGGCTTTTGAACATGAGCGAGGCGAGCAGGGCTGAGCCGGCGGCCAGTCAAGGCGCTGCGATCGAGCCCGCCATCGACATGATGACGGGCGATCTTCTCGACCGGGTGTTCGAGGCGCTGGACGATCCGGTGCTGGTGGTCAGCGGCGGCGAGCCGGACGACATCGCAGGGCGACGCATTGTCATGGCGAATGCGGCGGCGCGCGAGCTTCTGCGTATCCAGCGTCAGGGCGCCTTGCTGGTCCAGGTGATCCGCGAACCGGGCGTGCTGGAGGCGGTGGACGAGGCCCTGTTCGGCGGGACGGCCCGCACGACGGATTATGCGACGGGCGGTCAGCGCGACCGACGCTGGCGCGCCTGGACCCGGCCGCTCTCAGTCGAATCGTCAGGGAAGGCCGGGTCGGAGCTGGCCCTGCTGATCCTGCGCGACGAAACGGACTCGCGCCGTATCGAGATGATGCGCGTGGACTTCCTGGCCAACGCCAGCCACGAACTGCGTACGCCCCTGGCCTCGCTCAGCGGCTTCATCGAGACCCTGAAGGGCCATGCCCGCGAGGATGTTGTCGCGCGCGACCGCTTTCTAGACATCATGTCGGCCCAGGCGGACCGGATGGGGCGGTTGGTCGCGGATCTGCTGTCGCTCAGCCGGATCGAGCTGAACGAGCATATTCCGCCCTCTGGCCGTGTCGATCTGGACCGCGCCGCCTCTGACGTGGTCGACGCCATCAGCGTTCTGACGCGCGAAAAAGAGATCGCCATCGCCCTGGATCAGGGGGAGGCGAGGGCGTCGATCAGCGGCGATCGCGACGAGATATTGCAGGTGGTGCAGAACCTGCTCGACAACGCCGTCAAATATTCGTCACGCAACGGCACGGTCGAAATCTCGGTCCGATCGGACCTGTCGTTCGACGAGGCCTGGGCCTCGCGCATGCCCGGCGCCACACGACTGCCGCTGGTCACGCCGGACCGCACGGCTGGCGTCTCCTACGCCGCTGTCACGGTGCGCGACCATGGGCCCGGCATGGCGCGCGAACATCTGCCCCGCCTGACCGAGCGCTTCTATCGGGTCGAGGGGCAAAAGAGCGGCGAGCGGCAGGGGACGGGGCTTGGACTGGCCATCGTCAAACACATCATCAACCGTCACCAAGGCGGTCTGGTGGTCGAGAGCGCGCCGGGCGTGGGCGCGGCCTTCACCGCCTGGTTCCCTCAACCGATCGAGCGACGCTGAGGGCGCGACGGACGATCGCTGTCACTCAACTGTCATCGACCCGTCGTAATCCGCTGACCATTCGCAGGCAGTAGTCGCGCCGCGTTGGTCCCGATGTTCAGGACCGTCGTCGATTCGCGCACGGCGCTTCGGACTTCTGAATGATCTGGATTTATCTGCTGATCCTCGTCGCCTTGAGTGCGGCCGCCTTCTTGGGCGGGCGTGCGTTGGCGCGTCGTCGTGCGATCGGCGCAAAGCCCCATTCCCGCCCCGGCCAGCACGGCGCCTATGCGCTGATCTGGGTCGCCGCGCCGGCTCTGCTGGTCCTGATCCTGGCCTCTGTCTTCGCCGCCCCGCTGCAGCGTCAGCTGACGGCCGCCGGCACGCCTGATGCAGTCGCGGCGCTGGAGCCCTTCCGTCGCGACGCCTTCTTCGCCGACGCCCACCGCGTGGGGCGCGGCGAACCTGCCATGCAGATCTGGGAGCGTCCGCTGGCCGAAGAGTTGCCGGTCGAGGCGCGTCGCATGGTTCGCATCGAACGCGCCCTGTCGTGGGGCGGCGGCGTCGCCGCCATCCTGGCCGCCATCCTGGGCGGACTGTTCGCCCTGACGCAGATCAAGCCCCAGACGCGCGCCCGCAATCGGGTCGAGGGCTGGATCTACGGCGCCCTGTTCGTCTGCTCGGCCATTGCCGTCCTGACGACCCTGGGCATCATCGCCTCCCTGGCCTTCGACAGCTTCCGCTTCTTCCAGAGGGTGCCGGTTCTCGACTTCCTGTTCGGCACCCAATGGAGCCCGCAAATAGCGATCCGCGCCGATCAGGTCGGATCCTCGGGCGCCTTCGGAGCTGTGCCGCTGTTCGCCGGCACCCTGCTGATCATGGTCATCGCCATGTGCGTCGCCGCGCCCATCGGCCTGCTGTCGGCCATCTATCTGTCGGAATACGCCAGCCGCACGACCCGCGCCGTGATCAAGCCGCTGCTGGAGGTTCTCGCCGGCGTGCCGACCGTCGTTTACGGCTTCTTCGCCGCCCTGACCGTCGGGCCCTTGCTGCGGGTCCTGTTCAACGAGATCGGCCTTTTCCTGATCGGCGGACCGCTGGAAGGGCTGGGCCAATACCTGGCCCTGGTTCAGAACCAGATGGCCCTGACGGCGGGCGCAGTGATGGGCATCATGCTGATCCCGTTCGTGTCGTCCCTGTCCGATGACATTCTGAACGCCGTGCCCCAGTCGCTGCGTGACGGCTCGTTCGCCATGGGTGCGACCAAGTCCGAGACGGTGAAGCGGGTTCTGCTGCCCGCCGCGCTGCCGGGCATCGCGGGCGCCCTGCTGCTGGCCGTGTCGCGCGCCATCGGCGAGACCATGATCGTGACCATGGCCGCGGGCCTGGCCGCCAACCTGACCTTCAATCCGCTGGACACTGTCACCACCGTCACCGTGCAGATCGTGACCCTGCTGACCGGCGACCAGGAGTTCAACAGCGCCAAGACCCTGTCCGCCTTCGGCCTGGGCCTGACCCTGTTCCTGGTGACCCTGATGCTGAACATCATCGCCCACCGGATCGTGCAGACCTATCGGGAACAATATGACTGACGCCACCCCCGATCAGATCGCCGGCGCGGCCGCCAAGGGACGTCTCGACCGCCTGCGTGCGGGTCTGAAGCGTCGTCACGCCAGGGAAACGCGTTTCAAATGGTATGGCCGCCTGGCCATCGCCGCCGCCATGGTATTCCTGGCCGTGCTGCTGGTCCGCATCGTCGAGCAGGGCCACACCGCCTTCTACACCCACACCGTCACCGTGCCGGTCTTCATGGACCCGACGCGCGTGGACCGCGCCTATCCGCAGGGCTCCAACTTCGAGCAACTGGCCGCCGAACAGCAACTGGCCCGCATGGGCATTCAGGACGACGCGGCCGGGACGAAGGCCGCGCAGATGAAGCGGCTGTTCTCGTCGGAGCTGAAGTTCGTCGCCGCCGATCTGGTCGCCAAGCGCAGCGAAGTCATCGGCGAGACCGTGCCCCTGGCCGTGCCCCTGTCCGATGACGCCGATCTGTATCTGAAGGGCGAAATCTCCAAGGCCACGCCCGAGGATCAACGCCGTCTCACCGACCAGCAGATCGCCTGGCTGGACCGGATGAAGGCCAATGGCGTGATCGGCGCCCACTTCAACACGGCCCTGTTCACCAACGGCGATTCCACACAGCCCGAGCTGGCGGGCGTCCTGGGCGCTGTGGTCGGGTCGGCTCTGATGCTGATGGTCACGGCCCTGATCGCCATTCCGCTGGGCGTCGGCGCGGCCATCTGGCTGGAAGAGTTCGCGCCCAAGAACAAGCTGACCGACATCATCGAGGTCAACATCAACAACCTCGCGGCCGTGCCGTCGATCGTCTACGGCCTCTTGGGTCTGGCGCTGTTCATCAACTGGATGCATCTGCCGCGCGCCAGTCCGATCGTCGGCGGTCTGGTCCTGGCGCTTATGGCCCTGCCGACCCTGGTCATCGCCACCCGTTCGGCGCTGAAGGCCGTGCCCCCGTCGATCCGCGAGGCCGCCTTGGCCATGGGCGCATCCAAGACCCAAACGGTGTTCAGCCACGTCCTGCCGCTCGCCATGCCCGGCGTCATGACCGGCGCCATCATCTCGATGGCCCACGCCCTGGGCGAGACCGCGCCGCTGCTGCTGATCGGCATGGTCAGCTTCGTGCCGGGCGTGCCGCACGCCATCGACCAGCCGGTCGGGGCGTTGCCCTCGCTGATCTACATCTGGGAGAACGCCTCGGAGCGGGCCTTCCACGAACGCACCGCCGCGGCGATCATCGTCCTGCTGGTCTTCATGATCATCATGAACGCGGCGGCCATTATCCTGAGGCGGCGCTTCGAGCGTCGGTGGTAAGAGAATGAAATTCCGTATTTTCCGCTCCGCCGAGGACCAGACCGGCGCAGGCTCGGTCGATCCGACCGAAGCGCCGCGCATGGGCGGCCAGGTCCTGCCCGAAATCGCTCCGTCCAAGGGCGCAGCCGCCGAACCGCGCGTCGAGGACGCTACGCCCCGGTCGGGCCCCGCCGTGGTCGACAGCCCGCCCGTCGGTCCGATCAAAATCGCCGCGCGCGATGTCTCGGTCTTCTATGAGGGCAAACAGGCGCTCTACGACGTCTCGCTGGATATTCCGGACAAGACCGTCACGGCCCTGATCGGCCCGTCGGGCTGCGGCAAGTCCACCTTCTTGCGGACCATGAACCGCATGAACGACACCATCGCCGGGGCCAAGGTCACGGGCCGCATCGCCATGGATGGCGAGGACATCAACGACCGCTCCATCGACCCGGTGCTTCTGCGCGCCCGCGTCGGCATGGTGTTCCAGCGTCCGAACCCCTTCCCGAAATCGATCTACGAAAACGTCGCCTATGGGCCCAAGATTCACGGCCTGGTGTCATCCAAGGCCGAGATGGACGAGGTCGTCGAAAAGGCGCTGAAGCGCGCCGGTCTGTGGGACGAGGTCGCCGACCGCCTGCAATCGTCGGCCATGGGCCTGTCAGGCGGCCAGCAGCAGCGTCTGGTCATCGCCCGCGCCATCGCCGTGAACCCCGAAGTCATCCTGATGGACGAACCCTGCTCGGCGCTGGACCCCATCGCCACGGCGCGGATCGAGGAGCTCATCGACGAACTGCGCGAGCGGTTCTGCATCGTCATCGTCACCCACTCGATGGCCCAGGCCGCGCGCGTGTCGCAACGCACCGCCTTCTTCCACATGGGCCGTCTGGTCGAGACCGGGGACACGGAAGACATCTTCCAGAATCCGCGCGAACGGCGCACGCTCGACTACATCACGGGACGCTTCGGCTAATCCGATGAACCAACACACCGTCAAAGCCTATGGCGACGAACTGAACCAGATCACGGCCGAGATCGCCCGCATGGGCGGTCTGGCCGAGGCCCAGGTCGCGGACGCCATCGACTCCGTCGCCCGGCGCGACATCGCCCTGGCCCGCGCCGTGGTCGAACGCGATCTGAAGCTGGACGCCCTGCACCGCGATATCGAGAAGAAGGCGATCCGCCTGATCGCCCTGCGCCAGCCGGTCGCCAGCGACCTGCGCCGCACCCTGGGCGCCATGAAGATCGCCACCGATCTGGAGCGCACCGGCGACCTGGCCAAGAACATCGCCAAGCGTGCGCTGATCTTGGCCGAAGCCCAGCCGATGCAGCCCCTGACCCGTTCGATCGAGAGGATGGGACGGCTGGTGTCGACCCGCCTGCGCGATGTGCTGGACGCCTACACGGCCTCGGAACTCGATCGCGCTGTCGCCGTCTGGCAGACCGACGACGAGGTCGACGAGCACTATAACGCCCTGTTCCGCGAACTGCTGACCTACATGATGGGCGATCCGCGCACGATCGGCGCCTGCACCCATCTACTCTTCATGGCCAAGAACCTGGAGCGGATCGGCGACCACGCGACCAACATCGCCGAAACCGTGCACTACGAGATCACGGGCGAGGACATCGTGGGCGAACGCCCGCGCGCCCAGCCCACGGCTGAGGATTCCGATCCGACGCCGAACCTTTCGACGCACTGACCCGAGACCGGAGACCCGACGTGCAGCCCTATATCCTTGTGATGGAAGACGAGGACGCGCTGGCGACCCTTCTTCAGTACAATCTCGAAAAGGAAGGCTACGACGTCGCCGTCGCCGCCGACGGCGAGGAGGGCATGCTCCAGATCGACGAGCGTCTGCCCGATCTGGTTCTGCTGGACTGGATGCTGCCCAAGCTGTCGGGCATCGAGGTCTGCCGTCGCATTCGCGGCAAGGCCGAGACCCGCAACCTGCCGATCATCATGCTGACGGCGCGCGGGGAGGAGAGCGACCGGGTTCGCGGTCTGGACACCGGCGCGGACGACTATCTGACCAAGCCCTTCTCGATGGTGGAGCTGATCGCGCGCATCCGCGCCGTCCTGCGCCGCATCCGTCCGGGTCTGGCTGACGACCGTTTGAACCACGGCGACATCGTCGTGGATCGCGTCTCGCACCGGGTGAAGCGCAACGGCAAGGAGGTCCATCTGGGCCCGACCGAGTTCCGCTTGCTAGACCACTTCATGCAGCACCCGGGCCGGGTGTTCAGCCGCGAGCAGCTGCTGGACGCGGTCTGGGGATCGGACGTCTATGTCGAGGCCCGCACCGTCGACGTCCACGTCGGTCGCCTGCGCAAGGCCCTGGCCATCGCCGACGAAAGCGCCAATCCCATCCGCACGGTTCGCTCGGCGGGCTATTCGCTGGATCTGGAAGGCTGAGATCAAAAAAGGGCGGCTCCCCGGAGCCGCCCTTTCTCGTTCAGATTTGCTCCGCGACCACTTCGTCGGGGTCCAGCGCATAGACCGTGGCGCAGTATTCGCAGGTGACGCGAATCTTGCCGTCGTCCTCCAGCATCTCGGCGCGCTCGGCCGGATCGAAGGACGCGAGGACCGAGGTGATCCGTTCGCGCGAGCAACGGCAGACGGCCGTCAGTTCTCGCGCGCCCTCCAGCCGCACGCCGTCCTCGTGGAACAGGCGGAACAGCAGCGTCTCGGGCGAGATCGTCGGATCGACCAGCTCGTCATCGCCCAGCGTCCCGAACAGGGCTCGCGTGCGGTCCCAGACTTCTTCGGTCGAGCCGCGGGCCTCGTCGCCGGCGATGATCTGGATCATCGCGCCGCCGGCGCGCCATTGCGATCCGGCCTCGGTCTGAACCTGGCCGACGGCCAGACGCACCTTGGTCGGCACCTGTTCTGACTGCTGGAAATAGTGTTCGGCCGCCAGCGACAGGCTTTCGCCCTCGATCGGCGTGATGCCTTGGGTGCGCTCGAAGTCCGGGCCGCGATCCAGCGTCATGATGAAGACGCCTTGGCCCAGCAGCGAGCGGGCGCCGGGGCGGGCGAACCCCTGCGACGCCTCGGCGACCTCAGCCTCGTCATAGCGGCAATAGCCGCGCAGCGATCCGTCGGTGCCGTAATCGGCGACGACATAGCGCACGGGGCCGTCGCCCTGCGCCTGGACCAGCAGGCGACCCTCGAACTTCAGGCTGGAGCCGATCAGGGCCGCCAGCGCGCAGGCCTCGCCCAACAGGGCGGCGACCGGCTCGGGATAGGCGTGGGCGGCCAGGATTTTGTCGATGGTCGCGCCCAGGCGAACCAGGCGACCGCGCACGGGCCAGCCTTCGATCTGGAAGGCGGCGGCCAGATCGTCGGAAACGGGAATGTTGGGCGCGTGATCGGCCACGGCGAGGTCCTTTGGGGCGTCATTTGGGGATCGCGGCTATGTAGGCGCCCGTAAGCGACTTGATAAGGGGGCTAGTCCGCCGGGTCTTGGGAGAGGGCGACGGAACCGATTTCGGCGCGGATCGCTCTTTTGGCTCAAGCGGAGCCGTCGCTCCGTTCAAGACGCCAATAACTGAAGAGGTTCCGCCGATGATCCGCGACATCGATCCGATCGAAGAGATTCGCAAACACCCCGGCATCACCGCCGGCAGCCTCCTCGCGGTCGCGCTCGGCGCTGTCGCCGTCGTCTATCTGACGCAACGCAGCGGCCCCACCCGTTACCAGCGCATCAAGTCGCGCATCGACCCGCGCGGCTGGGTCGATACGTCCGAACTGCGCGACCGTTTCCACGACGCCGTCGACGCCTTCCGCCACCGCGCCGAGGATGTGGGCGAACGCGCCGGCGCCTTTTCGCGCGACGCCCGCCACCGCGCCGCAGACAGCGCCTACGATTTCCGCGACCGCGCCGACGACTGGTTCCGTTCGGCCCGCAAGGACGGCAAGAAGGCGTTGAAGAAACATGGCAAGACGGCGCGCCGCTATGCTGACGACGCCGGTCAATATGCGCGTGATCACGCCCGCGAAGGCGGCGCGCTGCTGGCGGTGGCGACCATCGCCGCCGCCGTCGGCGCAGCGGTGCTCGAAAGCCGTCGTCCTGACAGTCACGTGCATCGCATCGCGCGCTTCTGATATTTTCATGCCGCCCGTTGTGAAAAAATCGCGACGGGCGGCAAACTTTTAGCGCATCTGCCCACAGTGAGCAGCATCGCTCGGCTTTGCCGCAGGCGCGAAGGCCGCTAAGACGCCGCCCATGAGCGCGCGCCCCACCCTGATCTTCGACTTCGATTCGACCCTGGTCGATTTCGAAACCCTGGAAGCCTTGGCCGACATCGCCCTGGCGGATGCGCCCGGCGCTGCCGAAACCCGCGCCCAGATCGCCGCCCTGACGGATCAGGCCATGGCCGGAGATATCGAGTTCGGCGAGGCTTTGCGCCGCCGGCTGGCTCTTCTGCCGCTGACCCGCGCCCATGTCGCCGCCCTCGCCCAGAGCGCGTTGGACCACCTGACGGCGTCTGTGCGGCGCAACCTGAATTTCTTCCAGCAGAACAAGGGTAAGGTCGTCATTCTCTCCGGCGGCTTCCGTGAGGTGATCGCGCCCGTCGCCGAAGAGCTGGGCGTCTCGCCCGATCGCGTGCTGTGCAACGATCTGATCTACGACGCCGACGACCGCGTGATCGGCGTGGACGACGCCAACCCACTGTCGCACGCCAATGGCAAGCCGACCGCCATTCACAGCCTGAACCTGTCGGGTCGCGTCGTCATCGTGGGCGACGGCTGGAACGACGCCGAGGTCAAGATCGCGGGCGCCGCCGACGCCTTCTACGCCTTCACCGAGGTCGTGCGCCGCGCGCCGGTGGTCCAGGTCGCCGACGCCGAGGCCGCGTCGCTCGACGAGGTGCTGCATGCCGAAGGCCTTGTCGGCCGTTGGTCCTTCCCGCGCAGCCGCATGAAGATGCTGCTCCTGGAAAACATCCACCCCGCCGCCGTCGAGCGGCTTGAGGAGGCGGGCTATTCGGTTGAAACCCAGAAGGGCGCGCTGGACGAGGACGATCTGATCGCCGCCATCAAGGGTGTCCATGTCCTGGGCATCCGTTCCAAGACCTCGGTCAGCCGCCGCGTGCTGGAACAGGCCGATCGACTGATGGCCGTCGCCGCCTTCTGCATCGGCACCAACCAGATCGACCTGGACGCGGCCTCGGATCACGGGGTGGCGGTGTTCAACGCCCCCTATTCGAACACCCGCTCGGTGGTCGAACTGGCCATCGGCCTGATGATCGTTCTGATGCGCGACGTGGCGGACAAGTCCGCCGCCATGCATGTCGGCAAGTGGAACAAGTCCGCCACCGGCTCAAAGGAGCTGCGTGGCAAGACCCTGGGTATCGTCGGCTACGGCGCGATCGGCAGCCAGCTTTCCGTTCTGGCCGAGAACTTGGGCATGCGGGTGCTGTTCTATGACCTGTCAGAGCGCCTGGCCCTAGGCAATGCGCGCCGCATGCGCTCGCTGGACGCGCTGCTGGCCGAAAGCGACGTGGTCACCCTGCATGTCGATGGTCGCAAGGAAAACGCCAATATCTTCGGTGCGGCTCAGTTCGGCCGGATGAAGGAAGGCGCGTTGTTCCTGAATCTGGCGCGGGGCCATGTGGTCGATGTCGGAGCGCTATCTCAGGCGATCGGCTCTGGCCGGGTCGCCGGCGCCGCCGTCGATGTCTTCCCCGAAGAACCGCGCACCAACGCCGACCCCTTCGAGAGCCCGCTTCAGGGCCTGCCCAACATGATCCTGACGCCGCACATCGGCGGCTCGACCGAAGAGGCGCAGGAGGCCATCGCCGAGTTCGCGGCCGAACGCCTGCTGGGCTATCTGAACCGGGGCGACACGACCTTCAGCGTCAACCTGCCCAACGTCCAGCTTTCCGAAGTTTCGGGCGCGCACCGCATCTTGCACATCCACCGGAACCAGCCGGGCGTGCTGGCTGAACTGAACCGCGCCCTGGCGTCGGCGGGCCTGAACATCCTGGGCCAGCATCTGAAAACGGACGAGCGCACGGGCTATGTCATCACCGATGTGGATCGCGACTACGACCCGGAGGCGCTGCGCGAACTCAAGACGGTGCCGGGCACGCTGAAGTTCCGCACGTTGCAGTGATACGTCGCTCGCAAATATCTTCTCAAAGCTGACCTCGCGGCATCTTGCGCTCTGCGCGAACTGGCGCATCCTCACGTCGAACGGCCGCGCAACGACGGCTGCGGGAGGAATTTCATGTCACGCTTCATCACCGGCGGCGCCGTCGCCGCTCTGGCGCTTGCCGCCTGCACCTTTGCCGGCTCGGCCTCGGCCCAGACTTACAACCGTCTGGTCGTCTTCGGGGACAGCCTCAGCGACAACGGCAACCTGTTTCTGATCTCGGGCGGGACCCAGCCGCCGTCGCCGCCCTATGCGCGCCGCTTCTCGAACGGTCCGACCTTCGTTGAACTGCTGGGCTTCAACGCCGCCAACTTCAACGGCTCGGTCACGGGCAGTATCAACTACGCCTTTGGCGGCTCGCGTACCGACGCCTCGGCCGGCGTACCGTTCGGCATGCTGAACCAGCTGTCGCGCTACACCGCCGCGGGCGGCCGCTTCAGCTCAACCGATTTGGTCAGCGTCCTGGGCGGCGCCAACGACATCTTCCAGGGCCTGCCCGCCGCCGGCGCTTCCGCCAGCCCGGTCGCCGCCATCACCCCGGTCGCAACCACGGCCGCCGCCAACATCAACAGCCTGGTCAACACCGTGACGGGCGCGGGCGCCGGGACCATCCTGGTCACCAACCTGCCCAAGCTCAGCCTGACGCCTCAGTTCCGCGGCACGACCGCCGCGCCCCTGGCCGACTTCGCCGTCACCACCTTCAACACCGCGCTCCAGACCAATCTGACCGCCACGGCCGCCGCCCGCCCAGGCAGCAACATCATCATGATGGACCTGTACAAGATCGGCGACACCCTGGCCGGCAATCCAGGCCTGTTCGGCATCACCAACATCACCCAGCCCTGCTTCAACGGCGTGACGGTCTGCTCCAACCCCGACAGCTATTTCTACTTCGACGGCGTCCACCCGACCGCAGCGGGCCACCGGATCATCGCCCAGCTGGCGACCGACTATCTCTACTATGGCGACATCGGCGCCCAATCGACCCTCCAGGGCGAGACGGCCTATCGTCACCGCGAGGACGCCCTGGACGCCGCCGGCGAGGCCCTGTCGGGTCGTCAGCCGTGGGAGGCTGGCGTCTCGGTCACGACAGCGGCCCTGATCGACAGCGTCGATACCGATGCGCGCGGCTCGGTCACCAGTTCGTCCAGCGACGGCTGGGGCGCCCGTATCGCGCTTGAGGCCGGCCCCTCGGCCAACTGGCGCTTCGGTCTGGCCGGCACGGCGCGCAACACCGACGTCGAAAGCCAGGCGCTGCAGTTCAATGTCGAAAGCTTCGGCCTGGACGTCTATGGCGGCTGGCGCTCGGGCGATGTCTTCGTCAACGCCGCCGTCGGGGTGGCGCGCGACAACATCGACGACATCGAACGCACCACCAGTCTGGCGCCGATCGTCCACACCGCCGAAACCCGCGCCCTCAGCAGCGGCGCCCGTCTGCAAGGCGGCATGTGGTTCGACATGGGCGGCGTCGCCCTGTCGCCGCGCGCGGCCCTGGCCTACGTCTCCAGCGACGTGGACGGCTATTACGAACAGGGCGTCGGCGCCCAGTATCAGTACGGCGACCGCACGGTGAAGGCCCTGACCGGCGAGGTCGCCCTGCGCGCCGAGGCGAAAATGGGCGGGTTCGGCCTGTTCGCCGAGGGCGGCTACCGCGACGCCCTGGACGACAGCTCCGATCCGGTGCGCGTGGGTCTCTACAACAACCCGGCCCAGGTGCTGTCGCGCGAGATCGACGATCCGTTCGGCGGCCAGTTCCTGGCCTCCGCCGGCGTCGAGGGGTCGCTCGGCCCGGTCAAGGTGACGGTCGGCTATCGCGGCCGCTTCGGCGACCACGCCGACAGCCACATGGGCGGCATTCAGCTGAAACTGCCGCTTTAAGCGGCAGGGGCGGGAAGGGGCCTCAGCGCCCCTTCTTCCTCACCCACATGGCGGCGTCGGCCTCGGTCAGCCAGACCTCGGCGTCGGTATGGCCGTCCCAGGCGCGCACCCCGAACGAGCCGCCCAGTTCGGTCTTCTGGCCGTCCCAGACGAAGCCTTCGGTCTTCAGCGCCTCGGCCAGCTGACGCGCCTTGGCCCGGCCCTCTTCGTAGCCCGCGTGCAACATCAGAAGGGCGAACTCGTCGCCGCCCAGCCGGCCCACCGCATCCGACTCGCGCAGATTGGCCAGGAACAGCTTGGCCACCGCGACCAGGGCCGCATCGCCGGCCGCATGGCCCAGGTTGTCGTTGACGCTCTTGAACCCGTCCATGTCCAGATACAGCAGCACCGCCGGCACCCCGTGCCGCTGGCAATAGGCCATGGTCCGCTGCATCGCCGTGATGAAGCCGCGCCGGTTCAGGGCGGGCGTCAGCACATCGTGGTCGGCGGCGGCCTCGGCGGCCGCGGCGCGCGTCTTCCACGCTTCCAGCTCGACGCGCAGGCGCGCGATCTCGGCGGTCAGGTCGTGTTCGGCCACGTCGGTCACGGCGCAGGGTTGGCTCCGAAGGCGCGACTCAGTCTGCGTCGCGCGGTCGAACGATGGTAGAGCGTGATCCGTCGACATTGAAGGCCGACATTACGGGCCGACGCGGTTGAAATCACGGTGTTGCGGTTGCGGGCGTCACCCGCGTGCTGTAACCGGCGCCTTTCCGCGAGGGGCCTTGCAGACATGGCGACTTCCGAAACCCCGGTGGCGATCATCATGGGCAGCCGGTCCGACTGGCCGACCATGAAGCTGGCCGCCGATCGCTTGGATCAACTGGGCGTCGCCTGGGACGCCAAGGTCGTCAGCGCCCACCGCACGCCCCAACGCCTGGTCGATTTCGCCACGGGCGCCAAGGCCGCCGGATACAAGGTCATCATCGCCGGGGCAGGGGGCGCCGCCCACTTACCGGGCATGGCCGCCTCCATGACCGAACTGCCGGTGCTGGGCGTGCCGGTCCAGTCCAAGGCGCTGAAGGGCATGGATAGCCTGCTGTCGATCGTTCAGATGCCGGCCGGCGTTCCGGTCGCCACCCTGGCCATCGGCGAGGCAGGCGCCGCCAACGCCGGCATCCTGGCCGCCCAGATCCTGGCCCTCTCGGATGAAGAACTGGCCGGACGCCTGGCCGCCTTCCGCGCCGCCCAGACCGAATCCGTCGCAGAAACCGTCGAGGACTGAGTGCCTGATCTTCCGCTTCCCCCCGGTTCGACCCTCGGCATCATCGGCGGAGGCCAGCTGGGCCGGATGCTGAGCCAGGCCGCCTCGCGCCTGGGCTTCGACGTCGTGATCCTGGACCCCGAGGCCGACAGCCCGGCCGGCCGGGTCTCGGCGCGCCAGATCGTCGCCGCCTATGACGACCCCAAGGCCCTGTCGGCGCTGGGCCGCGCCGCCGATGTCGTGACCTTCGAGTTCGAGAACGTGCCGGCCGAATCCATCGAGCGTCTGGCCGAGGCCGGCGCCCTCGTCGCGCCGGGACCGACTGCGTTGCGCGTGTCGCAGGATCGGGTGGACGAAAAGACCTTCCTGAACGCCGTCGGCGCCCCGACGGTCGCCTTCGCCGTCGTCGACACGCTGGACGATTTGGTCGTCGGCCTGACCGAACTGGGCTTGCCCGCCCTCTTGAAGACCCGCCGCGAAGGCTATGACGGCAAGGGCCAGGTCTGGATCCACACCATCGAGGACGCGCCCGCCGCCTTGGAAAGCCTGGGCGGCCGTCCGGCCATCCTGGAGGCCAAGGCGACTTTCGTGCGCGAACTGTCGGTCATCGCCGCCCGCGACTGGGACGGCCATATGGCGGTCTATCCGCTGGGCGAGAACCGGCACGAAGGCGGCGTCCTGCGCACCACCCTGGCCCCCGCCGCCGTGGATGAGAAGACGCAGGTTCGCGCCCGCGCCATAGCCGAGGCGATCCTGGACGGGCTGGACTACGTCGGCGTTCTGGGCGTCGAGCTCTTCGACCTCGGCGACGACGTGCTTCTGGTCAACGAGATCGCCCCACGCGTTCACAACACCGGCCACTGGACCCAGGACGGCTGCGTCTGCGACCAGTTCGAACAGCATATCCGCGCCGTCGCCGGCTGGCCGCTCGGCCCTGTGACGGCCCACGCCCGCATCGAAATGACCAATCTGCTAGGCGACGAGGTCGAGGACTGGCGCAAGCTGTCGGCCAAGTCCGACGAACGCCTTCACCTCTACGGCAAGGCTGAGGCCCGCCCCGGCCGCAAGATGGCGCATGTGAACCGGGTGTTGGGCATGGTCTGATCAGCCGACCTTGGTCGCGTCACACCGCACGACATTAAACGCGCCGTTGGGAATCGGCTTGCTCTCAACCCAGCAGATACTCGGTTTCACTCGTGACTGCGGCTCTTGGTAAGAAATTGCGCCCAAAAGCGCAGACCCAGCCAAAACGCCTACGCCACTCAAGACGATAGTCTTTCGCATCCTACACTCTCCGTTGGAGCGAAGGGGTCGCATGGCTTGCGCTCGTCGGCAACCTTGACGCGTTCGCCTTACACCCTCGCCCCATATCGCATGCGGCTCAGCGCATCGCTGACCTTTCGGAACGGCGCGTCGAAATCCTTGCCCGCCTTCCACTTCTCGAAGGCCATGACGTTTTCGATCCGGCGGGCGACGAAAGCCTCGGCCGTTTCGCGGCCGTCGAACCAACGCAGGGTCAGGGCGGGAATCAGGATGCCGGACAGGATCGTCCGCTTCGAATAGTGATTCCAGTCGGTCGCCTCGTCCCCGGCCCAGCGCCACAGATGATCCGCGCTCTCCCAAGCCAGTTTCAGTCCCAAGTCGGCGTTGACGGGCAGGGCGAGGAAGGCGGCGCAGCGACGCGTGGCCTCCAGATCGGCGGCGCCCGCCTCCATCCGCTCGGACACGGCGCGCGCGATTCGCTCGCGAATCTTCAGCGACTGGGCGTCGATTCCACCCAGAGCCGCCAGCGCTCGCGCATCATGGCGGCGCGACAGCAGGGCCGCCAGATCGCGCGGGCCGTTAGGCAGCAGCAGTTCCTCGTCGCCCTGCGACAAGCCGCACGCCTCACAGGCTTCGCGCACCAGACGCGCGTTCCAGCCCAATGCGGGCGCGCGGGCGATGGCGGCGTCCAGCACGATCTGTTCGGTCCGGTCGGCCCAGTCTGTCGTCTCGGTCATAAGGGCGATCATACGCCGGTCGTCATGGCGTTTCGAGCCTTGAAGAATGGTCGCGACGATCTGGACAGAAGGGGGCGGCTCGTGTATCAGCGCGCCTTCATCCGAGAGCCCGGCTGTCGGAAGACGATTTTATTTTGTTCGCCCGTCTCCCTCACAGGACGCGGCGGGCGGCCAAAGGAGAGTTTAACCTGGTTCAGATTTTCGTTCGCGACAACAACGTCGACCAAGCGCTGAAAGCCCTGAAGAAGAAGATGCAGCGCGAGGGCAGCTTCCGTGAAATGAAGCGCCACGTGCACTTCGAGAAGCCCTCGGAAAAGCGCGCCCGTCAGAAGGCTGAAGCCATCCGTCGCGCCCGCAAGCTGGCGCGCAAGCGCATGCAGCGCGAGGGCCTGCTGCCCGCGCCGAAGCCGCGCGTTCCCGGCGGTCGTTGAGACCCCGGCGAAAGCCGAAAGATTTAAGGCCGCTTCCCGAAGGAAGCGGCCTTTTTCTTTGCGTTTCGTTTCTGCGGAGCGTGGTTGAGGACTCTTGAAGTCCCACCGAAGAACCGCCGCGCCACCTCCCCATCGCGACGCGACGGGGAGGAGATAACCATGCCGCCTACGCCCGCCCGGTGATCGCCCGGCCAAAGCTCTTCCAGCTCAGCTTCACGTCCGAAAGCGCGCCGGCGCGGAAGGCCCGCCCGGCGATCCACACCATGAAGGCGGCGGTCGCGAACATGCCGATCAGCGTCAGGATCACCTCCACCAGCGGCGGGTCGCTGGGCGCGCGCGCACTCATCAGGAAGGGGGTGAAGAAGGGGACCCAGGACAACACCTTGACCACCGGCGCATCCGGACTGGTCAGGGCCATCTGCATCACCAGGATCGGCACGACCAGGATCATCATGATCGGCCCCATCAGGGTCTGGGCGTCGCGCGGCGTCTCGCAGAAGGCGCCGATGGCCGCGAACAGCACCGCATACATCAGGTATCCGCCGACCATATAGGCGAAGAAATAGAAGATCAGGCCGTCGTGCAGCAGCACCTGTCCGACCGTCGCCGCCGTCTCGGGCGAGGCCGAGATAAGGGTGAAGGCGCCGATCCCACCCCAGACGCCCATGACCGTCAGGGTCAGCAGCGCCACGCCCAGCACCTTGCCCGTCAGGATTTCGGTCGCCGAGGCCGAGGACAGCAGCACCTCCAGGATCTTGTTCGACTTCTCCTCCATCACGCTATTCAGCAGGATGGAGGCCCCTGTGATGACCAGCGACCACAACAGGAATCCGACGCCCAGGCCGATGAAGGACGGGATCCGGTCACGCATCGACACCTCGCCCCCGCTGGCCGCGCTGGGCGAGAAGGACTTCACCTCGGGCCGGAAGGTCTGAACCTCCTGCGCCACGGCCGGGGCGACCCCGGCGGCGGTCAAAAGCTCGGTGCGTCGCGCATCGCGCAGGGCGTTGCGGACGAAGCCTGAGACGTCGTTGTCGGTGGCGCGCGCGGTCCAGACCTGGGCGGCGGGCTTGCCGTCCGTGCGGCTCAAGAACACCACGGCGTCGAGGCGTCTGGCCTTCGAGGTCTGCTTGTCCAGCGCCTTGCGGATCGCCTCGTCACGCGCCGGGCCGACGGCGTCGGCGATGGCGGGCGGTACATCGACCAGACGGATCTTGGGGCCGGTGATGGAGGCGACGGCGCGCCCGGCGCCCGCCTGTCCCTTTTCGGCGGCTTCGCGCAGGCGCTCGTTCTGACGATCCACATCGGCTTGCAGCGAGGCGCGCACAGCGGCGGCCAGACCCGTCGCATTGGGGCCTTCCTCGATCACCGCCACCGACTTGATCGGCTCGGACGCCTTGATCAGCGCCGGAATGCCGCCGCCCAGCACGGCGAACAGCGGAAAGGCCAGAAGCGACAGCCAGAAGCCGACGGTCTTGGCGTAGGCGACATATTCGCGTCGCGCGATCAGCAGGGTGCGGTTCATCGGACAGCCTCCACGGATGCGACGGGTTGGTCGGGATGGTCCCCGGTCAGGCCGATGAAGGCGTCGTGCAGCGTCGGCTCCTTCAGCGCGAAGCCGCGCACGTCCAGCCCGTTCAGGAAGGCCGTCTTCAAGGTGTCCTGGCCCCCGGCGCCGGGCGCCAGGGCGATCTTCAGGCGACGCACGCCATCCACGTCGGACAGGGTCTCGACGCCCGCCACGCCGGGCAGGGCGGCGGCGGCGTCCGCGCTGATCGCCCCATCCAGATCCAGGAAACGCGGCGACGTGGCCTTGGCCTGATCCACCGTCCCCTCGAACGCCTTCTTGCCGCGCGCCAGCAGCACGACCTTGTCGCACAGCCGCTCGGCATGCTGCATCACGTGGGTGGAGAACAGCACCGTGGCGCCGTTCGCGGCCAGTCCGCGAATCATCGCCTCCAGACCCTGCTGGTTCATCGGGTCCAGACCAGAGAACGGCTCGTCCAGAATGACGAACTCGGGCTGGTGCACGACCGAGGCGATCAGCTGCACCTTCTGCGCCATCCCCTTGGACAGTTCCTTCATCTTCTTCTTCTGCGCCTCGCCCAGCCCCTGCTGCTCCAGTAGGGTCTTGGCGCGCTTGCGGCCCTCGGCGACCGGCAGGCCTTTCAGCGCGCCGAAGAAGGCGATGGCCTCGACCGGCGTCATCTTCTTGTAGAGGCCGCGCTCCTCGGGCAGAAAACCGATCCGGTCGCGCACCTTGCGCCCGTCGTCGGCGCCCAGGATCTCGATCCGCCCCGACGTCGCCGGCTGCAACCCCAGGATCATCCGCAGGGTCGAGGTCTTGCCCGCCCCGTTCGGTCCCAGAAAGCCGCAGATCGACCCCTTCTCGACCTGAAAACTCAGATCGCGCACGGCGTGGAAATCGCCGTATCGCTTGTTCACCCCATCCAGCGTCAACGCCGCCATGTCGCCTCCCAAATCCCTGTCGTCAGACTAGAATCCGACGACAGGGGACGCCAGCGACTTCGGCGCGGGTGCGCCTATTTCACCACAGGCAGGTCGATGTAGGAGGCGTCGTCACCCGCGTGATGGACGGCGTTGTCGGCGACCACGCCCTGGCTCTCGGTCTCGTTCGCCCCGCCCGTGTTCAGGTTGCGCACGAACTTGGGGAAGTTGGAGCTGGTGACTTCGACCCGGATGCGGTGACCGGGCTGGAAGGTGTTGCTGATGGTCAGCGGCGTGGGCTGCACGGTCGCAACCTGTCCCGGCGTCAGGGGCGCGGGGCGGTCATAGCCGTTGCGATAGCGCGCCCGCATGATGGTGTCGCCCAGGATATAGGCCGTGCCGTCCGGCGCCACATCCACCAGCTTGACCGCGAAATCGGTGTCGGGCGCAGAGGACGACACCTTCAGCACCGCATCGATGAAGCCGGTGACCTGCATCGGCTCGGTCAGCGCGTCCGACGTATAGACCAGCACGTCGTTGCGCGCCTCGATGGGCCGCTGATCAAAGGCCCCAGCCGTGACCAGCCCGCCGTTGCAGCAATCGCCGCCGCCGATGGTCTGGACCGGGTTCATCGGATCATAGCGATAGCGGTCGGCCGGCTCGCCGGCGGGCGGCGCCTGAAGGCTCAGCAGGCCATCGCCGTTCAGGCTGTTGGCCGCGCCGCCCGAGCGCAGATACATCCGCACCGTCTTGACCCCGGCCGGCGGCCACTGCGCGGCCGTGCGCCAGGCGTTTTCGCCCATGTTGAAATACTGCACGTGCGGCGTGCTCTCGGGGAAGGCGCGCCGTTCGCCCTTCAGCCAGCGGTCGAACCAGGCGTGCACCAGGGCGTCGCTGTCGAAGGTGGCGTCGCCCAGCGGCCGGTCGCCCGACTTGTAGTTCGGCCCCAGGCCCCCGAAGGCGCAGTGATTGTTGGGGCCGACCACGACATACTGGTTCTCTGCCGCCTCGCGATCCTGGGTCGTGGACCGGGCGTGGTTGAACAGCTCCATGTTCGGCCCGATGGAGACGTCATACCAGCTGTTGAACCACAGGGACGGCACGCCCCAGCCCATGTCGTCGTGATACAGGCCGCCCTGACGCCAGGCCGGATCGGACGGGGTGCGCGCGATCAGTTCCTCGAACGTGCCGGCCGGCTCGCCCAGGTCCTTCAGCATCTCGTTGACCGGCAGATGCCGGATCTGGCTGGGCCAGTTCACATCCGGCTTCTTGGCGTCCAGATCGTTGTAGCGAACGATGCGGGCGCGGGTTTCCTGATCGAGATCCATCGGGATCTGTGCGCGCTGCGGATTGTCCACGCCGTACAGCCACACGAAGAACAGGTTGCGCGGCACGCCCCCGGTGTACCAGTTGCCCTGTTCCTGGAACCGGCCGACCTTGCCGATGCCGGCGCCCGAGGCCTGGGGCACCATGGCGGCATGGGCGGGGTGGTTCTGGGCCGCCAGGGCCAGCTGCCATTCGGCGGACGACGAACAGCCCAGGGTGCCGACCTTGCCGTTCGACCAGGGCTGGGCCGCAATCCACGTCAGGGCGTCATAGCCGTCGGTCTGGGGATAGCCCAGGATCTGATAGTCGCCGCCCGAGAAATACCGTCCCCGCTCGTTCTGGATGACGAAGGCATAGCCTTTGCTGACCCAGCTCAGGGCCGAGCGCGTGGTGCGGGCGTTGTAGGCCAACTCGTTATAGGGCGTGCGCACGAACACCGTCGGCAAGGGGCCGGACGCATTCTTGGGGCGATAGACATTGGTGGCCAGTCCCACGCCGTCGCGCATCGGCACCATGACCGCCATCTGCACATCCGCCAGGCGCGACAGCTCGGTCTGTGCGGCGGCGTCGCTGTAGCGCCCATAATCCTGCGCCGAGGCGGCGATGGGCGTGGCGGCCAACAGGCCCGCGACGACGGCGGCGACGATCTTGTCCATATTCATCCCTCCCAGAACGAGAGGGGACACTAGGACGTTTGCCGCGCCCGTCGCAACGTAATGCGCGTCAGGCCTTGGCCTTGACCGTCACTTCGAAATGGCGATCGACCACCTTGGTCGGATTGACCTGGGCGCCGCCGCGACGGACCTCGAAATGCAGGTGCGGGCCGGTGGAATAGCCCGTGGAGCCGACCAGACCGATGCGCTGACCGGGCGCGACCGCATCGCCGTTCGCGACATCGATCCGGCTGAGATGGCCGTACAGGGTGCTCATGCCGTTGGGGTGGCGCACCTCGATGAAGTTGCCATAGCCCTCGGGGTCATAGCCCGTGCGGATGACTTCGCCCTCGGCGGCGGTGAAGACGGTTGTGCCCTTCGGCGCGGCGATGTCGACACCCTTGTGCGCGCGCGCCTTGGCTTCGATGGCCAGTTTGCGTAGGCCGAACGGCGAGTTGATCGCATAGCCGCGCACCGGGGCGGTGAAGGCGATCTGGCGCGTGATCGGACCTGCCTTCTCGACCTCGGCCTTCAGGGGCGGCGACACCGGCGCGGCGATCTGGGTCGGCGGCGGCAAGGCGGCCTCGCGCGCGGCATTTGGCGCGGCGGCGGCCGCGAAAACGGCCACGGCGGCGAAGGCGGCCGTCTGGCCGGAGTGGATCAACAGGGTCTTGCACCGCGCCATCGGCGCGTTGGATAGCAGGCGTCGCATTCGGCGGCCTCTCCAGCGTCTCTACGCTCTGGAATGAAGGAAGCGGCGCCCCGACAGCGCACGGCGTTCCGTGGAAGGGGCGGCTTATGCCTGCGGGCTTTGGCGACTTTGGGTCTAGGGCAGGGCGGCGGATGGTCGCATGACGGAACCGGCCGTCCGCCCGGGCCAGATCAGGCGATAATGTCGGGCAGGATGCGGTCTTCCAGCTTCACGATCTCGTCCTTCAGCGCCAGCTTCTTGCGCTTCAGCCGGGCGATCATCAGCTGGTCGGGAATGGCGGCCTGACCCAAGGCTTCGATCGAGGCGTCCAGGTCGGCGTGTTCCTGCCGCAGATGGTTCACCCGCGCCTGAAGCTCGGCCATTTCCTCAGTGATGGCAGGCGTGTCGTCGTTCATCGTGTCATCTCCACGCCGCTCGTCTCGGGCCGCTTATAGCCACGCTGATCTCAGGTCGGAAGGGCGTCTGCGAGCCGGATCAGGGCCGGGCGCGGGGTGACGTCCGCCCACATCCGGGCGGTGGCCGCCAGGCCGTCGATGATCGGGCGGGCCGGCCCGCTTGGTTCGGGCGCCAGCGCCTCCAGCGCGTCCAGCAAATGCCGCTCCGCCTCCAGCTCCAGCGCCTTGATGCGGTTGCGCACGCTTTCGCGCGGGGCGTCGTCGATATCGGGCACCGGCGCCTTCAGGATCCGCCGCACCGAACGCAGCGGGGCGACCACGACGCTGTCCCAGGCCCGGGCGGTGTCGCAGGCCGCCTCGATCGTCTCTTCGTCGGGCTTTCGGCCCGTCGCCGCGACCCAGGCGGACCACAGCAGCAACGGCACGTTCTGGTCGTGGCTGTCCTGCAGCGCCAGGCACGCCTCTCCAACGCCCGGCGCGCCATAGGCGGCGACCGCCCAGTCCCACAGCCTCATGACTTCAGGCCTTCCCAGCGCCGCACCGCGCCCCAATCCAGGCCGAACAGGTCCAGCGTCCGCCCCACCGACTGATCGACCATCTCCATGATCGAGCTCGGCCGGGCGTAAAGCGCGGGCAGGGGCGGGGCGATGATCGCGCCCATTTCGGCCAGGGCGGTCATGGTGCGCAGGTGGCCCAGGTGGAACGGCGTTTCGCGCACCATCAGCACCAGCGGTCGCCGCTCCTTCAGCGTCACGTCCGCCGCCCGCGTCAGCAGGGTCGAGGTCACGCCCGTCGCGATCTCGCTCATCGTCTTGATCGAGCAGGGCGCCACGATCATGCCCAGGGTGCGGAACGATCCGGAGGCGATCGTCGCCCCGACGTCGCCCAGCTTGTGAACCACCGACGCCTTGGCCGTCAGTTCGTCGGACGACAGATCGGTCTCCTGCGACAATGTGAGCAGGGCGGCCTTGGTCACGACCAGATGGCTTTCGACGCCCAGATCGTTCAGCGCATCCAGCACCCGGGCGCCATAGACGGCGCCGGAAGCCCCTGAAATTCCGACCACCAGTTTGGGGGGCGGGTTCCGTATGGCTCCGTTCACATCATCGTCCATTTTGAGGGTCAGCCTCCTTCAGGTCCGGGGCGACGGGCTGTCACTGGAAAGTGATTACACAGCGCGCCAAACCGGGCGCTCACTCTACTGGTCCCTAACCAAAGGAGGCGCAAGCCATGACCATCGAGGCTCGTATTCGCGAACTGGGTAATCGTCATCGCACCCTGGATGAGACCATCCAGAAGGAACTTACCCGCCCGTCCACGGATCCGTTGCAGGTCAGGGCGCTGAAGCAGAAGAAGCTTCGGCTGAAGGAAGAAATCACCAGTCTGGAGGCCCGCGCGACCTAGCGCCTGCCTCCCTGAAAACGACGACGGCCCCGGAGATCGCTCTCCGGGGCCGTTTTCGTTGCGCGAAGGCGGATCAGTCCTTGGTGCCGAACACCGATTCCGCCGTCGGCTCGGCGCCGGGACGTTGGCGGGCTTCCGGCACGAACTCGGGCTCGGCCTCGACCTGTTCGACGGGCTGGATCGTGCCGCCGCCGTTCTTCAGGTCGTCCTTGGCCTTCTTGTCGGCGGCCTTCTTGACGATCTCGTCCAGCGCCAGTTGGCCGACCAGGCCGAGGGTCACCGGGTCGACCGGCTTGATGTTGGCGCTGTTCCAGTGGGTGCGGTTGCGCACGCTCTCGATGGTGGACTTGGTCGTGCCCAGCATCTTGGCGATCTGGGCGTCGGTCACCTCGGGGTGGTTGCGCACGAACCAGGCGATCGCGTCTGGGCGATCCTGGCGACGCGACACGGGCGTGTATTTCGGCGCCGGCTTGGCCGACTTCAGCAGCTCGGCGTGGCGGCTGACGATCGCCTTCATGCGATAGTTCTCGTCGCCCTGGGCCTTGTCCAGTTCTTCGCGCGTCAGCTGGCCGCCGGTCACGGGATCCACGCCACGGATGTCGCGCGCCACGTCGCCGTCGGCGATGCCGCGAACTTCCAGCGGGTGCAGGCCGCAGAAGTCGGCGATCTGCTCGAAGCTGAGAGAGGTGTTGTCGACCAGCCAGACCGCAGTGGCCTTGGGCATCAGAATGTCGCTCATGGGGCGTTCGTCCCGGTGTTGTTGAGCCGCCGAATGAGGCTTCGGCTGGCGTTGGATACGACGGCGCCCGGCCTTTCGACCGGGCGCGTATGATGCCGATATAGGCCTATTCGACACAAAAGAAAACGCTGAGCGACAATCCCATACAGCAACGGTTCATCCGCCCTGACGCAACCTTCGCGGTAATGAAGCTTTTCAGCTTCGGGAGAGGAGAACCACCATGTCCATTCTGCTTGGCGCGGCTCTGGCCGCAGCGATGGCCTCGGGCCAGGACTATGCGCAGCAACGCGTCGCCCCGCGCGGCGGCTACACACAGTCGTGTTCCGAAGCCTATGTGAATCGCGGTCGTCTCTATGCCGATTGCCGCGATACCCGCGGCCGGATGCGCGGCACGTCGATCGAGCTAAACCGCTGCGGCGGCGAGGAGATCAACAACGACAACGGCCTGCTGGTCTGCGGGCGGTTCCGTGGCGACTATGAAGACAGCCAGTCCGGCCGTCCCGGCGGCGGCTGGGGTCCTGGCAATGGTGGGCCGGGCTGGGGCGGCGGCAATGGCGGTGGCTGGGGTCGGTCCTCGATCACCGTCTATGAGAACGCCAACTTCCGCGGCGCCTCGCGTGAGTTCACCAGCGAAGACCGCAACCTGGGCCGCACCCCATTCAACGACCGCATCAGTTCGATGCGCGTCGAAGGCCGCTGGGAAGTCTGCACCGACGCCGAGTTCCGGGGCCGCTGCCGCATCGTCGAAGGCGACGTCCGCTTCCTGAACGGCGGCTTCAACGACAACATCTCGTCGCTGCGCCCCGTGCGCGGCGGTCGCTACTAGACGCTCAGTACGATCTTGCCGATGTGCCCGCCGGCTTCCAGTTCGGCGTGCGCATCGGCCGCCTGCTCCAACGCGAAGACCGCCTGAACCGGCGGTTTGACCTTGCCGGATGCCACCCACGGCCAGGCGGTCGCCTCGACAGCCGCGGTCAGACGCGCCTTTTCGTCCGCCGGGCGGCTGCGCAGCGTCGATCCGGTCAGGGTCAATCGCTTCAGCATGATCCGCTGCAAATCCATCTCGACCTTGGGGCCGGTCAGGGAGGCGATGACCACCCAACGCCCGCCGGCATTCAGACTGTTCAGGTTCAGGGCGGCGTAGTCGCGCCCCACCATGTCCAGAACCACATCCGCGCCGCCCGCCTCGCGGATCTGCGCCTCCAGATCCACGCTCTTGGCGTCCAGGCTGATGTCCGCGCCCAGCGCCTTGGCGGCTGCGGCCTTGTCCGCCCCGCGTGAGGTGGCGATCACCCGGGCGCCGGCCGCCTTGGCCATCTCGATGGCCGTCACGCCGATACCGCTGGTCGCTCCGTGGATCAGCAACGTCTCGCCGGCCTTCAAGGCACCGCCCTCGAACACATTGGCGAAGACGGTGAAGACGGTTTCCGGCAGCACGGCGGCCTCTACGTAATCCAGACCCTCGGGGATCGGCAGGACGTGACGCGCATCCACCACGGCCAGCTCTGCATAGCCGCCGCCGCCCAGCAGGGCACAGACCCGGTCGCCGACCGTCCAGCGCGTCACGCCCTCTCCGACGGCCTCGATCTCACCGGCGACCTCGAGCCCCAGAATGTCCGACGCGCCGGGGGGAGGGGGGTAGGCGCCGGTGCGTTGCAGCAGGTCCGGCCGGTTCACACCCGCCGCCCGCACGCGGATCAGCACCTGACCCGGCCCCGCCACGGGATCGGGCCGTTCGGCGATCTTCAGGGCCTCGGCCGGTCCGGAACCGCCTTCGATTTCGATCACGCGCATCGCACTCGCCTTGCATTCGTCCGTATCCGGGCGTTCAGATAGGGACCGTGGACTGCCTTGGCCATGACAGCGCGAAAGGAAGGCGACGATGTTCGAAGATCTTGAACCCCGCCCGCAACGTGGCGAACCGCTGCGGGCCCTGTCACGCGAAGACCTGGATGTTTACGCCGTCGAGGATTTGCAGGAGCGGATCGCCGCGCTTGAGGCCGAGATCGTGCGCTCGCGCGCCGCGATCGAGACGAAACGCTCCAAGAAAAACGCCGCCGACGCCCTGTTCAACTTCGGTTCGTGATCGCGAATGGCACGTCCGCATGGCATGAGCGTTGCACCCATTCTGCAAAATGCCGCCGCCAGCGGCCGATTGCAGGACGGACCCGCACTTTTCCGATGTTTAAAGCTCAGATGACCTCCGCTCTCTCTCCCGCTGACCGCAGCCGCACCGTTCGCGATTTCGCCCGGTCGGAGCTGTTCGATCGCACCTTCCGCGAAGGCATGGAGTTGGTCGAGGAAACCGCCGCCTATCTGGACGGCGAGGGCCGTCGCGATTCCAAGATGCTGTCGCGCGCCGCCGCCCTGGCCTATGCCGCCGAGAGCATGAAGCTGACCACGCGCCTGATGCAGATCGCCTCCTGGCTCCTGGTCCAGCGCGCCGTGCGCGAAGACGACATGTCGCCGGAAACCGCCTGCGAGCCGCGCTATCGCCTGAACGAGCGCCGCATCGACGCCGAGCCCAGCCACGCCGAACTTCCGATCGCCCTGATCGAATACCTCGTGCGTTCGGAAAAGCTGTTCGACCGCACCCTGTATCTGGATCGCCGCATGTACGCCGACGATCAGGATCAGGCCCCGGAAAACCCGGTGCTCAGCCAGATGGGCATGCTCGAGGCGGCCTTCAGGGGCTGATCGCCCCTCTACGGCCCGACGTCGTTGGCGTCCGCCCGACCGTCGTCGATGGGCTTGGGCAGATTGACGCCGATGCCCAGCGCCTGCGCCAGCTTGTCGTCGCGGCCATAGACGTCCTCGCGGAACGCCACGCGGCCCTGACCGTCCACGAAGGCGGTCCAGTACAGCAGACGCACCGAGATTTCCCGGCCGGTGGTCACGCGCGTCGTCTCACGCGTATCCTGAGCCGTGTCGAACTGGGCCAGCTTGGTCGGATCGGGCGACAGCAGCAGGCGTGCGAACTCCACCGCATTCTGCACCCGCACGCAGCCGTGGCTGCGCTGACGCGTGGACAGGTTGAAGGCGGCCTTCGACGGCGTGTCGTGCAGGAAGATGGCGTAGCTGTCGCGCAGCTCGAACTTGACATAGCCCAGGGCCGAGCGCGGACCGGCGCGCTGGATGACCGTGCCGTCCTTCACATACATATCGTTGGCGGCCAGATACCCCGGCCCCTTGGGCAGGATTTCGCGGCGCGCGATGCCGGCCGGCACATACCAGGGCGGATTGGCCACGACCGAGGCGAACGGCTTCTCCAGACTGGGCGTCTGGTTCTCGGCCGAGCCGACCACGACGCGGTTGGAGTGAACCGGCTTGCCGTCCTTCCAATAGACCATGATGGCGGCGGCGGTGTTGACCTCGATCCGCTCGGGCGCAACCTCGCGCTTCAGCCAGCGACGGCGCTCCAGGTTCAGCGCGATCTGACGCGCACGGTCCTCGGCCGAGGCGCCCAGCGAGCGCTGGGTGCCCGCGCCGATCCGCCCGTCGGCGCCCAGGCCATGGCGATTCTGGAAGCTCTGCACCGCACGCTGCAGTTCGGCGTTGTAAACCAGGCCCTGCGCCTTCAACCGCGCGCCGTCTGCGGCCGACAGGTCGCCCTCAGCGGTCAGGCGGTCGATCAGAGCGGGGATGCGGCGATCGCTATTGCCCGGCTCGATGGTCGCGCCCTGGGTGAAGCGGGGCCAGCCGCCCTGCGCCGCCAGACGGCGATAGCGAACATAGCCGGCCGACAGATTCTGATAGCCGATGTCGGTCGGCGCCAAGCCGTCGTACCATTGGCCCAGCACATTGCGGGTCAAGGCGTCGCTGAGACCGCGCGGCAAGTCCACGCGGTTCTTCTGCATTTCCCACAGGTCCTCGACCGTTTCGGGCCGCACCTTGCCCTCGGCTAGGACGCGGGCATAGGCCAGCGCCGCCGCCGTGGTCCGCAGATCCGCGCTCGCGGGATCGGCCGCCAGTCCCACGAAGTCGAAATAGTCAGAGCCCGCCAGACCATGGCGATTGGCGCCGGCCGCGACGGTGTTCAAGGCGCGCACACGGTCGGCGTTCCACACCGGCCGCCAGCCGTTCATTTCATAGAAGGCGCGCACATCCGCCTGCTGCGTCTCGGGCAGACGCGAAATCTGGTCGTTGAAGCTGTTGTAGAAGGCGGTCGCCTCCGGTCCGCGCTGCACGAAGACCTGCTGCGCGCGCGCCGCCGAGCCAAGGGTCATGGCCGCCGTCGCGACGCCCAGACCCAGTTGCCGTCTATTCATCGTCTTCCGCTTCTTCGATCGCTTCGGCCAGCGTGGCCGACGCCCCTGGTACCCGAACGCCCCCACATTATCGGTGTTCCGACCAAACAAAAAGCGCCGGCCTTGCGACCGACGCTCTTGGTGTTCCGATTGCTGCGAGATGTCGCACCCAGGACGCGCTTACTTCTTGATGAAGCCGGCGAACTTGTTGTTGAAGCGCGAGACGCGACCGCCGCGGTCCATCAGCTGGGCGTTGCCGCCCGTCCAGGCCGGGTGCGTCGTCGGGTCGATGTCGAGGGCCAGCTTGTCGCCTTCCTTCCCGTAGGTCGAGCGGGTCTGGTAGGTGCTGCCGTCGGTCATCACCACGGTGATGAAGTGGTAGTCGGGATGGGTATCCGCCTTCATGGTCGTCGTCCGGTCTCTGCGCGGTGACGATGCCGACCGTCCGTGCGCGTGAAATGAGAAACCCGCCAGAAAGCCGGCGGGAATGAGGGGCGGCGTTTACACCGGGGGGCGTTCCGGGGCAAGAGGCGGGCGAAATGACCGATCAAGCCGCCGCCTCCGCCCCATCCGCCAACCGCGCCTCGGGCATGGCGTCGCTAGAAGGTCGGCCCAGCGCCGGCGCCCTTCTGGCCGAACAGATGTCCGAAGCGGGCGCCAAGCGCGCCAAGCGCCGCGACATCCGCCCGCTGGCGCGACTGATTCCCTTCGCCATGCGTCACAAGGGTCATGCCCTGATGGCGGTCTTCTGGCTGCTGCTGTCCACCGCCGCCTCGCTGGGCCTGACCGCCCTGGCGCGCGGCGCCATCGACCATGGGTTCGAGGCCGGCGGCGCCAATCTGAACATCTGGTTCCTGCTGCTGGGCGCCAACGCCCTGTTCCTGGGACTGGCGACCGCCGCCCGCTACTATTTCGTCACCCGCACGGGCGAGCGCGTCATCGCCGATGTGCGAAAGGGCCTGTTCGGCCGCATTCTCACGCTGGACCCGTCCTTCTACGCCCATATGCGCACCGGCGAAGTGCTGTCGCGCCTGACCACGGACATCGCCCTGATCGAGACGCTGATGACGACGTCGATCTCCTATGCGCTGCGCAACTTCCTGACCCTGATCGGCGGTGTGGCCCTGCTGTTCTTCGTCAGCCCCAAGCTGACCGGCTTCGTCCTGTTGATCGTGCCCTTCCTCCTGGGGCCGATCTTCATCTTCGGCCGCAAGGTGCGCAAACTGACCGTGGCGTCTCAGGACCGCTTCGCCAACGCCGTCGGCTTCGCCGGTGAAAGCGTGGACGCCATCGAGACGGTCCAGGCCTTCGGTCGCGAACAGAGCGCCATCACCCGCTTCGGCGCGGCGGTTGAGGACGCCTTCAACGCCTCCCTGACCCGGATGCAGGCGCGCGCCTGGATGACCGCCCTGATCATCGTCGTCATGTTCGGCGGCGTGACCCTGGTGCTGTGGCTGGGCGCTCAGGATGTGGTGAAGGGCGCCATGACGCCCGGCGCCCTGCTTCAGTTCGTCCTTCTATCGGTCTTCGCCGCGGGCGCCGTGGGCGCGCTCGGCGAAAGCTGGGGCGACGTGCAAAAGGCCGCCGGCGCCATGGAACGGATTGAGGAGCTGATGCGCGCCGTCGCCGGCATCGCCCCGCCGCCGCAGCCCACGGCCCTGCCGACGCCCCCGCGCGGCGAGGTGTCGATGTCGGCCGTCGGTTTCGCCTATCCGGGCCGCCCCGACCTTCCGGCTTTGAAGGGCTTCAGCCTGACCGTGCGCCCCGGCGAGACGGTCGCCCTGGTCGGCCCGTCCGGCGCTGGCAAGTCCACGGTCTTCCGCCTGCTGCTGCGCTTCTATGATCCGCAGACCGGCATGGTCTCGGTCGACGGCGTGGATGTGCGCCAGGCCGATCCCGTCGCCGTGCGCGACCGCTTCGCCTGGGTGTCGCAGGAAACGCCGCTGTTCTCGGGCTCGGCCTTGGAAAACATCCGCTTCGGCCGCGAGAACACCACCCTGGAAGAGGCCCGCGCCGTCGCCGAAAAGGCGCAGGCGCTCGGCTTCATCGACGCCCTGCCGGAAGGGTTCGACACCCCGCTCGGCGAGCGCGGCAAGAGCCTGTCGGGCGGCCAGCGCCAGCGCCTCGCCATCGCCCGCGCCCTAGTCCGCGACGCCCCCATCCTGCTGCTCGACGAGGCCACCAGCGCGCTCGACGCCGAAAGCGAACGCCTGGTCCAGGTCGCGCTCGATCAGGCGATGGAAGAGCGCACCACCCTGGTCATCGCCCACCGCCTCGCCACCGTCCTGCGCGCCGACCGCATCGTCGTCATGGACGACGGCCGCGTGGTCGAAGAGGGCACCCACGAGCAACTCGTCGCCCAGGGCGGCCTCTACGCTCGCCTCGCCGAGCTTCAGTTCCGCAACTAGGGCGCCGTGGTCCGCGCCAGCGCTGGGAAATCGCTGAACAGCGCATCGACCCCGGCCTCGGCGAAGGCTGCGGCATAGCCGGCCATGTCGCCGTGCCCGGCCGGGTCATCGCCTCTGCGTCGCTCGACGGGCAGGAAGGCGTTCTCGGCCCGCAGGGTCCAGACCACGACCTTGAGGCCCGCCGCATGGGCATCGGCGACCAGAGTGCTCGGCGCGGTCGTGCGACCTTCGGCGTCGCGCGGCAGGATCAGGGTCATCTCCGGCGCGACCCAGTCGGCATAGGTCGCGATCGTCTTCAGTCCGTCGGGCGTGATCATCTGGGCATAGGTCACGTCCGCCCGGTCGGCCGGTCCGCCCTTGGCCGCTGCGAGTTGAGCGAGCGGCGCATCGATCCGCGTCGCCAACCGCTCCAGCGGCCCGACCTCGAAACACTGGATGATGATCGGGGCGTCGGCGCCCGTCAGGCCCAGCCGCTCCAGTTCAGCGACGAATCCGTCCTCCATCGGCAAACCGATCGCGGCGAAATAGGTCGGGTGTTTCAGCTCCGGCGCTACGGCGATCGTCCGCCCGGTTCGCGCGGAGGCGTCTCGCGCGATGGCGACGACCTCGTCGAAGGTCAGGATCGTCTCCTGTCCGTCATGGGCGGCGCTGCCCGGTCGAAAGCCGGGCAATCGCTCCCTGGCACTCAGGGTCTTCAACTCGGCCAGGGTAAAGTCTTCGGTGAACCAGCCGGTGGTCTCGACGCCGTCGATGGTCTTGGTCGTCCGACGACCTGCGAACTCGGGCCGGTCGCCGACGTCGGTCGTCCCGCCGATCTCGTTCTCATGCCGATCGACGAAGACGCCATCCCGGGTCAGCACCAGATCCGGCTCGATCACGTCCGCGCCCTGTTCGATCGCCAGCTCATAGGCCGCACGCGTGTGCTCGGGCCGTTCGCCGGAGGCGCCGCGGTGGGCGATGATCAGGGGCTGGGCGCCAAACTGTGACAGGGCTGGCGTTCCGGTCAGAAGGACGAGTCCGCACAGGATGAAACGGATCATCCGCCTTGGATAGGGCAGGGGCGCGTCGCCCCTATGACAATCAGCCCTGCAAAACCTTGCGCAGGTGCGGATGCAGTTCGGTGTTCGACGCCAGGATCGACTTGCCCGTCTTGGGATCGCCGTCGTTCTCGATGGTCGTGACCCGGCCGCCGGCTTCGGTGACGAACAGGATGCCCGCCGCCACGTCCCAGGGCTTCAGATTGCGCTCATAATAGGCGTCGTAGCGACCGGCCGCGACCCAGGCGAAGTCCAGGGCGGCCGAACCCAGGCGACGGATGCCCGCAACGCGCTGGCCCACGGCGTGCAGGTCCTTGATCGATTGGGCGTGGCCCGACTTGCCGATGAAGGGCAGGCCGGTGGCGATCAGGCTTTCGGACAGGTCACGACGGCCGGCGACGCGGATGCGCTGGTCGTTCAGATAGCAGCCCTTGCCCTTTTCGGCCCAGAATAGCTCGTTCATGACGGGGTTGTAGGTGACCCCGGCGACGATCTCGCTCGACCCGTCCGGCGCGCGGCGCTCCAGCCCCACCGTGATGGCGAAGTGAGGCATGGCGTGCATGAAGTTGGTGGTGCCGTCGATCGGATCGACGATCCAGGTGTGGGACTTGTCCGTCCCCTCGACCATGCCGCGTTCCTCGCCCAGGAAGCCGTAGCCGGGGCGGGCCTTCATCAGCAGTTCGTAGAGCGTGTCTTCGGCCTTCAGGTCGGCGGCCGTGACGAAGTCGCCGGGGCCCTTTCTCGACACCTGAAGCTGGGAGACTTCGCCGAAGTCGCGCAGCATCGGGCGGGCGGTCTTGCGCACCGCATCGGTCATGACTTGGAGCAGGGCGGAGGCGAGGGCCATCGAGGAATCTCCTGGTCCGAAAGTCCTTCAAAGCCGCAGCCGGACAGTCGGAGAAGTTCAGAAAGGAACGGCCCCGAAAGGGGCCGCTTTGGCATGGTGGTCTGTTAGTCCGCGCGGCGGACGTATTCGCCGCTGGTCGTGTCGACGACGATACGCTCGCCGGCCGACATATAGGGCGGGATCATGATGCGCACGCCGTTCGACGCCAGCGCGGGCTTGTAGGACGAAGAGGCGGTCTGGCCCTTCACGGTCGGCTCGGTCTCGGCGACTTCCAGCACGACCTGATCGGGCAGCTCCAGGCCGATCGGACGCTCTTCGTGCATCTCGATGACGACCTTCATACCTTCTTGCAGATAGGGGATGCGCTCTTCGCCGACCCAGTCCTTCTGCAGTTCGATCTGCTCGTAGGTGGCGTCGTCCATGAAGACCAGGCTGTCGCCGTTGTCGAACAGATAGGAGAAGTCCTTCTGTTCCAGCGTCACGCGCTCGACCTTGTCTTCCGACCGGAAGCGTTCGTTCAGCTTGTTGCCGGTTTCCAGGTTCTTGGCCTCGACGTTGGCGAAGGCGCCGCCCTTGCCGGGCTTGACGTGGCTGGCCTTGGTGACGACCCACAGGCCGCCATTGTGCTGCAGGACCATGCCGGGCTTGATGGTGTTGCCGTTGATCTTCATGGGGTCACATCGGAAATGGAGTTGCGCCCTCGCACCGTTCGGGGCGAGGCGAATAGGGCGCGATCCCTAGAGGAAGCCCCGATAAAGGGCAAGGCGACGCAACCTAATGCAGGGTGCGCCCGCTCGAGGCGTCATCGGCCTTGCGATGCAGGAAGTTTCCGAACCGCACGCCCGACCCCAGCGGCGCCGCCATCTTGCCGGCCCCTTCGTCCAGCTTGCGCGCCTCGTGGGCGAAGGCGGCGGCCAGACCCGCCGACGACATGGCGGCGATCACCTGGCGCGCCATCGACGACGGACGCAGGCCCAGCCAGACGGCGTTCACCGTCTGGGCGGCCAGCCACAGGCCCATGGCGCGGGTGCGTTCGGGCCGCGACGGCGCATTCCACACCCGAACCGCGGACAGGGTGGTGGCGGAAAACACGGCGGGCAGGATCAGGCTGAAGGCGCCCCGCGGCTTCTCGGTGATCGGCAGATCCTTCTTGCGGACCTGTTTCAGATTGCGCTTGGGCGTCAGGGCGCCCGAGGCGATCCCATGCGCCAGCAGAGCAAAGCCAACCGTCAGGGCGATGCCGGCGACCACATGGCCGGCGCTGCGGCCCTCGCTGTTCAACAAGTCCATGGCGGCGTCGCGCACGTCGTCGATGGCGTCGTCGATATCGGTCATGGTCCGCTCCAGCTTGGCCCTGACAGGCTAATGGCCGGAGCGGATTGGGGTTCCGTCAGAAGGCAGAGCTTAGTTGCCGGTCGCCGCGCCGTCGGTGACGATCTCTTTCATCGCCGATTGCAGATAGTTCTGCGCGCCCATCAGCTCGATCAGCTTGTGCTGGTTTTCCAGGAAGTCGATGTGCTCTTCGGTGTCGGCCAGGATCTTCATCAGCAGGTCACGGCTGACGTAATCGCGGGTTTCCTCGCACTGGGTCACGGCGGCGGCGGTCGTGGCGCGGCTGTCCAGCTCCAGTTGCAGGTCGGCGCCCAGGCATTCGATCGGATCCTCGCCGACCTTCAGCTTGTGCAGGTCCTGCAGGTTGGGCAGGCCGTCCAGGAACAGGATGCGTTTGATCAGCATGTCGGCGTGCTTCATCTCGCCGATCGATTCTTCGTAGATCACGTTGCCCAGGTGCGCGAGGCCCCAGCTTTCGAACATGCGGGCATGCAGGAAATACTGATTTACCGCCGTCAGCTCGTTGGTCAGCACTGCGTTCAGCGTGCGCAGGATTGCGGGGTCGCCCTTCATGGCCATGGTCCTTGGTCTCGCCACGGCGCTATCGCCGTCTGTCGAGCGCAGCCATAACACAGTAAAACGCGGCGTGTTTATTTGCGAGTTTTTATCACTGCATTGAGAGTGCGAGTGACTGTCGCCCGCAGGCGAAGCAAACTATTCGGCTGCGAGTGCGAACGCTTCGCGGCTTTCCTGAATCATCTGACGCATTTCGCAGACGCATTTGGCGCACTGGGCCTGGCACTGGTTGCGCGCGAAGATGTCGCGCGGACGACAGGCGCCGGCCTCGATGGCCTGGGCGACATCGCGCTGGCGAAGACCGTTACAGTTGCAGACGTACACGAGGCGCTACACGTTTCACTGACTGAGAATGGTTCGCTATAGCAGTCCTTAAGGCGATTGCAAGTCGTTCGCATGGCTCAGCAGGCGGTGGCCCGTTGACGGATTGTCGCGGGGGCGGGCAATGACGGACATGGCCCGAACACCGATTGTCCCCGAGCGTCCGCCCTGCCGGCTGTATCTGATCACGCCGCCTGCGATCGCCGACCTGAACGCCTTTGCGCAAACCCTCGATCAGGCCCTGGCCGCCGGCGATGTCGCGGCCTTGCAGATCCGGCTGAAGCCCGCCGACGACGCCGCCATCCGCACGGCTGTCGAGGCGCTGGCTCCCATCGCGCGGCGTCATGATGTCGCGGTTCTGCTGAATGACCGGCCGGATCTGGCGCGGGCCACCGGCTGTGACGGCGTTCATATCGGTCAGGAAGACGGCTCGCTGGCCGAGGCGCGGCGTATCATGGGGCCGGACGCCATGATCGGCGTCACCTGCCACGACGACCGCGACCTGGCCTGGGACGCCGCAGAGGGCGGCGCCGACTACGTCGCCTTCGGCGCCTTTTATCCCACAGAGACAAAGGAAACGGTGCATCGCCCGCCCTTGGACATCCTGACCGTGTGGCAAGAGACGGTCGAGACACCCTGCGTCGCCATTGGCGGGATCACGGTCGATAACACAGCAGAGCTTGCCCAAGCCGGCGCTGACTTCGTGGCGGTCAGCGGCGGGGTCTGGAACCATCCCGACGGCCCAGCCGAGGCCGTCAGGCGCTTCAATGAAAAATTGAGGCCCTGACTTCAGGGGATATTAGGAACCGGCTGGTCCTATGCCGACCTCTTATTGGTCGGAACCTGTCCATGATCCTGAGCCGCGCGCTCAATGTCGATGATCCCCACAGCGCGTCCGTGAAGGGCGTACTGGCGGCTGGCCATCGGCCGAGCCCCGGTGGCGCCGACGGTCCGGACGGTTCCAGCCCGCTAGTCCCCGTGCTGACGGGCGTGGCGGTCGCCATCCTGGTCGCCGTGGCTGTGGCCTATGGCCGTTCGGCCGGGCTGGTCGCCGGCCTGTGGGGCGCCAGCGGCGTCGCGGTCGCCGTGTGGCTGCGCACCAGCCGTGGTCACGCCAGTGACCTCACCTTCGCAGGCGTCCTGACCGTCAGCATCCTGATCGGCGAGATCATCGCCGGCAACAAGCCGCCGCTGGCCCTGGCCTTCACCATCGCCAACATGATCGAGATCGTGGCGGCCGTTATGCTGGCGCGTCGCTTCTCGCCCACGCTCAATCTGTCCAGCCTGAATGGCGCGGTCAGCTTCCTGTTCTTTGCGGCGGTCCTGGCGCCGATCCCCGCCGCCCTGTGCAGCGTTCTGATCCTGTCGCTGATGGGCCAGGGCGACATCGTCTGGCAGGGTTTCCAGACCTGGTGGCTCGGCCACACCCTGGGCATCGCGGTCCTGGGGTCGCTGGGCATGTCGCTGACGCCTGCGATGTTCGCCCGCCTGCTGAAGCCCAGAAAGCTGTTGGAAGCCGTCATTCTGATCGGCCTGGTGCCCGTCTTCTACTACGTCGCTTTCACGGGCGACGTGCCGATGGGCTTCGTCCTGCTCCCGCTGTTGCTCGGCATCGCGGTCCGGCTCGGCGTCGCCGGCGCGGCCTTCACCCTGGTCGTGATGAGCATCCTGTTGGTCGGCAGCGCCATGATGGGGCATGGTCCCTACAGCAAGGGCGACCTGACCCACCAGGTTCTGATGGCCCAGATGCTGGTGCTGATCGGCTATATGCCCGTCCTGCTGGTGGCCTCATTGTTGGAAGAGCGCGATCTTCTGGCGGAGCGCGCGCGCGTTGGTCGCGAACGCGCGGAAAAGGCCTCGGAGGCCAAGTCTCGCCTGCTCGCCAACGTGGCGCATGAGATCAAGAGCCCGGTCGCCGGCATCATCGGCATCGGCGATCTGTGGCGGCAGGGCCATCTCGGACCGGTCTCGGCCCAGCAGGCCGAGATGTCCGACATGCTGGTCAAGACCGCGCGGCAGGTCGAAACCCTGGCCCACGATCTGCTGGACGTGGCGCGCGCCGAATCCGGGGCGGTCCGGGTCGATCTGCGCCCGACCGACATTCCGGGCCTGCTGGAAGACGTGCGCCGCACGTGCCTGCTGTGGCCCGACGTCGACCGCGTCACCGTCGAGGTGGTGTGCGAGGGCGATGGCTTGATCGCGGTCGCGGACTCCCAGCGTCTGGCCCAGATCATCACCAACCTGACCAGCAATGCGCTGAAATACGGCGGCTCTGGCGGCCGTGTCGTCCTGCGTGCGCTCCGTCAGGACGACTGCGTCCGCATCGAGGTCAGCGATTTCGGCCCCGGCCTGTCGCTTCAGAAGCAGGCGCAGCTGTTCGAGCCCTTCAACCGCCTGGGCCTTGAGCGGTCGACGGTCGAGGGGCACGGCGTCGGCCTAGCCCTGGCCAAGCGGTTGGTCGAGTTGCAGGGCGGCTCGATCGGCGTGATCTCCGCGCCGGGCGAGGGCGCCACCTTCTGGGTCGCGCTGCCCAAGGCGTGAGGTCGCGCTTGCGGTCGCCCGCCGGGCGCGCGATGGTCCGGCCATGCCCATGATCGCCCTTGCCGCCGCCCTCGTGATTTCCGGACAGACGACCACGCCCCCGGCGCAACGTCCCGGTTCCAACCTGACCCGCGATCTGAACAGCGCGCCGCCTTCCGGCTTGGCCACGTCTCCGGCCGCATCGACCGCGGCTCCGACACCGACACTGACTCCGGGGCCGACCGCCGGCGCGACCCAGGCCCTGCCTCCGATCGGCCAGACCCCCGCAGCATCGCCGCGCCCGGCGCCCGCCACGTCATCCGCGCCGCGCACGACTCAGACCCTGCCGCCGATTGGCCAAAGCCCGGCGGCGACGACGCGTCCGGCGACCGCGACACGTCCGCAAACGCCAGCCTCAACCACAACGGCGCCTCAAGCGACGACACCTCAACCGACACCTCAACCGACACCGACGGCGCCTGCCGCAACCCCGCCGGCCGCCGCGCCCGCGCCGGCGGCCTTGAACGCCGCCGCCATCGCCGCCCTGCCGTTCAGCATCCAGCTGCCCGCCGGCCTGACGATCACCCCGGCGCGCGCGGGCGCGAACGCCAGCATCTATCGCGTCCAGCGTGGCGACCAGACCCTGCTGATGATCTACGCCGGCCCGTCGTCGCAGTTTCCGATCTACGACGGCGAGACGGTCCGTGCCGGCGGCCGCGCCTCGGTCGTCGTCACCGAGGGCAGCCGCCGTCTGGCGATGGAGCACCTGTTCCAGCGCGCTGCGGACCCCAGGGAGATCCACGTATGGATCGCCAGCGTCGAGGGCGCGGACCGGGATCTGGCCGAACGCATCGGCCAGTCCATCGACGTCAAATAGGGCTCAGCCCTCGGACCAGACCGCCATTTCGGTGCCGGCCGGATCGGCGAAGTGGAAGCGGCGACCGCCGGGGAAGCTGTAGATCGGTTTCACGATCCGGCCGCCGGCCGCCTCGACCTTGGCCTGCATGGCTTCAAGGTCATGGGCGTACAGGATGGGCAGGGGGGTCTTGGTCTGATCGGCCTGATCGGCGTCGAACCCGCCGTCCAGTCCCTGATCGAAGGCCGCATAGGTCGGGCCGTAATCCACGAAGGTCCAGCCGAAAGCCTGGCTGTAGAATTCCTTGGTCGCGGGCAGGTCGGCGGCGGGCAGTTCGAGGTAGTCCAGCTTTCCGTCTTCACGCACGGTTGATCTCCTGAGTTGGGCGCCACCGGTCCCTTGTCTTGCACGCGCCCTCGACATGCGCAAACCTGCAAACGGTTCGCAGTTGCAGGAATCGAGCGATGATCGTGATGACGACAGGCCTGTCGGCCCTGATGGCCCTGATGCGGTGCGAGGCGCGTCCGGTCGAGCCGCCGCGCAGGCTCGACACCGATCGCACGAACCCGCGACCGGCCCGACCCAGACCCTGATCAGCCGACCTGGGCGCGATGCCTCAGATAGGCGTCGGCCAGCACGCAGGCGGCCATGGCCTCGACCACCGGCACGGCGCGCAGGGCGACGCACGGATCGTGACGACCCTTGGTGCGCAGGTCCGTCTCTTCGCCGTCGCGGGTGATCGTCTGGCGCAGGGTCAGGATGGAGGAGGTCGGCTTGAACGCCACCCGCGCCGTCACCGGCTGGCCCGTCGAAATCCCGCCCAGCACGCCGCCCGCCTTGTTCGACAGGAAGACCGGCTGCCTGTTCAGGTCCAGCCGCATCTCGTCGGCGTTCTGTTCCCCGGTCAGTTCGGCGGCCTCGAACCCCGCCCCGATCTCCACCCCCTTGGCCGCATTGATCGACATCAGGGCCGCAGCCAGCTCGCCGTCCAGCTTGCCGTACAGGGGCGCGCCCCAGCCCGCCGGAACGCCGGTGACCTCCAGCGCGACGACCGCGCCGACCGACGATCCTGCCTTGCGGATGCCGTCCAGATAGGCCTCCCAGCCGCCCACCACCTCGGCCGAGGCGGCGAACAGCGGATTGGTGTGCACGGCGTCGAAGTCGATCCGATCCGGCGCGATCCGGTGCGGGCCGATCTGGACCACGCCGGCCCTGATCTTCACGCCGTCGCCCAGCACCTTGCGCGCCACGGCCCCGGCCGCCACGCGGCTGGCCGTCTCGCGCGCCGAGGATCGACCGCCGCCCCGATGGTCCCGCACCCCGTATTTGACCTGATAGGCATAGTCGGCGTGCCCCGGCCGATAGGCGCGGGCGATCTCTCCATAGTCCTTTGACCGCTGGTCCTCGTTCTCGATCAGGATCGAGATCGGCGTGCCCGTCGTCACCGGCCCGTCGCCGTCGTCGAACACGCCCGACAGGATGCGCGCCGTGTCGCTTTCCTTGCGCTGGGTCACGAAACGGCTGCCGCCCGGCTTCCTCTGATCCAGCCAGGGCTGAAGATCCGCCTCGGTCAGGGGGATCATCGGCGGGCATCCGTCCACGACGCAGCCGATCGCCGGCCCGTGGCTCTCGCCCCAGGTGGTCACGCGAAACAGATGGCCGAAGGTGTTGTGCGACATGGCCCCGACTTAGGCCGCCAGACGCTCCTGCGTCCAGACCCGCGTGAACCGCACCAGCAGGTCCTCCGCCGCCGAGGGTACATCGGACGACGGCTCCAGCGTCACGAACAGATGCCCCGCCGGCCGTGATCCGCGCGCGGGCAGGCCCAGGTCCTTCAACCGCACCCGCACCGGTGCGGCCATGTCGGCGGTGATCCAGGCCGAGCGCGTGCCGACAGGGGTCTCGATCTCGACCCGCCCGCCGTCGGCCATCAGGCGACGCTCGACGGCCCAGGTCATGAACAGGTCGTCTCCGACAACCGACAGCCCGTCCTCGGGCCGGATCAAGACCGACAGATAGAGGTCGCTCCCGTCCGCCGCCCCGCGCCTCAGCCGCAGGTGATCGCCGCTGCGCAGGCCCTTGGGAGCCGTGACCCGCACCGTGCGCGCGCCCAGCCGCACCTCGACCTGCCCCCCGGCCAGGGCCTGCATCGGCGACAGGACCAGAACCGGCGACGGCGCGGGCCGCGCGGCGGGCGCCGACAGGGCAGGACGAGGGGGCTGGTGCGCCTGGATCAGCCGATAGGCCGCGATCACGCGCCGGAACCGCTCGGCGTCCCCGCCGGCCTGATCCGGCCGCGCCGCCTTCACCGCCGTACGGAAGGCGGCCTTCAGCTGGGACGCATCGACATCGCCACTGAGGCCCAGGATCGACAGGGCCTCGCGGACGCCGGACACATCTGAAATCGGAACAGGCGCGCTCATGCCGTCACCGTTCGCCCATCAGGGTCAATGGGCGGTTAACCCTGACGACGAGGCACCCGTTTTTGACCGCGATCATTTCCAGCCGCGCCTGCACGGACTACATCACCCTCCATGACCGCATCCGTGATCCCGCCCAGCCCGTCGCGTGAGGAATACGCCCGCGACTATGCCGCCGCCCTGGCCGCCAATGGCGACGAGACCATCTTCGACCGGCCCGAACCCATCGGCCTGTTCGTCGAATGGCTGGCCGACGCGAGGGCGCACGAGCCGAACGATCCGAACGCCATGACCCTGTCCACCGTCGACGCCGACGGCCTGCCGGATGCGCGGATCGTGCTGCTGAAGGACGTCGATGCGCGGGGCTTCACCTTCTATTCGAACAGCCAGAGCGCCAAGGGCGTCGAACTGGCCGGTTGCGCGGCCGCCGCCCTGACCTTCCACTGGAAATCCCTGCGTCGCCAGGTGCGGGTGCGCGGCGCGGTCGAGCCGGTCACGCCGGTTGAGGCCGACGCCTATTTCGCCAGCCGCGCGCGCGAAAGCCGCATCGGCGCCTGGGCCTCGGACCAGTCCCGCCCCCTGTCGGATCGCACCGTGCTGGAAGAGGCCGTGGGCCGCGAAACCGCGCGCTTCGATGGTCAGGAGGTGCCGCGCCCGTCCCATTGGACCGGCTGGCGCGTCGTGCCGCGCTCGGTCGAGTTCTGGCGCGATCGCCCGTTCCGTCTGCACGACCGACTGCGTTTCGACCGCGACGGCGAGACCTGGCGCTCGGGCCGCCTCTGGCCCTGACCCGCGATCAGTCGCGGAACAGCAGCGATCCGTCGCCGTAAGAATAGAAGCGATAGCCGTCGGCGACCGCATGGGCATAGGCCGCCTTCATCGTCGCCGTGCCCGCAAAGGCGCTGACCAGCATGAACAGGGTCGACTTCGGCAGGTGGAAGTTGGTCATCAGCACATCGACCGCCCGGAACCGATAGCCCGGCGTGATGAAGATGGCCGTGTCGCCGTGGAAGGGTTTGATCTCGCCGTCCTCGGCCGTCGCGCTTTCCAGCAGCCGCAGGGAGGTGGTGCCGACGCAGACGATGCGCCCGCCCTTTGCATGGACAGCGTTCAGGGCGGCGGCGGTGTCCGGCGACACCTCGCCCCACTCGCTGTGCATCTTGTGGTCAGCCAGGTCGTCGGCCTTGACCGGCAGGAAGGTGCCGGCCCCGACATGCAGCGTCACCGCATGGGTCGAGACGCCCTTGGCGCGGATGGCGTCCAGCAGGGCAGGGGTGAAATGCAGCCCCGCCGTCGGCGCCGCGACCGACCCGTCATGCTCGGCGAAGACGGTCTGATAGTCCGACCGGTCCCGGTCGTCCTCGGGCCGTTTGGCGGCGATATAGGGCGGCAGGGGCATGACCCCGACCTCGCGGATCGCATCGTCCAGCGCCGGTCCCGCCAGGTCGAAGGTCAGGGTGATCAGGCCGTCTTCCCCCTTGGCCGTCACCGTGGCGTCCAGCCGACCCAGGTCGCAGGCGGCGTCGCTCGCGTTTCCGAACCGGATCCGATCCCCCGGCTTGATCCGCTTGCCCGGCTTCATGAAGGCGGACCAGACGTCGGGCGCGTCGCGGTGATGCAGCGTCGCCTCCACCTCGACCGTCAGGGTTTCGCCCTCGGCCCCGATCCGCTGGCGCACGCCCGACAGACGGGCGGGAATGACCCGTGTATCGTTGAACACCAGGGCGTCGCCGGGCTGCAGGAAGTCCGGCAGATCGCGAATGATCCGGTCTTCCAGCGCGCCGCCTTTCACCACCAGCAACCGTGCGGAATCGCGCGGATCGGCCGGGCGCAACGCAATCTGGTCTTCGGGGAGGTCGAAATCGAAATCGGCGGTCTTCATCGCGCGCTCTATAGGCGGCTCCGACGCGCCGCGCCACGCCGCGACGCCCTGCCAGCGCATCGTCGGCGCCCCTATGTCTGATTTGCAAAGGATTTTCGCGCCCGAACGGCGTCTAACCGACCGCGCCCCGGCCGTGTGTTAGACTGGCCGGCGATCTTTGACACCGTAAGTTCAGGCGGAAGGCACGACCAAATCCCGCCCGCGCCTCACCCGGATGATGGCGCCGGATTAGACGAATTAGACACTTTAGACGGTGAATTCCCGTCCGCGGCCCAAGGCTCCACCGTCGCGAGATTAGACGAATTAGACTCTTTAGACGGTAAAATTCCCCGCCGCCGTCTGATCTCAGCTGAAGCCCGGCGCAAACGCCCCCGCCCAGGCGCCATAGCGGTTCAGCGACAGGTCGCGGGTCTCGATCTCGGGCGCCTTGCCGTCGACCATGTCGGCCAGAACCCGCGCCGAGCCGCAGGCCATGGTCCAGCCCAGGGTGCCGTGGCCGGTGTTCAGATAAAGCCCCGGAACCTTGGTCGCGCCGATCACCGGCGTGCCGTCCGGCGTCATCGGACGCAGGCCCGACCAATAGCTGGCCCCCGCCAGGTCGCCGCCGCCGGGGAACAGGCTGCCGACCGAATGGGCCAGGGTTTCGCGACGGACGGCAGGCAGGGTGTTGTTGTAGCCCGACAGCTCGGCCATGCCGCCCACGCGGATGCGATCGCCCAGGCGCGTGATCGCCACCTTGTAGCTCTCGTCCATGACGGTCGAGACGGGCGCCCGGTCTTCGTTCACGATCTTGGCCGTGATCGAATAGCCCTTCACCGGGTAGACCGGCAGATCCAGCCCCAGCGGCTTGGCCATCATCGGCGAATAGGAGCCGAGCGCCAGGATCACCAGATCGGCCGTCATGGCGCCCTTGCTGGTCATGGCGCCGGTCGCGCGACCGTCCGCCATCGTGATCGACTGGATCTCGGTCCCTGTGTGGAAGACCACGCCGCGCTCCGCCGCCAGCTTCGCCAGGGCGTTGGTGAACAGGAAGCAGTCGCCGGTCTCGTCATGCGGCAGGCGCAGACCCCCGACGAAATCGACGTCGGAGGCGGCCAGGCCCGGCTCGGCCGCGATACAGCCTGCGCGGTCCAGAACCTCGCATGGCACGCCGGCGGCCTTCAGCACATCGACGTCCTTGTGCACGTCGGCCAGCTGCTTTTCCGTGCGGAACAGCTGCAGCGTGCCCTGCTGGCGACCGTCATAGGCGATGCCGGTCTCGCGGCGCAGCAGGTCGATCTGGTCGCGGCTGTACTCGGCCAGACGCACCATCCGGCTTTTGTTCAGCGCATAGCGGTCATGGGTGCAGTTGCGCAGCATGGCGACGGTCCAGCGCACCATGGCCATGTCCAGCCGCGGCCGCACGATCAGCGGGGCGTGGCGCATCAGCAGCCACTTCATCGCCTTGACCGGGATCGACGGCGCGGCCCAGGGCGCGGAATAGCCCGGCGAAATCTGCGCGGCGTTGGCGAAGCTGGTCTCCAGCGCCGGACCGGCCTGGCGATCCACCACCGTGACCTCATGCCCGGCCTGACTGAGATACCAGGCGGTGGTGACGCCGATGACGCCCGACCCAAGCACCAGAACCCGCATGTGACGTTTCCAAGCCCAATGTTGTTATTCGCCGCAAGCTAGCGCCGCATGGATCGACGATCCTGCCTGTTTGCGCAACGATCGGTCGCTGATAGAAGTCTGACGCAATAATCTGCGGCTGAACGGCGGAAACTTGTGTCCCTGCTCGATCCTCTCGATCAACGCCTCCTTCAACGGCTCCGCGCCGACGGGCGCATCAGCAATGCGGACCTGGCCTCCGCCGTCGGTCTGTCGCCCTCCGCCTGCCTGCGGCGGGTGCGGCGGCTGGAAGAACGCGGGGTGATCCGGGGCTATGCCGCCGTCCTGGCCAACGACAGCGACGACGGCGTCGTCGCCTATGTCGAGATCACGCTGGAGAAGCAGACCGACGACCACATGCGCCGGTTCGAGGCGGCCGTTCGCAACCACCCGGAAATCCGCGACTGCTATCTAATGGCGGGCGAGGCCGACTACATCGTCCGCGCCGTCGCGCCCGACATCGCCGCCTATGAGGTGATCCACAAGGACGTCCTGTCGCGCCTGCCGGGGGTGTCGCGCATCCACTCCAGCCTGGCGATCCGCAACGTCCTGGCGGCCCGCGGCTGAAACGGGCTGAACCTTCCGCCCCGGTCGGGTGTTGTGGCGGCATGAAAGCCCTCGACCTCCTCCCGTCCGCCCTCATCGGCGCTGTCGCCAGCGCCCGTTCCATGACCCCGATGGCGGCCCTCGCCACCGCCGAACTGGCTCACAAGCCCTTGCCCGGCCGCGTCTTTCTGCTGAACCGGCCGCTGTTCAAGTTCGGCGCCCTGGCCATGGGCGTGGGCGAACTGCTGGGCGACAAGATGAAGACCGCGCCCGATCGCACCGTCTTTCTGGGCCTGTTGGCGCGCGTCATGAGCGCGGGCATCGCCGGCGCCGCCCTGGCCCCGCGTGGAAAGGAGAAGCTGGGCGCCGGCCTGGCCGTCGGCACGGCCGTGCCGCTGGCCTATCTGACCCTCTCAGGTCGCAAGAAGGCCATGGCCCGCATCGGCCAGACCAAGAGCGGCCTGATCGAGGACGCCCTGATCGTCGGCGCCGGCGCCCTGGTCGTCGGCCTGACCGTCTCGCGGTTCAACCGCCGCTAGCCGCTCGACAGCCGGGCCCCGGCGGCGATAGGTGGGGAGCGTTTTCGAAGGACCCCCGCCCATGATCACCCGCATCCAGCCCGGCGCCCGCATGAGCGAGGCCGTCGTCCACGGCGACACCATCTATCTGTCCGGCCAGGTCGGCGAACCCGGCGACGACGTGACGACGCAGACCCGAACGGCGCTGGCTGAGATCGAGGCCCTGCTGGCCGAGGCCGGCAGCGACAAGTCCAAGATCCTGATGGCCCAGATCTGGCTGGCGGACATCGCCGACTTCGAGGCGATGAACGGCGTGTGGGACGCCTGGGTCGACACCGCCAACCCGCCGGCCCGCGCCACGGGCGAAAGCCGGCTGGCGTCGCCCGACTATAAGGTCGAGATCATCGTAATCGCCGCCAAAGCCTGATCACGGTTGACCGGGCGGGATGCAGACTGCAAACCGCCGCCATGCTGCAGAACCTCGAAACCCTCGCCCGCGAGGCCAAGTCCTGGCCCTTCGAACAAGCCCGCAACCTGCTGGCCCATGTTCTGAAGAAACGGCTGGGCGAGGCCGAGCGAGCCGAAGCGCGCGCCCTGATCGACGCCGGCAAGGCGGATGAAGCCCTGGCGGCCTTTCCCGCCTTGCAGCGCCCGGTGATCCTGGAGACCGGCTATGGCCCGTCGGGCCTGCCGCACATGGGCACCTTCGGCGAGGTCGCCCGCACCACCATGGTGCGCAACGCCTTTCGCGCCCTGACCGGCGACCACTGGCCCACGCGCCTGATCGCCTTCTCCGACGACATGGACGGCCTGCGCAAGGTGCCGGAGGGCGTGCCGAACCCGGAGATGCTGCGCGAGGACCTGCACCTGTCCCTGACGCGGGTGCGCGATCCCTTCGGCACCCACGACAGCTTCGGCGCGCACAACAACGCCCGCCTGCGCGCCTTCCTCGACAGCTTCGGCTTCGACTATGAGTTCATGTCCTCGACCGAGACCTATAGGTCGGGTCGGTTTGACGCGACGTTGCTGACCCTGCTGGAGCGGTTCGACGCGGTCCAGGCCATCATGCTGCCGACCCTGGGCGAGGAGCGCCGCGCCACCTATTCGCCCTTCCTGCCCATCAGCCCGATCACCGGCCATGTGCTGCAGGTTCCGACCCTGGCGCGCAACGTCGAGAAGGGCACGATCACCTTCGAAGATCCCGCCGGCGAGCCGGGCAACCGCACCGAGGTGCCGGTCACGGGCGGTCATGTGAAGCTGCAATGGAAGCCAGACTGGGCCATGCGCTGGGTCGCGCTCGACATCGACTACGAGATGTCGGGCAAGGACCTGATTGAGAGCGTGCGCGAAAGCTCCAAGGTCTGCCGCGCCCTGGGCGGCACCCCTCCCGAAGGCTTCAACTACGAGCTCTTCCTCGACATCGAGGGCAAGAAGATCTCCAAGTCCAAGGGTAACGGCCTGACGATGGACGATTGGCTGCGCTATGGCACGCCCGAGAGCCTGTCATGGTACATGTTCCAGTCGCCGAAGTCGGCCAAGAGCCTGCACTTCAACGTCATTCCGCGCGCCATCGACGACTATCTGGCCTTCATCGAAAGCTACAAGACCCAGGAGCCGGCCAAGCGGATCGACAACGCCGTCTGGTCGATCCATGCGGGCGATCCGCCGACCCACACGTCGCCGGTGTCCTTCGCCCTGCTGCTGAACCTGGTCGGCGTGGCCAACGCCTCGACCAAGGACCAGCTGTGGGCCTATTTCGCCAAATACCTGCCTGACGCGACGCCGCAAAACGAGCCGCTGCTGGACCGGCTGATGGACCACGCGCTGAACTACTACGAGGACTTCGTGAAGCCCGCGAAGTCCTATCGCCTGCCGGACGACAAGGAAAAGGCGGCGCTGCTGGATCTGGCCGAACGGCTGAAGGCGCTGCCGGCCGACACCACGGACGGCGAGCTGATCCAGAACGAGGTCTATGCGGTCGGCAAGGAACACGCCTTCGAGCCGCTGCGGGCCTGGTTCGGCGCGCTCTATGAGGTGCTGCTGGGCGCTAGCCAGGGGCCGCGCTTCGGTTCGTTCGCCGCCATCTACGGCCTGCCGCAGACGATCGCACTGATCGAAGCGGGCGCAAACGGAGAGCTGGCGCAACCTTGACCTTGCGTCAGGGTTGTTGCGTGATGCCAGCCTGATAGGACGTAGCCGGGGGAGGCGAGGTTGCGTTACGAGATCGACGAGGCGAACAGGGTCCTGATGCTCGACCTGGTGTCGGCCGGGTCGGCCGACCGCGTGTTGAAAGCGACGGTCGATCTGATCACGCAAAGGCCTGAGCTCTGCAGCTGGGACTGGATCGTCGAATGCGAACCCATGACCGACGACGCCACCGTCCAGCATCTGGCGAAGCTGGCTGAAGCCTGGGGGCCGCCGCCGTCCGTCGAAGCGGTGACGGTTTTCGTGACAAACGACCGCATGCTCCATCTGTGGGCGCGTGTGCTGGACTTCCAGTTCGTGCGTCGGAAACACTTCATCGAACGCGACGTCGATATCGCCAAACGTTTCGTCGCCCGCCGCCAGTCCGCGCGCATTGCCAAGATGAACGGAAAATAACGGCGAAGCTCCGGGAGCCTTCAGGTTCGTCCGTGCATTCTCCCCTCATCGGCAAACGCGCTGACAGGAGAAGAGTTATGTCGAACAAGATTTTCAAGACCGGTCTGGCCACTGCTGCCGCCTTAGCCGCCATGGTGACCGCCGCCCCGATGTCCGCCCAGGCCCAGGCCAACGGCGTGACCAATTGTGACGCGCCTGGCGGTCGCCAGCGTGCGGGCGCCCTGATCGGCGCCGTGGTCGGCGGCGTGGTGGGCTCGAACCTCGCCCGCAACGAGCGCACGGCCGGCACCATCGTCGGCGCGGGCGCCGGCGCCGGCGCCGGTTCCTATATCGGCTGCAACCAGCAACGCGCGCGTGCGGCTTCGGCCTCCAGCGGCGCCCAGTATCGCGCTTCGTCGAACCTGCGCATCCGCAGCGGCCCCGGCACCAACTATCGCCAAGCCGGCACGCTGTCGGCAGGCCAGCCCTTCACCGCCATCGGTTCGCAAGGTGAATGGGTCCAAATCGCAGGCGGTGGTTGGGTGAACGCCCACTACGTCACGGCCAACTGAGTCCAGTTCGCCCTAATCGAAAGCCCCGTCCGGTTCGCCGGGCGGGGTTTTTGCTGCGCCTTACTGGCTGACCCAGAGGATGCGGGCCATCCATTCGATCTCGCGCCGGGGCACGGTCCTGGGCGGATAGTCGGGATTGATCGAGGCCAAGGTGACGGCGCGGCTGGTCAGGCTGGTGACCTCCTTGGCCACGGTTTCTCCGCTGGTCAGGCGGGCGACAACGCGGTCGCCTTGTCGAACCTGCGTCGCTTCTTGATCGACGATGACGCGATCGCCTTCGCGATAGAGGGGCGACATCGAATCGCCGGTTATCCGAAGGCTGAACAGGGTGTCCTTGGCGCGCGGCAGATCGGTCTGATCCCAACCTTCGCCGACCGGCAGGCCGGCGTCGTCGAAAAACCCGTCCTGACCCGCCTTGGCCAGACCCAGCAAGGGGACGCTGGTCGGCGTCTCCGGCGCGTCCTCAGCCAGCACCGCAAACTCCGATAGCGACAGGCCCGTCGCCTGAAGCACCAGCGTCATGCTCTCGGTCGACGGCCAGCGCGGACGCGGCGGATCGCCAAGTCCGAAGCGTTTTGAGGGATTGAAACTCGTCGCATCCAGACCGGCCCGTCGCGCCAAGCCCGACGGCGTCAGCCCTTCACGTCGCGCCAAGGCGTCGACGGCCTTCCAGAGCTTGGCGTGGGATAGCGGCATGGACTTCCAGCGACCGATTCGTCGCTAGAATACGATCAAGCGTTAGGAATTTCTACCTACCAGCATCGCCGCACGGCGCTCCTGCCAAGCGTAGAATGTGCCGATGACGATGCAGCCGATAATGAGATAACCATTGAGATTCATAACTGTGATCAACGATCCTAGCAGCACAGGTTGTTTGGCGAGCATCATGACGTGAGCCATGACTGTGATCAGCTGGATGCCGCTCGCCCACACGGGCCATGATTGCCGATAGCGCCAGGCAACACCGACGAAGACTATCAAAACAGCAAGATCGATCAGAAACAAACCGGCAGGCAGGCCGCGAAAGCCGCTGTTTTGCTGCAAGATAATGGATGCGAACCAAGCAAACAGATAAGCCCCGGCGCCCATTCTTTCAGCAGGTCCACCCTTCATGAAGGCAAACAGAGCCATGCCGACCATGAACACGGCGCCCACAATCGCATAGACGATATTGACCATAACAAAATCGCCCCCACGCAAAATACGTGGGGGCGATAATGAACGAAGTCAGATCAAACTGAAATCTCGGTAAGCCAAGCTTACCAAGAATTCACGCGACGCGATGCAAATGCGTCGGCGTCAGGGCCGATTTGGGGTCGAGCCAATCGTCGGGCTTGGCGATCGGGCCAGCGGCGTAGGTGCCGAAACCGAGGCGGCGGTGATCTTTTTGCAGCTCGGCGTGACAGGCCACGATGGACTCACGCGCGGCCGAGAGGGCGGCGATGGTTTCCATGGCCTTGGCTTGCGACAGCGTGCCGGAGACCGGCGACAGCGACAGGGCGGCGCGAGCGCCGATGAAGGATTGAACCAGCGTGGTCGCCTGGGTGATCGCGGCGTCGATCGCGAGTTCGGTAGCATGCAGATCGCCAGCAACGCTGGTGACGACTTCAGTGCGGTCCATGAAAGCCCCTCAAAGACAGGTTTACAACGGCCGTATGGTTATCACGTCTTAACCCTGTTTGGTAGAGCAATCTTTACCATATCGGCAATCGCGCGTTGAAGCGCCGCCGTAAGCAAGGCGTTGAAACCCAATGAGAGCAAGAAGTCGGCGCGAATCAGCGCGCTAGGGCGCGGTGATCAGTCCTGGTTGTCCAGCAGGAAGTGTGCGGTAAGGGACGCAATCGGCTGTTGACGTTCTTCCTGCCAGGCCTCCGCATGCACGTGGGCGACGCGCCGACCGGCCCGGCTGATGCGGGCGCGAGCAAAGACGTCGATCGGCCTGCCGGTGCGCAGATAGGCGACCGTCACATTGATCGGGCGGGGCAGACGCGGACCCGGAAAGCTGAGCGCCACCTGAGCCATGGCCGTCATTTCCAAAAGGGCGGCCGTCGATCCGCCATGCAGGGCGGGCAGCATCGGATTGCCGATCAGCTTATCGTCGAAGGGCATGACGACAGTGACTTCGTCGCCGCTTACCAGGGTCTGAAGGCCGAGAAAGCGGGCGTAGGGCATGCGGTTCAGGATGTCGGTCATGCCGCCGCTCCTGTTGCTTGGGGCGTCCGCTCGCGGGTTTGGTTGAGGATATAGGCGGCTTGCGCGGCGGCGACCGGGTCTGATGGATCGTCTTCGAAGGCCCAGGCGCGCACGAAGGCGATGCTGGGCGTCAGGCGGAAGCAAAGGCCCTGTGCCAGCAGGTCCTGACGCGGCCTGGCCGCGCGCATGTAGTCGACACGCAAATCAAGTGTGGCGATGGGCTGGAAGGCGTCCATCGCAGTCCACACCGCCAATCCGCCTATATGATCCAGCAAGGTCGTCACCAGACCGCCTGCGAAGACGCCGCTGTCGGGATCGCCGACCAGATCCTCACGCCACGGCACGCGAATACGGGGCTGGCCATCGTGCAGGCCGTCGAAGGTGAAGCCCAAGGCGCCGGTGTGGGCGGCGCCGGCGGCCAGTTGCGGCAGGATGGTGGTCAGGAAGCTCTCGTGCATCGTGCGGACTGAACCTGTTGCGCCGATTTTCGGGGTCATCCTCTATGGGGCGGCGACCCGACGGCGTCGAGAGCGTTACCGCAAGATGATCCGCCCCGAAGACCTGCTGCACCCCACGCCCGCTGGCCTCTACTGCCCGCCGGGAGATTTCTACATCGACCCGGTTCGGCCGGTGGATTGCGCCGTCATCACGCACGGGCACGCCGACCACGCGCGCGCCGGTCACGGGGCGGTGCTCGCGACGCGCCAGACCCTGGCGATCATGGCTGAACGTTATGGCGCGGACTTCACGTTGCAGCCCCAGTCAGTGGAATACGGCGAGGCAACAGCGATCAATGGGGTCGATCTCAGATTGGCGCCTGCCGGCCATGTGCTGGGTTCGGCCCAGGTCGAGGTGCGCTGGAAGGGGCTGATCATGGTCGTGTCCGGCGACTACAAGCGCCGCCGCGATCCGACCTGTGCGCCGTTCGAGCCTGTGCCGTGTCACGTCTTTATCTCGGAGGCGACGTTCGGCCTGCCGGTCTTCAGCCATCCGCCGGCGGAGGACGAGGTCGGGCGGCTGGTGCGCTCGCTGGGACAGTTTCCCGAGCGGGCGCATCTGGTCGGCGCCTATGCGCTGGGCAAGGCGCAGCGGATCATCCGTCTGCTGCGCGAGGCTGGATGGGACCGCACCATCTATGTGCACGGGGCGCTGGAGCGGCTGAACGCCCTGTACGAAAGAGAAGGGGTCGATCTGGGCCCGCTGGCGCCGACCCGCGATCTGCCCAAGAATGCGCTGGGCGGCGAGGTCGCTATCGCACCGCCATCCGCCATCCAGGATCGGTGGGCGCGTCGGTTCGCCGATCCGGTCACGGCCTTTGCTTCAGGCTGGATGGGGGTGAAGGCGCGGGCGCGGCAGCGCGGCGTGGAACTGCCGTTGGTCGTGTCGGATCATGCCGACTGGAACGAACTGACCGCGACCTTCACCGAGATCAAGCCGGAGGAAATCTGGATCACCCACGGTCGCGAGGAGGGTTTGCTACGCTGGGCCGAGATCAACGGGCAAAAGGCGAGGGCGCTGCGTCTGGTCGGCTATGACGAAGAGGATGAAGAGGCGCTGGACGTTCGTCCAGACTGACGATCAGGCGACGGCGCGATCGGACTGGTCCTGTTCGTCCGCGGCGGAAATGGCGGCGTTCATCGCCATACGCAGGCGTTCGGGCTTGATGGGCTTTTCGACGACGGCGGCCATGCCGATCGACAGATAGTGTTTGGCGTCTTCGGGGTCCGCATTCGCGGTCAGGGCCACGATCGGCACGCGGCCGACGGCGCCGGGCAGGGCGCGAATGGCCTGCGTGGCTTGAACCCCGTCCATCCGAGGCATCTTGATGTCCATCAGGACCAGGTCGTAGCGGCTTTCCTGAACGGCCTGAAGCGCCTCCAGGCCATCCTCGGCCAGTTCGGAACTGCAGCCGAACATCTCGCACAGCGCCTGGGCGACGACGCGGTTGGTGGCGTTGTCGTCGACGATCAGGATGTGTGGCGCGGATTTTAAATCGAGGCCCGACAGATCCGACACGTTCGATTGCGCTTCCGCCTCGACGACGGCGCGGGGCGCGGTCAGGTCGAAGGCGAAGGTGGCGCCGCGTCCCTTGTTGTTCTCGGCCCAGATCCGGCCGTCCATCCGGTCGATGACCTGACGACAGATCGACAGGCCCAGGCCGGCGCCGTCGGGACCGGAACCGTGAACGAAGGGCTCGAAGATGGAATCGACGCGTTCCGGCTCGACGCCCGGGCCGTCGTCGCGAATGCGGGCTTCCATACGAATGCGGTCGCCCTCGACCCAGGCCTTGAGGCCGGCCTCGACCACGCCGTTGCGAGCGAACTTCAGCGCATTGCCGATCAGATTGTTGAACACCTGCTTCAGGCGCACGCCGTCGATGACGGCCGCCAGTTCGGTGTCGCCTTCGTAGCCGACGAGCAGGGTCACGCCGTCCTGAGAGGCGCGCGGCTCCCACATCGACTGGATGTCGTCCATGACCGCGCGCAGGGCGGTCGGTTCGGTCTTCAGCTCCAGTTCGCCAGCCTCAGCCTTGGACAGGTCGACGGCGTCCTGAAGGATGCGCAGCAGGGTCTCCGACGAATCCACGATGGTCTGGACGTGCGCCTGAGCCGCCGTATTCAACGGCTGGCGGCGCAGCAGTTCGGCGACGGCCAGGACGCCGTTCATGGGCGTGCGCAGCTCGTGGCTCATGATGGCCAGGAACTGGCTCTTGGCGCGGGCGGCGGCGATGGCCTGGGCGCGGGTGTCGCTGAGAATCGCCGCCTGCTCGGCCAGTTCGGCGTTCTGCTCGCGCTGGCGCGTGTTGACGGCCTGCAACAGGGTGGCGGCGGTGCCTACGCCCCAATAGGCGCCGTTCTTGGTGACGATGAAGCCGCGCAGCAGGGCGGCCGGACCGCCCTTCAGCATGATGTCGCAAAAGGCGTCGATGCGGACGCCCGCCTCGACCACGGCCGGCTCGGCATCCATGGCGAAGGTGATGGGGCGAAGGTCGTAGAGGGCGTGGCCGAAGCGGGCGGCGATTTTCTGAAGGAAGGCGGTGCGTTCGACAAGGCCGACGGGGCGGTCGCCATCGACAACGGGAATAACCAGCGTATCCGGCTCGCATTCGAAACGCGCCAGAACCTCGCAGCCGAGAGTCGTCGGCGCAACCGGCTTTGGACGCTCGGAAAGGGTCTCGATGGTCGGCATACTGCCCGGAACTCCTACTCATTGTGAGTAAAAGCCCAAATCGCTTGCGGATTAGTTAAGCGGCGTCATCTAGGACGCAAATCCGCCTTTTTTGCTCAAGGGGTGGGTCTGGTGTATGAGGCCCGCCCGACCCATCTGGGTCCCCATCCCTTTGTGCATGCGCGCGGCCGACCGGCCGACCGCAGATTCGTCATGAGCGCCATCCTGGAAAAGAAGCCCACATCGGCCTTGGTTCTGTTCTCCGGAGGGCAGGACAGTGCGACCTGCCTGGCCTGGGCGCTGGAGCGGTTCGAGCGGGTGGAGACGGTCGGGTTCGACTATGGCCAGCGCCATCTGGTGGAGATGCAGGCGCGTCAGTCCGTGCGCGACGGAATGAAGACGGCTCTGCCGCAGTGGGCCGATCGCCTGGGCGACGACTATGTGGTGGACCTGACCGGATACGGCCGGATCGCCGAGAGCGCCCTGACCGCCGACCGCAAGATCGAGATGGACGCGCGCGGCCTGCCGACCACCTTCGTGCCGGGACGCAATCTGATCTTCCTAGTCGCAGCCGCGGCGCTGGCGGATCGGCGAGGACTGGAAGTCCTGGTTGGCGGCATGTGCGAGACGGATTATTCGGGCTATCCGGACTGCCGCCACGAGACGATGGAGGCGATGGCGCGGGCGCTGTCGCTGGGGCTGGACAAGCCGGTCGTCATCGACACGCCCCTGATGTGGTTGACCAAGGCCCAGACCTGGGAACTGGCGGACAGGATCGGCGGCGACAGGCTGATCGAGCTGATCATCGAGGATAGCCATACCTGCTATCAGGGCGACCGAACGCATCGACACGCCTGGGGCTATGGCTGCGGGTCATGCCCGGCCTGCGAGCTGCGTGCGGCCGGCTATGACGAATGGGCGTCGGGGCGATGACCTATTCGGCTAAGGAAGTGTTCCTGACCGTTCAGGGCGAGGGCGGACAGGCGGGGCGACCGGCGGTCTTCCTGCGGTTCGCCGGCTGCAATCTGTGGAGCGGGCGCGAGCAGGATCGGGCCAGCGCCGTCTGCACCTTCTGCGACACCGACTTTGTCGGCGTCGACGGCGACGGGGGCGGCAAGTTCGCCACGCCGGATTTACTGGCCGATCACGTCGCGGAGATGTGGCGGGGGCGGGCGGGCGATCCGAAACTGGTCGTCTGCACCGGGGGCGAGCCGCTGCTGCAACTGGACGCGCCTCTGATCGCGGCCCTGCACGCGCGGGGCTTTGAAATCGCCATCGAGTCGAACGGCACGCTGGCTGCGCCCGACGGGATCGACTGGATCTGCATCAGCCCCAAGGCCGATGCGCCGGTGGTGCAGACGCGCGGGGCCGAGCTTAAACTGGTCTTCCCCCAGCCCAAGGCCATGCCGGATCGGTTCGAACATCTGGATTTCGAACGGTTCTGGCTTCAGCCGATGGACGGGCCGGATCAGGTCGAGAACACCGCCGCCGCCATCGAATACTGCCTGACCCACCCTCAATGGCGCCTGAGCGTCCAGACCCACAAATACATCGGCGTCCGCTAATGCCCGTCTTCGAGATCACCAAACAGGCGACTTTCGACGCCGCCCACCACTTCCCGAACGAGCCCGAGGGCAGCATCTATCGCCGCGTCCACGGCCATTCCTTCACGGTCGAGGCGACGGTGCGGTCCGAGGTGCTGGATGTCGAACATGGCTGGGTCGCGGACCTGGGCGCGCTGGATCGGGCGCTGAAAGCGGCGGCCGAGACGCTGGATCACGGCATGCTGAACGAGCACGAGGGACTGGCGCTGCCCAGTTTGGAGAACCTGTGCCTGTGGTTCGCCAAGACGCTGAAGCCTGAATGGCCGGGCCTTTGCCGGATTCAGGTGGCGCGGCCGACCATCAACGAGCGCTGCGTTCTAAGTCTCTGACCTAGCAGCGTTTGCCCTGACGCTGGCGCTGTTCGCAGCGGCGTTGTTCGCGTTCATAATCGCGCTGTTCACGCTCGCGACGCAGTTTGGTTTCCTCGTCGGAGGTGGTGACGGCATCGAAGCCGGCGCCGACGACCGCGCCGGTAGCTTTCGCCGTCCCGCCGACGACCGCAGCGGTCCCGCCGACCACGGCGCCGACAAGGCAGCCCTGCAGCATCAGACAACCGCCCAGCATGACGACGACTTGGGACACGAAAACGAGGCGATTTCGACGACGCATGGGCGACACTCCAGAGATTTGGAATAGTCGTCGATAATGATGAATGAGGGCTGACTTCAGGCGGGACGTTGCGGCAGCAGCTTGCGGCGTTGGCGCGACAGGGCCAGCGGCGTTCCATCAGCGCCCCAGGCGATCGCCTCGTCCACCGTCCAGCCCAGGCCGAGGTCCAGCATTCTGAACTCGAAAAAGGCCCAGCCGTCCGGCGCGGTCTGCGGCGTCGGATCGGTCAGGATGTCGATGCGCAGATCGACCGTGGTCATGACGGCTGGCGTTTTGGATGCGGTCCAGGCGGGCGGATACAGCGCGTCCAGAAGGTAGCACAGGCCGACCTCATCCAAGGGCCGGCCGTCGGCCATCCGCATCCAGGTGCGCTCGATCACCGGCTTGCCCTCATTGCCGCCAAGGATGTTGGGGCCGCCGTCGAAGCGGTATTCGACGTGCTGGGCGAAATGCGGCGACATCGGCCCGCGTATCGTGGCCCTGGGGTCCAGTCTGTCCAGAGGCGGGGGCGGCGCGTGCAACGGCGTCAACGGCGCCGGCACGGCGTCCAACCCATAGGTGCCGGTGGCATGGTGGGTCATGCGCCCGTCCTGCTCGGCCTCGACCGCGGCATACAGCACGTTACGGCCGCCGCGCAGCAGGCGAGGGCGAAAGGCGACCTGTTCACCGAACCTTGCCGCTGACAGATATTGGACTGACAGCGTCCGAAGGGGCGCCCTCAGCGCCAGTCCCTGTCGCATCGATTGGGCGCACAGGGCCGCCAGCAGCCCGCCGAATGGAAAGCCCTTCTCCGGCGCCATGCTCGATGGGCCATTCGAGAAATGACCCGACACGGGCGCGGACAGACCGCCGTCTTCGAGGACTAGGAGTGTAAGGGCGGCGTCGAGGGAGATGGGCGGCGTCATTGCGCAATCCTGCGTCAGGCGAAGAAGCGGCGGAAGACCTGATGACGATCTCCCGCCGAAGTCCAAGGAACAAGGCGGCGGACCGGGAGGCTCGCACGTCCGTTGCGAAACAAGACTGACTTGGAGCGTTCGGATTTGCAACCCTTGCCAAATGCCTGACGCGGCGTCACTTTCGCGCCTATGGGACGCACCGCCGACTACAGCCGCCAAAGCTGCTCCATCGCCGCCACGCTTGAGGTGATCGGCGATCCCTGGACCCTGCTGGTCATTCGCGACGCTTTCAACGGCGTCAGCCGGTTCGAACAGTGGCAAGACAATCTGGGCGTGGCGCGCAACGTCCTGGCCGCCCGGCTCAAAAGCCTAGTTCAGCACGGCGTGCTGGAGCCGCGCCTGTATTCCGAACGCCCGCCGCGCAACGAATATGTCCTGACCGCCAAGGGCAAGGATCTGTACGGTGTTCTGGTCACCCTGCACGGATGGGGGAACAAGCACGTCTATGGCGACGCCGACAGCGGCATCGACATGGTCCACAAGACCTGCGGCCATTCCCTGACCCCACGCATCGCCTGCGGCTGCTGCGGCGAGATCGTCAAACCCAGAGACATGGTTCTGACCCGTGCCGAGAACAGGCCGACAGTCGGCGACGTGATGCCCAAGGAAGCGGCTTAGAGGGCGCTGCGTCCGACCATGAATCGTCTGATGTTGAGATCACTGATCGCAACCGCAGTCGTCTCCAGCGGTCATCGCTGGAGCTTGGGTCTCCAAGATGGAAGGCGACTGCAGGCGGTTGCTCGCAACCAGTTCCCAAAGCGATGTCGAGGTGCGCCGCACGAGCGCGGGCATCTGCTATCCTTGTCGCTCAGACGGCCCCTTGTACGATATCAGTTATCGCGCGTGCGAGGGCGGCGATCGCGCCTATCGCGCGTCCTGATACGGCGAGCCGCTAGCTATGCCCATGTCGCCGCCCTACTGACGCTTTCTGACAGCAGGCCTGCTAGGATCGCGGGGTGTCACGCTCCGAACACCTTCTCGATCTGCTGAACGTCATGCGGAGGCATCGTCGGCCGGTGAGCGGGCAGGTGTTGGCCGAGGAGATGGGCGTCAGCCTGCGGACGCTTTACCGCGACATCGCCAGCCTGCAGGCGCAAGGGGCGACGATCGAGGGGGAGGCGGGGGTCGGCTATATTCTGAAGCCGGGCTTCATGCTGCCGCCGCTGATGTTCACGCCGGAAGAGATCGAGGCCCTGGTGCTGGGGTCGCGCTGGGTGGCGGACCGGGCCGACCCGCGCATGCGCGATGCGGCGCTGGCGGCGCTGGGACGGATCTCGGCGGTGCTGCCGCCCGACCTGCGCGACGAGATGGATACCTCGGCCCTGCTGGTCGTGCCGGGAGAGCCGTTCCCGGCGGATCGGGTCGATCCGGCCTTATTGAGGAAAGCGATCCGCACCGAGCGACGGCTGAAGCTATGTTACCGCGACGAGGCGGGGTCGGCGTCCGAGCGTATTGTCTGGCCGTTCGCCCTGGCCTTCTTCGACCGCGTGAGATTGCTGATCGCGTGGTGCGAACTGCGCGGTGATTTTCGCAGTTTCCGCACCGACCGCATCGTCGAGGTGGAGGTCATGGACGCGCGCTATCCGGCGCGTCGCCAGGCGCTGATGAAGACTTGGCGCGAGGCGCATGAAAGGTCGCGCTTAGGAGAAGGCTGCTGACGGAAACTGGCAGCAGCTAAGGCTAGGGTTTGGCGTGTTGGAAACACGAGGGGCCGGGCTGATGAGCGATATCGAGGACATTCTTCTGGCCGTCGCGGATCCGGAGGTCAGTGCGCGCTTCTATGCCACCTTGCTGGGTTGTCGGCCTGTGGTGGCGGGACCGGATCGTGCCTTTCAAGCTGACTTCGGGCCGGGCGCTTGGGCTGCTGCGGCGTGCCGGCGATCGGCGCGAGGTGTGCGAGGTCGACTTTCCGCTGGAGGGCGCCGCGGCGGTGGATCAGGCGCATATCGACTGGTGGGATCGCGGGGCGCGCATTCTGACGCCGCCGACGGACGTTTCGCCTGTCCGCAGCTTCGTAGCGGGCGACCCGGACGGCCATAGGCTGAGGGTCTACGCCGTCGCGGCGTAAGGGAGATCAGACCTCGGCCTCGAGCCGGTATCCGACCCCGCGTACATTGGTCAGCAGGCCGGCGGCGTCTGCGGCGTCCAGCTTGCGGCGCAGGTGGCTGACATGGCTGTCGATCGTGCGTTCCAGAACCGCCTGATTGGGGAAGCAGGCCTGCATGATCTCGCTGCGGCTGAAGACGCGCACGGGCGTGCGGGCCATGTGGGCCAGGATGCGGAACTCGGTCAGGGTCAGGTCCAGACGGCGCTTGCCCGACGGCGTCAGGATCGCCGCCAGATAGTTCTCCAACTGCACTTCCAGCGGACCGACGCGCAGGGTCTTGGCGGCCCGGCCGCCGCCGCTGCGTCGCAGGATGGTCTGGATGGAGGCCGTGACCTCGGCCGGCTTGAACGGCTTGGCGATATAGTCGTCCGCTCCGATCCGCAGCGCCTGCAGCTTGTCCGTGGCCTCGTCCCGGTCGCCGACCATGATGACGGGCGTTTCGCCGCGCCGACGCAGTTCGCCCAGCACATCCCAGCCGTCGCGCACGGGTAGGCGAACGCTGAGCAGGGCGAGATCGGGTTTGAGCGACGCATGCAGGTCAGCCGCCTGCTGGCCGTCTGCGGCGACGACGGTGCGAAAGCCGTCCCGACGCAGGGCCGCGTCCAGGATTTCGGCGCCCTCGGCGGCGTCATCGGCGATCAGGATCAGGCTGCTCATGGCGTCTCCGAAAGCCGCCATCGCGCCAGATCGTCGCGTCGTCCAGCAAAACCGGACGGCTGCAGTGAAGTTTCATATCGCCGTCGCAAAGCCTTCACGCAGACGAAGAAAAACCCCCTCCCGCGCGGGCGGAAGGGGGCCAATCGGTCGTTCGGGAGGAACGCTTAGTAGGAGGCGCGCAGCTCGATGCCGAAGGTGCGCGGGTTGTTGAAGTTGCCGTAGTCGCCCAGGGTGTTCCGGTTCGACGGATCGCGGCGATAGACGTAGGTCTCGTCGAGCAGGTTGCGCGACCACAGGGCCACTTCCAGCAACGGGCCGCCGTCGCGCGTCGTGATGTCGGCGATGGCGACGCGGGCGTTCACGACGAAGGACGAGTCGGCCTTGATCGCGAACTGCTCGAAGCTGTGGGCTGCATCGGCGTAGTTGGCGTCGATGTGCGCCTTCAGGGTCGCGCCCATGAAGGGCGAGTTCCAGTCGGCGGCGACGCTGCCAGCGTTCTCAGGCGTATAGGCGATGAAGACCTGCTGCACCTGGCCGTTGAACGGGTTGACCGTGTCCGGCACCTTGGCGTCCGTGTAGGCGTAAGACGCCGACAGGGTCAGGTTGTCGGTCGCCCGGAACTGGCCTTCCAGCTCCACGCCGCGGATTTTCGTGGTGCCCGGGGCGTTGATCGTTTCCAGCGTGTTGCGGGTTGAGGCGCCCTGGACGGTGACCAGGCTGAAGTCGATCTGGCTGTCGGTGCGGTCCATGGCGTAGACGGCCGCATTGAAGCGGACGCGACGATCGAACAGGTCGCTCTTCAGGCCGATTTCGTAGGCCTTGACCTCTTCGGGATCGAACGAGCGGTAGGTCAGCGAGCGCGAGGAGGCGCCGCCGGCGCGGTAGCCGGTCGAATACTTGCCATAGACGTTGATGTTGTTGCTGACGTCATAGGCCAGGGTGACCAGCGGGTCGAAGCGATCGACCTTGGAGCTGAAGGTCAGGTTGGTTGGGGCGTTGTTGACGACCTCCAGCTTGCCGTCCTTGTCGTCCCAGGTGTAGCGGCCGCCGACCGTCAGGTGCAGGGCGTCCATGCTGGCCGGGGTCCAGGTGGCTTGTCCGTAGATGGCCTTGGATTCCGAGTGTGCGGTGGACTTTCGGTCCAGCGAGCGGAAGCCGCGGATCGTCGGGGTGGGGTCCAGAATGGTGTAGCCCGTGCCGTCGGCGTTCCACTGGTTCGTCGAAGGCGTGGCGGCGTCGTCGGACACCGTTTCCTTGAAGTAGAAGACGCCGCCGACATAGTCGATGCTGTCGCCCAGCGAACCGACGGCCTGCAGTTCCTGGCTGAACTGATGCTGCCAGAAGCCGGCCAGCGAATAGCGGCTGAAGCGGCCGTTCGGACCGACGACCGGCGGACGGTGGGCGCCGGCGATGTTGTCGTACTGTTCGACGTCCAGATCGCGATAGGCCGTGATCGAGCGAATTTCCAGCGAGTCGGTCGGGCGATACGACAGGTGCAGGTCCATGCCGCGCGTGTCGTCGACGCTGAACTGCTGAGGCACGCCGATGTCGGCCTGCGTCATGCGATTGGAGCCCTCGACCTGCACCAGGGGCGACAGGGCGCGGATGCTGCCCGAGGGAACCGTAGCCGAGGTGAACGGCACGACGGTCAGGCCATTCGGGTTGAAGTTCAGCAGTTGGCTGTAGAACGGAGTGTTCTTGTCCTTGCTGATGTCCGCCGCCAGGGTGGCGGTGAAGTTTTCGGCAGGCGTCCAGCGCGTCTGGAAGCGAAGGCCGCGACGGTCATATTCGCCAAAGCCGGTCTGTCCCGGAAGGATGTTCTCGGTCACCGGGCCTTGGACCGAAATGATGCCGTCGACCTTGAAGGCGAAGTCGCCGAGGGCGGGGAAGTCAACGTGCAGTTCGGAGTTGTAGGATTCCAGATTGCCCACGCCGGCGATGGCGCGCATGCCGAACACGCCTGTGGGCTTCTTGGTCACAAGCGACAGGGCGCCGCCTTCAGTGTTGCGGCCGAACAGGGTGCCTTGCGGACCCTTCAGGACTTCGACGCGCTCGATGTCGAGCAGGGCGGCGGCGAGGCCGTGTTGGCGGGCCAGATAGACGCCGTCGACATAGACGCCAACGCCCTGCTCGCGGGCGGGCTGGTTGGCGTCGTTCGGCACGATGCCGCGGATGCCGATGGTCAGGGCGGACTGACGGGCCTCGAAGGTAGCGATGCGCAGGCTGGGGACGCTGCCGTCGGCCAGGTCCATCAGGCTCTGCACGTGGCGATCGGCCAAGGCTTCGGCATTGACCACCGAGATCGAGATCGGCGTGTCTTGCAGATTGGTTTCGCGCTTGGTCGCGGTCACGACGATGTCGTCAAGACCGGCCGGCTCGGCGCTGGCGGCCGTCGGCGCGGTCTGGACCGGCGCGGTCTGGGCGAAGGCGGAAACGGGCGCGGCGAGAAGGGCGGTCCCCAGCAGCAGCTGAAGGCGCAGTTTGGTCTGACGATGCATTTTGATCCCCTGCTTAGTCGGGGCGGGGATTACGCCGTCTTTGCGATGCGCAGTTTACAGCCGTGCAACAGCCCGGTGCATCTTTGATGTCCGAGGTTGAGAGGAACCTGCAACCAGGGTCCACCGCACCTCCACATCGTCTCCACATTTGGGCCGGGGCTAGACGACGACCGCAGTCGTGTCGCGGATGAAGCCGCCGCCCAGGACGCGTTCGGTGTCCGTCGGATCGTACAGGGCGCAGGCCTGGCCTGGTGCGACGCCCTCTTCGCCCTCGTCGAAGACGACACGGATATCGCCGTCGATCAGGGCGAGGCGGGCTGGCGAGGGCTGGCGAGTCGAGCGGACACGGGCCAGGACCGAGATGTTGGCCTCGGCCGCCTCGGTGATGGTCGCCTCGTCACCCAACCAATTGGTTTCTTCCAGCGTCAGACTGGCCGTCAGCAAAGCTTCGCGCGGGCCAACGATGACGCGACGGGTCTCGGGCTCCAGCCGGGTCACGAACAGCGGCTCGCCCACGGCGACGTTCAGGCCGCGGCGCTGGCCGATCGTATAGTCCGTGATGCCCGCGTGCTGGCCCAGCACCCGGCCGTCCATATGCACGATCTCGCCGGCCTCACGCCCTTGTGGACGCAGGCGGTCGATCAGGGTGCGATAGTCGCCGGAAGGCACGAAACAGATGTCCTGGCTGTCCGGCTTGGCGGCGATCTTCAGACCCAGTTCGGCGGCGACGCCGCGCACCTGGGGCTTTTCCAGATCGGCCAGGGGGAAGCGCAGATAGTCCAGTTGGTCTTGGGTCGTGGCGAACAGGAAGTAGGATTGGTCGCGCGAATGGTCGATGGCCTTGCGCATCTGCGAGCGGTTGCCGGCGACCGCGCGGCGGACGTAGTGACCCGTCGCCATCGCCTCGGCGCCCAGATCGCGCGCCACGTCCAGCAGGTCGCGAAACTTGACGGTCTGATTGCAGCGGATGCAGGGGACCGGCGTCTGGCCCTTCAGATAGCTGTCGGCGAACTGGTCGATCACCGCGTCCTTGAACCGGCTTTCATAGTCTAGAACGTAATGGGGAATGCCGATCATGTCGGCGGCTAGACGCGCGTCGTGAATGTCCTGACCCGCGCAGCAGGCGCCCTTCTTCTTCAACGCCGCGCCGTGGTCGTAGAGCTGCAGCGTCACGCCCACGACGTCATAGCCCGCCTTGTGCAGCAGGGCCGCGACGACGGTGGAATCCACTCCGCCCGACATGGCGGCTACGACCCGCGCGCCGACCGGCAGGCCGACCGCCGCCCGCGCGCTCTCGACCGCCGCATCGATGTCGGTGCGCGCGATGTCGGGAACGGGGCAGAAATCTTCGACCAGGGTCATCGCGGCCATTTAGTGCGGAACCGGCGCGATTTCGAGGCCCGCAAAAGAAAAGGGCCGCACCCGTCGCCGGATGCGGCCCTTAACGTCTTCGGGGAAACCCTCAGGAGCGATAGCTCTGGATCCGCGTCGTGCGCAGACCCTGCATGCCCCATTTGTCGATGGCCTTCTGCCAGGCCAGGAACTCTTCGGCCGTCAGGCGGTATTTCGCCAGGGCGTCGTCGAGGCTGAGCAGGCCGCCGCGAACGGCGGCGACGACCTCGGCCTTGCGCCGGATCACCCACCGGTCCGTGTTGGACGGCGGCAGGTCATTGAGGGTCAGGGGCGTGCCAGTCGGTCCGACCACGTATTGTTCGCCTTTGCTATTAAGGCGTCGCTCTTGCAACATGGGCTTATGCCTCTTTCACCAACACCGTAGTGTCATGAAGGTAGGCGTCCCCGACTAAGGTCCGTTTAAGGGTCGTGGTGAAGGAACGGATAACTTCCGCCCCTCCCTGAACGACTCTGTAAACCTTGCTTGCGCGACGATTCATCGAGACTAACGCTTACTTACTCGCCGATCAGCGTTTGATGTTGATCAGCTCGGCCAGCATTTCATCGGCCGTGGTGATGATTTTGGACGAGGCGGAATAGGCGCGCTGAGTGGTGATAAGGCCGGTGAATTCAGCCGACAGATCGACGGTCGAGGACTCCAACTGCTTGGCCGCGATCTCGCCCGCGCCGCCCGTTCCCGCCGCCTTCAGGTTGAAGGTGCCGGACTGAAGGCTGACAGCGTAGGCGTTGCCGGACACTTCACGCAGGCTGTCGGGGCTGGGGAAGGTGGCGACTGCGACCTGGGCGATGCGGCGCATGACGCCGTTGTCGAAGATGGCGGTGACGAAGCCGCCTTCATCGATTTTAATCTCGCTCAGATTGCCGAACGCCGTGCCGTTGGTGACCGTCGACTGGACGACCGAGGCCGTGTTCAGCTGGCTGAGGCCGCCGGCCGAGGTGTTGAGGTCCAGCGTGACGGCTTGGGCGGCGATGCCCAGACCGTCGGCCCAGGCGACCTGGCCGGCCGGCATGGTCAGGTTGGCGGGGTCGGACTTGCCGAAGTTCAGCGTCGCCATGGTCGGGTCATCGAACAGGCCCGTGCCTGCGGGCCAGGCCTTCATAGTGTCGACGTCCAGACGACCCGACGGCGTGAAGGCGATCTTGCCGGTCTTGATCTGGCCGTTGGCGTAGGGTGCCCCCGCGATCACGTCGCTGGCCGGCACGGACACGATTTCCGCGTGCCAGATGTTCGGCTCGTCGCTCTTCAGGAAGCGGAGTTCCAGATTGCGCTGGCCGCCCTTGGAGTCTGAAACCGGGATGTTCATCTTGAAGTCGGGCTTCACGCCGACGGGGTTGTCGTCGTCGGCGTTGTACATCGCCATGGAGTTGACCGACGGGTCGTACTTCGTCTTGGCGACGTTTTCGTTGCCCAAGCCAACGTCCGAGAGGTTGATCGTATAGGCGGGGCCGCTGGCCGGCGTGAACTGGATCTGGGTCGGCGGCGTGCCGACCGGGGCCGCCGAGCCGGCGTTCGCGCCGTTGATCGTCAGCCCGGTGATGGCGCCGGTGGTCGGGTCGAAGGTCGCCGAGGCGTCGATCTTCTGCGAACCGGACTTGATCACCAGATCGTGGCTGTTGGCGCCGGTGCGGGTGTAGCGGACCGACACGTCGTGGGTCACGGCCGGCGTCGCCGTATCGGACACGCCTTTATAGGACTGGGCGCTGGCGGCCGAAGACGATTCCTGGCTCGAACGCAGGTTAGCGTTGATCTGGACGCGCGTGGTCGGTTCGGCGGTGCCGCCGACCGAGCCGATGTTGATCGAGCGCAGGCGCGACAGGTCGGATGGATCGGTCGAGATCTCGCCGTTGGAGTCCACCGGCCAGCCTTGCAGATAAAGGCCTGCGCTGTTCTTCAGATAGCCCTGCTTGTCGACGGTGAAGGCGCCGGCGCGGGTGAACAGGCGGGTGTCCGTCGCGCCGACGTTTTCGGCCTGCGTCGTCGTGACGAAGAAACCTTGACCGTTGACAGCGAGGTCGGTGCTGGAGGTCGTGCGCTGAAGCTGACCTTCCTGGCTGACATAGGAGCGGGTGTTGGTGGTGACGCCGCCGGCCGAATAGCTGCCGCCCGATGCGGTCTGGCTGTTGACCAGGGTCTGGAACTCGCTGGCCGTGCGCTTGTAGCCGACGGTGTTCACGTTGGCGATGTTCTGGGAGATCGCCGCCAGGGCGGCGGAGTTGGCGGCCAGGCCGGACACGCCGGCCAGCATTGCACTGTTGAGGCTCATGGAAGAACGCTCCTTAAATAGAGGTCATCGGGAAGGCGGCGGATCGCATCATGCGGCCGCCTCCTCGGTGGGGACGTTCGGATTCTCCGTATCGTCGGTATCGTTGGCCGCCTGGGCCTTGATCTCGTTCAGCGAGATCACGGTCGAAAGCGGAAGGATGGAGTCGCCGATCACCAGGTACGGCGCGCCGTCGTACATCTCGACGCCGGTGACCCGGCCTTGGATCAGGGCCTGGGCGTCGACCTTGGCGCCGGTCGCATCGGTGGCGGCGACCTTCAGCGTATAGACGCCGCCGTCTTGGGCCATGCCGCCGTCCTTCAGCTTGCCGTCCCAGGAGAAGGTGTGCAGCCCGGACGTCTTGTCGGGCGCGGCGCCCTCCCAGACCACGACGCCCTTGCTGTCGACGACCTGCAAGGTGGCCTTGTCCGCGTCGGCGCCCAGTTCGTAGGCCCAGGTGGCCTTGCCATCGTTGAACTCGGTGGCGGTCCAGGCGGCGGTGACGCTCTTGCCGATGTAGTTGGCGGCGTTGTCCAGACCGCCGCCGGCCTGGGCGGCCAGCAGGCTGGTCAGCAGGTCGTTCGTCAGCAGCTGCTGCTCCACCCCGGCCATCTGGGTCAGCTGGGCCGTGAACTGATTGGAGTCCAGCGGCGACAACGGATCCTGGTTCTTCATCTGCGTGGTGAGCAGGGTCAGGAAGGTCTCGAAGTTCGAGGCCAGGGCCTTGGTGCCGCCGGTGATGCGGCCCGCTGCGGCGGAGGTTGTGACGGCGTCGACCATGGGGTCAGACCTTCAGATCGACGCGGTCAGGCGTCAGGGAATGGTTGATCCAGGCGCCGGGCGCCGGGACGATGGGCATGTCGGCCTGGGCCGCAAGGCGAGAGCCGCCGGCGAACAGGGCGTTGCGCTGCTGCTGGCGCTCGAAGGCGCCGCCGCCCGCGGACGGATCGCGTTGCGAGAAGTCGAGCGCATCGCCTGCGACCTGGAAGCCGGCCTCCTGAAGCTGGCGACGCAGTTCGTCGGCGCGACCCTTCAGATCGGCGGCGGCGGCGGGATTGTCGAAGGCCAGGCGAGCGGACAGCTGGCCGTCCTTGCCGATCTCAAGGCTGACATCGACGCGGCCCAGATCTTCGGGCGTCAGCACCATGTCGAACCGGGTCGAACGGCCCTCGAGCTTGCGGGCCATCTGCGCGGCGAGTTGGGCGGTGGTCTCGACGGTGGCGCGTGACAGAGTGGTCAGGCCCTGAGCATGGCTGGACACGGCGGCCTGTTGCGCAGGCTGCACATCGAGCGGCGCGGGGCTTGCGGTAGTGGATTCAGGCGAGGCCGGCTCCGGCGTGGCGACGCCGCCGGTCGCGGCCTCGGCTACCTTAGCGGATGGCGACGTCGGCTTGGCGGCGACTTCTACCCCGGCGCTGGAAGGGGGGGCGTCTTGGGTCGTAGTCGTTTGGATCGCGGGAACGGCGGCGTCGCTGGTCTGGTCCACCGCCGCATGGAGATTGCCGCGCAAGGGCGGGGCGGGTTGAAGCGAGGTCGGCGACTTCGGCGTATCGATCGGAGCCGCCTCTGCCGGCTGATCGGCTGTGTCGGCCGTTTCGGCTGTCGCAGACGACGCCGCCTCAGTGGACGCAGCGACGACGCCGGGCGGGGCGATGAAGGACGGCTTGGGCATCGTCGATGTGACGGCGATCTGGACTTGGGCGGTCGGGATCTGAGCGGCTGCAAGGGACTGAATGATAGGCGACGGTGCGGCCGGTTTGTCGGTGTTAGCGACAGCGGTCTGGATCGTGCCGGCCGCACTTTCGGACGTTGCAGGCGCCGGCGTCGTTGCGTCGGTCGGACGAGGCGCTGCGTCGCTCTTGACCGTAACGGCAGGCTTGGGCGCGACTGTCGGCTTCGGACCGTCGGTGGTCGTCGGCTGAACGGGCGTGACCGGGGCCTCGGCGGCCTCGACTTCAGCCGGCTTCGCCGCGGCGGGAGAAGAGGTCGACGCTTCGGTCGTCAAGATTTCGGAGAGTTCCGAAAGGACTGTTTGAGCGGTCGCGGCCGTCACGGCGGACTTCGCTTCAAGGTCCCGGTCGGCAGGCGCCGACGCAGTCTTGGCCGCCGTGTCAAAGGCAGCATGAGCATTTGTGGCGACCGTCGTCGTCATCGCCTCGGGCGCAGCGAAAGCGACTGACACAACATCTTTAGGTGCTTGTGGATCGACAGGAATTTCCGCCGCGTCCTCGGAAACGGCCGGCGAGCCCGCGACATCGAGCGATTGGGCGACCGGAACGGCCAGCGTCGGTTGCGCGGCTGTGAACGGGGTTGCGGCGACGAGGCCAGGGGTATCGTCGTCATTCGCGGCCGTGTCCGTGCCGATCTGCTGTTCGTCGGACAAGACGGGCTGCGTTTCGGCGTCTGCGCTCTCGCCCGTGGTCGCAGGAATGGTGTCGGTCGTCGCGGTCGGCGTGTCGGCGTCCAGCTCGGCCGTCATCGGCTGGGCCATTATGACACCAAGCGACCGAGCGCCCGTCAGACGGCCGGGCGTCATCCGTTCGACCGGCGCGCCGTGGACGCCCGCGTTCAGCGCGTCGGCGATCTTGCTGGAGAACAGACCCGCATCGACGGCCTCTGCGCCCAGGGCGGCAGCCGACGGTCCGGTCGAAACCGGAGCGGCAGGCGCGAGCAGGGCGGAAGCGGTGGACATGGAAGCGCGGCGGCTTTCGTAAGGAGCGACGACGGCGCCTGCTGCGCCCAAGAGTTCGTCGTTCTCGACGCAAGGGTCGGGCCAAGAAAATAAGCCAGCAAAAACAAGGCAAATCGCAGTGTTGGGGTCTGCGGGTTCGAGGCGCGGCGGTCGTTATTGCCGCGCTCTCGCCACTTTTTGCCCGGCTTCGCGGCGCTGGCGATCAGCGACAGGCGGGATGTCTGCATCCGATTGGCCCGACCTTTGCGCGTCTTTCCCATCATGACGGCCGCCCGATCAACGATCCCGTGGAAAAACAACGCTTTGTGCGAGCGGGCATGGCGCGTGGCTGGGCAAGAACTGCGCGTCGCGATGCAGCGGTTGCCGGGTAGGGCGGGGGAGACGCGTCAATGTCGCTGAACTCGATCATGACCATTGCGACGTCGGGGCTGAAGACCGCCCAGTCGCAGTTGCGCGTCACCGCCGACAATATCGCCAACGTCGATACGCCCGGATACATCCGCAAGGTCGCCGATCAGTCGGCCGCGGTCACCAATGGCTATGGCTCGGGTGTCGACGTCACGCGGGTGCGTCTGGCGACAGACCGTTTCCTGCAGGCCGCCAGCCTCAGCGCCGGGTCGGACGCCGCGCGCCAGACCGTGCGCTATGAACTGTACGACCAGATCCAGAACCAGTTTGGCGATCCCAGCAGCGACACCAACTTCTTCGCTCAGGTCGACAAGTTGTTCGCCACCTATGCGACCCTGGCCGAAAGCCCGACATCATCGGCCGGGCGTCAGGACACGATCTACAAGACCCAGGCGATCTTCAATCAGGCGGCCGGCATCGCGTCCCAGATTCAGTCGGCGCGTCAGGAGGCGGACGGCCGGCTGCTGAGCGCGGTCGAAACGGTCAATCCGCTGCTGGAACAGATCGCCAAGCTGAACAAGACCATCGCCGCAGGGACGGTGACGAACGAGGATGTGACCGGCGCCCAGAACGCCCAACTCGGCCTTATCAACGAACTGTCCAAATATATGGATGTGAAGGTCGAGGCCCGATCCAACGGCGGTGTGACGCTGCGGACTAATACCGGGACCACTCTGGTGGGCGAGGGGGCGGCGACGCTGTCGTACCAGGCGGCCGGCACCGTGGACGCCATGACGGCCTTCTCCGACATCATGATCACCGAACCCAGCGGCACGCGCTGGCCGCTGCTGGACGGCGTGTCGTCCGGTCAGATCCGGGGTCTGGTCGAGATGCGCGATGTCGATGCGCCTGCCGCCGCCGCGCGCCTGGGTGAGTTGACGGCCAAACTCGCGGACGAACTGAACCGCGCCCATAACGCCAATAGCAGCGTTCCTGCGCCGACCACCCTGACGGGGCGCAACGTTGGACAGTCGCTCGAGAACGCCCTGATCGGCTTCACTGGCACGACCACCATCTCGACGGTCAATGCGTCGGGCGTGGTCCAGGCCTCAGCGCAGATCGTCTTTTCCGGCGGGACGATGACGATCAACGGCGCCGCCGCCGATCCGACCACCTTCCTCAGCGTGCTGAACGCCCAACTGGGCGGCACGGCGACGGCGACCTTCTCGGACGGCCAACTGCGCCTGGACGGGGCGGGTGGAAACGGCGTGGCCATCGCCGATGATGCGACCTCGCCCAGCGCCAAGGGCGGGCGTGGATTTTCGCACTGGTTCGGCCTGAACGACCTGATGACTACGACGACGCCGACCTTCTACGAGACGGGCCTGACCCTGACGTCTCAGCACGGGTTCGATGCGGGCGAGAGCCTGACCTTGCGCTTTGCCGGTCCGTCCGGTGCGCGTCTTCGTGACATCACCGTGTCCGTGCCCGCCGGGACCGGAACGATGGGCGAGATGCTGGGCGCGCTGAACGATCCCATCACCGGCGTCGGCCGCTATGGCGCCTTCAGCCTGGATGCGGCGGGCAAGCTGTCCTTCAAGGCTTACGACCCGTCGGCGACGTCGATGAGCGTCGTGAAGGACAATACGACCCAGGATCCGTCCGGCGTTTCAATGTCGCAACTGTTCGGCCTGGGCGCGACCGGATCGACGCGGGCGGGCGCCTATACGGTGCGGAGCGACATCCAGCAGGACCCCGGCAAGCTGGCCCTGGCGCAGATGAACCTGTCGGCGGCGGCGGGGACGCCGGCGCTGAGCAAGAACGATGGGCGCGGCGGCCTGGCGCTGGGGGATGTGGGCAAGAAGAACGTCGCCTTCGCCGCAGCCGGCGGCAACGCCGGCGGGACCAAAACCCTGTCGTCCTATGCGGCGGACTTCGCCGGCGAGATCGGCGGCAAGGCCTCGGCCGCCAAGACCCGCAGCGAAACGGCAAGCGCCCTGGCCAAGGAGGCGGACAGCCGCCGCACCTCGGCCGAAGGCGTGAACATGGACGAGGAACTGGTCAACATGACCACCTTCCAGCAAGCCTATAACGCCTCTGCGCGCCTGATCCAGGCGAGCAAGGACATGTACGACGTACTGATCGGAATCCTGCAATGACGCGCGTTGCGACCCACGGGAACTACCAGTCGGCCTTGCTCAGCCTGATGAACGCGCAGGGCCGCGCGCAGCAGGCGCAGGAGCGCATCGATAGCGAGAAGATCGCCACCGATATGTCTGGCTATGGTCGAGGCGCCGAACAGCTGACCAGTCTGACATCGACACAGGCGCGGCTGGAGGGCTTCATCTCCACTGGCGAGGCCGTGAAGGCGCGGCTGAGCGCCCAGGATCTTGCCATGAGCCGCATCTACGAAGGCGGCAATGCGGCGCGCGAGGCCATTGCAAACAGCCTGGCCGCCGGGCGGATCGACAATCTGATGGTCGAGCTCGGTCTGAACTATCAGACGGTTCAGGGTGGACTGAACGCGGAACACCAGGGCTCGTACCTGTTTGCGGGCGGCCAGAGCGACATCGCTCCCGCCACGGCTGCAACCATGGCCGATTTGACGGCGGCGCCGTCCACCGCCGCGACCTTCGCCAACGACACCTTGAAGCAGAAGTCGCGCATCGACGAGAAGACCACGGTCGAGACCGGGTTTCTGGCCAGCGAGATCGGCGGGCCGCTGACCGAGGTGTTCCGCAACATTCAGGCCTTCCAGAACGGCACGGCGGTCACCGTCGGCGGCGTGACCTATACGCCGGCCGGCGCGGGCACACTGACGGGACAGCCCGACGCCAACGTCACCGCGTTTTTGAAGGCGCAGATGGGCGAACTGGATAAGGCGAATGCGGGTTTGACGAACCAGACGGCCAAGAACGGTCTGATCCAGAACCACGTCGAGACGGCGCTGGACGCCCAGGAAAATCAGAAGACCGCTCTGCAGAAGATGATGCAGGACAAGTCCGGTTATGATCCGGCACGAGCGATTACCGACCTGCAGATGGCGCAGGTGGCGATCGAGGCTTCTGCCCAGATCATCAACTCGCTGAAAAGCACGTCGCTGCTCAATCTGCTGCGTTAAGTCATCGTTTCAAAAAAGAAAACGGCAACGCTGGACCAAACATCGTTCTGGAACGTATCAAGAACGATGGCCCGTCTCGATCTGCGTCGAAAACTTTCCGTTCTGGCTGACGCCGCCAAATACGACGCTTCGTGTTCGTCGTCCGGAACGTCGAAACGAAACTCCGTCGGCGGCAAGGGGATCGGCTCGACCGAGGGGATGGGCATCTGCCACGCCTATACACCGGACGGTCGGTGCATCAGTCTGCTCAAGATCCTGCTGACCAACTTCTGCATCTACGATTGCGCCTATTGCATCAATCGCGTGTCGTCGAATGTGGAGCGCGCGCGGTTCGATGTCGACGAGGTGGTCGACCTGACGCTCAACTTCTACAAGCGCAACTATATCGAGGGCCTGTTCCTGTCGTCGGGCATTATTCGATCCGGCGACTATACGATGGAGCAGCTGGTCCTGGTTGCCAAGACGCTGCGCGAAGTCCACGACTTCCGGGGCTATATTCATCTGAAGCTGATCCCGGAGGCGGACCCGAAGCTGGTGGAGATGGCGGGTCTGTACGCCGACCGCCTGTCAGCGAATATCGAACTTCCGCGCGACGAGGCGCTGGCGCGACTGGCGCCGCAAAAGGATGTTGGTGTCATCAAGAAGGCGATGAGCCAGGTGCGCTTGGGCGTCGAGGCGGCCAGGCCGGCCAAACGTGAAAAGATCAAACCGCCGAAGTTCGCGCCGGGCGGCCAGAGCACTCAACTGATTATCGGCGCCGACGGCGCGCCGGATACGGAAATCCTGGATCGCAGCGCCTCGCTCTACGGCGGTTACGGCCTGCGCCGCGTCTACTATTCGGCGTTCAGCCCGATCCCGGATTCCAGTTCGATCCTGCCGCTGTCCAAGCCGCCGCTGATGCGCGAGCATCGGCTGTATCAGGCCGATTGGCTGATGCGGTTCTATGGCTTCTCCGCGCCGGAGATCGGCGAGGGGGCATCGAATGGCATGCTTGATCTGGCGGTTGATCCCAAACTGGCCTGGGCGCTGAACAAGCGCGAGCAGTTTCCCGTCGATGTGAACCGCGCGCCGCGAGAGATGCTGCTGCGGGTGCCGGGGCTGGGCGTGAAAGCTGTGGACCGGATCGTCGCGGTGCGCCGCTATCGGACCCTGCGGTTGGAGGATGTCGGACGGCTGACGCGATCGGTGGCCAAGATTCGGCCCTTCATCACGGCGCTGGACTGGACGCCTGGCGGACTGACGGATGCGGCGGACCTGAAGGCGCGCGTGACCAGCCGCACGCCCGAGCAGTTGAGCCTGTTCTGATGGCGGTGGCGACGCTGGACGGTGAGACCGACTTCGACGGCTGGCGGAAGGCGGCGCGCGCGTTTCGATTGGCGGGTGTGGAGCCCGCAGCGGCGCGGTTCATCGTGGCGGGGACTGTGGAACAGGGCGGGCTATTCGATCAGCCGATTGCCGAAGAAACGTCGCCGACGCCGGATGACCGCAGAGCTTTCAACGTCCCGAAAGAGTTCGTGGATCTGGCCCAGAACCTGATCCTGCATCGATCCGCTGACCGTTTCGATCTGATGTACCGGCTGCTATGGCGGCTGAAGGATGAGCCGGACCTGATCAAAGTCATTTCGGACCGGGACGTCGCCGACGCGCTGGAGCGGGTCAAGAACGTCAGCCGCGCCTCGCACAAGATGAAGGCCTTCGTTCGCTTTCGCCAGGTGCATGACGATCTGGGCGAAGCCTGGATGGCGTGGTTCGAGCCGCCGCATCGGGTTCTGGAAAAGACCGCGCCCTTTTTCCAACGGCGGTTCACGACCATGCGCTGGTCCATCCTGACGCCGGATGGTTCGGCGTTTTGGGATGGCGACGCCCTTCGATTCGGGCCGCCCGCCACCCGCGACATGGCGCCGGTTGAAGACGAGATCGAGGATTTCTGGAAGACCTACTACGCCTCGACCTTCAATCCCGCGCGGCTGAAGGTGAAGACGATGCAGGGCGAGATGGCCAAGTCCTATTGGAAGAACCTGCCGGAAGCCGCTTTGATTCCGGAACTGGTCGCGGCCTCGTCGGTTCGAACCGAGACCATGGTCGCTGCGCCGTCGCCTCAGCCCAATCCGCGTTTCGCGCGCGCCGTCGCGCCGGACCTCCATTTGGCGCGTCCCGATGCCGAGGCCGTGCCCGAAAATCTCGACGATGTCGCCGGCGGTGTTCAGGCGTGTCGCCGTTGTCCGCTTTACCGCGACGCGACGCAGGGCGTGTGCGGGGAGGGGCCGAAGTCGGCGCGTCTGATGATCGTGGGCGAGCAGCCGGGCGATCAGGAGGATCTGGCAGGCCGCGCCTTTATCGGGCCGGCGGGGCAGGTGCTGAACGCAGCCCTGGCCGAGGCTGGCATCGATCGATCCGACGTCTATGTGACCAACGCGGTCAAACACTTCAAACACGAGCCGCGCGGCAAGCGTCGCCTGCACAAGACGCCGAACGCGGGCGAGGTTCAGGCCTGCCGCTGGTGGCTGGACTCGGAGCGAAGGCTGATCAAGCCGCAAGTCGTGCTGGTCCTTGGGGCGACGGCGGGTCTGGCGTTGCTGGGTCGAAAGCCGGCCGTGATGCAGGAACGCGGCGCGCCGATCGACCTGAGCGATGGATCGACCGCCGTCCTCACGGTTCACCCCTCCTATCTGCTGCGGCTTCCGGACGAGGCCGCGAAGTCTGAGGCGAGACGGTTGTTCATTGAGGATCTGGCGGCGGTGCAACGTCGTATGAGGTGACGCGAGAACGAATCCCGTTCGGCCGCGTTTGGCATCAGCGCCAGCGTGACCGCTGGACGTTTCATCGGGGGAGGCGATCTCGACACGGTTGATCGATAAATATCCGCGCGAATGTCATCGCGCGTTGACATCGGCTGCCGGCTTGACCATTAGCGCGGCAGGGATTTCGGCTGTCTGTGCAGAGGGCCAGGGAAAAATCGCGATGTCAGACCGGTCGTCAGAGGCCCGATGAACCAGGCCGCATACGAAATCGTCGATCGTGATGGCGAAGCCCGTCTGCGTCTGACCGGCGACTGGACGACCACGGCGCTGGGTCGTCTGCCGACTGAGCTGAGCCGCGACCTAGAAGGCCGCGATATCGTCAGCATCGATACTTCTGACTTGGGGCGTTTCGATACAGCCGGCGCGCTGGCCCTGGTGCAGGCCTCAAGCGGCCGGCTTTCCAAAAGCCAGTGGAAAGAGCGACCCGAGGCCGGTCGTATCTATCACATGATCGAACTGCTGGAGCGCCAGAGCGCCCCGGCGCCGAAACGCCCCAGCGCCTTCGTGCGCACCTTCGCCAAGGTGGGGCGCGGCGTGTACGATTTTGGCGGCGAGGCCATGCTGTCGCTGGCCTTCCTCGGCCGACTGATGGCCGCCGTGGTCGAAGCCGCCAAACGCCCCGGGGGCATCCGCTGGCCGGCCTGGGTCAGTCAGGCGGAGCGCGCCGGGCTGGACGCCATTCCGATCGTCATGATCACCAACTTCTTCATCGGGGCCGTGATCGCCTTCATCGGCGTGGACCTGCTGACCGATTTCGGCGCTCAAGTGTTCGCGGTTCAGCTGATCGGTGTCGCCATGTTCCGCGAATTCGCCGTGGTGATCGCCTCGGTCCTTCTGGCGGGACGTTCGGCCTCGGCCTTCGCGGCTGAAATCGGGTCGATGCGGATGAACCAGGAGGTCGACGCCATGCAGGTCATGGGCGTCAATCCATTCCAGGCCCTTGTTATTCCTCGTGTCGCGTCGCTGGTGATCATGCTGCCGCTGCTGACCTTCATGGGCATGATCGGCGGTCTTATCGGGGGTCTGGTCGTGTGCTGGAGCTCGCTGAATCTCGGCCCGTCCTTCTTCTTCCAGCGTCTGGTTGAGGACGGCACCATGGCCCAGCATCTGATGGTGGGGCTGGTGAAGGCGCCTGTCTTCGCCTTGGTGATCGCCGCCATCGGTTGCCGTCAGGGTATGGCCGTCGCCGGCGATGTCGAAAGTCTGGGCCGCCGCGTGACGGCCGCCGTGGTGCAGGCCATCTTCGCCATCATCTTCCTGGACGCCGTGTTCGCCCTGGTCTTCCTGGAGCTGAACATATGACCGAAGCGCCAGAAAACCTGATCGAGGTGCGCGGCCTTTTGAGCCAGTTCGGCGAGCGCACCATCCACGAGAACCTCGATCTCGATCTGGTGCGCGGCGAAGTCCTGGGCGTCGTCGGCGGATCGGGCGCGGGTAAGACCGTTCTGCTGAATACCATCATCGGCTTGAAGGAGCCGGAAGGCGGATCGGTGAAGGTGCTGGGCTACAACCGAGCGAACCTGGCCAAGGCCGAGGCCGCCGACATCGAAAAACGCACCGGCATCCTGTTCCAGCAGGGCGCGCTGTTCTCGTCGTTGAGCGTGTTGGAGAACGTGGCTTCGCCTCTGGTCGAACACACCAAGCTGCCCAAGTCGGTCATCTATGAGCTGGCCGAGCTCAAGATCGCCATGGTCGGTCTGAAGCCCGAGCATCACCATCTGAAGCCGGCCGAACTGTCGGGCGGTATGAAGAAGCGGGCCGGGTTGGCGCGCGCGCTCGCGCTGGATCCCGAGCTGGTGTTCCTGGACGAGCCGACGGCGGGCCTGGATCCCATCGGCGCGGCCGCGTTCGACGATCTGATCCGGCAACTGGCGGACGACCTCGGTCTGTCCGTCTTCATGATCACCCACGACCTCGATACGCTCTACGCCATCTGTGACAAGGTGGCGGTGCTGGCGGACAAGAGGGTCGTGGAAAAGGCCACGGTGCAGGAGCTGGAAGGCTCCGACCATCCGTGGATCAAAGAATATTTCCTGGGGCCGCGCGGACGCGCAGCCACCAAGTCTGCCGCCTGAGGAGAGCGGATCATGGAAAGAGACGCACATTACGCCGCTGTCGGCATCGCCACCGTCGCCCTTCTGGCGGCCCTGGCGGTGTTCACAATCTGGCTGGCCCGGCTGCAGTTCAACAGCGACTACGACATGTACGACATCGTCTTCTATGGGCCGGTGAACGGCCTGTCCGAAGGCGGCGAGGTGCATTTCAACGGCATCCGCGTCGGCGAGGTCACCGACCTGAACATCGACACCAAGCGCGGCGATCAGGTCATCGCCCGTGTCCGGGTGGACGGCACGACCCCGGTGCGCGTGACCTCGCGCGCGCAGTTGGAGCCGCAAGGCATCACCGGCCTGAACTACATCCAGATCACCGCCGGCTCGCCCAACAGCGCCCTGCTGAAGGATCAGTATCCGGACAATGTCGTGCCCGTGCTGCAAAGCCAGCCGTCGCCGATCGCCGAACTCTTGAGCGGTTCGGGCACGGTGCTGGCCCAGACCGTGGATGCGCTGAACCGGATCAACCGCGTCATGTCCGACGACAATATCCGCAGCTTCTCCACCAGCGTGAAGAACGTCGAGGCCCTGACGACCGAACTGGAAGCCCGCAAGGCCATCTTCCAGCAGCTGGAAGAGGCCGTGACCAACGCCAACGCGGCGGTGAAGGAATACCAGGCCCTGGCCGTCGACACGCGTCAGATCATCAATACGGATGGTCGCCAGGCCATCGCCAACATCAACTCGGCGACGGCGGAGGCCCGCACGGCGATCGCCTCGGCCAACCGTTCGATTACGGGTCTGGAGCGTCCGCTGGGTGACTTTGCGACGACCAGCCTGCCGCAACTGACCGGCACGATCGAAGAACTGCAGGACGCCACCCGGTCTCTGCAATCCCTGATCGACGACGTCCGCGCCAGCCCGCGCGACTTCATCGGTCGTCCCAAATCCAAAGAGCTGGAGGTGCAGCCGTGATCCTTCGTCCTGTCCTTCGACTGGCGGCGTCCGCCGCTGTCCTGACCGCGCTGAGCGGATGCGCCCTGCTATCGTCGCCGGACCCGGTGCAAAACTATCGGTTCGGCCTGCCGATGGCCGCGCCGTCGGCCGTTGGCGACACGCCGGCGCCCCTTACGGTATCCATCCGCCGCATCGAGTTCCCTGATGCGACCGGCGATGACAAGATCCTGGGCGTGACGGGCCTGGAAACAGCCTATATCCGCGGCGCACGCTGGGTGTCGCCGGCCTCGACCCTGTTCGACGACAGCCTGAAGGCGGCCTTCGCCAACCGAGCCGATCGCATTCGCGTGCTGGGTCGCCGCGAGCCGGGGACGCCGCCGCTGATCCTGCAGGTCACGGTCACGACCTTCGAGGCGCGTTACGCCGCGCCGGGCGCCGTGCCGGATGTCGTCGTGACCGCGCGGGCGCAGCTGCGCTCCACCCCGGAACGGCGCGCTGGTGCCGGGACCATTCGTCCCGAGGAAGGGCGCTCGGTCGAGCGGGTGTTCACCGTGACCCAGCCTGCCGGCGACAATCGCGTGTCCGCCATCGTCGCAGCCTTCGACACGGCGACGCGCGACATCAACACCCAGATCGCGGACTGGACAATCGCCTCGGCGAACTGAGGCGATCTAGTGCATTTTGCCGCGTGGGCGGCGGTGCGGGACGTAGGCTTGCGGATGCGCTAGGGTGCGCCGCGAATCTGGTCCCGGAGTTGTCATGAGCTTTTCCGCCACCGACGCGGCCTTCGAAGGCTTCCGAGTCGTCCGTCGGCATCCGATTGTCGCGGTCGCCTGGGGCCTGGTCTATCTGGCCGTCTATGTCGCCATGTTCGGCCTGGGCGCTGACAAGTGGGCCAGCCTGATGGCGGCGGGTGAAGCGCTGGAACAGTCGGCCAACCCGTCGATGGCGGAGTTTCAGGCCTTGGGTCAGACTTACGCCGGAGCCCTGATCTGGGCCGCGCCCATTGGCCTGCTGGTCGGCGCGGTGCTGAGCGCGGCGGTGGCGCGCTCGGTTTTGCGTCCGGACGAGTCGTCTTGGGGCTATCTGCGTTTTGGCATGGATGAGGTCCGTGTTCTGGCGGTCAGCCTGATCGTCAGTCTGGCTGTCGGTCTGGCGTCGGGCGTCGGCATGATGGTGGTCGGCGCGGCCATCGGTTTCGGCGCGGCGTCAGGTCAGGCGCTGCTGATTTTGGCCGGCGTGCTGCTGATCTTCGCCGTCTTCGCCCTGATTGTCTGGCTGGCGATCAAGTTCAGCCTTGCGGTGCCGATGACGATCGATCGTCGCAAGATCACCATCGTGGAATCGTTCGCGGCCACCAAAGGACATTTCTGGTCGCTGCTGGGCATGGCTGTGATCGCCATCATCATGTCCCTGATCGTCAGCATTCTGGGCATGATCATCGGCGCAGCGGCAGACCTCGCCACCGGCGGCATCCAGACGCTGGCGCGCTTCGACGGCGAGGGATTGGGTCAAATCCTGATACAGGCCTGGCCTGCGATCCTGGTGTCGTCGATCGTCAACGCCTTCCTGGCCGCGCTGCAACTCGCGGTCCTATATGCCCCGTTCGCAGCGGCCTGGGCGGCGCTGAAGCCGCGCTAAGGAAAAAGTGGCGTCGGCTCAAGCCGATGCCTTTACCCGCTTCTTTTTGGCCGGAGCATCGACGGAGCCGCCCAGGGTCGCCACACGCGCCTTGCGGCGGTCCTCGTGCCGATCCAGCACCTCCTTGAGGTATTTGCCAGTCCAGCTGGCCTTGTTGTCCGCGACCTGTTCGGGCGTGCCGACCGCGACGATCTCGCCGCCGCCGTCGCCGCCTTCGGGACCGAAGTCGAGCAGATAGTCGGCGACCTTGATGACATCGAGATTGTGCTCGATCACCACGATGGTGTTCCCGGCCTCGACCAGTTCCTGCAGCACCTCGAGCAGCTTGCGCGTATCCTCGAAGTGCAGGCCGGTCGTCGGCTCGTCGAGGATGTAGAGGGTGCGGCCGGTGGCGCGTTTCGACAGCTCCTTGGACAGTTTGACCCGTTGGGCCTCGCCGCCCGACAGGGTGGTCGCCGGCTGGCCGACCTTGACGTAACCTAGGCCCACGCGTTCCAGCGTCAGCATCTTGTCGCGGATCGGCGGCACGGCCTTGAAGAAGCTGGCGGCCTCCTCGACCGTCATGTCCAGCACGTCCGAAATGGACTTGCCCTTGAACACGATCTCCAGCGTCTCGCGGTTGTAGCGTTTGCCCTTGCAGACGTCGCAGGTGACATAGACGTCCGGCAGGAAGTGCATCTCGATCTTGATGACGCCGTCGCCCTGGCAGGCCTCGCAGCGACCGCCCTTGACGTTGAAGCTAAACCGGCCGGGGCCGTAGCCGCGCGCCTTGGATTCAGGCAGGCCGGCGTACCAGTCGCGGATGGGGCCAAAGGCGCCGGTGTAGGTCGCGGGGTTCGAGCGCGGGGTGCGGCCGATGGGCGACTGGTCGATGTCGATGACCTTGTCGAAATGCTCCAGGCCTTCGATCCGGTCGAAGGGGGCAGGGGCCTCCGATGCATTGTTCAGCCGACGCGCGGCGGCCTTGTACAGGGTTTCGATGGTGAAGGTGGACTTGCCGCCGCCCGAGACGCCGGTGATGCAGGTGAAGACGCCGACCGGGATTTCGCCGGTGACGCTCTTCAGATTGTTGCCGCTGGCGCCGCTGATTTTCAGCATCCGCTTGCGGTTGATGGGGCGACGGCCCTCGGCGGGGATTTCGATCTCACGCTCGCCAGTCAGGTATTTGCCGGTCAGGGACTTGGGGTTGGCCATGACCTGGGCCGGCGTACCCTCGGCGCACACCTGTCCCCCGTGAACCCCGGCGGCGGGGCCCATGTCGATGACGTAGTCCGCGGTCAGGATGGCTTCTTCATCATGCTCGACCACGAGAACCGAGTTGCCGAGGTCGCGCAGGCCCTTCAGGCTTTCCAGCAGGCGGGTGTTGTCGCGCTGGTGCAGGCCGATGGACGGCTCGTCCAGCACATAGAGGACGCCGGTCAGACCAGAGCCGATCTGCGACGCCAGGCGGATACGCTGGCTCTCGCCGCCCGACAGGGTGCCGGAGGACCGGGACAGGTTCAGATAGTCCAGGCCGACGTTGTTCAGGAACCGCAGCCGGTCGCAGATTTCCTTCAGGATGCGCCGGGCGATCTCCATCTGCTTTTCGGTCAGATTCTCTTCCAGGGTCGAGAACCACAGATAGGCCTTGGAGATCGACAGGGTGGAGATGTCGGCGATGTCCTCGCCGCCGACCATGACCGCCAGGGCCTCGGGCTTCAGCCGCTTGCCGTGGCAGGCGTCGCAGGGCGTCTCGGACTGATAGCGCGCCAGTTCCTCACGCACCCAGGCGCTGTCGGTCTCGCGCCAGCGGCGCTCCAGGTTCGGCAGGACGCCCTCGAACGGCTTGGAGACCTCGTACTTTCGGGCGTTGTCGTCATAGACGAACTTGATCTTTTCGGACCCCGTGCCGTGCAGGATGGCCTTGTGCGCCTGGGCGGGCAGGTCACGCCACGGCTTGTCCATCGAGAAGCCGTAGTGGAGGCTCAGCGATTGCAGCGTCTGGGTGTAAAGCGGCGACGGCCCGCGCGCCCACGGCGCCACGGCGCCCTTGTGCAGGGTCTTGTCGCGGTCGGGGATCACCAGATCGGCGTCGAACGCCAGCTTGACCCCCAGGCCGTCGCAGACCGGGCAGGCGCCGAAGGGGTTGTTGAACGAGAACAGGCGCGGTTCGATCTCGCTGATCGTGAACCCCGACACCGGGCAGGCGAACCGTTCGGAAAACAGGATGGAGCGCGGCGCTGTCTCGCCTTCGGCCGTGGAGGCCCATTCGGCGTTGGCGATGCCATCGGCCAGACCCAGCGCCGTCTGCAAGCTGTCGGCGTAGCGCGCTTCCTGATCCGGTTTGGTGACGATCCGGTCCACGACGATGTCGATGTCGTGCTTGAACTTCTTGTCCAGGGCGGGCGCTTCGTCGATCGGATAGAATTGGCCGTCGATCTTCAGCCGCTGGAAGCCCTGACGCTGCCACTCGGCGATTTCCTTCTTGTACTCGCCCTTGCGGCCGCGAACGACGGGGGCGAGCAGCAGGATACGCTCGCCATCGGGCAGGGCGACCAGCTTGTCGACCATCTGGCTGACCGTCTGGCTCTCGATGGGCAGGCCGGTCGCCGGCGAATAGGGCACGCCGACCCGCGCCCACAGCAGGCGCATATAGTCGTGGATTTCCGTCACCGTGCCGACGGTCGAGCGCGGGTTCTTGGACGTTGTCTTCTGTTCGATGGAAATGGCCGGGGACAGGCCCTCAATCAGGTCCACGTCCGGCTTGCCCATCAGCTCCAGAAACTGGCGGGCGTAGGCCGACAGGCTCTCGACATAGCGGCGCTGCCCCTCGGCATAGATGGTGTCGAACGCCAGCGACGATTTACCCGACCCCGACAGGCCGGTCATCACCACCAACTGCTCACGCGGAATGTCGAGATCCACGCCCTTGAGGTTATGCTCGCGGGCGCCGCGAACGCGGATGAAGTTATGCTTTTCGGTCATGCTGTCCGGAGAACGCGGAGGAGGGCCGGCGGGTCCGGCGCGACATCGCTATATGGGGACGAATTGCGGGATTGAAGCAAGAACAATATAGGAACATTGCGGCCGGCGCATCATTCCGGCGTCCACGCCTGTGTGGGCCGCACGAAACGCTCGCCCTTGGCCAGAAGCACGCCGTTGGCGTTTGCGACACCCAGTTCAAGGCTTTCGGCGATGCGGCGGGCGCGTTCAATGAAGTGGTCGGCGGCGATGGGCGGGCACAGGGTGCGCGCGGTATCGGCGAACAACTCCAGCCAGCGATCGAAATGCCGCGCATCGATGGGGAGAGGCAGGTGTTTCGGCATCGGCCGACCCTGATAGACGCCGGTCGACAGGGCGACCGACGACCAGAACAGTTTCATCTGCGCCAGATGCGGCGCCCAGTCGGTGATCCGGTCTGCGAAGATCGGGCCGATCAGCACGTCGTCGCGGACACGGGCGTAGAAGCCTTCGACCAAGGCGTCGATCATGGCCTCGTCTATGCCTGTCTCGTCACGCAGGCGCTGGACGGCGGCCTCACGCCGCGCGGCGGCGCCGGCGGGATCGTCGATGCGGAAACGGGTTTGCATGGCAGCTGCTCTAGCGGCCGTCAGCCTATTGGTCGAGAAAGTCACCGGCGTTGAACGACAGGATGCAGATGGCGTCGCCGCCCGTCGCATCGGTCGAACAGGAATCAACGCCGTAAAGGTCGGCCTCGACCTTTGCGGTCGAGCGGAATATGCGGCCGTCACGCTGGAACATCGATCCGATCTTCTCGCTCCAGGGGATCAAGGCCGTAGCAAAGGCGGCGGCCGGCGCACCCGTGCAGGTGAACAGAATATATTCGGCGCCGTCCCCGTTGTCCGCGCGGCGATAGGCGTCGGCCGCGGCGGCCTGCTGCAGGCAGGCGGCATAGAGCCGCGCGTTCGGCGGCGGCACCTGGGTCGGCACGGCGCTGTAGTTTGGGGGTGATGGCGGCGCGCTCGGCGCGGTGGCGCAGGCGGCGCAAGCGAGGGCGGAGAAGACGGCGAGCGTGATGACTGGCTTCATGGGTGTCTCCTTAACGCCAAGCTTCTCACGCGGCCGTGTTCGACGCCAGACTTGCGCATTGCGGGATTACGACCCATCCTCCTTGTTCTGACGCGTTTTGCAGAAGGTATGACGATCATGATCATCGCATTGGCCACCGGTTCCGTCCTGTCCGCCATGCTGCTCGTGATCCTCAATGCCACTCAGCCCAAGCCGAAACGCGTCCCCGTCCGCACTCGCGACACTCGACAAGGTCGCCGCTAGGACGCCGGACGGCGCCACTCTTTTCGACAATTTGAGCCTGACGTTCGGGCCTGAGCGCACGGGCGTCGTCGGTCGCAATGGCGCGGGCAAGAGTACGCTGCTGCGCCTGATCTCGGGCGAAGCCGCGCCGGCCGAAGGGGCTGTCGCGCGAGCCGGAACGATCGGCGTGCTGGATCAGCGTCATGAGCCGGCGCCAGACGAAACCGTCGCGCGAACCCTCGGTGTGGAATCTGCGCTGGCTGTTGTGGCGCGGGTTTTGGCGGGGCAGGGGACGGCTGACGATCTGGCCGAGGCCGACTGGACGTTGGCGACTCGTCTTGAGGAGGCCTTGCGCGACGTCGGGCTGCCGGATGTGGATCTCGAACGCCTGACGTCCAGTCTCAGCGGGGGCGAGCAGACGCGGTTGCGCTTTGCGGGATTGAGGCTGTGCCGGCCAGATATGATCCCGCTTGATGAGCCGACCAATCATCTGGATGCCCAAGCGCGGGCGCTGGTCGCCGATATCATCGCGCGTTGGGACGGCGGGGTCGTGGTGGTCAGCCATGATCGCGACCTGTTGCGCCGGATGGACCGAATCCTTGAGGTGTCGAGCCTGGGCGTCGCCAGCTACGGCGGCGGCTATGACGCCTATGTCGAGCAAAAGGCGGTGGAGCGCGAGGCGGCGACGCGGTATCTGGCCGAAGCCCAGCGAGACCTCGCCCGTGTCGGCGGCGAGGCTCAGCAGCGCGCGGAGGCCCAGTCACGCCGCGACGCCGCCGGCCGCCGCAAGGCCGCCAAGGGGGACATGCCGAAAATCCTGCTGGGCGCACGGGCCGAGCGCGCTGAAAACACGGGCGGGCGCGGCCGGTTGTTGGCCGAACGACAGGCCGAAGCCGCGAAGGATGCCTTGGCCTCAGCCCAGGCGCGCGTGGAGCGGACGCGGACGCTGGCGATCCCGATGCCGACGACCGGCCTGCCAGCGGGACGGGCGGTGCTCACATTGGACCAGGCAGGCTGGGCGACAGCTGTGGGGCGGGCGATCGTCGGGCCGATTGATTTGAGGCTGGTCGGGCCGGAACGGGTCGCGATCACGGGGCCGAACGGCGCGGGCAAGACGACCCTGTTGCGGCTGATCACCGGCGATCTGCAACCGACGACAGGGCGCGTCGAGCGGCCTGTGCGGGCGGTGCTGCTGGATCAGGAGGTCAAGATCCTGAGCCCGGACGAAACGCTGGTGGAGGCGTGGCGACGGTTGAACCCGAAAGGCTCGGTCAATGACGCACAGGCGGCGCTGGCGCGGTTCCTGTTTCGCAATACGGCGGCGCAGCGCCGGGTCGGCGAACTTTCGGGCGGAGAGCGGCTGAGGGCGGGCCTGGCCTGCGTCATGACAGGCGCGACGCCGCCGCAGTTGCTGGTTCTGGACGAGCCGACGAACCACCTCGACCTGGACGCCATCGCGGCGGTCGAAGAGGCGCTGAACGCCTATGACGGCGCCTTGATCGTGGTGAGCCACGACGTGGATTTCCTGGCGGCGCTGAAGATCACGCGCACGGTCCAGCTCTGAGGTCGGTCAGCCCCAGGCCTCGACGGCGCCCTTGCGACGGACCATCGACGGGCTGGACAGTTGGGTGCGCGGCTCGGCTTCGGCGCGGCCGAACAGCCAGCCTTGGCCGTATTCGACGCCCGCCGCCTTGAGTTCTGCGGCGACGCCGTCGGTTTCGATCATCTCGGCGATGGTTTCCAGCCTCATCGAACGGCACATTTCGACGATGCTGTGCAGCATAGCCTTGGAGCGTTGGTCGGTCTGGATATCGCGAACGATGGCCCCGTCGATCTTGACCGAGTCCACCGACAGTTTGCGCAGATAGTCGAAGGCGGCGGCTCCCGCGCCGAAATCGTCGATGCAGACCTTGATGCCGGCTTCGCGCAGCGCAGCCAGGCGACGGTCGGCGGCTTCGATGTCTGCGACGGCGGAGGTTTCGGTCACCTCGACCATCAGGCGACGACGTTCTTCGGGCGCGCCAGCGGTCATGCGCAGCAACTGCTCGACATAGGTGTCGTCGCCCAGCGAGGCGCCCGAGACATTGATCGCCATCTTCAGCAGGCCGGCGCCGGGCTGGCGCATCCGCTTCAGCACCTTCTCCGCCACGGCGAGATCGAATGACTCGATCATGTCCAGCTCCTCGGCCATGCGAATGGCTTCGGCAGGACCGCTGTTGCCGCTGAATCGGGTCAGGGCCTCGAAGTGATGGACGGCTCGGGAATCCAGATGGACGATGGGCTGATAGTGGACCTGGAACTCGCGTGATTTGACCAGACTGCGGAAGGTCTCGGCGTCGCGGAAGGTGCGCTTCAGGGAGTCTGCGAAGGCGATCTGCGGATTGGCGAGGCCGTCGCCCTTCAGGCAGCCTTCGATGGCGAACCGCATGGCGCGCAGCACGCACAGGGAATCCGATCCCGGCGGCACGGGCGAGCTGAACGCCTCCGCACCCAGCGACAGGCCTTCGGCGCGACCGGCTTCCACGATTTCGGCGGCGATGTCGCGACGGTCGTTGGCGGGGCGGAGAAGGGCATAGCGGACGCCGGTGACCTGCGACGCGCTCGATCCCTCGACGGCGGCGGACTGAAGCGTGGCCTCGATGCGGCGGTTCAGACGATCGGCGGCTTCGCCGGTGACATTCTCCAACCCCGTGATATCGAGGAAGGACAGGGCCAAGTCGGGATTGGACTCCAGCACACGCCCGGCGTCGGCCAGGAAATCCTCCGGTTCCAGAAGCGGGCGTGTTTCCAGATGCTCCAGCGCAAAGGCCGGGCCTTCGTAGGAGATGGCGCAGGAGACGGCCGGCGCCATCTGCGGCAGGACGAAGGCGCGGAACGAGGCGCGGCGCACGCGGTCGGGACCTGCCGCCACAAGGATCGACGTCGCCGGAATGCGCACGCCGGCCTTCATGCCTTGCAGGGCTGTCAGGGTGGAGGCGCCGTCGTGCAGCAAGTCGAGCAGAGGACGGCCCGTCCAGGTCGCGCCTGCGTCCTCGCCGGCCACGGCGCCCGCGCCGATCGCAAACGAGACCACGCCCTTCGGATCCACCTCCACCAGCGTGTCGGCAGAAGCGAAGGCCAGGCCTAGGAGGCGGGTGGTCAGCGTCATGAGGCCATGCTGGCACACAGTCGCTTAAAAAATAGGCAATGATCCTTAGGACGCGAACCGTGATCGGCGAACGATGAAGGGGTGTCCGGTTCAGGCCGTCCGATTGAGGGCCACAGCGCGTCCGTCGCCCAGCGAGGCGCGGCCGTCGGAGGCATAGGCGGAGGCGGGGGTGCGGGCGGCGGTGACCTCCGCTGCGATGGCGCGGACCAGACCCTCGGAGATCTGGCGCGCGGCATCGACGGCGCGGCTGTGTCGCGTCAGGGCCGCGTCGAACTCACGCGTGGCGTCGATCAAGGTCTTTCGATCTTCGAGCGGAGCGCCGCTCAGCAGCGCCGGATTGGCCTTCACATGGGCGGAATCGCGACGGTAGAGATTGGCCATCTCCTGGGTTTCCGATAGACCGGCCGCCACATCCTGAGGACGGCCATCGGCGAAAGCGGCTGTTTCGGCCTTCAGTCGCTCGGTGAGACGCAAGGTCAGGGTCGTCAGCTGACGAACGCGCGCCTGGGCCAGTTCGGTGTCGCTCATGGCCGGCCCTCCTGCATCTTCAGCATTTCGGCCATGACGGTGTTGCTCAGGCCGATGCCGCCGGCCTTCACGGTGGACTTGGCCATTTCGTCCAGCATGAAGCTGCGCCATGTCGCCTCGCCTTGGCCGCCGCCGAACAGGCCGTCGGTCGATAGGCCTTCGAACATCGGCTTCAGCATTTGCGAGATGAAGGTGGCCTCGAAGGCCTTGGCGGTTTCCGCGATCTTGTCTCGGTTAGCCGCCGTGGGCGCGGCCGCGGCGGGGCGCAGCAGATCGGCGGAGACGGTCAGGTCGGGCATACTCACATCACCTCGATGTCGGCCTGCAGGGCGCCGGCGGCCTTGATGGCCTGCAGGATGCTGATCATGTCGCGTGGGCTGACGCCCAGGGCGTTCAGGCCGTTGACCAGGGTGGACAGGTTGGCGCCGCCGCCGACCAGTCGCATCTGGGTGCCCAGATCCTCTTCGACGTTGACCTGGGTCGAGGGGACGACGGCGGTCTGGCCCCGGCTGAAGGGCGCCGGCTGACTGACCTGCGGCTGCTCGTCCACCGATATGGTCAGGTTGCCCTGGGCGATGGCGACGCGAGAGATGCGCACGGCGTCGCCCATGACGATGACGCCGTTGACCTCGTCGATGATGACCTTGGCGGGCGTATCAACGCTGACGGCCAGATTCTCGATCCGGCTTATGAAGCCCGCCATGCCCAGTTCGCCGGGCGCGCGCAGGGATACGACGGTGCCGTTCTCGGCCAGGGCCGAACCTGGATAGGTGGCGTTGACGACGGCGGCGACGCGCTGGGCGGTGGTGAAGTCGGGGTTGCGCAGGTTCAGGCGCACCTCGTTCATATTGGCCATCTGGAAGCCGGTCTCGCGCTCGACCAGGGCGCCCGAGGCGATGCGGCCGGCGGTCGGCACGCCGCGCGTCACCGACGACCCCGAACCGCCCGACGCCGAGACGGCGCCGGTCTGGACCGAGCCTTGCGCCACCGCATAGACCTGACCGTCCGCGCCTTGCAGGCTGGTGACGACCAGCGAACCGCCCAGCAAGCTCTTGGCGTCGCACATTGAGGCCACCGACACGTCGATGCGCGAGCCGGGCGTGGCGAAGGCCGGCAGGTCGGCCGTGACCATGACGGCGGCCATATTCTTGGTGTTGGCGTTGGCCCCGCGAATATTGACGCCCAGCCGCTCGGTCATGCCTTCCAGCGACTGGCGGGTGAAGGGGCAGTTGCGTAAGGAATCGCCCGTCCCGTTCAGCCCCATGACCATGCCGTAGCCGACCAACTGGTTGCCGCGCACGCCCTCAACGGCGGCGATGTCCTTGATGCGTGATTGCGACTGGGCCAGCGCCGAGGTCGCGCCGTCGGCGACGACGAGCGTCGCGGCGACGGAGGCGATCAGGCGGGCAAGCAGATTTTGCATCGGTCAGGCGTCCACGCAACGTTACGACGCCGTCTGTGCGAAGATCATGCCGCCGAATTAACGACGTGAATTCAATGTCGTTCGGACTTTGACGCGCAGAGCAGCGGCAGGATTTGCCGGGGCGTTAACCAAACAGTCATCGCCGCCCGTCATCCATGGTTTCATGACGCGGAGCACCTGCACATGAAGGTTGTCGGCCCCAACGGCGTCAGCACGCCTGCCAGCACACGTCCGACGCGATCCGCCAGCGGCTTTTCGCTGGGGCAGACTGCCGCTGCGTCCGCGCCCGCTGCAGCGACTGCCAGCGCGGCAACGGCCGGGGTCTCTGACGTCTCGGCCCTGATGGCCCTTCAAGGGGTCGAGGGACCTCTGGAAAAGCGTCGTCGCGCGATCCGGCGCGGCAGCGGTCTTCTGGATCGCCTCGACGAAATCAAGCTGGCCCTGCTGAACGGCGACGCCGACGAGGGGGCTCTGGACCGACTGGCGCGGAGCCTGCGCGAGGAGCGCGCCGACTATGACGACAAGGATTTGGGCGCCCTGCTGGATCAGATCGACCTGCGCGCTTCAGTCGAACTGGCGAAGGCGGAAATGCGCCGCAACCGCCCCTGATCCGAAATAATCGTCTGACATCAGGCGGCTAAGCTTCGGCAGTGAGTGACTTTTGCCACTGTCAGGCGGTTAGTCGCCCTATTTTCATCACGGAATCGAGAACCGCGTTGCCGCGACTCGACGGGCTGACTATACGGCCATCTACGCCACAGGGGGGCGTGTTAGAGAGCGTGAGATCGATGAGCGCCTTGGCGTCCGTTGTGTCCGACGAAACCGGCCCGTATCGGCCGTCTGACAGCGAGCCGTTCATGAACGAACGGCAGCAAGCCTATTTCAAGAAGAAGCTGCTGGCTTGGAAGGATGAGATCCTTCGCGAGTCCAAGGGCACGGTCGTCAATCTTAAAGCCGAGACCGAAAACCACCCCGATCTGGTGGACCGGGCGTCTTCGGAATCCGATCGCGCGCTGGAGTTGCGCACCCGCGACCGCCAACGCAAATTGATCTCCAAGATCGACGACGCGCTGCGCCGGATCGAGGACGGCTCCTACGGCTACTGCGAGGACACGGGCGAACCCATCAGCCTGGGTCGTCTGGAAGCCCGTCCGACGGCGACACTGTCGGTCGAAGCCCAGGAGCGCCACGAACGCCGCGAACGCGTTCACCGCGACGACTGAGGTTTAAGCCTTCCGCGCCTTGACTTCGCCGGGTTGCGGGGCGACCTAGCCGCCTCGCTTTCGAGGTCGTCTATCCATGTCCGTCAAGGTTCGTTTCGCCCCGTCGCCCACGGGTAAGCTGCACGTCGGCAATGTCCGTACCGCCTTGGTGAACTGGATGTTCGCCAAGGGGCAGGGCGGATCGTTCGTCCTGCGCATCGACGATACCGACCTGGCGCGTTCCACGCCCGAGTTCGAACAGGGAATCGAAGACGACCTGACTTGGCTGGGGATGCCGTGGGACGAGCGTTATAATCAGTCGAAACGGTTCGATCGTTACGAAGAAGCGGCCGCAAGGCTGAAGGCGTCGGGGCGGCTATATCCCGCCTATGAGACCGCCGACGAACTGGACCGTCGCCGCAAGGTGCAACTGTCGCGAGGCCTGCCGCCGATCTATGACCGCGCGGCGTTGGAACTGACCGAAGAGCAGAAGGCCGCCTACGAAGCCGAAGGGCGCCGCCCCCATTGGCGCTTCAAGCTGGACGGCAAGCGCGTCGCCTGGGAAGACCTGGCGCGCGGTCATGCGGAGGTGGACACCGCCTCGATGTCGGACCCGGTGCTGATCCGCGAGGACGGCCTGTTCCTCTACACCCTGCCGTCGGTGGTCGATGACATCGACATGGCGATCACCCACATCATCCGGGGCGAGGATCACGTCACCAACACCGGGGCGCAGATCGAAATCTTCGAAGCGCTGGGCGCGACGGTTCCGGGCTTTGCGCACATGCCATTGCTGGTCGGCGCCGACGGCGCGGCCCTGTCCAAGCGTCTCGGATCGCTGTCGATCAGCGACATGCGCGACCAAGGCTATGAGCCGATCGCCATCACCAGCCACCTCGGCCGGATCGGCACCTCCGATCCGCTGGAAGTCGGCGCCTCGGTCGAGGCTCTGGGTCAGAGCTTCGCCTTCTCCAAGATGGGCCGTTCGCCGGCGCGCTATGACACGGCGGATCTGGACCGGCTGAACGCCCAGGCGCTGCACGTCATGGACTATGCGACGGCGCAGCCGCGTCTTCAGGCCCTCGGCGCCGATCTGGGCGAAGCCTTCTGGAATACGGTGCGGGGCAATCTGACGAAGTTCGCCGACGTCGCGGACATGGCGCAGATCGTCCGTGGTCCGATCCAACCTGTGATCGAAGATACGGTCTTCATCGAAACGGCGCTGCGTCTGCTGCCGGAAGTGATCGACGAGAACGCTTGGTCGGCGTGGACTTCGGCCGTCAAGGCCGAGACGGGCGCGAAGGGCAAGGCGCTGTTCATGCCGCTGCGTCTGGCGCTGACGGGGCAGCAGCACGGGCCAGACATGGCGGCCATGGCGCCGCTGATCGGTCGTGAAACCATTCAGCGGCGGCTAAGAGGCGAGGCGGCCTAAGCCGCCTCACGCATTTTAGGCGTTGCAGACAGCCAGTTCGTCAGCGCTCAGGGCGACGCCCTTGTACGAGAAGGCGGTCACGGGACCGAACTTCTGAACCACGCGGCGGCAGGCGCGCGTCGCGGGCTGTTCCGTGCCGCCTGCAGCGGTGCAGGTCGCGCCTTCGCAGGACCACCGAGCACCGTCGATAATGGTGGCGCGTGCAGGCGCCTTGGCGGCGTCGGCCAGCGTCAGGCTGGTGGCGGCGGGGGCTTGAGCGACCGCAGGGGCGGCGGCGAACAGGGCGGCGGCGATCAGCAGAGCGCGCATTGAAAACTCTCCGAAATGAAGAACGCCGTAATGCCGCTGCGTTCCCATGTCAGTTTTCGATAAAAACTGTCAAGACGCGCGCAGCGGATTATGAGCGATGATCACTTATCGATGATCATGTTTCAATTGCGGCGCATCGCCGCCGGCCTGAACCTGCGCCATCGCCTCTTCGACGGTTTCGGCGACGGTCCACGCGTCCAGGAACGACGGAGGCGTCATTCCTTCTGCGACGCTGTGCTTCATCAGATCGAAGAAGCCGTTCCAGAAGCCGTTCAGGTTCAGGAAGACGACCGGCTTGTGGTGCAGGTCCAGACGCTTCCAGGACAGCAGTTCCACAACCTCTTCTAGAGTGCCGATGCCGCCGGGCGCGACCACGAAGGCGTCGGATTGGTCGTACATCAGCTGTTTGCGCTCGTGCATCGAGGTGACGACGACGGTTTCGACCTCGTCGAACAGGCGTTCGCGGCTGCGCAGGAAGGCCGGCATGATGCCGACGACCCGGCCGCCCGCCTCATGCGCGCCACGCGCGGAGGCTCCCATCAGACCCACGCCTCCGCCGCCATAGACCAGCCGCCAGCCGGCCTCAGCCGCCGCCTTGCCGAAGGCGTAGGCCGCCTCGGTGTAGGAAGGATCGGCGGTCTCGGAGGCGCCGCAGAACAGGCAGACGGAAGAGCCGTCGAACGGCAGGAACGAAACGGGGGGCAGGGACATGGAGCCTCGAAGAAAACGAATAGGCGGCCTGGCCATGGCCAAACCGACGGCGCTCAAGCTAACACAGGCTCAAGCTGCTGGGTCGCCAGTCCTATATCGTAGAGGCGCAGGATGAAACGTCGGATGATGGTCGCGTGTGTCGCGGTCCTGGCTGTCGCAGCCTGTTCCAATCAGCAGGGGGGCGTGGCGGGGCCGACGGGGGCCGACGAGGCCTCGCCCTGGGTTCGCCCGCCCCAGATCGATGGCGTGACGCGCGACGGCGGCGTCCTTGTGCTGCGCGGCGGGGCGGGGCCCAATGCGCGTGTCGTGCTGCGTGCGCCGGACGCTGCGGCCGTGGCGACGACGGCGGACGGCGCGGGGCGTTTCGAACTGCGGCTGCCGCCTCTGAGCGGCGATGTGCGCTTCACGCCCGAGGTGCAGGTGGGCGAGGACGCCGCTGTCTCGCCCGAGACCCTGGTGGTGATCCAGGGCGGGTCCGGTCCGGTCGCCCTGATTGCCGCAGGTCAGCCGACGGTTCGCCTCGATGGCGGCGAAGGGCTGGATGCGGTGGATTCGGACGGCGCGACTTTGATGGCGTCGGGCCGAACAAGCGGGGCGGCTCCCTCGGTCAATATCAACGGCGCAGATATGTCGCCGACGGCGATCGGGCGCGGCCGCTGGCGGGCCGTCATCGGACAGTCGGGGCCGGCGACGATCACGGAGAATGGCAAGCGCTTCGACTATCCGGGCGCGGGCGCGGCCGAGAAATTCGTCGTCGAGCGGGCGGGGGCAGGCTGGCGGGTCACCTGGCCTGTCGAGCCAGCAGGGCGTCAGACGACATGGCTGCCGGACTGAAGGGCGCTTAACGATCTGGAAACCATTTCCATTAAGGAATGGGTTGTCCTCAGGGACACCATCACCGAACCTGCTTGCAGCCCGGCGCCCCCGCCGGGCTTCTTTTTTCGCCGGCCGATCAGCCCTTTCTCGGCGTGCCTTCGGCGCCCTCGGTGCGATCGCGGAACAGGGCGGCGCGGGCAAGCAGGATCAGGGTGACCGGCGTTGTGACCGTCAGGAAAAGGCCGATCAGGATTTCGCGGGGCATGAAACGCCGCTCAACGGTCGTGAACCAGACGATCGACGCCAGCAGGACCAGCGCCATGCCGAGCGTGGCCCCGAGCGTCGGAGCATGGACGCGCTCATAGAAGGTCTTCAGCCGAACCAGCCCAACCGCGCCCAGTAGCGATAGGGCCGACCCGATGACCGCCAGGGCGACGACGACGATGGCGGCCCATGCGGGAATATCAGCCTCGGTCATTCGATCACCTCGCCGCGCATCAGGAATTTTGCCAGAGCCACGGTTGCGGCGAAGCCCAACATGCCGATCACCAGGGCGGCCTCGAAATAGAGCTGACTGTTCGTCCGGATGCCGAACACCACCACCAGCAGCATGCCGTTTAGATAGAGGGTGTCCATGCCTAGGACGCGATCCTGGGCGCGCGGACCGTGAATGATCCGCCATGCCGCCAGGCCCATGGCGCAGATCAGCATCAGTTGGGCCAGACCCAGGCCCCAGGTCAACACCGCCGCCGTCATTCGAAAATCTCCATCAGCCGACGTTCGTAGCGATCCTTGATCAGCCGCACCCAGGTCTCTTCATCCACCAGATCCAGCACGTGCAGCAGCAGACGGCCGGTCGCGGCTTCGTACTCGACCCACAAGGTGCCGGGCGTCGAGGTGATGATGATGGCCAGGACCGCCAGACCATATCGGTCGCGCAGGTCCAGCGGGATGTGGATGAAGCCGGATGTGCGCTCATGCCGTCGCCGCCCCAGAATGATGTGCGACACCGCCCAGTTGGAACGCACGACGTCGCCGACGACTTCTATAGCGAGGCGTATTATGGCCATCGGCGCCTTCAGCCGCACCCGATCCACGCCCAGCGCCAGCATGATGATCGGCGCCAGTAGGGCCAGCAGCACCGCCAGCGCCAGGGACGGCGGCGCGACCGAGGCGCTGAGCAGGATCGAGGCGACGAACAGGCCTAGAGACAGGACGGGGTAGGGAAGGACACGTCTCATCGACCGCCCCCGCCCAAGACCGCGTGGATATAGCCTTGCGGTTCAGCCAGCCAGGCCGCGGTGTGATCGGTGTAGATCAGGGCGGAGCCAGCGAAGATGGCCAAGAACACGCACGCGCCAAGCAGGGCTGCGACCGCCGTCAGCTCGGCCGCACCCACCACGAACGCCGGCGCATCCTCTTCGCGCGTCCAGATAGCGCCGACGCCAAGGCGGGTCAGCCCGATCAACGCGCCGAGGCTGGACACGGAAAGCACAGCGACCAGCGTCCAGGCCGCCGCATCGCCAACGCCGACGAGGGCGCTGATCATCGACAGTTTTCCCACGAAGCCGGCCAAGGGCGGCAGGCCGGCGACCATCAGGGTGCAGATCAAAAAGGCCCCGCCCAGGGCCGCGACGGCCGCCGGGATGACCAGGCCTGGCTCGTTGCGCTCATCGTCGTCGAACGGATCACGATATTCGTCATCGAACACAGCGCGCGCCTCGCCGACGTCAGCTTCACGTCCGCGCTGGAGGATCTCGGCCAGCAGGAACAGGGCTGCGCAGGCCAGTGTGGAGCCAATCAAGTAGAAGAGTGCGCCGCTGAGCGCCGCCGCGTCGCCGACGCCCAGGATCGCCAAGACAGTGCCAGACGAAATCATCACACCGAATCCGGCGGCGCGCGACAGATCGCGAGAGGCGATCAGGCCGAATGTGCCGAACCCTATGGTCGCCAGTCCGCCGACGAACAGCCAGGTCAGGCCAAATCCGGCGGAGGCGCCCGCGTCGGCGCCGAACAGCAGCAGACTGAGGCGGATGACGACATAGACCCCGACCTTGGACAGGATGGCGAAGACCGCCGCCGCCGGCGCGGTGGCCGCCGAATAGGTCGGCGTTAGCCAGAAGCCCAAGGGCCACATGGCGCACTTGATCAGGAAGGCCGTGCCCAGCACCGCCGCTCCGATATGGAACAGCCCCAGGTCATCCGTTGCGACGGTCGCAACCCGCGTCGCAACATCAGCCATGTTCAGCGTTCCGGTCACCCCGTAGATCAGGCTGACGCCGATCAGGAACAGCAGAGAAGCGGTCAGATTGACGGCGATATAGATCACGCCCGCCCGCACCCGCGCCTCGCCCGACCCATGCAGCGCCAGTCCGTATGAGGCGGCCAGCATGATTTCGAAAAAGACGAACAGGTTGAACAGGTCGCCGGTCAGCAGGGCGCCGTTCACGCCCATGATCAGAAGCAGGAACAGAGCGTGGAAGCGCGGTCCCGCTCTGTCCCATCGCGCCAGGGCGAAGATCAGGGCGCATCCACCCAGAACGCTGGTCAGCGCGACCATCATCGTCGACAGACGGTCGGCCACCAGGACGATGCCGTAAGGTGCAGCCCAGGATCCCAGGCGATAGACGCGCGCAGTATCGCCGCCGCCCACGGCGCCGTTTGCGCTCTCGTGCAGCAGAACCAGGGCCATGACCAGAATGGCGGCCATTGCGCTCAAGCTGAGCACCGCCTTCAGCGTTCGACGACGCTCGTCCAGCAACAGCATGGCGGAGGCGATAACCATCGGCAGGACGATGGGGCCGATGATCAGATGGGCGTCCCAGTTGATCATGCGTCCGGCTCCTTGCCATCGACATGATCGCTGCCGGTGATGCCACGTGCCGCCAAGATGACGACCAGGAACAGCGCCGTCAGGGCGAAGCTGATGACGATCGCGGTGAGGACCAGCGCCTGCGGCGTCGGGTCGGTGTAGTGCGCGGGATCGGAGACCTCGCCCGCCAGCACGGGCGGCGCGCCCGACCTCAGCCGTCCCATGGCGAAGATGAAGATATTGACCGCATAGGACAGCAGCGACAGCCCCATGATCACCTGGAAGGTGCGCGGGCGCAGCAGCAACCAGACGCCGGAGGCCGACAGCACGCCGATGGCGAGGGCGAGAACCAGCTCCATCATGACGGCTCTCCTTCTTCGGCGTCTCTTTGCTTGGGCTTGCGCAGCGACTGGTGCGCCAGGGCGACCAGGGTCAGGACCGTGGCGCCCACGACCAGAACAACGACGCCCAAATCGAACAGCACGGCGCTGGCCAGCGGCACGCGGCCCAGGATCGGCAGGTCGGCATACTGGAACCAGGAGGTCAGGAAGGGATAGCCGAAGAGCCATGAGCCGATCCCGCTGAGGGCGGCGATCACCAAGCCGGCCCCGATCCAGACGATGGGCCGGATCGCCAGCCGCTCTTCGACCCACCGCGCGCCCGAGGCCATATACTGAAGGATGAAGGCGATCGACAGGGCCACGCCCGCCGCGAAACCGCCGCCCGGCAGGTCATGCCCGCGCAGGAACAGGTGAACGGCGAGCAGGATGATGAAGGGGAAAATCCAGCGCATCACCACGCGGGGGATCAGCATGGTCTCCTTCAGCGTATCGCCCTCCGATCGCGTCTCATGATCGCGGTCGGAAGCGTCCTGCACGCTCTGCTGACTGGGATTGGACAGGGTGTCGTCGGCGGGGCGGAAGCGGCGCAGCAGGGCGAAGATCGTCAGGCCGACAATGCCCAGAACCGTGATCTCGCCGAAGGTGTCGAATGCGCGGAAGTCGACCAGGATAACGTTGACGATGTTGCGCCCGCCTGCGTCCTTATAGGCGTGCTCGACGAAGAAGCGCGAAATCCCCTCGATCGATGGGCGCGTCATGATGGCGTAGGAAATGGCCGCCAAGGATGCGCCAGCGGCGGCGGCGATGATCAGGTCGATACGGCGACGGCGGCGAGACCGCTTCTCCATGGCCTGTGGCAGGCGAATGGTCTCCAGCCGTTTGGGCAGCCAGCGCAGGCCCAGCAGCAGCAGGACGGTGGTCACGACCTCGACCAGCAACTGAGTCACGGCCAGATCCGGCGCCGACAGCCAGACGAAGGACAGGCAGCTCGCCAGACCAGCGCCGCCCATCAGAACCACGGCCGCCAGCCGGTGATATTTCGCCTGCCATGCCGCTGCGACGGCACAACTGGCGCCGACCAGCCAAAGACCTGCGAAGGCCCAGTTGGACAGGGTGAATGTCGGCATGATCGGGCGGATCACAAATCCCGCGCCGATCGCCGCCAGCCCGCCCGCCAGCAGGGCGACCAGGACGATGGCCCGCAGCTGTGGCTGTTGTCGTGTCGCCCCGAACAGGCGAACCATCGCCTCCGATCCCTTGAACAGGCCGGTCATGGTTCGCTCGAACAACCAGCCGCCGTTCAGGCGCTTCCAGCCCCACGGTCCGCCGCGCGGGTTGGCGTTGATGCGTTTGCCGAAGACGACATAGAGACCCACGCCGCCCGCCAGCGCGACGAGGCTGAGCACCAGCGGCAGGTTGAACCCGTGCCACAGGGCCAGACTGTAGTAGGGCAGGTCAAAGCCCAGCACCGAAACGGCGGCGCTCTTCAGGAACGGCCCCACCGTCACAGCCGGGAAGATGCCGACGACCAGGCACAGGGCGACCAGCACCTCGACGGGGCGACGCATCCAGGCGGGCGGCTCGTGCGGGATGCGATCCAGCTCGGTCGGAGCCGGGCCGAAGAAGGTCGCGTGGATAAAACGCAGGGAATACAGAACGCTGAAGGCGCTGGCCAAGGTGGCCAAGGCGGGCAGCAGCATGTTCAGGCCGTGCGTATGGGCGCTGGCCACCGCCTCGGCCAGGAACATTTCCTTGGATAGGAAACCGTTCAGCAGCGGCACGCCCGCCATTGCGGCTGCGGCCACCATGGCCAGGGTCGCCGTAAAGGGCATGAAGCGGAACAGACCGCTGAGTTTGCGCATGTCCCGCGTGCCGGCCTCATGGTCGATGATGCCGGCGGCCATAAAGAGCGACGCCTTGAAGGTGGCGTGGTTCACCGTGTGGAAAATGGCCGCGATACAGGCCAGCGGACTGCCCAATCCCAACAGCAGCACGATCAGGCCCAGATGGCTGATCGTCGAATAGGCCAGCAGGCCTTTGAGATCATGCTGGAAGATGGCGCACCACGCGCCGAGCAGCAGCGTCGCCAGGCCCATGCCGCCGACGATCAGATACCAGCTCTCGGACCCCGCCAGGACGGGCCAGAAGCGGATCAGCAGGAATATGCCCGCCTTCACCATTGTGGCGGAGTGTAGATAGGCGCTGACCGGGGTCGGGGCGGCCATGGCGCGGGGCAGCCAGAAGTGGAACGGAAACTGCGCGCTCTTGGTCATCGCGCCGAGCAGCAGCAGGATCAGCGCCGGCAGATAAAGCGGGCTGGTCTGGGTCGCCTCTCGTGACGCCAGGACGACGTCGAGGTCGTAGCTGCCGGCGATTCGCCCGATCAAGATCATGCCGACCAGCAGGGCGATGCCGCCCGTGGCCGTCACCGTCAGCGCCATGCGCGACCCTTCGCGCGCGGCGGGGTTCTGGTGCCAGTAGCCGATCAACAGGAAGGAAAAGAGGCTAGTTAGCTCCCAGAAGACCACCAGCTGAATCAGATTGCCCGACAGCACCACGCCCTGCATCGCGCCCATGAAGGCCAGCAGGAAGGAGAAGAACCGCGGCACCGGATCCTTCGGCGACATGTAATAGCGGGCATACAGCACCACCAAGGCGCCGATCCCCAAGATCAGGGCGCTGAACAGCCACGACAGTCCATCCAGTCGCAGCACCAGATTGACGCCCAGCGACGGCAGCCACGGGATTTCGTAGCGCAGCGTCTCACCGTCCTGGAACATCGGCCATAGCGCGGCCAGACATCCAAGGCTGACCAAGGACACGACCCACGACAGAATGGCGGCCGAGGTGCGTGCGTGACGCGGCAAGCCGGACGCGACGATGGCGCCAAGAAACGGCAAGACCAGGATGACGACAAGAAGGAAGCTGATGGACATCGAGGCGGGGCGTCTCTCCTGGATCGCGAGTGATCACTTTGCCAACGCTCAAGGTTGGCCAAGGTTCGCTTTGATCTACGGACAGGAGCCGGGTGCGTCAAAGCGACACCAGAGCGCGGAACGCCGGCGCCCAATGGCCCGATCGCCGTACGAAACAGATCAGATTGTGAGGAAAGTTTTCGACCTAACGCCTTGTCTGGCCTCAGTCTTTACCCCGAGTGGCTCCGCAGGTAGGATTCGAACCTACGACCAGCCGATTAACAGTCGGCTGCTCTACCACTGAGCTACTGCGGAACATCTGCTCGGGAGGCGGGCGTATAGCAGCGGCCGTTCCGATCTTGCAATGGGAAAACGAGCCAATCGAAACGATATTTATCGACGACCCTGACGACCCGCGTGTTGCGGCCTATCGCGATATCCGCGAACGCGATCTAACGGGGCGTCAGGGGTTGTTCATCGCGGAAGGGGAGGTGGTGGTGCGTGGACTGGCGTCGACGGCGTCGCGCTGCCGGCCCCTGTCGCTGCTGCTGGCGGAAAAGCGCTTTGCGGCTTTGTGCGATGTCATTACGTCTCTGCCGCCAGCGACGCCCGTCTATGTCGCAGGCCAGGCCGTGCTGGACCGGATTGCGGGTTTCGAACTGCACCGGGGAATTCTGGCCTTGGGCAAAAAGCCCGAGCCGCTGTCGTTGGACGATGTGCTGGCGGATATCGGGCCGCAGGACGTGTTCGTCGTGGCCAGCGGGATCGGCAACCACGACAATGTCGGCGGCCTGTTCAGGAACGCCGCCGCGTTTGGCGCCAGGGCGGTGCTGCTTGATCCGACCTGCTGCGACCCCTTCTACCGCAAGGCGATTCGCGTTTCGGTCGGCGCGGTGCTGCGCACGCCGTTCGTCGTCGCCGGCGCGACGGACATTATCGAAGCCCTGCAGCGGGCTGGAGTCGAGGTCTTGGCGCTGACGCCTTCGGCGACCGAGCGGCTTTCGGACTACGGGCGTGTCGGAACGGTCGCTCTGATGCTGGGGTCGGAAGGGCCGGGGCTGCCCAGGGATTTGATCGATCGGTGCCGGCCGATCGGCATCGCTATGGCGGGCGGGTTCGATTCGCTGAATGTCGCGGCGACGAGTGCTGTTGCCCTTCATCATCTGACGACGACGGCGCTTGCTGGTAGCTGAAAACGCGAAGGCCGCCCCGAGGGGCGGCCTTCGTCCGTATCGTCGCGATGGAGGCCTGACCGGGAATCGAACCCGGGTGCAAGGATTTGCAGTCCTCTGCGTCACCACTCCGCCATCAGGCCGCTTTTTGTCCCCGATTTCTCGGGGGCGGTCATCGCGAGGGGCGTTCGCTATCAGATCGGATTGTCCGCTGCAACGCACGGACCTATAAGCGCGCGAGATTTCCTCCCGGATTATCGTTGAAGGCTGCCTACAGATGGATTTCACCGCAGAGCGCAAGGCCATGGTCGACTCGCAGGTGCGGGTGAACGACGTGACCGATCGCGCGATTCACCTGGCCATGATGGCTGTGCCCCGTGAAAACTACTGCGCGCCCGACCGCGCCTTCGCCGCCTATTCCGAGGAAGCGGTGATGATCGCGGGCGAGCGCCGCCTGATGCCGGCGCGCGACGTCGCCAAGCTGCTGCAAGCGGCCGATGCGCGCGAGGGCGAGAAGGCCCTGGCCATCGCCGCGCCCTACGCCGCCGCCCTGCTGGCCCGTATGGGCGTCAGCGTCACGGCTCAGGAATCGGACGACGCCGTGTTCGCCGTGGTCGGCGAGGCCTTATCGGACGCGGGCGTGGCGACCGTCGTCGCGCCGCTGGCTCAGCCGACCGGCGAAGGATGGGATCTGATCATTTCCGAAGGCGGCGTCGAGAGCCTGCCCGAATCGTGGGGCGCGGCCCTGCGTCCTGGCGGCCGGATCGTCGTGGTCGAACGTCGCGGCGCCATCGGCAAGGCTGCCCTGTATGTTCAGACGCGCGAAGGCTTGTCGCGCCGCGAACTGTTCGATTCGTCGCCTGCGGTCCTTGCCGAGCTGAAGCCGGCCCCCACTTTCGCGCTGTAAGATCAAAGAGACGCGCGGTTGCGACGGAAATCCCGTTCGCAACCGTGAAGAAAACTTAACTGGCGTGTGGTTCGGTCAGGCCGCAGTTACGCTTGAGAAAACATTCGGGCGTTCTTCGGAGCGTCACGCAAGGACGGACAATGTTGAAACGCTCGCGTGTGCTGGCTTCGGCCGCTGTGGTCGCCGTGATGACCGGTCTGGGCGCACCGGCCTGGGCCGAGACGCTGCAGGACGCCATCGCCCTGGCCTATCGGACCAATCCCAACCTGCTGGCCCAGCGCGCCAACCAGCGTGCGCTGGACGAGACGGTGGTCCAGGCGCGGTCGGGCCTGCGCCCGACCATCGGCGCCTCTGCCGGCGTGGACTACACCCGCAGCGACTTCCCCGCCATGACCCAGTTCGTCGATACGAACGGCGACGGCATACCCGACACCCAGGTCACGACCTCGTCGTCTGAAACCGAAGGCGCCAATGTCGGCGTCAGCGTCAGCCAGAACGTCTGGACCGCCGGCCGCACCTCGCGCGCCATCGACCAGGCCCGCGCCAGCGTCCTGGCCGGCCGTGAGAACCTGCGTGAGATCGAGCAGTCGGTCATGCTGTCGGTGATCCAGGCCTATGTGAACGTCACCCGTGACATGGAAATCCTGCGTATCCGCCAGGAGAACCTGACGGTGCTGCAACGCCAACTGGAGGAAACAAGCGCCCGTTTCGAGGTCGGTGAGATCACCCGCACCGACGTGGCTCAGGCCGAAGCTTCGCAGGCGCAATCCGAAGCCGATTTGGCGAACGCCCAGGCCCAGTTGTCCACGTCGCGCGCCGCCTATGCCGCCGTCGTCGGCCAATCGCCGACCGATCTGGAAGCCGCGCCGATTTTGCCGGAGGTTCCCAGCGACTTCGACGTCGCCATCGAGACGGCGTTGCAGCGCAATCCCGCTGTCCTGGCCGCGACCTATCAGTTGCAGAGCGCCGAGGCGGCCGTCGCCGCCGCCCGTTCGGAATATCTGCCGTCGGTGCGCGCCACCGCCTCTTATGGCGGATCGTCCAATGATCTCGGCGACTTAGGGCAGCTGGCTGACCGTCGCAGCTTCACGGCCGGCGCCACCCTGTCCGTGCCGCTGTTCACCGGCGGTCTGAACCGCTCGCGCGTCGCCCAGGCTCTGGAGCGCGCCAACGCGGCCCAGATCGGCATCGAGGGCGAGCGCCGCACGGTGCTTCAGAACGTCAGCTCGGCCTACGCCCAGGTGCTGTCGACCCGCGCTACGGTCGCGGCCGGCACGGAAGCCGTTCGCGCCGCATCGGTCGCGGCCGAAGGCGTGCGCCAGGAAGCCCAAGTCGGCCTGCGCACCACGCTGGACGTGCTGAACCAGGAGCTGGCTCTGCGCAACGCCCAAACGGCGGTCGCCAGCGCCCGCGCCGCGGAGTACGTCGCCCGCGCCTCGCTGCTGGCCGCCATGGGGCAGCTGGAAGGCCCGGCGCTGAACCCGACGATCGAGGCCTATGATCCCGCGACGAACTACGACCAGGTCAAGGGACGCGGCGGCCTGCCGTGGGACGGCGTGATCGAGACGCTAGACCGCGTGGCCTCGCCGCCGATCGTGACCACGCCGGACACCGCCGACGCGCCGATCGACGCTCAGCTCAAGGGCGAGGTCGTCCGCACGGCGCCGCAGAACTGACCGCGTCGAATACGGACGGAAACCGCCCGTTGATTCCGACGGGCGAAGATGCGACGACAAGGCACAGGTTTCGAGCGATCCATCGCTCGGCGCCCACCCCTTCTACCCAGGCCTCGCCCAAGGTTGCGCCATGACCGATCAGTCCGCCCAGGAACCGACCATGGAAGAGATTCTGGCGTCGATTCGCCGGATCATCTCTGAAGACGAGGCCCCGGCCGAAACGCCGGCCGCCGCCATGCCGGAAGCCACGCCTGAGCCGGTTCCCGAGCCGCTGGCCGCCGAAACTATCTTCGCCGCCCCAGTCGAGCCGACGCCGGAACCCGCCGCCGTCGAAGACGACGTGCTGGAACTGACCGATCGCTATGAGGCGCCGGCCGAGACCATCGGCGATCTGGACGTGGTCGAACATTCGCCCGCGCCCTATCAGCCCGAGCCTGAACCCGCTTACGAATCGGCTCCCGAGCCGGCCCGGGCCTATGACACCCTGGTCGGCGACAGCGCCGCCGCCAGCGCGGCCTCGGCCTTTGCAGGCCTGGCCGCCAGCTTCAAGAAGCCTGAGCCGGCTCCGTCGGCCTCGGGCGACCTGCCCTTCGTCAGCGGCAACACCGTCGAGGCCATGGTCGCCGAGATGCTGCGTCCGCTGCTGAAGGACTGGCTGGACAACAACCTGCCCGGCATCGTCCAGGCGGCGGTACAAAAGGAAGTCGAACGCATCGCGCGCAGCGCCTAGCCCTTCGCTTCAGCCCAGACTAATCCGAGGGGCGGCTCCTGAAGGGGGCCGCCCTTTCGCATTTTGCAAAAGACCCTATTCCCATGCTTGAGAAGACTTTCGAACCCCAGGCCGCCGAGCCCCGCCTGTACGCCCAGTGGGAAGAGAGCGGCCTGTTCGCCCCGCGTCCGGCCAAGGCGACAGACGGCGCCGCTGACGCCTATTCGATTGTCATTCCGCCGCCGAACGTGACGGGCAGCCTGCATATCGGCCATGCGCTGAACAACACCTTGCAGGACATCCTGGCCCGCTATCACCGGATGAAGGGCAAGGCGGTGCTGTGGCTGCCGGGCACGGACCACGCCGGCATCGCCACCCAGATGGTGGTCGAGCGCAAGATGGCGACCGAGGGCAATATCGGTCGTCGCGACATGGGCCGTGACGCCTTCATCGATAAGGTCTGGGAGTGGAAGGCCGAGAGCGGCGGGACCATCGTGCGCCAGCTGCGCCGCCTGGGCGCCTCCTGCGACTGGTCACGTGAGCGGTTCACGCTTGACCCGGAGATGAACGCCGCCGTCCGCAAGGTCTTCGTGCAACTGCACAAGGAAGGCCTGATCTATCGCGACAAGCGGCTGGTGAACTGGGATCCGCATTTCCAGACCGCCATCTCGGACCTGGAGGTCGAGCAGCGCGAGGTCGACGGAGCCTATTGGCATTTCGCCTATCCGCTGGCGGACGGCGTGACCTACGAACACCCCATTGCCTTCGATGACGACGGCAAGGCCACGGAATGGGAGACGCGCGACTTCATCGTCGTCGCCACGACTCGACCCGAGACCATGCTGGGCGACACCGGCGTGGCGGTGCATCCGGATGACGAACGCTATGCCGGCCTGGTCGGCAGGTTCGTGACCCTGCCGATCACCGGCCGTCGCATCCCCATCGTCGCCGACGACTATGCCGATCCGACCAAGGGCTCGGGCGCGGTGAAGATCACGCCGGCGCATGATTTCAACGACTTCGGCGTGGGCAAGCGCGCGGGACTCGAAGCGCTAAACATTATGGACGCCGAAGCGCGGATCACTGATGAAGACTCCCCGGAAGTTCCTGCCGAACTCGTGGGAATGGAACGTGAGAAGGCGCGCAAGGCCATCGTCATTCGTGCGGAAGAAGAAGGCTGGCTGCGCGAGATTGAGAAGACCAAACACGTCGTGCCGCACGGCGACCGGTCCGGCGTGGTCATCGAGCCGTGGCTGACGGACCAGTGGTACGTCGACGCTAAGGTCTTGGCCCAACCCGCGCTGAAGGCGGTGGAGCAGGGCGATGCGGTGTTCGAGCCCAAGTCGTACGAGAAGATCTACTTCGAATGGCTGCGCAATATCGAGCCGTGGTGCATCTCGCGTCAACTTTGGTGGGGGCATCGTATTCCCGCTTGGTTTGGGCCACCCGCAGGCGAAGATGGCAAATGGGAAAGCGGGCCATTCAAGATATTTGTCGCCGAAAACGCGGCTGACGCGCTAGCGGAGGCCGAAGCATTCTACGGCTGTAAAGCGACCGAAAGCGACGCCGTTGGATGGGAAGCCGGCGAACCTATAGATAGCTCCGACTATCCATATACGGCCGTGCGTTTGAAGCAGGACGAGGACGTTCTCGACACCTGGTTTTCCTCGGCCCTGTGGCCGTTCTCGACCATGGGCTGGCCTGGAAAGACCGAGGATCTGGAGCGCTTCTATCCGACCAGCGACCTGGTCACGGCGGCGGACATCATCTTCTTCTGGGTCGCCCGGATGATGATGATGGGCCAGCACTTCATGGGCGAAGTCCCGTTCAAGCGCGTCATCATCAATGGCCTCGTCCGAGACGAGAAGGGCCAGAAGATGAGCAAGTCCAAGGGGAACGTCATCGATCCGCTGGGCATCATCGACGAGCTGGGCGCTGATCCCTTGCGCTTCACCATGGCCATCCTGTCGGGCACGCGCGACATCAAACTGTCGAAACAGCGGATCGAGGGCTATCGCAACTTCGGCACCAAGCTGTGGAACGCCGCGCGCTTCAGCCAGATGAACGAGGCGCGCCGCGTCGAGGGCTTCGACCCCGCCACCGTCGACCAAACGATCAATCGCTGGATCCGAGGCGAGCTGACCAAGGCCGAACGCGCGGTGTCGCAAGCCATCGAAGGCGGACGGTTCGACGATGCGGCCGGCGCCCTGTATCGCTTCGTCTGGAACGTCTTTTGCGACTGGTATCTGGAACTGGCCAAGCCTGTCTTCCAAGGCGCCGATGAAGCCGCCAAGGCTGAGACGCGGGCGATGACCGCCTGGACGCTGGACCAGACGCTCAAGCTTCTGCATCCGGTCATGCCCTTCATCACCGAGGAACTGTGGGCCGAACTCGGCAAAGAAGGGCCGGCGCGCGACGGTCTGCTGATCGGCGCCGAATGGCCCGTGCTGCCGGACGCCTTCATCGACGCCTCAGCCGAGGCCGAGATCGGTTGGTTGGTCGATCTGGTCGGCGAGATCCGCGGCCTGCGCGCCGAGATGAACGTGCCGCCGTCGGCCAAGCCGCCGCTGGCCTTCGTTGCGCCCGACGCCGTGACGGCCGAGCGGATCACACGCCATCGCGATCTGATCTTGACACTAGGCCGTGTATCCGAGGTCGGCTCGGCGGACGCGGCGCCGACAGGGGCCGTGACCTTCGTGTCCGGCGGTTCGACCATCGCCTTGTCCTTGACGGGCATCATCGATCTGACCGCCGAACGGGCCCGTCTGGAGAAGGAAATCGCCGCCTTCGACAGCGACATCGGCCATGTGAACAAGAAGCTGGGCAACCCCAATTTCGTGTCTCGCGCCGCGCCGGAAGTCGTCGACGAACAGCGCGCCAAGCTGGCCGAGGCCGAGGCAGGCAAGGTCAAGCTACAGGCGGCGCTGGCGCGTCTGGCGTCGCTTTGACGCCCTGATGAAAGCAAGGCTGTGAAGACGCGGATTGATCAGCTTCTGGTCGCACGCGGCCTGTTCGACAGCCGCTCGCAAGCGCGCGCCGCGATCGAGGCGGGGCTGGTTCTGGCCGACGGCGTGATCGTTCGGAAGGCGTCCGAACAGCTTGCGGACGACATCGCGCTGGAGGCCCAACCCGCCCTCCCTTGGGTCGGGCGCGGCGCGCTGAAGCTGGACCACGCCCTGAACCTGTGGCCCGTCCTCGTGGAGGGCAGGGTGGCGCTGGACGTCGGCGCATCGACCGGCGGCTTTACCGAGGTTTTGCTGAACCGCGGCGCAGCCAAGGTGTTCGCCGTCGATGTCGGCTTCGGCCAGATGCACGCACGGGTGTCGTCTGATCCCCGCGTGGTCAATCTGGAGCGCACCGATGCGCGCGACCTGACGCCTGATCTGATCCCGCAGCCGCCGTCGCTGGTCGTCTGCGACGCCAGTTTCATCAGCCTGATCAAGGTTCTCCCGGTCGCGCTCGACCTGGCGACGCCTGGCGCGGATCTGGTCACCCTGGTCAAGCCGCAGTTCGAGGCCGATGGTCCGGGCGGCGGCAAGAAGGGCGTGATCAAGGATGTGACGGCGCATGCGGCCGCCGTGGAGCGCGTGCGCGACTGGCTGGAAGCGCTGGGTTGGGCGGTTCAGGCGACGACCGAAAGCCCGATCACCGGCGGCGACGGCAATGTCGAGTTCCTGCTGTGGGCGAAGAAGCCGGGCTAAGGCCGTAACCCCAAAACGGGCTCAAACAGCTCAACGGCCGATAGCCCCAAACGGGCTCAAGTAGGCCAAAGGCCGATAGCCCCCACAAACAAAGAGAAACCGCCGGAGGATTGCTCCTCCGGCGGCTCCGTCACGTCGTCGATCGACAGGGGGGCTGAAAATCAATCGACGACGCGATAGCGGCCGTACTGGTCGGGGCAGGTGCGGACATAGCGGGTATCCGTACGACCATCGGGCAGACGGATCTGGCTTTCGGCCAGACGGCATCCGTCTGAATTCTGATAGGAGTCGACCGGGCGCGAACGATCGTCGTAGTAGCCGCCGCGGCTGTAGGCATAGTCGTTGCGACGATCGTAGTCGTCGTAGCGATAGCCCTGGTCGCCGGTGTAACGATCATCGTAGTAGCCGTAGCTCGGTTGGCTGTAGCCCTGAGCGTAATAGCCGTTCGAGCCATAGCTGTTCTGATAGCTGCGGCAGGCGTCCGAGCTGGACCGACCCACCTGAGACCCGACGACAGCGCCGAGCACGCCGCCCAGGATGCTGCCTTCGGTGCGACGGCCGCGTGCGGCCAGTTGCGAGCCGATGACGGCGCCCGCGCCGCCGCCGATCACTGCGCCGGCGCCGGTGCGACCTTGGCGCTCACGCGCGCAAGGATCGTAGTAGCGGCCGCTGTTGTAATCATACGAGCGGCTGTAGGCGCCGGTGCCGTAGTTCTGGCTGTAGCCGCTGCCGTAATAGTTCTGGGCCGACGCCGTGAGCGGGGCGGCCGTGACGCCGAACGCCAGGGCGGCGACGGCGGCGATCGATGTTTTTGTGAGACCCATTTCCAACCCTCTGAGGACCGAACGATTTCCGTCAAACGTTAACGGCAAAGCCTCGTGTCTCGTTGCACTAGGATTTACGACGGCGAAGCTGAACGGCGATTGATCGGTTCGTTCATCTTCGTTCATGTCCATCCGGTCGCCCCTACTGCCCGGTGGCTTGAGCGAACGGGGACGCCCGGCTAGAAGCCGGCCGATGGACATCTTCACCATCGACCGCGTCGGCGGCCAGGGCGACGGCGTCGCCCAGACGCCGTCCGGCGCGGTGTTCGCCGGCCTGACCTTGCCCGGCGAAACGGTGCGCGGCGTGGTCGTGGACGGGCGGCTGGAAGAGGTCGAAATCATCACGCCCAGCCCCGACCGGATCGTACCGGTCTCGCCCCAGTATGGCGATTGTGGCGGCTGCTCGCTTCAGCATTGGTCCGAGGGGCCGTATCTGAACTGGAAGCGAGAACAGGTGCGACTGGCCCTGGCGCGCGAGCGGATCGAGACCGAGATCGAGGCGACGGTGGCGACTCCGCCGGCCAGTCGTCGCCGCCTTGCGCTTCATGCCCGTCGCACCCAGGATGGACGGGTCGTGCTGGGCTTCAAGGCGCGCCGCTCCTGGCGGCTGGTCGAGGTGAAGGCCTGTCCGGTCGCCGATCCCCGGATCGTGGCGGCCATTCCGGCGCTGACCCAGGTCGCGGCCGCCTTTTTCGAACATCCGAAGTCCGCGCCGACCCTGCACGTCACCTGGACGCTGTCGGGGCTGGATGTGGATGTGACCGGGGTCGAACGGCGCTCGGGCGGAGGCCTGTCGGCCGACGCGCAGATGAAGGCCATCGAGGCGGCGCACCGGGCCGATCTGGCGCGCCTGAGCCTGGCGGGCGACACCCTGGTGATGGCGCGCCAACCCAAGGTGGGGTTCGGCCCTGCCACCGTGGCCCTGCCGGCGGGTGGATTTCTGCAGGCGGTACCTCAGGCCGAGGCGGCGATGGTGTCTCGCGCGCTGACGGCGGTGAAGGGCGCCAAGAAGATCGCCGATTTGTTCTGCGGCGCCGGGACCTTCACCTTCCCCTTGGCCACGGTCGCGCCGGTGATCGCAGCGGACGCGTCCAAGCCCGGCATCGATGCGCTGAAGGCCGCCGTCGGTTCGGCCAAAGGGATGAAGGCCATAACGGCCGAGGCGCGCGATCTGTTTCGTCGGCCGATGAATCCTTATGACCTGAAGGGATGCGACGCCATCGTGTTCGATCCGCCGCGGGCCGGCGCGATCGACCAGACGGCTCAGATCGCGGACACCAAGGCCGGCGTCGTCGTGGGCGTATCGTGCAACCCTCAGACCTTTGCGCGTGATGCGCGGGTGCTGATCGACGCCGGTTTCCGGCTGGAGACGGTGACGCCGGTGGATCAGTTCCTGTGGTCTTCGCACGTCGAACTGGTGGGGGTTTTCAAACGATGACCTTAAACGACACGAGCGAAGAGGACGGCGGCGGTTTCGACGCCGACGACTGGACGCGGCTGAAACCGTTCACGGGCGCCGTGGCGACGCTGGACGACGTTCAGGCGCGACGGGCAGTATTCGCCTTGGGCGAGACCGACGATCCGCGTCCCATCGCCATGGACCTGCCCCAACCGGTCATCTGGTGGGAAGAGGAGGGTGAACAGGCGGCGGTGGCCGTCCAGGCCGAAAGCCATCTCGGCGCCGATGGCGAGGAGATGGAAATCCTGGGTCTGATCCTGCCGGACGGCGAGGGCGCGGTGGCCCTGATGGAGGACGTCGATCTGGTCGATGACACCGATCCGACCTGGCGCGATCTGGTCACGCGCGCCATCGATCCTTCGGCGGCGGACGACTAATTCAGAGCTGCGCCGACGCGAGTGACGAAATCCAGCTGCGAAGGGATGTCGCCGTGGTCTGCTCTCGCGAACACAAGACGCTCGACGTTCACGCCTCTCGCCCGAAGATCATGAGCAAGTTTGCGGCTGAGTACGGGCGGCAGGGTCGTGTCGCGAGAGGCTTCCAGCACGACGACCTTGCCTGAATAGCCGTCCAGCGTCGCGGGCACATCCACAGTGGTCAAGGCCTCGGCCAACTGGACGCGGACGATCGGCCGCCACAGTCCCACCATTGAATCAACGGCGGCGCGGGCGGTCGGCGTGGTCGCCTCTAGCACCAGGGCGTCGGCGCGGATGACACGCGCGGCCTCGGCGCAGATCGGACCGCCCAGGGAATGCCCCCAGGCGATCAGCCGGCGGCCCTCGGCGTCGGCCTGGGCGCGGGCGGTCGCCGCGATGACCTCGCCTGCATCCCTGTAGGTCGCGAAGCTGGCCTGCCCCGGCGTGTCGCCGGACCCCGGATAGTCGAACATCAGCACATCGCCGAACGGCGCGAGTTCGTTCGCAACCTGCGCGCCCGAAACACCACGCCGAAACAGATTGCCCCCGCAATACAAGATCAGCGGCGCGTCGGCGCGTCCCGTCCGCACGCGGGTTGCAGCGACAGCGCCTCCCGCAAAAGGCAATGACAGGATTTCAGCCCCAGGAATGGCAGGGTTGGGAGCCAAGATCAGCTTCTCCGCCTGAACCCGCGTGTCGGGATAGAAGAACTGCCCTTCAGGCACATTGACGGTTAGGCAGCCGGCCAGGATGGTGGACAGGCCAATGGCGGCAGCGGTCGCCGACAAACGTTTGATCATGACACCCCCCAAGATTTGCGACGCTAAACCGAAGGCGGTTGATCAGGCAATCTTGTCGAGCGGCGGATCGAACAGGTCCATCTGAGGCCGGGCGTCTGCGGGCACGCGGAACTGTGTTTCGTCCAGCAGGCGATGCGGCGTGTCGAGGCCGTAGCGTTTGACGGCGGCCTTAAACCGCGTTCCGATCAGTTCGGCGACGGGGCCGCTCCCCTTCATCCGCTGGGACCAGTCGGCGTCATAATCCTTGCCGCCGCGCGTCTGCCGGATCAGGGACATGACCCGCGCGGCGCGATCCGGGCGGGCGTCGGCCAGCCATTCCCGAAACAGGTCCTTGATCTCAAGCGGCAGACGGAGGGTGACATACATAGCCCGCGTGGCCCCGGCCTTGGCGGCGGCTTCCAGTATGGCTTCCAGTTCGTGATCGTTCAGACCGGGGATGACGGGGGCGAAACCGACCCCTACCGGACAACCGGCGTCCGCCAGGCGGCTGATCGCCTCCAGCCGTTTGGCGGGGGTAGAGGCGCGCGGCTCCATCGCCCGCGCCAGCCCACGATCCAGTGTGGTGATGGAGACGAAGGCCGAAGCCAGCCCCGCCTTGCCCATTGGGCCCAAAATGTCGGCGTCGCGCGCGATCAACACCGACTTGGTGATGATGCTAAATGGGTGATTGAACCGCTGCATGACCTCCAGAATGGAGCGCGTCGACTTCAGATCACGTTCGACCGGCTGATAGGGGTCGGTGTTGCCGCCTATGTGGATGCGCTTGCATCGGTATCGGGGTGCGAGGAACGCCTGTTCCAGCAGACTTGCGGCCTGGGGCTTGAAGAAGATCCGGCTCTCGAAATCCAGGCCCGGGGATAGGCCCATCCAGGCATGGGACGGACGGGCGTAACAGTAGATGCAGCCATGTTCGCAACCTTTGTACGGGTTGATGGAGCGGTCGAAGCCGATGTCCGGACTGTCGTTCCGGGCGATGATGGTGCGGGCGTGTTCAGGGGTGAGGGTGGTGCGCAGCGGCGCAGCCTCGGCGTCATCCTGCGTCCAGCCGTCATCGAACGACTGATGCTGCTCAGGCTCGTATCGGCCGCTGGCATTCGAACGCGCGCCTCTTCCCTTGGCGGTTTCCATGGGAAGGACGATGCGACATTAGATAGAACAAAGCAAGAACATTTGTTCTCGCCAATTTGGCCTCAGTCGGGGCCGATGACCATGCAGGTCACGCGACGCGCAGCCAGCGTCTCACAGGCGGATTTTGCGCCGGTTTCGGTCAGGCCGACGAAGCGGGAGCGATACCAGTCGCCGGCGGTTTGAACGTTGCGTTCAGCGGTGGCGAACTGATCGCGGAAGCGGCGGTTGACCTCAATCAGCCAGTCGCTCGCCACCTTCTCTTCGCGAAAAGCCCCGACCTGCACCGCCCAGCGACCGGCCGGCGTGCGGGGCGTGGCGCGGGCGGGTTCACGCGTCGCGGACGATGTCGAGCGACGGGGCGTGGTGGACGGCGCGACAGCGGCATTGGCCGGCGCGCCGTTCAGCGAAGCAGTGACATTGCGGGGCGCACGGGGAGTGGCGGAGGCGGCCGGCGCCGACCCAATAGGCGGCAGCGTTGCAGCGGCCCGCTGGCTGGCTGCGCGCTCCGACGGCGCAGGGGCGACACGCGTCGGCAGGGCGGCGGGTGCCGGTGCAGCCGTATAGGCGACAGCGGTGGACTCGGCGCCGACGCCGTCCTCGTCGTCATTGACCGAAGCATAGGCGATCGGGGCGTCGGCGATCGCCGATCCCACGCCGAAACCACGTTGCTCGAAGAAGGTCTGCGCTACCTGGATCCGCTCGCCCTGGGCGCGGCGGCGCTCGACCTCGAACCCGGTGTCCATCAGTTCGGCGACGTGGGCGTTGCGGCTGGCGGTCGAACGGCCGCCCAGGACGATGGTGATCAGGCGTCGCCCGTCGCGCACGGCCGAGGCGGCGAGGTTGTAGCCCGAGGCGTTGGTGTAGCCGGTCTTCATCCCGTCATAGCCGCGCCCGGTCGGCAGAAGGCCGTTGGTGTTGCGATAGTTGCGACCGTTGTAGGCCCAGTCGTGAAGGCCGAAGTAGCTGTAGTACTGCGGAAAATCACGCATGATCGCGCGCGCCAGAATGGCCTGGTCGCGCGCGGAGGTCACCTGACGTGCGTCCGGCAGGCCGTTTGCGGTGTAGTAGCGGGTCTGGGTCATGCCCAACTGCGCGGCCTTTTGCGTCATCATGTTGGTGAAGCGGGCTTCCGATCCGCCGATGTGCTCGCCGATAGCCAGGGCCATGTCGTTTGCGGATCGCACGGCGGTGGCGCGCATGGCGTTGTCCAGGGTGATGGTCTGACCGGCGGCCAGGCCCAGTTTTGACGGCGGCTGGGACGCGGCGCGCGGCGAGATCGTCAGCACGTCGTTCACATTGGCCTTGCCTTGAGACAGCGCCTCGAACGTCAGATACAGCGTCATCATCTTGGTCAGCGACGCTGGATAGCGGCGGCTGTCGGCGTTCCGCGCGAACAGAACCTCGCCCGTGGCGGCGTCGATCACGATGGCGGCGTAGCGGCTGTTCTCCTGGGCCGAGTAGGCGGTCTGGGCCTCGATCGGCCTGACGTTCGCGCCCAGAACCAGCGAAAGCGCGAGGACGGCGAACAGGCCACGGCGGAGAAAAGCGATCATGGGCGGGACAACCCCTCGGTGAGCAGGGTGCGACAGGCCCCCCGGCCGTCACGAACAAACAGCTAGCATAGGAAGCACGGGTTTCGTGGTGGTTAACCGCGCGTCAACGCAAATTTGACCGGCCGATCAAGGTTATCGCCGATCATATTGTGCATTGCACAAAACGCTTGAAAAGCCTTCGCACTTGCAGCATATTGTGGGTCTGCGAGATCCTCTCGCGTCATTATTTCCGCCCTCAGGCCCGTCCCCAAGGGCCGTCTACCGGAGAGACGATCATGGCCGACGCCGCTGAAACCGTGAAGAAAACCGCCGACCAAGCCACCGCCGCCGCAACTTCGGCCGCCGCCAAGGTCAAGGCGCAAGCCGAAACCATGCAGGCTGCCGGCACGCAGGCCTTCCGTGAAGGCATCGACAAGTCGACGGCCTCGATGGCCGAGCTGAACGCGCACAGCAAGAAGACCTTGGAAGCCATGGTCGAGTCGGTCACCGTCGCCCAGAAGGGCGCCGAGGCCCTGTCGCAACAGGCGCTTGGCTTCGCCAAGTCCTCGTGGGAAGACGGCGTCGCCGCGTCCAAGGAACTGTCGACCGCCCGTTCGGTGCAGGAGTTCTTCGAGCTTCAGACCGCCTGGGCCAAGAAGTCGATGGAACGCTATGTCGCCGAGCTGACCAAGACGAACGAGATCGTCACCGCCACGGTCAAGGATAGCATCAAGCCGATCAACGAGCGCGTCACCGCCTCGGTCGAAACCTTCCAGGCCGCTCGCTAAACCCGCGAACCGCCCGAAGAATCGAGAAGGCCCCGGAGTTCGCTCCGGGGCCTTTTTGCTGTCAGGGCAGGGCGGAATGGTCGTAGCTGAAGACCCGCGCCAGCTTCCAGTCGGTCCCCTCCTGTTTCCACATCTGCGTGAAGCGGGCGCGACCGACGCGCCGTTCGGGGCCATCGCCCTGTCGCTCGTAAAAGACGTGCTCGCCCGTTTCGACGGCGCCGTAGTTGTTGATGGGATAGACGGCCAGACCGTCCGGCAGAGCCTCGCGCCGGGTCCGCCAGGCGTCGGGCGCGCTGCGGCCCTGACAACGCGCGGCGTATTGCGACACGAAGCTGTCGGCGTCAGTGGCCACCCGTCCGCCGCGGTCGTCGAAGAACTCGAAATCATCGGTCAGCATGGCCCGAAGTCCGGCCGGATCGCAGCCTTCGAAGAAGACAGCGAACAGTTTTGCGTCGGCCGCCAAGACGGCGGTTTCCAGCGGCGTGGGCTGGGCGAAGGCGGCGAGCGAAAGGGCGGCGACGAGGGCGGCGGGCATGGCGATCGGGAGCGGTTCAACTGAGGCTCTCAACCTGAGCCGTTGACTGCCTTGGATCACGTGAAATCTTTGTCAGACGCCCTTCACGAAAGCCGTGACTGGACGCCGCTTCAATTCAGGCCATCATTCCCTATCTGAGAGCCAAGACGACTCCCCGATTACGGAACACGAATGCCCATACAAAGGCCCGGTGAGACCGGCGGCGGTCAAGGAACCGCCGTCGTCACCGAAACAAAGCCGAAGCTGCAAAAGCCCTCGCTCTACCGAGTGCTGATTCTGAACGACGATTATTCGCCGATGGAATTCGTCGTCTATGTGCTGGAGCGGTTCTTCCAGAAGAGCCGGGAAGAGGCCACCCGCATCATGCTGCATGTGCATCAGCATGGCGTCGGCGTCTGCGGCGTCTTCACCTACGAAGTCGCCGAGACCAAGGTCGCGCAGGTCATCGAGACGGCGCGCCGCCACCAGCACCCTCTGCAATGCACGATGGAAAAGGACTGAGAGGAGCCTCCCTATGCCTTCATTTTCCCGTCCTCTCGAAGAAACCCTGCACCGCGCGGTGGGATACGCCAATGCGCGCAGGCACGAGTATGCGACGCTTGAGCACCTGCTGCTCGCGCTGATCGACGATCCCGACGCGACCGGCGTCATGCAGGCCTGCAACGTCGATCTGTCGGCGTTGAAAGCGGCGCTGACCCTCTATGTCGACAACGATCTGGCCGCCCTGGCGACCAGCGACGGCGAGGACGCCAAGCCGACCGCCGGTTTCCAGCGCGTGATCCAGCGCGCGGTGATCCACGTCCAGTCGTCCGGCCGAGAGGAAGTGTCCGGCGCCAATGTGCTGGTCGCCATCTTCTCCGAGCGCGAGAGCCATGCCGCCTACTTCCTGCAAGAGCAGGACATGACGCGCTATGACGCGGTCAACTTCATCGCCCACGGCATCGCCAAGAAGGCGGGCGCCAACGAGGCCCGTCCGGCCAAGGGCGCTTCGCCCGAAGAGGCCGAGGATGCATCCGCCGTCAAACAGGGCGGCGAGGCGCTGGAAGCCTATTGCGTCGACCTCAACGAGAAGTCGCGCCAGGGCAAGGTCGATCCCCTGATCGGTCGTCAGGCCGAGGTCGATCGCTCGATCCAGATCCTGTGCCGTCGGACCAAGAACAACCCGCTTCTGGTGGGCGATCCCGGTGTCGGCAAGACCGCCATCGCCGAAGGTCTGGCCCGCAAGATCGTCAAAGGCGAGGTGCCCGACGTCCTGAAGGACGCCACCATCTATTCGCTCGATATGGGCGCGCTGCTGGCCGGCACCCGCTATCGCGGCGACTTCGAGGAACGCCTGAAGCAGGTGGTCAAGGAACTTGAGAACCACGACAACGCCGTGCTCTTCATCGATGAGATCCACACGGTGATCGGCGCGGGCGCGACCTCGGGCGGAGCGATGGATGCCTCGAACCTGCTGAAACCGGCCCTTGCGTCCGGCACGCTGCGCTGCATGGGATCGACGACCTACAAGGAATATCGCCAGCACTTCGAGAAGGACCGCGCCCTGGTGCGTCGCTTCCAGAAGATCGACGTCAACGAGCCGACGGTCGAGGATACGGTGAAGATCCTGAAGGGTCTGAAGACCTACTACGAGCAGCATCACAAGGTCCGTTACACCGACAGCGCCGTGCGCACGGCGGTGGAGCTGTCTGCGCGCTACATGACCGACCGCAAACTGCCGGACAAGGCGATCGATGTGATCGACGAGGCCGGGGCGTCGCAGATGCTGCTGACCGAATCCAAGAGGAAGAAGGTCATCGGTCAGAAGGAGGTCGAGGCCGTTATCGCCAAGATGGCCCGCATCCCGGCCAAGTCGGTGTCCAAGTCCGACACGGAAAGCCTGCGCGAGCTGGAAACCGACCTGAAGCGTGCGGTCTTCGGTCAGGAACAAGCCATCGAACAGGTGTCGGCGGCCATGAAGCTGGCGCGGGCGGGTCTTCGCGATCCGAACAAGCCGATTGGCAGCTTCCTGTTCAGCGGCCCCACCGGCGTCGGCAAGACCGAGGTCGCCAAGCAACTCGCCGCGACCCTGGGCATCGAGATGCAACGCTTCGACATGTCGGAATATATGGAGCGCCACACGGTCAGCCGTCTGATCGGCGCGCCTCCCGGCTATGTCGGCCATGACCAGGGCGGGCTTCTGACCGACGCCGTCGATCAGCATCCGCACGCTGTCGTGCTGCTGGACGAGATCGAGAAGGCGCACCCGGATGTCTACAACATCCTGCTGCAGGTGATGGACAACGGCATGTTGACCGATGCGGTCGGCAAGAAGGTCGATTTTAGGAACGTCATCCTTATCATGACCACAAACGCCGGCGCCGCCGACAACGCCCGCGCCTCCATCGGCTTTGGCCGGGGCAAGGTCGAGGGCGAGGATGACAAGGCCATCCAGCGCCTGTTCGCGCCGGAGTTCCGCAATCGCCTGGACGCCATCGTGGCCTTCAAGCCGCTGCAGGCCGACACGATCCGCTCGGTGGTGACCAAGTTCATTCTTCAGCTGGAAGCCCAGCTGGCGGACCGCAACATCACCATCGAACTGACCGACGAAGCCGCAGACTGGCTGGCCAAGAACGGCTTCGACGAACTGTATGGCGCGCGTCCCCTGGCGCGGGTCATCCAGGACTCGATCAAGAAGCCGCTGGCCGACGACATCCTGTTCGGCCGCCTGACGCGCGGCGGACACGTCAGGGTCCAGCTGAAGGACGGCAAGATCGACTTCGACATCACGAGCGCCAGCGCGCCCGCGAAAGCCGAGGAAGAAGAGACGGCCTGATCCTCGAAAAGGTGATGGCGAACGGCCCGGCTGGCGGCAGCCGGGCCTTTTTCTATGCCTGCTTGTAGGGCGACAGTTCTTCGGTCATCGCCCGCATCTCCGCCGCGACGGCCGGGCGTTCGCCGTCCAGATAGCGGGCGACGGGATCGCGCAGGGCGGGGTCGGCGATAAAATGGGCGGAATAGACGGGGGAGGGCAGGTAGCCGCGCGCGATCTTGTGGTCGCCCTGGGCCCCGGCTTCGACGCGGGATAGGCCACGCGAAATGGCGAATTCGATAGCCTGATAGTAGCAAAGCTCGAAATGCAGGAACGGCACGTCTTCCAGCGTGCCCCACTGACGGCCGTAAAGCGCGTCTCGGCCAATGAAGTTCAGAGCACCGGCGATGGGCGTCTCGTCCCGAAACGCCATGACCAGGGCGATCCGATCGGCCATGGTCGCGCCGATGCGACTGAAGAAGTCGCGCGTCAGATACGGCCGGCCCCACTTGCGTGAGCCGGTGTCCATGTAGAAAGCGAAGAAGGCGTCCCAATGGGCCTCAGCGATGGTGGCGCCGGTGAGGACACGAATATCCAGATCGGCCTGGGCGTCGCGACGCTCGCGCTTGATGGTCTTGCGGCGGTTGGCCGACAGGGCGGCCAGAAAGTCGTCGAATGTCCGATAGCCGTTATTGCGCCAGATGAACTGGATGTCCTGGCGTGGCAGCAGATCCGCCTCTGTCATGGCTGACCAGTCGGCTTCGGTCGGGAAGTTGACGTGCAGGGAGGAGACGCCCAGCCGCTCGACAAGGGTCACCGCCCCCTGGATCAGCGCCTGACGCACCGTCGCGGCATCGGTCTCGGGATGGTTCAGGAAGCGCGGGCCGGTCGCGGGGGTGAAGGGCACGGCGCCCAGCAGCTTGGGATAATAGCGACCGCCGGCCCGCTCATAGGCGTCGGCCCAGCTGTGGTCGAAGACGTATTCGCCTTGGCTGTTGCCCTTCAGATAAAGGGGCATGACGCCCAGCACCGCGTTGTCTTCACCCCTCAAGGCCAAGTGGCGTGGGGCCCAGCCCTGGCGCGGCGCGGCGCTGCCCGAGGCCTCGCACGCGTGCAGGAAGTCGTAGGAAACGAAGGGATCGCCGGTGGGCAGCGCGCACGCGTCCCAGGCCTCTTGGCCTATGTCGGCGATCCCTTCGTGAACCGAGATCTGAAAGATCAGCGGATCTCCACGATCGCATCGATCTCGACGGCGAAGCCGAGCGGCAGCTTGTACACGCCGACGGCCGAGCGGGCGTGCTTGCCTGCGTCGCCGAAGACCTCGACCATCATGTCCGAGCAGCCGTTGATGACGGCGGGAATGGCGGTGAAGTCGGGGCCGGCCTGAACGAAACCGCCCAGTTTGACGATGCGGACCACCCGGTCCAGGTCGCCATTGCAGGCGGCCTTGATCTGGGCGATCAGGTTCAGACCGCACAGACGCGCGGCTTCCAGCGCCTGCTCCGGCGTCACGTCCACGCCGACCGTGCCCTTGATGCCGCCGTTCGCGTCATTCGACAGCTGGCCCGAGATGGTGACCTGATTGCCCGAGCGGACGTAGGAGACATAGCTGGCCACCGGCTTGGCGGGTTCCGGCAGGGTGAGGCCGAGTTCGGCGATGCGGGCTTCGATGCTCATGGGGGCTCCTGTTTATCTGGGCGCGGTTTAGCGCGGGGCAAGGGCGGCGTCACCCGTTCGGCGCGCTTTAAAGGTTCGCCAACCGCGCCGTGTCATGATGCGATCATGGATATGCACCTGACCCCCGACGTCGCCGCCTTCCATGCCGTGCTGGCGCGGTTGTCTGCCGGCGACCGCGCGCGTGTGGACGCCGCCGGGGTTCCAGCCGCGCAAAAGGCCGCCGAGGCCGCGCCGCATTGGGATTTCGAAATGCCGGCCAAGGCGGTGGATGCGCTGTTGGGCGCGGATGCTTCCGACGATGTGCGTCGGGGCCTGGTCGCCGCCTGGGCGCTGCAACTGCCCGACCGGGCGGCGGCGATGAACCTGCCGGCCGAGGTCATGGCCCTCTATCCCTACTGGATCGAGCAACTGGCGGCGTTTCTGGACAAGGCCGGGGGCGACTATGTTTTCGACCACTGGTCCAAGGACGTGCGCTTCACCCTGGCGCTCAGCGTGCCGGGCGCGAAAAGTCAGGTCATAGATCTGTCGTCGCCGGTCGGGCCGGGCCAGATCGTCAAACACGTCCGCGACGGCTGGGGCGTCAAACCGCTGTTCCGCTATTTGGCGGCCGGCGCAAAGCGCGAGCCGTGGCTGGAAGTCCACACCGAAAGCCGGTGGCTGCGCGGCTTCAATGAGGACGGCTGGAACGAGGCCTGGGCGACGGCGGCAGCGCTGTGCCGCGCACGGCCTGAACTGGCCGGCATGATCGGCTCCAGCTGGTTCTACGACCCGCCCCTGACCGAGATCAGCCCCCGCCTAGCCCATCTGCGCCTGAACCCATTGAAGGGCGGCGCCTTCATGGTCCACCAAGGACCGGGCGATATCCACACCGAGCGGGCTGGCACGGCGTCGGCGTCGAGGAAGGCTCTGATCGACAGCGGCGAATACACCGCCCGGTCTTGGTTGATGATCTGGCCCCGCAAGGAGCTGATCGCCTGGGCAGACCGGCGCAAGGCCGCCTGATTCCTCAGGCTGTCGCCATCCGCCACGCCGCCGCGATCGGCTGGATGTCCAAGTCGGCCGCTCTGGCCAGTCGGATCAACCGATCGATGTCCTCCGGACGGCAACCATACGGCGTCGGCGCGTCGCTGACGTCGTGGCCGTAGGCGATCAGCCAGCCTCTGGATGAAGCCGTTTCCTCGACCAGCGCCTCCAGGTCGTAGCCGGGCAGCCGACGGCTCTCCAGGCCGATGGCTTGCAGCAGATTGCGATCCGAACGCCCGGCGTTGATCCCGTCGCGGACGCCGCGCCCGCACAGGAAGCGTTTGTCGATCACAGCTTTCGATCCGAGGGCGCAATCGCCGAAGGGATAGGCGAAGGTCTGCATTTCGTATCCGTCCAGCCGTTCGGCGACCCAGGCGGCGTTGCGCGCCAGGCTGGCATCCAGTTCGGCCGGCGACAGGGTCAGGGTCGAGACATGCTCATAGGTGTGGCATCCGACTTCGTGCCCGGCCTCATGGAGGGCTTGCAGGTGCTCCACCTCAAACTGGGGCAGGTCCAGATTACGACCGCCCGACAGGCCTCCACAGACATAGTAGGTCGCCTTGACCCCGTGCTGGGCCAGGATCGGTCCGGCCTCGGTCCAGGCCGATGCCGGGATGTCATCGAACGACAGGCTGAGGACGCCGCGCGCAGGCCGCACGTCGGCAGGACGGACATCGAGATAGCGGCCGGCGCGGCGGCGCATCTTGTCGAAAAAGGCGCTCATGCCCGCCTTGTCGCACGACGGGCTTAAGGCTGGGTTTCAGACCATGACGGGTTGGATGGTCAGACCGCGCACGCCGAAGACACGGCGATAGCGTTCGATCTCGCCGGGATCGCCGACCGCTTTCGCCGGATTGTCCGACAGTTTGACGGCGGGGCGGCCGTCGACCTCGACCACCTTGCAGACCAATGAGATCGGCTCCAACTCGGGCGCGAAGGCGGGCGAGCAGTCGCGGAAGTCGTTGGTCAGATTGGTGCCCCAGCCGAAGCTGAGACGGGCGCGACCGTGGAAATGGGCGTGGGTCGCCTCGATCCCGTCGATGTCCATCCCGTCGGAAAAGATCAGCAGCTTCTCTTTCGGGTCTCGCCCATGCGCGCGCCACCAGTCGATCAGGCGGTCGCCGGCCGGGATGGGCGGGGCCGAGTCGGGCCGGAACCCGGTCCAGTCCGCGACCCAATCGGGCGCCTGGTCCAGAAACGCCTCGGTGCCGAAGGCGTCGGGCAACACGATGAGGAGATTGCCCGCATAGTGCCTGCGCCATTCGTCCAGCACCGCATAGGGCACCTGGGCCAGCGCCGCGTCGTCCGGCGCCAGGGCCGCCAGAACCATCGGCAGTTCGTGGCCGTTGGTGCCGATGGCTTCCAGATCGTTCTCCATGGCGTGCAGGACGTTGGACGTGCCGATGAAGGATTTGCCCAACCCCTCTTTCAACGCCTGAATGCACCAGCTTTGCCACAGGAAGCCGTGCCGCCGCCGGGTGCCGAAGTCGGACAGGGCGAGGTCGGGCAGAGCGCGAAGTCGCTCGACCTTGGACCACAGCCGCGTCTTGGCGCGCGAATACAGTATGTCCAGTTCGAACCGGCCCAGCCGCCGCATCCCGACCCGGCAGCGCAGCTCGTTCAGGATCGCCAGCGCCGGGATTTCCCACAGCGTCACCTCGGCCCAGACGCCCGAGAAGGTCAGCACATACTGCCCGTCCTGAACCGAAAGGTCGTAGTCCGGCAGGCGATAATCGGTCAGCCAGGCGATGAAGTCGGGCGAGAAGATCTGCTTCAAGCCATAAAAGCTGTTGCCCGCCAGCCAGACCAGTTCCTTATTGGTGAAACGTAAGGTGCGAGCGTGATCCAGCTGCTCGCGCAGGGCGTCGATGTCGATCTCGTCGGCCAGACGCACAGTCTTGGTGCGGTTGATGATCTGGAAGACGACCGGCACGTCGCGATGCTCGCGCCAGATCATCTGCAGCATCAGCAGCTTGTAGAAGTCCGTGTCCAGCAGGCTGCGGACGATCGGGTCCAGGCGAAAGCCATGGTCATAGGCGCGTTTGGCGAGATCCATGCCCTGTCCTACGGCTTCAACGCGCGACCCGCCACCACCGCGTCCTTGCCGAACTTTTCGCGCAGCACGTCGATGGCGCGTTCGGTCTTCAAGGCGCGCGTCTCGGTGGTCTGAAACAGGCCGGCGGGCGCGTCCTCGGCGTCCTGCACGTCCGCCATGCCGATGCCGATCAGGCGATAGGGGCGGCCCAGCTCAGGTTTCAGCAGATCGCGCCCCGCGGCGAACAGGGCGCGCGCGGTCTGCACCGGGTCGGGCAGGGTGACGCGGCGGGTCACGATCTTGAAGTCGGTGCGGCGCAGCTTGAGCACCAGCACCCGGCTGGCGACGCCGTCGCGCCGGGCTTTGGACGCCAGCTTCTCGCACAGGGGCCACAGCTCGGCCTCCAGCGCTTCGGCCGACGTCAGGTCTTCGTTGAAGGTGGTTTCGGCGCTCATCCCTTTGCGATCGCGCTCGGGGTTCACGGCGCGCGCGTCGCGGGCGTGGGCCAGATCGTGGAGGCGCAGACCGGATTCGCCGTAGCGTTTGACCAGCTCGCGCACGTCCGCCTGCGCCAGATCGCCAATGGTCGAATAGCCGTCGCTGCGCAACGCCTTGCCGAACACCGGCCCGACGCCGGGCAGGGCGGTGACGGGGCGCGGCGCCAACAGGGCCTGGGCATTGGCGGCCCCGACCACGGAGAAGCCGCGCGGCTTGTCCATCTCCGACGCCATCTTCGCCAGAAAGCGGTTGGGCGCCAGGCCGATGGAAACGGTCAGGCCGGTCTCGTCCTCGATCTGTTTCTGAAAGCGGATCAGCTGCAACGCCGGCGGACCGCCGTTCAGCCGCTCTGTGCCCGACAGATCGACCCAGGCTTCATCCAGCGACAACGGCTGGATCAAGGGCGTCAGGCACCCCAACGCCCCCAGAATGCGCTGCGATTCGAAGACGTATTTGGTGAAGTCCGGCCGGATCACCACGGCCTCGGGACAGGCCTTCAACGCCTTGAACATCGGCATGGCTGAGCCGACGCCATATTGACGCGCGACATAGCAGGCGGTGGAGACCACGCCGCGCTTTCCGCCGCCGACGATCACCGGCTTGTCGCGCAGTTCGGGCCGGTCGCGCTTCTCCACCGAGGCGTAGAAGGCGTCGCAGTCCATGTGGGCGATCGACAACTGGTCCAGTTCGGCGTCTGCGACCACGCGCCGCGATCCGCACGCCGGACAGCGGTTCTCGCGAGGCCCGGCGGGATCTCCGCTGGTCCAAAGGCAGTCGCGACAGATGGCCTTGATGGCCACGCTTAAGGTCTCCGTAAGGTTGGCTTCACCCCAACTTAAGACTGGGCGCCTACGAATGCGACCAACGAGGCGTCCCGCGTTCGAGGGGCGCGCAGGTCAGGTGATGATGTCCAAGAAAGTCCTCATCGTCGAGGATAACGAGCTGAACATGAAGCTTTTTCATGATCTGCTCGATTCCCAGGGCTATGAGACCCTGCAGACCCGCGAGGGTTTGCAGGCGCTCGCCCTGGCGCGCGCCCATCATCCCGACCTGATCCTGATGGATATCCAGTTGCCCGAAATCTCGGGCCTGGAAGTCACCAAATGGCTGAAGGACGACGAGGAACTGAACCACATCCCCGTCATCGCCGTCACCGCCTTCGCGATGAAGGGCGATGAGGAGAGGATCCGTCAGGGCGGCTGCGAGGCCTATATCTCTAAGCCGATCTCGGTCATGCATTTCCTGGAAACCATCCGGCAGCACCTCGGATGAGCGCCCGTATCCTCGTCGTCGACGATGTGGACGTGAACGTCCGCCTGCTCGAAGCCAAGCTGACCATCGAATATTACGATGTGCTGACCTGCAACGACGGCCTGTCGGCCCTGGCCATCGCCGCCGAGCATCAGCCGGACCTGATCCTGCTGGACGTCATGATGCCCGGCATGGACGGGTTCGAGACGTGTCGACGGCTGAAGGCCCAGGCCGAAACGCGCCATATCCCCGTCGTGCTGGTCACGGCGCTCGACGGGCGCGAGGATCGGATCAAAGGACTTGAGGCCGGCGCCGACGACTTCCTGACCAAGCCCATCGACGACGTCATCCTGTTCGCACGCGTCAAGTCGCTGACGCGGCTGAAGCACGTCATGGACGAGCTGCGCGAGCGCGAGGAAAGCGGCCGTCGCCTGGGCGTCGATTCGGACAATGCCGCGCGGCTGCGCAGCGAGGGCGGGCGGGTCCTGATCGTCGATGACGACCAGCGTCAGGCCGAGAAGATCGCCCAGGAACTGGGCGGCGAACATCGCATCACCATCGAAACCGATCCCGAGGCGGCGCTGGTCGCGGCCAAGGGCGCGCTGGACTTGATTATCGTCAACGTCGCCGCCGCCAGATTCGACGGTCTGCGGATCGTCGCCCAGGCCAAGTCGGGCGATGCGCGCCGCGCGCCGATCCTGGCGATCGTGGAGCCGACCGAACGGCCGCGCATGATCAAGGCGCTGGAACTGGGCGCCGCCGACATCCTGCCGCGCCCCGTCGATACCGAAGAACTGTCGGCGCGGGTTCGCACCCAGATCCGGCGCAAACGCTACACCGACTTCCTGCGCCAGAAGCTCGACAGCAGCATGGAAATGGCCGTCACCGACGCCCTGACCGGCCTGCATAATCGGCGCTACATGACCGGCCAGTTGCAGGCGCTCGTGGGTCGTGCGGCCCAGGGCGGGGCGCAAGTGGCCGTGCTGGTTCTGGACATCGACCACTTCAAGTCGGTCAACGACAGTTTCGGCCACGACGCTGGCGACGAGGTGCTGGTGGAGTTCGCCGTGCGCCTGGCCACCAATGTCCGGGCGGTGGACCTGCCGTGCCGCATGGGCGGCGAGGAGTTCGTTGTCGTCATGCCGGGCGCCAGTCTGGAAGACGCCGGCCGCGTCGCCGAACGGATTCGCCGAGACGTCGCCTCCGCGCCGTTCCGCGTCATGGGCGGCAAGGAGCAGATCACCATCACCATCTCGATCGGCGTGGCCGCCACGACCGGTGACGGCGATACGCCTGAAGGCCTGCTGAAGCGCGCCGACGAAGGAGTCTATGAGGCCAAGGCCGCCGGCCGCAACCGGGTCATCGCCAAGGCGGCGTAAACCCCCTCCGACACAACGAAAAACGCCCGGCTGGAGACCAGCCGGGCGTTTTCAATTCTCAGCCGATCAAGGACTTACTTGATCTTGCCTTCCTTGAACTCGACGTGCTTGCGCACGACGGGGTCGTACTTCTTGACGACCATTTTCTCGGTCATGGTGCGGGCGTTCTTCTTGGTGACATAGAAGAAGCCGGTGTCGGCCGTGGAGTTCAGGCGGATCTTGATGGAAGCCGGTTTGGCCATCGGAATTACCTCTGCGACGGCGAAAGCCGCTTAAAATAAGAGGCGCGGAACATACTCAGGATCGCCCTAAAGTCAACGGGCGCGATGCCACGTTGATGAGGCGCAACGCACATATAGTCTGACCGCATGAAAATCGCATCCCTGCTCGCCACCGCGGCCCTGATGTCCGTGTCATGCGTGGGCGTCGCAACGGCCGATCCGGCTCAGTCCCAGGACGATTTCCTGGCGCGGTTGACCGCCCTGTGCGGGCAACGATTCGAAGGTCGGGTCGTCACCACCGACGCCGCCGACGCCAAGTTCGCCAGCGAGCGGCTGGTCATGCATGTCCGCGACTGTTCGTCGGACGAGGTGCGTATTCCCTTCGCCGTGGGGTCGGATCGCTCGCGCACCTGGGTGGTGACCAAGACCGACACGGGTTTTCGGCTGAAGCACGATCACCGACACGCGGATGGGACGACCGACGTACTGCACTGGTATGGCGGAGACACGGCCAACGCCGGCACGGCCGAGAGGCAAGAATTCCCGGTCGATGCCGAATCGATCGCCTTATTTAAAGCCAATGACGCGGCGGTCTCGATCACCAACGTCTGGGCGATGGAGGTTCATCCAGATCGGGTGTTCGCCTACGAACTGCGTCGTCCCAACCGGCATTTCCGCGTCGAGTTCGACCTGACCAAGCCGATCGCCGACTGAAGGATCAAACGACGCGCCAGGTCTGGATCGGCCGCACGGTCGCGCAGGCGGGGCCGCCGTCCTTGGCGCGGCCGGGCAAGACGACTTCCAGCACCTCGCCTTGGCGCGCCTGGGCCAGCAGATCGGCGGGAATATCGTGGACGTCGATCTTGGCGCGTCGGCTCCATTCGCTGGCGTGCTGGCCTGCCGACGTGCCGATCGCGATATAGACGAACCGCCGCGTCGCGCCTTCGCGCCGCACGAACGGGCCTGTCAGGCGGTTATCCTCGGACAGGGTGACGGACGCGTCGAAGCTGATCGGGCCTTTGGCGGCGATGCGCGGCTCGACCGGCCTGTTCGCCTTGTCCTGCAGGCTGTAGGCGACGCCGGCTACGGGATCTGCGATGGTGAGGCGCAGGTTGATCGTCGTTCCGGCCATGTCAGTCCCTGTGCTCGACCGTATGCTGGCCCCGCACCATCCGCACGAAGGGCAGGGGGCGGTTCGGGTGCTCCAACCGCTCGGCCAGTTCACCCAGCACGAACCGTGTGATGGCCGGCAGGTCCAATGCGCGCGCCTCGTCCAACGGCAGCCACGCGATCTCGTCCAGTTCGCCCGATCCTGCGGTCGGTTCAGGGCTCAGCAGCGCCTCGGCCGGGGCCATGAAGAACCGGGCGTCGAACCGCCGGGTCCGGCCCGGCGGCGTAATCGCGCGCGCCATATAGGACAGGACCGACAGATTGGGCAGGGCGCCCGCTTGCCGGTACTCACGCCACGGACCGGCGACGAAGGCGCGGGGCGCCGGCCGGCCCAGGATCAGCCCCGTCTCCTCGAACGTCTCGCGCACCGCCGTCAGGGCCAGGGCCCGCGCACGGCGAGCGGGCAGTTCGCCCTCCAGCCGCCGCGCAACCTCGCCCGACAACTCACCCATGGCGGCGGCGGTGAAGTCGCTGCGATCGATCCGCCCGCCTGGAAACACCCATTTCGACGCCATGAACACATGCCCCGGCGCGCGCCGCCCCATCAGCACCTGGGGCCGATCGCCGCCGCGCGTCAGGATCAGCGTCGCCGCATCCTTCGGCCGCTGCGCCCCGCCGACACGCGGTGCGTCGGCCAGATCCTGAGCAGCGTCGAATGGGGTCACTTGCGCTTGCCCTTCCTCACGCCCTTCAGGCCGCCGGAGGGTTTGGAGCCGTTGCGGGGCTTGGGGCCGCCGGGACGGTTTTTGCCACGCATGGGCGGGCTGTCGCCGCCGCGTCCGCGCATTCCGTAGCGTGGGGCCGGGGCGCTGGGATCGCGGGGTTCGGGTTCGCTGAGCATTTCGAACACCAGACCGCCGGTGACGGGCGTGGCTTCGCGCAGCTTGACCTCGACCATGCGGCCCAGGGTGAACCGTTTGCCGGTGCGTTCGCCGACCAAGGCGTGGGCGCGGTCGTCATGGGTGAAATATTCGCTGCCGAGCGTCGAGACAGGCACCAAGCCGTCCGCGCCCGTGTCCTCCAGACGAATGAATAGGCCGAACCGCGTCACGCCGGTGATCCGTCCGGCGAAGGTCGCACCGACGTGCTCCTCCAGATAGGCGGCGATGTAGCGGTCCATCGCATCACGCTCTGCGGCCATCGACCGGCGCTCGGTCATGGTCACGCCCTCGGCGATGGCGGGCAGTTCGGCGATTTCGCGATCCATCAGCCCATTCTTGCCCAGATTCAGCGCCCGGATCAGTCCGCGGTGGACGATCAGGTCGGAATAGCGCCGGATCGGCGAGGTGAAGTGGGCGTAGCGATCCAGGTTCAGGCCGAAGTGGCCGATGTTCTCCGGAGAGTAGATCGCCTGCATCTGGCTGCGCAGGACCACCTCGTTGACGACATCGGCGTGTTCGGTGTCGCGCGTCTCGTCCAGCAGCTTGTTGAACCGCTTGGTCGTGCCGGGCTCGCCCTTGTTCCAGGGCTTGCCGATGGTCGACAGGAAGTCGGCCAGGTTGAAGATCTTCTCCTGGCTGGGCGCGTCGTGGACGCGGTAGATCAGCGGCGTCCTCTTCTGCTCCAGCGTTTCGGCGGCGCAGACGTTGGCCTGGATCATCATCTCTTCGATCAGCCGATGCGCCTCCAGCGAGGCGCGCTTTTCGATGGAGGCGATGCCCCCATCCGGAGCCATGCGGATGCGGCGTTCGGCCGATTCGATCTGCAGCGGGCTGCGCTTCAGCCGGCCCTTCAGCATGGCGTGATAGGCGTTCCACAGCGGATAGAGGATGGCCTCCATAATCGGGCCCGTGGTGTCGTCCGGTTGTCCGTCAATGGCGACCTGCGCCTGTTCGTAGCTGAGCTTGGCGTGCGACCGCATCAAACCGCGCACGAACCTGTGGCCGGTCTTGCGGCCGTCCTTGTCGAAGACCATCCGCACGGCCAGACAGGCGCGGTTCTCACCCTCCTTCAGGCTGCACAGGCCGTTCGAAAGCACTTCCGGCAGCATCGGCTCGACCCGATCGGGGAAATAGGTCGAATTGCCCTTGTCGCGCGCCTCGCGGTCCAACTGGCTGCCGGGGCGGACATAGGCGGCGACGTCGGCGATGGCGACCCAGACTATCCAGCCGCCCTCATTCTTCGGATCCTCATCGCGCGCCGCATAGACGGCGTCGTCGTGGTCGCGCGCATCGGCGGGGTCGATGGTGATGAAGGGCACCTCGCGCAGGTCCTCGCGCCCCTTCAGCGTCGGCAGGGCCTGATCCTCGGCCTCGCGTTCGACCGCTTCGGAAAAGCCGGTCGGGACGCCGTGGGCATGGATGGCGATCAGGGAGGCGGCGCGGGGATCATCCTCCTTGCCGATGTGCTCCAGGATCTTGCCGCGCTTGGGACCATAGCGTTGGTCGCCTTTCTCAACGGCGGCCAGAACCAGGTCGCCGTCACGCAGGTCGCCGGACTGGGCCTGGGGCACCAGCAGCACGTCCTTGGAGCGGCGATCGACCGGCTCGACGCGGGTTTCGCGCGCCGACTTGCGGATGACGCCCAGGACGCGGTTGGTCCCCACGTCCAGCTTCTTGATCAGCCGGGCTTCCCAACCCTCGGCGCCGCGCTGGAACTTCACCAGCACGCGATCGCCCAGGCCAGGGGCGGCCTTGGACTTGTCGGGCATCAGCAGGGCGCGCGGGGCGTCGGGACTGGCCTCGACCAGGCGCACATACAGTTCGCCGTCGCCGTCGCGTTCGATCACATCGGCGACGCCGACGGGGGGCAGGGCGCCGGCTTCGGAAAAGCCCTTGCGACCGCGTTTGCCCAGTCGCCCTTCGGCTTCCAGTTCGCGGATCATTTCGCGCAGGGCCCGGCGGTCGCCGCCCTTCAGGCCGAAATGGCGCGCGATGTCGGTCTTCTCGGCCGATCCGGCCTCGCGCAAATAGGCGACGAGGGTGTCTTTGTCGGGGAGACCGGCGGGCGGCCTCTTGGATGATTTGGTCATTATGTCTTTCGTAGCGCGGAACCGCGCCCTTGAGTAAATCTTGAGGGGTCAAATCTTGCGTGAGTTGACCGCGTGAAGGCGGGGCTTCAGCTTCCGCCGGCCCCGAATGGAGTTTTCGATGTCCCTGACCGCCCCCGCCCTGAGCGCGACCGTCTCGTCGCCGCTGGATCTGATCGGCAAGACGCCGATGGTGGAGGTGACGAAGATCGACACCGGCCCGTGCCGCCTGCTGCTGAAGCTGGAGTCCCAGAACCCCGGCGGTTCGATCAAGGACCGGATCGCCATCTCGATGCTGGACGCCGCCGAGCGCGAAGGCTTCCTGAAGGAGGGCGGAACCATTGTGGAGGCGACGGCGGGCAATACCGGCCTGGCGCTGACGCTGGTCGGTCGGGCCAGGGGATATAAGGTGCTTCTGGTCATCCCGGACAAGATGTCCAAGGAAAAGATCCAGCATCTCAGGGCGATGGGCGCCGATGTTCGTCTGACGCGTTCGGACGTGCCGCATGGTCACCCGGAATACTACACCGACATGGCCGAGAGACTGGCCCAGGGCATTCCCGGCGGCTTCTACGTCAATCAGTTCGCCAACGCCGCCAACGCCGAGGCTCATGTGAAAACGACAGGCCCCGAAATCTGGCAGCAGACGGGCGGCGACATCGACGCATTCGTCGCCGGCATCGGCTCGGGCGGCACGATCACCGGCACGGCGCAGTTTCTGAAGAGCGTCGGCTCGAAGGCCCAGATCATCCTGGCCGATCCGGTCGGCTCGACCCTGGCCGGCATCGTCAACGACGGCGTGCCGGGACCGGAAGGCAGCTACACCGTCGAGGGAATCGGTCAGAACTTCGTGCCCGACACGGCGGACATGAGCCTGATCGACAAGGCCTATTCGATCCCCGACGCCGAGGCGATCGCCACGGCGCGCGAGCTGCTGCTGAAGGAAGGCATTCTGGCCGGATCGTCCTCGGGCACGCTGATCGCTACGGCCCTGCGCTGGTGCCGCGAGCAGACGGAAGCGAAGACCTGCGTCACCTTCGTCTGCGACACCGGGGCCAAATATCTGTCCAAGGTCTATAACGACGCCTGGCTGGCCGATCAGGGCCTGGGCGAGCGCGAGCTGCACGGCGACCTGTCGGACTTGATCAACCGCAAATACGAGAAGGGCGACGTCGTGGTCGCCGGGCCGGGCGACACCCTGGACACCGCCTTCAAGCGGATGAAGGGCGCCGACGTCTCGCAATTGCCGATCATCGAAGATGGCCGGCTGGTCGGGATCCTGGATGAAAGCGACCTGATCCGCATCATGAACACCGACGAGATCACGCGAAAGGAACGGTTCGCCAAGCCGGTGGCCTCGGCCATGACGCGCGATCTGGACACGCTTCAGGTCATTGAGCCGCTCGACGCCCTGATCCCAGTGTTCGACCGCGACCGGGTGGCCATCGTGCTGGACGGCGAGCGGTTCGTCGGCCTGATCACCCGCACCGACCTGATCAACCACCTCAGCCTGAACCGGTAAGTCCATGAGCGACAAGAAGAACAGCCAGGGCTTCTCGACCCGCGCCATCCATTCCGGCCAACATCCTGATCCGACGACGGGTGCGGTGATGACGCCGATCTACGCCACCTCGACCTACGCCCAGGAAAGCCCTGGCGTGAACAAGGGATACGAATACGCACGCGGCAAGAACCCGACGCGCGAAGCGTTCGAGGCCTGTATCGCGGACCTGGAGGGCGGCACGCACGGGTTCGGCTTCGGCTCGGGCATGGCGGCGACTTCGACGGCGCTGGAGTTGCTGGATGCGGGCGATCACATCGTCACGGGCGACGACCTGTACGGCGGCTCGTGGCGGCTGTTCGAGCGGGTGCGTCGGCGGACGATGGGGCTGGACTTCGCCTATGTGGACCTGAGCGACATCGCGGCGGTCGAGGCGGCCATCACCCCGAAGACCAAGATGCTGTGGGTCGAGACGCCCACCAATCCCCTGATGAAGCTGGCTGACATCGCCGCCTTGTCGAAGGTGGCCAAGGCGCATGGGTTGCTGCTGGTCGTGGACAACACCTTCGCCACCCCGTTCTGCCAGCAGCCGCTGAGCCTGGGGGCGGACGTGGTCATGCACTCGGCGACCAAATACCTGAACGGCCATTCGGACATCATCGGCGGGGTGCTGGTGACGGCCGATCCCGATCTTGCGACCCGGATCAAGTTCCTGCAGAACTCGGTCGGCGGGATCATGGGGCCGTTCGACGCCTTCCTGGCCAACCGGGGACTGAAGACCTTGGCGCTGCGGATGAAGGCGCATTGCGAGAACGCGCTGACCATCGCGCGCTGGCTTGAGACGCGCGCGGGGATCGCCAAGGTGATCTATCCCGGCCTGATCGCCCACCCCCAGCACGACTTGGCGGCGCGCCAGATGAGCGGCGGGTTCGGCGGGATGGTGACGGTGATCCTGGAGGGCGATCTGGAGCGCACCAAGCGCGTCCTTGAGCGGGTTCAAGTCTTCACCCTGGCCGAGTCGCTAGGCGGGGTGGAAAGCTTGGTGAACCACCCGGCGATCATGACCCACGCCAGCGTGCCCAAGGAGGTCCGCGAGGCGGGCGGCGTGACCGACAACCTGATCCGGCTGTCGGTCGGGGTGGAGAACGTCGAGGACTTGATCGCGGATCTGGATCAGGCCTTGGGCTGACCCCCGGTCAGAAGGCGTAGGCGACCTTGGCGACCAGGGCGTCCTCATATTGTTCGCCGAAGGTGTGGGCGTCGGTGTCGTAGTAGCGCAAGTCCAGGTCCAGGGCATTGGTGAGGGCGTAGGTCACGCCGGCGTTCCAGCCGGTGTAGTCGGGCGCGCCGTTCTGTTCGCGGCGACCGACGGCGACCGTGCCGTTCAGCTGGGGCGTGAAGTCCCAGCCCAGGCGGCCCTCGACCCAGGTGAAGCTGTCGGTCGAGCCGGCGGCGTCGGGCGAATACTGGACCTGCAGTCGTGCGCTGGCCGGGCCGATCGAGCGACTGGCGTTGCCGGTGATCTCCCAGGCGTCCTGATCATAGCCGGCTTCGGCGTCGAGGCGGTTCTTGTAGACGACGTGGAAATCGAAGCGATAGCCGAAGGCTTCGGGCTGATAGCCGACCACGAACTCGGCCTCGACGTTCGATCCGCCCGCCTGGATCGTCTCAAAGCCGGGGCCGGCGTAGAACAGGCCGTCCGCGCTTTCCCAGGTCGCCGAGCCGAACGCGTAGCCGTCGTTGCCGGACTTGGACGCATCCTTGGAGCGGTTGTCCGTGCCTGCGCCCAGTTCGAACGACCAGGCGTCGCGCGCGGCCGGCGAGCCGGACTGGGCGGCGGCCGGCAGGGCGACGGCGAGCGCGGAAACGGACAGGGCGGCGAGGATGGTCGTGCGGATCATGGGGGCTCCAACGCGCGAGCTGCGGATTGGCGCCGCCTTTAGCGTGCTCCGACCTTGATGGCGAATTCCTCCGTGGCCTGAGCGAACTCTTGTCGCAGGCGCGCGACCAGTTCGGCGGTCGGCGGGACGTCGTGGATGGCGCCCGCGCCCTGGCCGGCGGACCAGACGGTTTTCCAGGCTTTGGCCTCGTTGCCCATGTCCAGCTTGTGCTCGGGCAAGGTCTTGGGGTCGATGCCGTTTTCGATCAGCGACTTGGTCATGAAGTTGGCGGGGATGCCGGAAACGGCCGGGGTGTGGACGATGTCGGTGGCGCCGCTGTCGATGACCATCTGCTTGTAGGCGTCGGCGGCCATGGCCTCGGTCGTGTTGATGAAGCGGGTGCCCATATAGGCGAAGTCGGCGCCCAGCATCATCGCCGCCGCCACGTCCTGACCCGTCGAGAGCGCGCCCGACAGGATGATGGTGCCCTTGAAGAAGCTGCGGACCTCATTGACCAGGGCGAAGGGGTTGATGATGCCCGCATGGCCGCCCGCGCCGTTGGCCACCAGGATCAGACCATCGACGCCCGCCTCGGCCGCCTTTCGCGCATGGCGAATATTGGCGATATCGTGGAAGACCTGACCGCCATAGCCGTGGACCGCATCGACCACGTCGCGCACGGCCCCCAGGGAGGTGATGATCAGCGGCACCTTCTCCTCGACCGACACCATCATGTCGGCCATCAGCCGGGGGTTGGTCGGATGAACGATGTGATTGACGCCGAAGGCGGCGGCCTCGGGCTTCAGCCGGCCCTTGATCTCGTGAATCCAGTCGCGATAGCCCTCGGTCGTGCGCTGGTTCAGCGACGGGAAGGTGCCGATCACGCCCGCATTGCAGGCCTCGACCACCAGATCCGGTCCGGACACCAGAAACATCGGCGCCGAAATGATCGGCAGGATCAGACCTTTTTGCAGCGAAGCGGGAATGGCCACGGGCGTCTCCTTTGGTTTTCTTTCGCTACGCTTAGCGGGCTGTCGCCGGGGAAGGCAATCGCGGGGATTTCAGACGGTGACGCGAAAAAATGAGTCTAATTCGTCTAATCTCGGGTCGGAGGCGGGGTGAAAGCGGGAAGGCGGCGACGGCGGGTGAAAACCGGCCATTATACGATGGTTCGGACGTAGGGTCGGTCGATTGACGCTGGTCGCTGCGAAAACGTTGAAAGGGCGGGAGAAGCCGTGCGGAACTAGGATGGTTGGGTGGCCTCAATCCTCCCCCGCCGGGGGAGGGGGACCGCGTAGCGGTGGAGGGGGCTGATCGCGCACCTGCCGCTGAATATGGTCCACCACAGCAGCCAGTTCGCTCAGCACATCCCGCGCCGGAATACGGACGACGGAAATGCCGCGTGCGTTGAGCCATTCTGTCCGCCGGTTGTCGTGCTCCACCGCCTCCGCCTGGGAATGGCTTTCGCCGTCCACCTCGACCGCAAGTCGGGCGTCCTCGCAAAAGAAATCCAGAATGTACGGACCGATGGGGTGCTGGCGACGAAAGCGAATGCCGTCGAGCCGGCACCCTCTGATCTGTTGCCACAGGAGGACTTCCGGCAGGGTCATCGTGCGGCGCAGGTCGCGGGCGCGAGCCACGGTTTTCTTAGGTGCGTAGGTCATTTGCGTCACGGACCGCATACGCGGCCGGCCCCCTCCACCGCTCCGCGGTCCCCCTCCCCCGATGGGGGAGGATTTTCATCTGAGCGGCAAGCGCCTAAATGCCCGGCATGACCCACTACACTGACAACCTCAGCCAGCTTGGCGCCCAGACCGCCGCTCCGACCAGTCCAGAGACGGCGGTGCTGGAGCGGGTGCCGAACCCGCATGCGGACACGCTGTATCTGGCCCGGTTCACGGCGCCGGAGTTCACCAGCCTGTGCCCGGTGACGGGCCAGCCTGATTTCGCCCACATCGTCATCGACTACGCGCCGGGCGACTGGCTGGTCGAGTCCAAGAGCCTGAAACTGTATCTGACCAGTTTCCGCAATCACGGCGCTTTCCACGAGGACTGCACCGTCGCCATCGGCCGCAAGCTGGCCGACCTGCTTGAGCCCAAATGGCTGAGGATCGGCGGGTACTGGTATCCGCGCGGCGGCATCCCGATCGACGTCTTCTGGCAGACCGGCGCGCCGCCCGAGGGGCTGTGGCTGCCGGACCAGGGCGTGCCGACCTATCGCGGGCGGGGGTGATATACTTTTAGTTTCGCTGAATGGAGGGGGGATATGAGCGATGCCGAGCCGCCGCTGTTTGGCTTCGAGTGGAACCAGTTTGAGGAGTTCCCTGACGAGGCCCGCGACGTAGTCGTCGCGATTATTTGCCTGAATCAGCAGGGTGAACCGACCCAGATCGGTTCTGGGTTTTTTGTACGATCTGAAGGTTCTCGCGCGCTCATAGTAACGGCTGCGCATGTAATAACTGAAGGGGTGAGAGCGTTTCAGAACTCTCGGCGTCGCATTAGAGCGCATAGCACCACCCCTTCAGATTTTTTGGCTCCGGAGGTCGTTTCGGCCGCTTCTTCCGATCTTCGAGTGATCGTGACGAATGGCCACAGGGCCGATCTATGCTTGGTCGCTCACATTGCGTGGGATGAGGCTTCCGACTTGGCTGTTCTAGCAATAGTTCCAAGCGATGATAGTGTTATAGACTTATTTGATAGTCGTCTTGATGTCGCAGAAAGCGATCCTCGTGTCGGGGATATTATCGGCGTGATAGGTTACGCTGAGTTCGAAACAAATCGTGACGAAGGCGACATCAGCAAAGGCATTCTCAGGCGCAGAATGCTTATTCGGATCGGCAAGGCGCTGGAGGTCCATCAAGGCGGTTTTATGCGAGTTACCGTTCCCTGCGTAGAGGGCAGTATGCCGACCTTCTCAGGCATGAGCGGTGGCGCAGCTTTTGTGCTTCCTGCGTTGGGCGAGAATTTTCGAGTGTTTGGCTTGCTGTCGCGCAGCGACGGATCGTCGTCTAATCCCAGTGACCCTGATCCCGCATCTTGGGATCGATCAAAAAATACGAGGCGTTCTATTTTTGCTTCCCTGCGCCGTACAGTCGTACCTACGGGCGATGGAGGCCAATTGGTGACGCTTGGCTTCACCTTTTCAGGGACAGCAATAAATACTGAGGTCGATCAAGCGCGCGTTGCGAATCTCGCAGCGTGGCAGCCTTCTACCTGATTTCCACTCCATGACCCCATCCTCCCGCCTCCCCCTCGAAGCCTGGGGCCGCCGTCTGATGATGCGGGCGGAGGCGTGGGCGGATCGGTCGTGGGCGCGGCGCTACGCCTATGAGTTCCTGTGGTTCGGGCTGAAGCAGGGGTGGGCGTGTCTGTTCGGAGGGCTGATGCTGGCCCTGATCCTGGGGACGTTTGTGCTTTGGCCGGAGGGGGCGCCGGTGTCCCGTTACGATTTCCTGGCGGTCGGGGCGGTGGTGATCCAGGCGGCGATGCTGATCTTCCGGCTGGAGAGCTGGGAAGAGGCGCGGGTGATCTTCCTGTTCCATGTGGCGGGGACGATCATGGAGCTGTTCAAGACCGCGCACGGGTCGTGGGTCTATCCCGAGGACAGTCTGCTGCGGATCGGGGCGGTGCCGCTATTCTCGGGCTTCATGTATGCGGCAGTCGGCAGCTATATCGCGCGGGTGCAGCGCATCTTTCATATCCTTGTGCGGGGGTATCCGCCGCTGTGGACGACCTGGGTGCTGGCGGCGGCGATCTACGTCAACTTCTTCGCCCATCACTGGCTTCCGGACGTGCGCATCGCGCTGTTCATCGCGACCGCCGTGTTGTTCGGGCGGGGATGGTTCTATTTCACGGCGGACCGGACGCGGCGGTCGATGCCGCTGCTGCTGGGGTATTTTTTGGTGGCCCTGTTCATCTGGTTCGCCGAAAACCTGGGCACACTGGGCCGGGCCTGGGTTTATCCAGGGCAGGCCGACGGATGGGAGATGGTGTCCCTGGCCAAGCTGGGCAGCTGGTTTTTGCTGATGATCATCTCGGTCGTACTGGTCTCGTTGGTGCACCGACCGGAGCAGGAGCAAAATCTTTCGTCATCCTCCGGCAAGCCGCTTTAGCGGCGCTGACCGGGGGACCCAGCGGCGCCGAAGGCGATGGGTCCGCCAGCGCAACGTGGAAAGTCGTAAACCGCGACAGGTTCGCGCTTTCGCGCGCCGCTGGGTCCCCCGGTCGCTGCGCGCCGGAGGATGACGATGGCCTTTAACGGCCCTGCAGCGCTCCGCGCATGACGGCCGACTTGCGGCTCATGCGGGCCTTAACCAGGCGATAGACCACGGCGACGACCAGGATGGTGACGGCGAGGCCGCCGATCAGCAGGGTGGGGCCATGAGCCTCGCTGAGGACTTCCATCTTCGCCAGGCCTTGAGCGGCGAGATAGCCCGGCGCCAGCATGGCCAGCACCCAGACGATCCCGGATGTGACATTGCCGAACTGGAAGGCCCGCTGACGCATCCGGAGCATACCCAGGGTCAGCGGCACGAAGGCGCGCAAGGGCCCGAAGAAGCGGCCCACGAAGATCGACATGACGCCGTAGCGACGGCAATACAGGCGCGTCCAGGCGATGCGGCGACGGTGCGCCTTGAACATCGGGCGCTGGAGGAAGCGCACGCCCAGCCGACGTCCGGCCCAGTAGGAGATGGCGTCGCCGATCACCGCGCCGATGACGCAGCCGACGATGACGTTGACGGGATCCAGCACGCCGGCCGCGATCAGGCCGCCCGCCGCGACCAGCAGGCCGGTGGCGGGCACGAAGGCGCCGACGACGGCCAACGACTCGACGAACACGACCAGGCCCAACATGACGCCGGCCCACATATGGTTGCGGGCGATGAAATCGCCCACGGCTTGCAACAGGGAATCCATACGAAGGCCTTGCGGGAGGAAGGCGGGGTCGGTCGAGGTCAAACCGACGTGGGGCGACCTTATGTCACCCGCTTACGGCAGGCGTGTGACCTTGGCGGCCAGGTCGGGACGCGGACGTTCCAGGGCGGGTTCGTTCAGCGTGCCGATGTGGATGAAGCCGGCGACGCTCTCGCCCTCGGTCAGGCCGAACAGGGCGACGCCTTGCGGGTCGTAGCTGTACCAGTCGGTGATCCAGCTGGACGAATAGCCGAAGCCGGAAGCGGCGTGTTCTAGGTTCATGCAGACTGCGCCCGCTGACAGGTGCTGCTCCCAGATCGGCTTGGATCCTTCGACCGGCGTCGAAACGACCAGGATGGTGACGGGCGCGGCGGTCAGCTTGGCCAGGACCGCCTGATCCTTGGCCGGGCCGTTCCTGAGTTCGACCAGCACGGCGAGGCGGGCGGCGATGTCGGTGCGCGATTGGGGACCCAGGACCACGAACCGCCACGGGAACAGCTTGCCGTGGTCGGGCGTGCGGGCGCCCAGGGTCAGGATCTCGTCCAGCTCCGCCTCGGACGGGCCGGGCGCGACCAGGGCCTGGGCCGGGGCGGAGCGCCGCTGGGCCAGGCGGTCGCGGAAATCTTTCGACGGAACGGGCGGGGGCAGGGGTTCGTTGAGGGCGACCATGCCGTCTAGCTAGGCTTTCATCCGCGTCTTCGCCATAGGTGGCCCATGCGCAAATCCGAAGAACCGAAATGGGCCGAGGGGCTGGCGAAACCGCCGGCCTGGCGCAGCGACGGAAACGAGACGGTGTTCGACAGCCCCTGGATGGCGCTGACCCGGCATCCGGCGACGGCGCCGACGGGGATGAAGGCCGACTATGCCGTCGTGCGGTTCAAGAACGTCGGGACCGGCGTCCTGCCCGTGCACGAGGACGGGACGGTGACCCTGGTGGGCCAGCAGCGCTTCGCCCACGCCAACTACAGCTGGGAAATGCCCGAAGGCGGCGCGCCGTTGGACGAGGATCCGTTCGACGGCATCCGGCGCGAACTGGCCGAGGAGGCCGGATTGCAGGCCGAACACTGGCTGCCGGCGCTGAAGGTCGAGATGTCGAACTCCATCACCGACGAGATCGGCATGACCTGGATCGCCTGGGGCCTGAGCCCTGCGCCGACCGATCCCGATCCGACCGAGATCATCGCCGTGGTGCGCGTGCCGTTCGTCGATCTGCTGGACGAGATCGGGCGGGGAACGGTGCGCGACAGCCTGACGGTGGCGACGGCCTACAAGGCCTATCATATGGCGATGAACGGCGAACTGCCCGAGGCGCTGGCGCGCGCCTTGCTGGGGCGCGTATGATGTCGCCGAAGGAGCCGGTCATGGCCAAGCTGGAAGTCGTTGCGGAAACCGAAATCGACAGCGTGTGGCGTCAGCTGCGCGCCTCGGCCGAGGCGGCGTCGCGCGAGGAGCCGCAGCTGGGCTCGCAGATGAATGCGGTGATCCTGTCGCACGACGACCTGGCTGGCGCGCTGAGCTTCCAGATCGCGCGCAAGCTGGCGGACGGCGAGATGAGCGCCATGTCGGTGCGCGAGGTCTGCCTGTCGGCGTTCAAGGCCGATCCGTCGATGGTCGAGGCGGCGGAGGCGGACCTTCAGGCTGTGGCCGAACGCGACCCGGCGATCCGCAACCTGTTGCAGCCCTTCCTGTATTTCAAAGGCTTCCAGGCCTTGCAGGGCTGGCGCGTGGCGCATTGGCTGTGGGGACAGGGGCGCGAGACGCTGGCCTTCCACTTTCAGAGCCGGATTTCCGAACTGTTCCAGCTGGACATCCATCCGGCCGCGCAACTGGGCAAGGGGCTGTTTCTGGATCACGGCACGGGCATCGTCATCGGCGAGACGGCGGTGGTCGGCGACGACGTGTCGATGCTGCATGGGGTGACCCTGGGCGGGACGGGCGCCGAGCGCGGCGACCGCCATCCCAAGATCGGCAAGGGCGTCCTGCTGGGCGCCGGGGCCAAGGTGCTGGGCAATATCCACGTCGGCGACTACGCCAAGGTGGCGTCCGGCTCGGTGGTGCTGAAGGCCGTGCCGTCCGGCTGCACCGTGGCGGGGGTGCCGGCCCGGCTGGTCAACTGTCCGACCAACGCCGAACCGGCCCGCACCATGGATCACACCCTGGCTGATGTGGTGTACGACTTCGTCATCTGAGCGGACGCCTCATAGCGCGATCCTGAGCGAGGCGCGGACGCTGCGCGGGGCGCCGGGGTAGATCCACAGGGCGCTGTAGGAGCTGGCGGCGTAACGCGCGTCGAACAGGTTGTCGACCTCGACGCGGGCGGTGACCTGGGGCGTCAGGCCGTAGTCCAGCGCCGCCTTGGCCTTCCAGTAGGCGGGCAGTTCGGGCGCGCCGAGCGCCAGGCCGCCGGCCCGGTCGCCGACGTAGGCCGCGCCGGTCATGAACGACCAGGTCGTGCCGTGGATGGTGGGGAAGCGACCGATGACGAACAGCGAGCCGGAATGTTCGGGCACGTTCAGCACGGCGTCGGTGGCGAAGGCGCGGTCGTCGGCCCTGGCGTCGGTCCAGCCGTAGTTGGCGACCACCTGCCAGACGTCGTCGATCTTCAAGGCGCCGTCCAGCTCGATCCCGCGCGTCGTCAGCTTGCCGACCGGGGCCAGGAAGTTGGGATCGACCGGATCGGTCGTCAGAATGTTCGACTTCTCAATATCGAAGACGGTGGCGGCGAGGTCCAGTCCGTCCCAGGCGCCGGCCAGGCCGATCTCATAGCCCTTGCCATCCTCGGGCGCGAAGCCGGAGCCGTCGCGGCCCGTGCCCGAGTTCAGCACGAACGACTTACCGTAGCTGGCGTGGGCGGTCAGGTTTTCGGTCAGGCTATAGCGGGCGGCGAGGCGGTATTTCAGGGGCGTGTCGCTGGCTTCACCGACGGCGCCGGTGCGGTTGTTTCGGATGGTCTGGTCGTAGTCGTCGAACCGCAGCCCGGCCAGCAGGCTGAGACGGTCGTTCACCTCCCACAGATCCTGGGCGTAGAGGGTGACGACATCGCGCGTCTCCAGATTGTCGGTGAAGGGCAGGGGTATCGGCGGCGTGACCGCGCCATAGACGGGGTTGAAGACGTTGATCGGATAGGGATTGGCGGCGGTCGGATTGATGCGCAGCCACTTCTCGCCATAGGTCAGCTGATAGGCCTTCACTCCGAAACCGAGATTGTGAACGCCCAATCCCGTCTGGACCACGCCGTTCAGCTCCAGCCGGGCCGACAGGTCCTCGACCGAGAAGTCGCGTCCGCGACGCTGACGCCACAGCTGGTCGCCCACCAGACGCGAATGGTCGCTCGACAGACCCTTCAGCGAGCCGCCCCGCCAGGCGACGCCGCCGTTCAGGCTCCAGTCGTCATTGATCCGGTATTCACCGGTGATCTGGTGCCGTTCGTTGCGGAAGCGGGTCACGCCGTCGCCGGGCTCGCCGTAGTAGTTCGAGGGCGGCAGGAACAGCGCGTCGCCGTTGATCGCCGGCATCCCTCGGTCGAACAAGGTCGTGAAGGTGGTGAACTCGCCCACATAGGTCAGGCGCAGATCATCGTTTGGACGCCAGGTCAGGGACGGCGCCACCACAGTGCGGTCCAAGCCGACATAGTCGCGCCAGCCGTTCGAAGTCTCGCCCGCCACCACAAGCCGTCCGGCCAGGGTGTCGTTGATGGGGCCGGTCAGGTCCAGTTCGCCGCGACGCAGACCGAACGATCCCACCGTGGCGGTAAAGGTGGCGGCGGGCGCAAAGCGCGGGGTCTTGGAGACGATATTGATGCGTCCGGCCGGGTCGATGTCGCCGAACAGGGCGCCGGACGGCCCCTTCAGCACTTCTATCCGCTCGGATGTCGCCGGATCGCGGGGCGGGGCCATGCCGCGATTGGCCAGGAAGCCGTCGACATAATATTCCGCGCCGCCGTCGGGCGTGCCCAGGAAGCCGCGAATGGCGAAGTTGTCCATGACGCCGCCGCGATTGTTCTGCTGGCTGACGCCGCTGACCAGTTCCAGCGCGTCGGCCAGGCGCGTCGCGCCCACGGCCTTGATCAGATCGTTCTCGATAGAGCGGCTGGACGGGGACATGGCCTCGGTGATCGATCCTGCACCCAGCGTCAGATCACGCGGCGCCGAGCGGCGGCCCAGAACGACGATCTCCCCCACCGTTTCAGGCTCAACCCCCGCGACAGCGACGGGGGCGGGGGCGTTGGCGGCGACCAGCAGGCACGCGCCGGCGCAGCTCAGAAGGAGGGACAAGGCAGGCTCCGTTTGAAATGTTATACTGTATCGGCTATCCGCTTCCGCCTGATGATGTCAACCGCTGCAACGCTTGTTCCCGCCTCCATTTCTTCGACTGCCGCGCCAAGCCGTGCGGTCAGTCGGATCCGATCCATCGACGCCCTTCGCGGGCTGGTCATCCTGCTGATGCTGGTCGATCACGCGCGGGAGTTCTTCTTCATCCACGCCCAGGTCTCGGACCCGATGAATGTGGAGACGACCTCGCCGGCGTTGTTCTTCACCCGGCTGTCGGCCCATTTGTGCGCGCCGGTGTTCGTGGCCCTGACGGGATTGGGGGCCTGGCTGTACGGAAACAAGCAGGCGGGCGGCGGGAACGGAGCCAGCGCGGCATCGGCCTTCCTGCTGAAACGCGGTCTGTTTCTGGTCGTGCTGGAACTGACGGTGGTCAACTTCGCCTGGACCTTCTCGGTTACGCCCGAGTTGATCTATCTGCAGGTGATCTGGGCCATCGGCCTGTCGATGATCGCGCTGGCGGCCTTGGTGCATCTGCCGCGTCCGATGCTGATCGCCGTGGGGCTGGTCATCGTGCTGGGCCACAATCTGCTGGACCCGATCACCATTGCGGCAGGGCAGCCGGGCTATGCGATCTGGGCGGTGCTGCATGATCGCGGATTTATAGACTTACCTTGGGGTGGTCAGGCGCGGACGTCCTATCCGCTGCTGCCGTGGATCGGCGTGGCGGCCTTGGGCTATGCCATCGGGCCGTGGTTCGCAGGCGAGCAGAGGACGCGGCTGAGGCGGCTGGTGCTGATCGGGGTGGGCGCGCTGGCCCTGTTCGTCGTGCTGCGGGCGATCAATGTCTATGGGGATGCGCCGTGGGCCGTGCAGGCGACGCCGATCCAGACGGTGATGAGCGTGTTGAACCTGACCAAATATCCGCCGTCGGCCGACTTCCTGCTGCTGACGCTGGGGATAGGCGCGCTGATCCTGGCAGGGCTGGAAAGAGCGCCGGAGCGGTTGGTCGGCGTGCTGGCGGTCTTTGGCGGAGCGCCGCTGTTCTTCTATCTGATCCACCTCTACGGGCTGCATCTGTTGAACCTGGCGGCCGTGATGCTGTTCGGCGCCAATCAGGGCGAGGGCTTCGGCGTGCCCGGCGTTGGCTGGGTGTGGCTGCTGGCGGCCCTGGTCGCCGTGCCCTGCTGGTTCGCCTGCCGCTGGTTCGGCGGGGTCAAGCGGCGCAGTTCGCAATGGTGGATGAAGTATCTCTGAGACGGGAAAATGCGCGACGCCGGTTTCCCTGAACCGCCGATGTCTCTAGGGTCCGCCGCCAACGTTCAGACCATGAGGCCCCCCGTGAAAGACACCGACCTGAAGCGCATCGAGGCGCACCTCAAGCGCACCTTCAACACCGGCGGCATCATCGTGAAGGCCCGCCCCAAGCAGAATGACTCGGCCGAGGTCTATGTCGGCGACGAGTTCATCGGCATCGTCTTCGAGGACGAGGACGAGGAAGGCTCGTTCATGTTTGAAATGGCGATCCTGGCCGAAGACCTTCCGGCCTAACCGCCGACCGATCCGACCGCCCGGCGTGAATGCGCCGGGCGGCTTTCGTTTCAGCGCGTGGGGGCCGCGCGTTCGAGGCCGTACAGCGCCTCGACGATGTCCTCGGCCTTCTGCTGGACCAGTCGCTGGGCGTCGTGGACGCCGCGATTGTAGAAGGCGCCGCCGATCTCCTTGCCGATGAAGTCCAGCAGCATCTCGGCCGGAAGCTGGCCGAGTTCCTGATCCAGTTCGCGGGCGAAGTAGTCGCGCAGTTTGGCGGTGATCGCCGCGCGTTCTTCCTTAGAGAATTCGATCGGCTTCATGCGACTTCGGCCAAGGCTTCTTCGGCGGCGATCCAGGCGGCTTCGGCGGCGGCCAGATCGGCTTCGGTCTTGGCGCGGGCGCGGGTCAGGCCTTCGAGGGCCTTGGGATTGCTGACCGAGGCGGTGGCCATGTCGTCGTCGATACGGGCGATCTCGGCCGCAAGGCGGGTCATGGTCTCCTCCGCCTTCTTGACCGCGTGACGCAGGGTCGAGGGCGAAGGGCCGGATCGCTTCTTGTTGCCCCTATCGTTCGCGCCCCCGCCTTTTGAAGAATTGGCGCTCTCTGCTTGCGAGGCGCCTGAGTTGGCCTTGGCCTCTTCCTTCTTGATCTGGCTGGGCTTGGCGATGGCTTGTTTCGCGCGGTCGAGGACGAACTTGGCATAGTCGTCCATGTCGCCTTCAAAGGGTTTCACCGTGCCGTCGGCGGCCAGCCACAGGCGATCCGCCACCATTTCCATCAGCGAGCGGTCGTGGGTGATCAGGATGACGGCGCCGTTGTAGTCGTTCAGCGCGTCGAGCAAGGCGCGGCGGCTGTCGATGTCCAGGTGGTTGGTCGGTTCGTCCAGGATCAGGACGTGGGGCGCATCCATCGCCACCATGTTCAGCAGCAGGCGCGCGCGTTCGCCGCCCGACAGGCTGTCGACCGTGGTCTCCTGCTTTTCGTAACACAGGCCGAACTGGGCCAGTTTGGAGCGGCGGGCGCTTTCGGGCGCGTCGGGCATGGCGCGGCGGATGATCTCCAGCGGCGTGTCGGTCGGGTCCATCGCCTCGATCTGGTGCTGGTGGAACCAGCCCACGCGCATCTTCCTGTCGCGGTGCAGTTCGCCCTCGGAGACGTTCAGGGCGCCGGCGATCATCTTGGCGAAGGTGGACTTGCCGGCGCCGTTGACGCCGAGCAGGCCGATGCGGTCGTCAAGGTCCATGCGCAGGTTCAGATTGCGCAGGATCGGCTTGCCCGGCTCATAGCCGACATTGGCCCGCTCCAGCCGGATCAGCGGCGGGGCCAGCGGGCGCGGCGGAGAGGGCAGGGTGAAGGGAGCGACGCGCTCCTCGATGGTGGTGGCGACCGGCTGCATCTTCTCCAGCCGCTTCATGCGCGACTGGGCCTGGGCGGCCTTGGACGCCTTGGCCTTGAAGCGATCGACGAAGGCCTGAAGGTGGGCGCGCTCGGCGTCCTGCTTGGCCTTGGCCGACAGTTGCAGCCGGGCCTTTTCGGCGCGGGCCTTTTCGAAGGCGTCGTAGTTGCCGGTGTAGAGGGTCAGGGTGTGGTTCGCGAGGTGCAGGATATGGGTGCAGACCTCGTTCAGCATCTCGCGGTCGTGGGAGATGATCAGGGCCGTGTGCGGATATTTCTTCAGCCGCGCCTCAAGCCACAGGGCGCCTTCCAGGTCGAGGTAGTTGGTCGGTTCGTCCAGCAGCAGCATGTCCGGCTCGGCGAACAGGGCGGCGGCCAGGGCGACGCGCATTCGCCAGCCGCCCGAGAACTCCGACATCGGCCGGGCCTGGTTCTCCTGATCGAAGCCCAGGCCGACCAGGATTTCGGCGGCGCGCGCGGGCGCGGCGTCGGCGTCGATCTCGATCAGGCGCGACCAGATCTCGCCCATCTCTTCCGGTTCTGCAGTCTCGAGCCGGCCCAGCAGGGTGTGGCGCTCGACGTCGGCCTCAAGGATGGTGTCGATGACGCTGACGGGGGTCGCCGGATGCTCCTGATCGACCGAGCCGATACGGGCGGTCTTGGGCAGGCTGATCTCGTCGCCGGCGGCGTGAAGCTCGCCCAAGATCAGCTTGAACAGGGTCGACTTGCCGATGCCGTTGCGGCCGACCAGACCGACCTTGGAGCCGGGCGGCAGGCTGACGGAGGCGTCCACGAGAAACTTGCGGCCCCAGGCGTTGAAGGTCAGGTCGGTGATCTGAAGCATTGCGGCGAAGGTTCTTCGGTTGGTCGGCGTCCCTCAATCGGCAGGTCGCCATGCGGGGTGCGTCAGGGATGCAAAAAGGGACGGTTGGAAACGCGGGAGGTGGTCGCTATAAGCCCGCGACACTCAATCTCCCAACAAGAAGTCAATTCCCATGACCGAACGTACCTTCTCGATCATCAAGCCCGACGCCACGCGCCGCAACCTGACCGGCGCGATCAACGCCGTGATCGAAGGCGCCGGCCTGCGCATCGTGGCCCAGCGCCGCGTCAAGCTGACGACCGAACAAGCCAAGAAATTCTACGAAGTGCACGCCGAGCGCCCGTTCTACGGCGAGCTGGTCGAGCAGATGACGGCCGAGCCGGTCGTCGTTCAGGTGCTGGAAGGCGACAACGCTGTCGCCGCCTATCGTGAAGTCATGGGCGCGACCAACCCGGAGCAGGCCGCCGAAGGCACCATCCGCAAGCAGTTCGCCCTGTCGATCGGTGAAAACTCGGTCCACGGTTCGGACAGCCAGGACAACGCCAAGATCGAGATCGCCCAGTTCTTCACCGACGACCAGATCGTCGGCTAAGCGCTCAAGTCGCGAGGGACCGCGTTCCGAGCGTAGCGCGAGCACAAGGCGCTCAAGTCGCGAGGGACCGCGTTCCGAGCGTAGCGCAGAAAAGAAGAGCTATCCGCGAGCATCAGCTCTCGCATAGCGTGACTATATAGGCCCGCGCCCGGAACCGGACGCGGGCCTTGTCGTTTGGTGGTCATGATCTCGTTCGTCTCCCGGAGAAGACCCATGAAGACCATGATCAAACTGGCCCCCGTCATCGGCGTCGTGGCCCTGCTGGCCGCCTGCGGCCAGACGATGGAACAACGCGCCGCCACCGGCGCCCTGGGCGGCGCCGTCGCCGGCCAGGTCATCGGCGGCAACACGGGTTCGACCGTGGCCGGCGCCGCCATCGGCGCCGTCGCCGGCGCGGCGACCAAGCCCCGCTAAATCCAAGTAGGTCTTCCCGGCGAAAGCCCGGATGACAAAAAGGCCCGGAGCGTTCGCTCCGGGCCTTTTCTACGTCTGACGTCCGGCGCCCTTACCAGATGCGGGCGCGGGCCTCGGGCGCAATATATTCCTTCTGGTCCGGAGAGACGCCGAAGGCCGCATACCAGGCGTCGATGTTGCGCGGCGAGGTCGCTGCGCGCACCGGGCCGGGCGAGTGCGGGTCGGTGGTCAGCTGCTCCTTCAGCGCCGCCTCGCGTGACTTCTCGCGCCAGACCTGCGCCCAGCCCAGGAAGACCCGCTGATCGCCCGTCAGCCCGTCGATGACCGGCGCCGGCTGGCCGTTCAGAGACTTGTGATAGGCGTCCAGGGCCAGCAGCAGGCCGCCCAGGTCGGCGATGTTCTCGCCCATCGTCAGGTCGCCGTTGACGTGCACGCCGGGGATCGGCTCCAGCTTGTCATAGATGTCGCCCAGCACCTTGGCGCGCGCCTCGAAGCGGGCGGCGTCTTCCGGCGTCCACCAGTCGCGCAGCACGCCGTCGCCGTCCGATTTGCGGCCCTGATCGTCAAAGCCGTGGGTGATCTCGTGGCCGATGACCGCGCCGATGCCGCCGTAGTTGACGGCCGGGTCCGCGTTCGGATCGAAGAAGGGCGCCTGCAGGATGGCGGCCGGGAAGACGATCTCGTTGCGCGGCGGGTTGTAGTAGGCGTTCACCGTCTGGGGCGTCATGCCCCATTCCAGCGGATCGACCGGCTTGCCGATCTTGCCGCGCTTGTAGGCCCATTCGAAGGCCGAGGAGCGCTCGACGTTGCCGTACAGGTCGTCGGCCTTCAGCTCCAGGCCGTCATACGAGCGCCACTTGTCGGGATAGCCGATCTTCACCCCGAACTTGGACATCTTGTACAGGGCCTGCTCGCGCGTGGGCTCGCTCATCCAGTCCAGGGTCTTCAGTCGCTCGGTCATGGCGTCGCGGATGTTGCCGACCAGGGCTTCCATCTGGGCCTTGGACGAGGCGGGGAAGTGCAAGCGGACGTATTCCTGAGCCAGGACCTCGCCCAGCTGACCATCGACCAGAGCCACGCCCCGGTTCCAGCGGGGACGGTTCTCAGGCTGACCGCGCAGCGTCTTGCCGCGGAAGTCGAAGCGGGCGTCGACGAAGGCCTTGGACAGATAGGGGCTGGCCTGATCAACGACGTTGAACGCCTGCCAGGCCTTCAGCGTCTCGATGGGGGTGTCGGCGAACACCTGGGCGATGGCGGGGATGGCGGTGTTTTCCATCAGCACCAGGGTGTCGACGTCCGACACCTGGGCGCCGGCCAGGAAGCCGGCCCAGTCGAAGCCGGGAGCCAGCGTCGCCAGGTCCGAGGCCTTGGCCGGGTTGTACAGCTTGTCGATCTGGCGACGCTCGACCGTCGTCCACTGCTTGTCGGCGACCTTGGTTTCGAAGGCCAGGATGTCCGCGGCGGTCTTGGCCGGATCGGCCCAGCCGATGGCGGTCAGGGTGGTCGTCAGATAGGCCAGATAGGCCTCGCGCTGGGCGGCGAAGTCGGGCTTCAGATAATAGTCGCGGTCCGGCAGGCCCAGCGATCCCTGACCCAGATAGGCCGAGTTCAGATTGGGGTTCTTCAGATCCTCGAACACGTCGATGCCGAACAGGGGCCGCCGAAGCCCGAATGGCTCTCGCCCATCAGGCGCGCCATGCCGGCGTGGTCGGTGACCGCCTTGACGGCGGCGAGGTCGGCGGCCAGCGGCGTCGCGCCCAGCTGCTCGATCTTCGCCTCGTCCATGAAGCTGGCGTACAGGGCGCCGACCTTGCGGGCGTTCTCGTTGGCGGGATTGGCGGCGCTGGTCTCGATGATCGACTTCAGCTGGGACTGGGCGTTCTCGTACAGGACGTCGAACGGGCCGAAGCGCGACTTGTCGGCCGGGATTTCGGTCGTGCGCAGATAGGTTCCGTTGGCGTATTCGTTGAAGTCGTCGCCGGGCTTCACCGAGGTGTCGCGACCGGCCAGATCGAAGCCCCAGGCGCCGAAGGGGCTGTGGGCCGTGCCGGCCATGCCGTGCGAATGCTGGGCCGAAGCGTCCTGGGCCGAGGCCGCGCCGCCGGTGAGAGCGACGACGATACAGGCCGAGCAGGCGGCCATCAGACGAATGCGAGTCATGGATAGAGAGGGTCCCGATTGAGGTCGGGCGCACCATTGCGCCGGTGCGGCGGTCTGTCGCATGACGTTTTTGTAATCTTCGCGCCGCTAAGGGCGGGGCAGGTCTCGGCAGAAGTCGGCCAGCACCTTCGGGTAAAGCTGATGCTCCGCCGTCTTGACCCGTTCGGCCAGGGCCTCGGCCGTGTCGCCCTCGACGATCGGCACGCGCGCCTGGCCCAGGATCGGGCCTTCGTCCACGCCTTCGGTCACCAGATGGACCGTGCAGCCGGCCTCGGCGTCGCCGGCGGCGATCGCACGGGCGTGGGTGTCCAAGCCGGGATAGAGGGGCAGCAGGCTGGGGTGCATGTTCAGCATCCGCTCGCGCCAGCCGCCGACCAGCCAGGGTGTCAGAACACGCATATAGCCGGCCAGCGCAACGACCTCGACGCCCGCGCCGCGCAGGGCGGCGTCCACCGCCCGCTCATGCGCCTCACGGTCCTTGCCGAACGATTTATGCGCCACGGTCGCCGTCGCCACGCCCTTGGCCGCCGCAATCGCCAGACCGCCTGCGCCCTCGATGTTCGACAGCACCAGCACGACCTCATAGCCGCTGTCCGGCGCCTGACCGGCGTCGATCAGAGCCGCCATGTTGGAGCCCGCCCCCGAGATCAGGACGGCGACGCGGACGGGCGGGGCGGCTTGGGGCGACATGGCGCCTCGCATGACGGCGCGGGCGACGCTTGGCAAGTTTCAAACGCGATCCGCCCTTGTTGTCGGCTGGATTCGGGCGTTAGCGTGTAACGCCGACCGTATGGCGAGGGGTCGTGGGTCGGCGCGTACAGGGGACTATCGCATGAACAGACTGATCTGCCTCGCGGCCATCGCCGCGATGCTGGGCGCGCCCGTGGCGGCGCTGGCCCAGGAAAGCGGGACCAACAGCAGCAGCAACAATGGCGGGGGCGCCGCGATGCGATCCGCAACCGACCGGTTCCGCAACGCCAACGCCGAGGCGATCGAAAAGGATTGGGCGCGCGCACCGGTCGAGGAGACCGAGGTCACGACGGCCCATTCGGTCAACGCCCACGGAAAGACCCTGCGATACAAGGCGACGGCGGGCACGCTGACGATCCGCGACGATGCGGGGATGCCGACCGCGAGCTTGTTCTACACCGCCTATACGCTGGACGGTCAGCCCGTCGGAACGCGGCCGGTGACCTATCTCTACAACGGCGGACCAGGCTCGCCGACCGTGTGGCTGCATATGGGCTCGTTTGGGCCGATGCGGGTCCAGACCGATGAGCCGACCGTGGTGCGGCCGGCGCCCTTCGCCTTTGGTCCGAACGACATGACCTTGCTGGATCAGACGGACCTGGTTTTCATCGACATGGTAGGCGCGGGCTTCTCGCGTCCGTTGGGCGAGACGCCGGGTTCGACCTTCTGGGGCGTGGACGGAGACGCCGACGCCTTCGCCCGCGCCATCATGCGCTACACGACCAAGTTCAGCCGTTGGTCCAGCCCGAAATACATCATCGGCGAATCCTATGGCACGCTGCGCACCGGTGCGGTGGCGTTCCAGCTTGAAGATCGCGGGATGTCGCTGAACGGCGTGGTGCTGCTGTCGTCGATCATGAACTATGGCGTGCGTCAGCCAGGCTATCCGCAGAACTTCGTCACCCTGTTGCCGACCCATGCGGCGACGGCCTGGTATCATTGCAAGCTGGCGAACCCGGCCCCGACGGTCGAGGAACAGGTTCAGCGGGCACGCGACTTCGCATTGGGGCCGTATGCCTCGGCCCTGGCCAAGGGGCACATGATCTCTGACGCCGAGCGCGCGGACATCGTGCGTCAGATGAGCGACCTGACCGGCCTGTCGACCACCTTCATCGACAACGCGAATATGCGCGTGGACCTCGGCGCCTTCCGCAAGGAACTGCTGCGCGACCGGCGCCAGACGATCGGGCGGCTGGACACCCGCTACATGGGTCTGGATGAGGATGCGGCGGGCGGCGAGCCGGAGGATGATCCGTCCAGTTCGGCGGTGACGGGCGCCTATTTCGGCATCTTCCGCGACTATGTGGCCAATGAATTGAACTACAAGACCGACGTCGAATACCGAATGTCGGCGCGGGGCCTGCCGGGCTTCAACTGGAACTGGAGCCACCGTCCGCCGGTCGGAGGGCCGCAAACCACGCCGAATACGGCCATCGATCTGGCCACGGCGATGCGACGCAATCCGTATCTGAAGGTCATGTCGCTGAACGGCTATTACGACGCCGCCACGCCCTTCTTCTCGACCGAGTTCGACTTGGCGCAAATGATGCTGGAGCCCAGCCTGCGGCCGAACCTGGAGTTCACCTACTATGAGGGCGGGCACATGATGTACCTCAGCCACGACGCCTTGGTGAAGCTGCACGCCGACCTGTCGCGCTTCTACGCCGAGACGGCGAACGGCGGGGCGCGGTAAGCCCCGCGCAACTTGGGAGCGGCTTAGGCCGCTTCCAGTTGTCCGCAGACGAAGGCGACTTCGCCGGCGTTGAGCAGGGCGGCCAAAACTGGCTCGGCGTTCTCGGGCGCCACGATCAGGATGAAGCCGACGCCGCAGTTGAAGGTGCGGCGCATTTCGTGGTCGCTGATGCCGCCGGTTTCGGCCAGCCACTGGAAGACGGCGGGCATGGGCCAGGCGTTCCAGTCGAAGCGGGCCTGCAGACCCTCGGCGATGCAGCGGGGCGGGTTTTCGATCAGGCCGCCGCCGGTGATGTGGGCCGCGCCCTTGACCAGGCCCGCCTTCATGATCGGCAGGACCGGCTTCACATAGATGCGGGTCGGCTCCATCAGGGCCTGGGCCAGCGAACGGTCCTTGGCGAAGGGGGCGTCGTCGCCCCAGCCGAGGCCCGACTTCTCGACCACCTTGCGCACCAGCGAATAGCCGTTGGAGTGCGGGCCGGTGGAGGCCAGGCCGATGATGACGTCGCCGGCCGCCTGACGATCCAGATAGGGCAGGGCGTGGCCGCGCTCGACGGCGCCCAGGCTGAAGCCGGCCAGGTCGTAGTCGCCCTTGGTATACATGCCCGGCATTTCGGCGGTCTCGCCGCCGACCAGGGCGCAGCCGGCCTGGCGACAGCCCTCGGCGATGCCGGCGACCACGCGGCGGGCGGCGTCGATCTCAAGCCGGCCGGTCGCGTAATAGTCGAGGAACAGCAGGGGCTCGGCGCCCTGGGCCAACAGGTCATTGACGCACATGGCGACCAGGTCGACGCCGACGCCGTCGTGACGGCCGGTCTCGATCGCGATCTTCAACTTGGTGCCGACGCCGTCCGTGGTGGTGACGATCAGCGGGTCTTGGAAGCCGGCGGCCTTGAGGTCGAACAGGGCGCCGAATCCGCCCAGCGAAGGCTCCGATCCGGGGCGCGCCGTCGATTTCGCCAGCGGCTTGATATGTTCGACCAGCATTTCGCCCGCGTCGATGTCCACGCCCGCATCGGCGTAGGTCAGACCGTTTTCGAGAGGCTTTTGGGTGTCGCTCATGGGATCTCGGGCCTGAATCGGGGCGGAAATGCAGCGCGGCTCTTGCCACAGGTAGGATGCGCGGGGCTATAGCATCGGAATGACGCCGATCACCACCACCGAGGCGCTGGCCGATTTTTGCGCCCGCGTAGCCAACGCTCCCTTCATCACGGTCGACACCGAGTTCATGCGGGAAACGACCTATTGGCCGAAGCTCTGCCTGATCCAGGCGGCCTCTGCCGATCACGCAGCCATTATCGACCCGATGGCGGAGGGGCTGGATCTGGAGCCGTTCCTGGAGCTGTTGCGCGACGAGAAGATCGTGAAGGTCTTCCACGCCTGCCGACAGGACGTGGAAATCTTCGTGCGCCTGGGAGCCATGCCCAAGCCGATGTTCGACACCCAGGTCGCCGCCATGGCCGCCGGGTTCGGCGAGCAGGTCTCCTATGATTCGCTGGTGCGGCAGATGCTGCGTATCGAGGTGGACAAGGGCAGCCGCTTCACCGACTGGGCGCGCCGGCCGTTGTCGGACAACCAACTGGTCTACGCGCTGGGGGACGTGACCCATTTGGCGGCGCTTTATCCCAAGCTGCGCGACCGGCTGCAGAAGGAAGGCCGGCTGGAGTGGGTCATGTCGGAGATGGAGAGCCTGACCGATCCGGCCCTCTACGACACCAATCCTGAAAACGCCTGGAAGCGGCTGAAGCCCAAGAAGTTCTCGGCCAAATATCTGGCGGCGTTCAAGGCCGTCGCCGTCTGGCGCGAGCGGGCGGCGCAGGAGCGCGACCAGCCGCGCGGCCGCATCCTGAAGGACGAGGGCATCGACGAGATCGCCCAACAGACACCGACGGATGTCGAGGCCTTCAATCGCCTGCGCTCGGTGCCCAAGGGTTTTGGCGGTTCACGGCTGGGTCTGGAACTGGCCGAGGAGCTGAAGCGGGTTTTGGCCGATCCTGAAGCCTTTGCGCCCGAGATGGAGCGCCCCGCCCACCGCCAGCCGGCGCCGCCGTCCGTCGTAGAGCTGCTGAAGGTGCTGCTGAAGGCCAAGAGCGACAACGCCGGCGTGGCCTCCAAGCTGATCGCCACCGTGTCGGACCTGGAGAAGATCGCCATCAGCGACGACGCCGACATCGACGCCATGAAGGGCTGGCGCCGCCAGATCTTCGGCGAGGACGCGCTGAAGCTGAAGCGCGGCGAGATCGCCCTTGTGCTGAACGGCGCGCGGGTGGAAGTCGTCGAGATCGAGTAGGGTTTACAGGTCTCCTCCCCGCTTTGCGGGGAGGGGGACCACGGAGCGGTGTAGGGGCTGTTGAAGTCCCACAGGCGCCTGCGATGCGGCTTAGAACCCCTCCGTCACGGCGCTGAAGAAGCGCCGCGCCACCTCCCCACCAAGTGGGGAGGAGACTTCGAAATCAAATCTTCAGCCCCAGGTCCATCGCCTCGGCGAGGGCCTTGGCGCGCTTCCTGGTCTGTTCGCCCAACAGGACGTCGGCGTAGCCTTCGGTCGCGGTCAGGCGCAGGTCGCCGCCTTTGACCTTGGCGGCGGCGTTGGCCATCAACTGGGGTGAGCGCCCGGACAGGTCGCAGGCCAGACGGATCGCCAGGCCGATGGCGCGGGCGCGTTTGGCGGCGGCGGCGTCGAGCAGGCGGTCGATGACTTCGGGCTGAGGCGTGGCGGGCGCGCCGCCGTAGCGGGCGTTCATGGCGCTGGCCAAAAAGGCGCGTTCGGTGTGGCTGATGCCGGCGACGGGCGCGCGCAGCACCTGGTCGAAGACAAGCTCCAGCCGGTGATCGGGGTGCAGTCGGGCCCCCAGGTCCGCCAGACGGCAGGCGGCGCTGACCAGCACGGCGTCGCGTTTCTCGCCGAACACCTCGGGCAAGGCGGCGACGATTTCGGAAATCCAGCCGTTCAGCGCGCCGGGCAGGGCTGGAGCCACCCCCTGACGACCGCCCAAGGCGGTGCAGCCGGCCAGAAGCGGATCGGCCGTGCGCGTCGCCTCGTCCAGCGTCTCGAACAGCAGGCCCTCGCGCACGCCCCAGGCCGACATCTCGATCTGTCTGAGGCCGAGATGTTTGATCAACGCTTCGAGCACCAGGCCAGCGTAGGGCAGGGTCTCGGCGCGCTTCTTCGACACGCCGGGCAGTTTGGCCAGGCTGGCCGCCGACTGCTGCGCGACCAGACGCGCGGTCTCCAAAGCCTCATCCGCCAACATCTGATACTGATGCACGACTTTCAGCGGATAGGATTTCAAACCCATATGGACCTGGGCCAAGGTGCGCCAGGCGCCGCCGACGGCGTAGAGGCGCTCGCTCTTGAACTGGCCTGCGATCGGTTTCAGGGCCTGATCGATACGGCCCTTGATGCGCTCGGCGTCGAAGGCCTTGCCGTCAGCCAGCGCAAACGGACCCAGCGGCAGGGTCAGGCCGTTCTCGACGCCGTCTCCATTCAGCCGGGTCAGCTCCAGACTGGCGCCGCCCATGTCGGCCGAGACGCCGTGAGCCAGGGGGGCGCCGGCCAATACGCCCATGGCCGCATATTTGGCCTCTTCCTCACCCGACAGGACGCGGATCTGGAGGCCGGTCTCGGCGGCGACCCGCTCGCAGAACTCCGGCCCGTCCAAGGCTTCGCGCACGGCGGCGGTGGCGGCGATCAGGGTCGCGTCAGGCCGCACGCCTTCCAGAACGGCGGCGAAACGGCGCAGCGCCGTCATCGCCATGACCACGCCCTCGGGCGACAGCTTGCGCGTCGTCGGCAGGTCGCGGCCCAGGCCGGCCAGAACCTTCTCATTATAGACGGTCCAGATCGCGCGGCCTTCCAGCCGATACAGGACCAGGCGAACCGAGTTTGAACCGATGTCGATCGCGGCGATGTCGCGGTCGGTAAGCGCGATGTCGGGCATCAGCGGCCTGGACGCTCGTAACGCAGGACGGCGGGCAGGCTCTTGGCCTTGCGGCCGCGCCCGGACAGGCTGGGATTGGTCATGAAGTATTTGTGGGCCGAGAAGGGCCGCTCAGGATCGGCGGGGGTGACGCGTGTATAGCGTCCTTCGGCGTCCAGCACCCAGCTTTGTGCGTCGTCCTTCAGATTGGCGACCATGATCTGGTCCAGCACCTGATCGTGGACGGTGGCGTTGCGGATCGGCGTCATCAGCTCGACCCGGCGATCCAAGTTGCGGGTCATCCAGTCGGCCGAGGAGATGAAGACCTTGGCCTTGTCATGCGGCAGGTCCTTGCCGTTGGCGAAACAGACGATGCGGCTGTGTTCCAGGAAGCGGCCGACGATCGACTTGACCCGGATATTCTCCGACAGCCCTGGCACGCCGGGACGGAGGCAGCAGATGCCGCGCACGACCAGATCGATACGCACGCCCCACTGGCTGGCCCGGTAAAGGGCGTCGATGATCTCGACGTCGACCAGGGCGTTCAGCTTGACCCAAATGGCGGCGGGCTTGCCCATGGCGGCGGCCGACATTTCCTTGCCGATCAGTTCGATCAGCGTGGCCTTCATGTTCAGCGGCGAGACGACCAGGGCTTCGAGGTGGTCCGGCGTCGCATAGCCGGTGATGTAGTTGAACACCCGCGTCGCATCGCGCCCCAGGACGGGGTCGCAGGAGAACAGCGACAGGTCGGTGTAAACCTTGGCCGTCACGGGGTGATAGTTGCCGGTGCCGAAGTGGCAGTAGGTGCGCAGGCCCTCGCCCTCGCGCCGGACCACGACGCTGACCTTGGCGTGGGTCTTGTATTCGACGAAGCCGAAGACGACGTGGACGCCGGCCCGCTCCATCGCCCGCGCCCAGCGCAGATTGGCCTCCTCGTCGAAGCGGGCCTTCAGTTCGACCAGGGCGGTGACGTTCTTGCCGTTCTCGGCCGCCTCGATCAGGGCGGCGACGATGGGGCTGTCCTTGGAGGTGCGATACAGCGTCTGTTTGATGGCGATGACATTGGGGTCGCGCGCGGCCTGACGCAGGAACTGAACCACCACGTCGAAGCTCTCGAACGGGTGGTGGATCAGCAGGTCCTTCTCGCGAATGGCCGCGAAGACATCGCCCCCGTTGTCGCGGACACGTTCGGGATAGCGGGGCTCATAACCCTTGAACTTCAGGTCTGGGTGGCCGCCGGGGATCAGGTCCGACAGTTGGGCCAGGCCAAGCATGCCGTCGACCAGAACCACGTCCTGGGGCGCGGCCTCGAGCTCGCTGACGATGAAGTCGCGCAGATCGACAGGCATGGACGCCTCGATCTTGACCCGCACCACCGAGCCCAGACGACGCTGCTTCAGCGCTTCCTCGAACTCCAGCACGAGGTCTTCGGCCTCTTCCTCGATTTCGATGTCCGAGTCGCGGATCAGGCGCAGCACGCCCTTTTCCTGCACCTCGCAGCCGGGGAACAGGTGATCGATGAACAGCAGCAGCACGTTTTCCAGCGTGATGAACCGCTTGTGCCCCGGCGTGGAACGGCCGTCGGTCGGCAGTTCCCAGAACCGACGCACCTGGGTCGGCACCGGCACCAGGGCGTAGAAGGTCTTGGTCTCCCCCTTGCGCTTCAGCTTCAGCGCCAGGGAGAAGCCCAGGTTGGGCAGGAAGGGGAAGGGGTGGGCCGGGTCGATGGCGAGCGGCGTCAGGACGGCGAAGAGCTGGTTCAGGAACTCGGGTTCAAGACGCTCGCGCTCGGTTTTGGTGATCTTCTGGCGATCGACGATCTCGATGCCGGCGACGGTCAGCTCCTTCTTCAGCTGACGCCAGCGCAGCTGCTGTTCGGCCATCAGTTCGCCAGCGGCGATGTTGATCCGCTCCAGCTGTTCGGCAGGGGTCAGGCCGTCGGCGGACAGGACGCGCAGCCGTTCGCGCAACTGGCCCTTCAGGCCGGCGACGCGGGTCATGAAGAACTCGTCCAAGTTATTGGCCGAGATGGACAGGAACCGCAGCCGCTCCAGCAGCGGGTGATTAGGGTTGGCCGCTTCTTCCAGCACGCGTTCGTTGAACGCCAGCCACGAGGTTTCGCGATTGAAGAACCGGCTGGGCGAGGCCATCAGCTCTTCGCTCAGCGCCAGTTGGGGGGCGCGAGAGGCGGGAACCTCTTCGCCTCGGGTGTCGTCATGGATCGCGGCGTCGGTCATGACCCGGTTCTCGCGCGCGTGTGTGACGGCCGCAAGCGGGCGCCGAGAAAATGTCGCGGGTCAGTCGGCGGCGGCGTCCATGGCGTCCAGCACCTGACGCGCCAGAACGCGGGTGACCGGGCGGTGAAGGGCGTCCAGACATTCGACCACGGCGGCGGCGGTCTCGGCGGAGCGGTCCAGGCGGCGCACCAGATAGTCGATCACCTCGTCGGACGGGGTGATGCTGCGTTCGGCGAAGCGGGCGCGCAGGATGGCCGACAGGACCGCGTCGTCGGGCGCGGCGATGGCCACGGCGCGCACGGCGTCCAGCCGCGAACGCAGATCGGGCAGATCGACCGACCACTGGCGCGGGGCCGAGCGCGACACCAAAAGCAGGGCGCCCCCGCCGGAGTTGGCCAGGTTGATCAGATGAAACAGGCTTTCGTCGTCGGCGTCCGCAGCCCGGTCCAGCAGGACCGGCCGGCCTTCCAGTTCCAGCGGATCGATCAGCGCGGCCTCGGCGCCGTTCAGCGGCACGGCGCCGACCCGCTCGGCCCAGTCGGCGGCGAGGCGGCTCTTGCCCGATCCTGGGGGGCCGTGCAGCGCCAGCACCGCGCCCACGCCGTCGGGCCAGCGGGCCAGAACGCGCACGGCCTCGGCGTTGCTGTCGGACGTCACGAAGGCCTCGCCCGCAACCGGCCGCTCCAGCGGCAGACGCAGCTGTTCGGTCGTCGTCGGGGGCAGGGCGCTCAGCGCGGACATGCGCCTGTCATAGCAGAGCCCGGCGTTAACCGCGTCAGGCCCGCGCTGTTGGTTGCGGGGAGCGAACCGCGCCCCTGTGGATGAAATCAGGCGAATTCGACCAGGGCGGGGTTCAGCTTGCCGGCCTTGAACTCGATCACCGTGTAATCGGCCAGGCCGTGGACCTGGAACGGATCGTCCTTCAGCAGGGTCTCCAGCTCTTGCTTGGTCCCGCCGCTGCGCACCACCAGAATGCCGCCGGTGCGTGGGACCATCGGCCCGGCGGCGATGATCAGGCCGCTGGCGACATGCTGATCCAGCCACGCGCGATGCTCGACCGTCCGCTCCTCGATGGCTTCGATGGGCTGGGTGTAGGTGATGGTGACGATGAACATGGGGGCCTCGGGCGGGATGAAGCGTCAGATATCATGCGCGGCGGCAGGCTTTGCAACGGCTGAAACCTTGACTTTCCGGGGCGATGATGCGCCCTACGCCGCTTCGATTTCGGGCGCCGACGGCGTCGGATTCCACCGCCCAGAGACTCCAGACGGTTCGTTTCATGCACGCCTATCGCTCTCACACCTGCGGCGCCCTGCGCGCCTCTGACGCTGGTTCCGCTGTTCGCCTGTCGGGCTGGGTTCACCGCAAGCGCGACCACGGCGGTCTGCTGTTCATCGACCTGCGCGATCACTACGGCCTGACGCAGCTGGTTCTGCACCCCGAGACGCCGGGCTTCGCCGCCGTGGAGCGTCTGCGCGCCGAGAGCGTGATCAAGGTCGATGGCGAAGTGGTCGCCCGCGACGCGTCCGTGGTGAACCCCAACCTGCCGACCGGCGAGGTCGAGGTGCGCGTCCAGGGCGTCGAGGTGCTGTCGGAAGCCGCCGAACTGCCGATGCCGGTCTTTGGGGATCAGGAATATCCCGAGGATATCCGCCTGGCCAACCGCTTCCTGGATCTGCGCCGCGAGCGACTGCATAAGAACATCGTGCTGCGCTCCAAGGTGATTTCCTCGATCCGCCGTCGCATGGTCGATCAGGGCTTCCTGGAGTATCAGACGCCGATCCTGACGGCCTCGTCGCCGGAAGGCGCGCGCGACTTCCTGGTGCCGTCGCGACTGCATCCGGGCAAGTTCTATGCGCTGCCCCAGGCGCCGCAGCAGTTCAAACAGCTGCTGATGGTGTCGGGCTTCGACCGCTACTTCCAGATCGCGCCGTGCTTCCGTGACGAGGACCTGCGCGCCGACCGGTCGCTGGAGTTCTACCAGCTCGACGTCGAGATGAGCTTCGTCACCCAAGAAGATGTCTTCGCCGCCATCGAGCCGCTGATGCACGGCGTGTTCGAGGAGTTCGGCGAGGGCAAGCCGGTCTCGGCCATCGACGGCGTCCATACCTTCACGAACGACTTCGGCGAGACGTTCGAGCACAAGGGTTTCGAGCGCCTGACCTACGCCCAGTCGATGGCGTGGTACGGTTCGGACAAGCCGGACCTGCGCAACCCGATCAAGATGCAGGTGGTGTCGGATCACTTCCGCGACGGCGGCTTCGGCCTGTTCGCCAAGATCCTGGGCGCGGACGACAAGAACGCCGTCTGGGCCATTCCGGCCCCCACGGGCGGTTCGCGCGCCTTCTGCGATCGCATGAACAGTTGGGCGCAGGGCGAGGGCCAGCCGGGCTTGGGCTATATCTTCTGGTCCGAGGACCAGGGCGCCTGGGGCGGCCCGATCGCCAAGAACCTGGGCCAGGAACCGACCGAGGCCCTGATGTCGTCGCTGGGTCTGGGGCAGGGCGACGCCGCCTTCTTCGTCGCCGGCCTGCCTGCGACCTTCGCCAAGTTCGCCGGCCTGGCCCGCACTCGCGTGGGCGCCGAGCTGAAGCTGGTGGACGAAGACCAGTTCAAATTCTGCTGGATCGTCGACTTCCCCATGTTCGAATGGTCGGAAGAAGAGAAGAAGGTCGACTTCAGCCACAATCCCTTCTCCATGCCGCAGGGCGGGCTGGAGGCTCTGGAGAACCAGGATCCGCTGACCATCCGCGCCTATCAGTACGACATCGTCTGCAACGGCTATGAGCTGTGCTCGGGCGCCATTCGGAACCACAAGGCCGAGATCATGCTGAAGGCGTTCCAGATCGCCGGCTACGACGCTTCGGTGGTCGAGGAGCAGTTCGGCGGCATGTTGAACGCCTTCCGCTTCGGCGCCCCGCCGCACGGCGGCCTGGCCCCCGGCATCGACCGGATCGTCATGCTGCTGGCCGGCGAGACGGCCATCCGTGAGGTCATCGCCTTCCCGCTGAACCAGCAGGGCGAAGATCTGCTGATGAACGCCCCGACCGAGGCCGAGGAGCGCCAGCTGAAGGATGTCCACATCCGCACGGCCCTGCCGATCAAGGTGTGATCGGCGAGGTCTGATCAAAGACGAAAAGGGGGGACGCTTCGCGGCGTCCCCCTTTTTTGTGCTCGCGCCCAAGGCCAGCACGATTGCCTGCAACCGCTGACCGGGATTTACGTTCGGATCGGACGTTAATCTTTCGGCAACCAAATGCGACGCGCCATTCGACTGGGTATCTTCATCGGCACCGTGCTGGGCATGAGCGCCTGTGCGACCCAGTATGACGCCAACGGCCGGCCGGTTTCGGGCGCTTACGGCTCGGTCGAAGCCGGGCGAACGGGCTGAGCGCAAAGGAAAACGTGGCGCTGGTCGCGATCCTGCCCTAATGTAGCGTTGCGGACGCCGTCTGTCGCGCCGCGTCGGTCCCCAAAACCCCCTAGATGTTACTCATCGCTATTGCTGTCGTTCTGCTCCTGGTGGTGCTCAACGGCTTGTTCGCCATGACTGAATTGGCGGTTGTCTCCTCGCGGAAATCCAAGCTGCAGGCGAGGGCGGAACGGGGCGACCGGGGGGCCCGGGCGGCGCTGAAACTGTCGGAAGAACCGACTCAGTTCCTGTCCGCGGTCCAGGTGGGCATCACCCTGATCGGCATTCTGGCGGGCGCCTATGGTCAGGCGACCATCGCGGGCGAGCTGGATCGCATTCTGGAAGTCGCCTTCCCGGCGCTGGCGCAATACACCGAATTCTTCGCGACCGCCGTGGTAGTCGTGTGCATCACCTATGTCTCGCTGATCATCGGCGAACTGGTGCCCAAGCGCCTGGCGCTGATCTTCCCCGAGACGGTGGCGTCCAAGATGGCCAAGCCCATCTCGACGCTGGCGGTCGTGCTGAAGCCCTTCGTCCTGCTGCTGACCGCCTCGACCTCGGGCATTCTGAAGCTGCTGGGCGTCAAGGATCGCGACGGATCGGACGTGACCCAGGAAGAGGTGGCGACCATCCTGGCCGAGGGCACCTCGGCCGGTCTGATCGAACCGGAAGAGCAGGAGATGATCGAGGAGATCATGCGCCTGGGCGACCGTCCGGTGCGGGTGGCCATGACGCCGCGCCACGAGGTGTTCTGGATCGCCCTGGACGACCCCGAGGAGGTGGTGCGCGAGGAAATCCGCACCTGCCCTTATTCGCGCATCGTCGTGGCGCGCGAGAACGACGTCGATAATCCGCTCGGCCTGGTGCACAAGAAGGACCTGCTGGACGCCCTTCTGACGACCGGCAAGATCGATGTGGAGCCGCTGGTCGCCGAGCCGGCCTTTATTCCTCAGTCGACATCGGTGCTGAAGGCGCTGGAAATCCTGAAGGGCTCGCGGGTCCACATGGCCTTCATCGTCGACGAATACGGCGCCTTCGAAGGCGTGGTGACGGCGACCGACATTCTGGAGATGATCGCCGGCGACTTCGACGAGGGCCATGACGAAGAGCAGGCCTGGATCCATCAACGCGCGGACGGCACCTGGCTGGTGGACGGCCAGACCGACCTTGATGACCTTGCCGACACCCTGGGCGAAGACTTCGGCGAGCATGAAGGCTTCCACACCGTCGCCGGCCTGATTCTGCACCAGATCTCGCGCGTCCCGGACGAGGGCGAGGTGCTGCAGGTGGGTCGATTCGAGGTCGAGGTCGTGGATATGGACGACCGCCGTATCGACAAGCTGATCTTCAAGGAACTGGTGAAGGCCGAGGACGAGCGGGACGCCATCGCCGCGCATCTGGAAGACTGATCGCAAGTGTCACATCGCCCTTGAAATGGCGGGCGGTGTCGGGCATACGCCCCCCTCTGGCGAACGCACGGACCTCTCGGGTTTGCGCGGTAGTCTAGGAGTTTAGCTCAGCTGGTAGAGCACCGGTCTCCAAAACCGGGGGTCGTGGGTTCGAGTCCCCCAACTCCTGCCAATCCCCCCTGTCGCTTCCGGATGGGACTTCCCATCTGGGGCGACAGGAACAATTGTATGAAGAGCAACTGATGGCCAAGGCCAAAACTCCCGGCAAGCGGCCTCAAGGCAGCGCGAAGCCCCAGATGGGCGCCAAGCCTCAGGCGGCCGGCGCCGCCGCCATCACGGTCGATTCGCCCGAGCCCAAGAAGCCCCGCACCAGCCCCGGCCAGTTCCTGAGCCAGGTGCGCGCCGAAGGCCGCAAGATCGTCTGGCCCAGCCGCAAGGAGACCTGGATCACCTCGGTGATGGTCTTCATCATGGTCATTATCGCCTCGATCTTCTTCTGGATCGTGGACACTGGCCTGGGCTACGCCTTCCGCTACATCATCGCTCTCGGATCCTGAGAAAGACGTGCCCATGACCGATGCAGCGCCCGCAAAGCCCGCCAATCCGCGCCACAAGTGGTACATCGTCAACGCCTACTCGAACTTCGAGAAGAAGGTCGCCGAGCAGCTGCGTGATCAGGCCAAGCAACAGGGCCTGGAAGACGCCTTCTCCGAAATTCTGGTGCCGACCGAGGACGTCGTCGAGATCCGTCGCGGCCGCAAGGTGAACTCGGAACGCAAGTTCTTCCCCGGCTATGTGCTGGTGAAGATGGAAATGACCGACCAGGCCTATCACCTGGTCAAGAACACGCCGAAGGTCACGGGCTTCCTGGGCGCCGCGGGCGGCACCAAGCCGCTGCCGGTCTCCGAGCGTGAAGTTCAGAACATCATCGGCGCCGTGGAAGAGGGCGTCGAGCGTCCCAAGCCCACCATCCGCTTCGACATCGGCGAGAAGGTCAAGGTCATCGACGGCCCGTTCGCCAGCTTCGACGGTTCGGTCGAGAGCGTGGACGAAGAACACGCCCGCCTGCGCGTCGCCGTGTCCATCTTCGGCCGCGCCACGCCGGTCGAACTGGAATACGCCCAGGTGGAGAAGGTCGCGGGCTGAGGCTCACGCCCCTGTCGAGATTTAAGCCGCGTCCGAAAGGGCGCGGCTTTTTCGTTTCTGCGGCGAGGGCGGGGCGGTGCGTTGCCTTTCCATCCCCCCTCTGTTACACGCGCGCCTTCGCTCGGCGGGCCTTCGGTTCGTGGAGCGTCAAATCCGTGGGAGGCAGCCATGCCGCACCACGGCTCACCGGTCCCGGATCACGTCCGGGATCATTCATAGGAGAGACCAATGGCCAAGAAGATTCTCGGCTATATCAAGCTGCAAGTGCCGGCCGGTTCGGCCACGCCTTCGCCCCCGATCGGCCCGGCTCTGGGTCAGCGCGGCGTGAACATCATGGGCTTCTGCAAGGAGTTCAACGCGCGCACCGAGAAGGAAGCCAAGGGCACCCCACTTCCGACCGTGATCACCGTCTATCAGGACAAGTCGTTCACCTTCATCACCAAGACGCCGCCGGCGACCTGGTACCTGAAGCAGGCCACGGGCCTGAAGTCGGGTTCGAAGCTGGTCGGCCGTGAAGTCGCCGGCAAGATCACGCAGGCGCAACTGCGCGAGATCGCCGAAAAGAAGATGAAGGATCTGAACGCCAACGACCTCGACGCGGCGGCCAAGATCATCGAAGGCTCCGCCCGCGCGATGGGCCTCGAAGTGGTGGAGGGCTAAACCATGGCCAAGCAAACCAAGGCCTTCAAGGCCCGCACCGGCGTGACCCAGGACCTGCTGCCGTTCTCCGACGCCATTAAGCTGGCCAAGGAAAACGCCAAGGCCAAGTTCGACGAGTCGCTGGAAATCTCGGTCAACCTGGGCGTCGACCCGCGTCACGCCGACCAACAGGTCCGTGGCGTCGTCAACCTGCCGTCGGGCACCGGTCGTGACGTTCGCGTCGCCGTCTTCGCCAAGGACGCCAAGGCCGCCGAAGCCACCGCAGCCGGCGCCGAACACGTCGGCGCCGAAGATCTGTACGAAAAGATCGCCGGCGGCTTCATGGAGTTCGACCGCGTGATCGCGTCGCCGGACATGATGGCCCTGGTTGGCCGTCTCGGTAAGGTGCTGGGCCCGCGCGGCCTGATGCCGAACCCCAAGGTCGGCACCGTGACCCCGAACGTGGCCCAGGCCGTCAAGGACGCCAAGGGCGGCGCCGTGGAGTTCCGCGTCGAGAAGGCGGGCATCGTCCACGCCGGCATCGGCAAGGTCTCGTTCACCCAGGACGCCCTGGAAGCGAACGTGAAGGCCATCGTGGACGCCCTGGTGCGTTCCAAGCCGTCGGGCGCCAAGGGCACCTATGTGAAGCGCATCAGCCTGTCCTCGACGATGGGCCCGGGCTTCAAGGTCGACCCGGCCTCGCTGGGCGCCTAAGTCGAAAGACAAGCCACACTGAAGAACGGCGGGGAGCGATCCCCGCCGTTTTTTCTTGCCCGGATCAGTAGGCGGCGGTGAAGCGGGCGCGGCTCTGCTTGGGGTTCTCCAGCTCGTCGACCATGGCGATGGCGTAGTCGGAGAAGCCGATCTTGCTGTCGCCGTTGGCGTCCACGACCAGTTGGTCGGTCCCGGTGCGATAGCGGCCCAGGCGCGGCGTTTCCTCGATCAGGGCGGCGGGGGAGAAGAAAGTCCAGTCGATGTCCGTTTCCTGACGCAGGTCGTCCAGGAAGGTGATGCCGCCCTTGGCGATGGGCTTCCATTCGGCCGGAAACTGCGGCGTGTCGAACAGGAGGACGCCAGGCGCGACCTCCAGGCTGGCGGCGCCGCCGGTGACGAGCAGGCGCGGGACGCCGGCGGTCTTCAGCGCACCCAGGATCGTCGCGGCGGGAACATCGAAGTGCAGGGCGCTGATGACCGCGTCCGAACCCTTGATCAGGTCGGCGAGCGCGGCGGCGTCCGAGGCGTCGCCGGCGACAGGCGTGACGCCGGTGGCGCTCGGGATCGCCTCAGGCTTGCGGGCGATGGCGGTGACCGTGTGACCGCGCGCGGCCAGTTCCTTGGTGATTTCCGAGCCGGCGCGACCGCTGGCGCCGAGAACTGCGACTTTCATGGAAGGCTCCTTTGGGTATCCAATGGATACCAGGTGCGCTACGGAGTGCGCCCATGCAAGACGGCACCTCTCAGACACCTGGTCACCTTCAAGAAACCTGGCTGCGCGGCGATGTGTTCGCAGCGAACTGTCCGACGCGGCAACTGCTGGACCGGATCGCCGACAAATGGAGCACCCTGATCCTGATCGTGCTGGGCGAGGGGCCGATCCGGTTCAACGCCCTGAAGCAGCGGGTCGATGGGGTGTCGCAGAAGATGCTGAGCCAGACGCTGAAATCGCTGGAGCGCGACGGGCTGGTGTCACGCTCCGTCGTGGCCACCGTGCCGGTGTCGGTGACCTATGCGGTCACGCCGCTGGGCCGAACCCTGATGGCGGCGATGCAGTCGATCATCGACTGGGCCGAGACCCGGATGCCGGAAGTCGCGGCCGCGCAAACGGCCTACGATCAGCGATCCTCCGACGCCCACTGACTTTTTTATCGCGCGCGGCGAACGGCCACGCTCGACCCGCGTTCCTGTCGCGACCTTGAAGGGGGCGACATGTTCGGATTGGGAAAACTGATGGGCGACAAGCCCGGTGCAGGCGGGCACGACCCGTGGAAGGGGCGCCTCGCGTTCGGCGCCATCGTGCTGGTGGCGGCCTATTTCGCGGTCCAGCTGATCGTGACCTTGCAGACGTTGTGGCTGCTGATCTTCGGAGCCATCGTGGTGTCGGTGATCCTGCGCGCCCTGGCCGATCCCATCGTGCGCTGGCTGAAGGCGCCGGATCCGCTGGCCGTCTTCCTGTCGCTGCTGATCGTGATTGCGGTGCTGGCAGGCGTGCTGACCCTGTTCGGAACCCAGATCGCCGAACAGGTCGTGGCCCTGTCGGCCGTGGTGCCGCAAGGGTGGGAGCAGGTCCAGTCGTGGATCCAAGCCCAACCCTATGCCGCGCAGCTGCTGGAACAGTTGCAAGGGCTGGGCGGCCGCGCCGGTCAGGCGCTGCAGGTCGCTCAGAAGTTCGCCTTGGGTCTCGCATCGGGCGTCACCACCCTGGTTCTGGTCGTGGTCGCAGGCGTCTTCCTGGCGATCGAACCCGCCAAGTCGCGCGAGGGGCTGTTGTCCATGCTGCCCATGGATCGGCGGCCGCGGATGCGCGAAGTGCTGAACAGCTGTGGCAAGGCGTTGAAGGGTTGGCTGAAGGCGCAGCTGTTCTCGATGGTCCTGGTCGGGACGCTGACCGGGGTCGGTTTGGCCATCATCGGCGTGCCGTCGGCGCTGGGGCTGGGTCTGCTGACGGGACTGGCGCAGTTCGTGCCGATCGTGGGCCCCATCGTCTCCACCGTGCCGGCTGTGCTGGTCGGCGCCACGCAAGGGTGGCAAACGGCCCTGATGACGCTGGCGCTGTATGTCGTTGTGTCCCAGCTGGAGAGCAACTTCATCACGCCGATGGTGCAGAAGAATGTGGCCAATCTGCCGGTCGTCCTGGGCATTTTCGCCGTCGTGGGCATCGGCACCCTGTTCGGGCCGCTGGGCGTGCTGTTCGCCACGCCGCTGGCGCTGGTGCTGCACACTCTGATCACCATGCTGTATCGTCAGGACGTGCTGGGCGATCCCAAGGCCAAGGCGCCCGGCGAGAAATAAATGGGACCGTCCGTGGTCTGACAACTTGACGCGGGCGTCGCGATCCCGTTTCGAGGGCGGCCGCGACCGGCAGACCTGGAACCAGACGTGAAGATTGGGCGAGCGCCAGCACGAATCGTCAGGACCGCTCACGCGATGGGCGAGGGCTGAGGCGTGGCTCAGGCCCGGTCGAAACGCACCACCCGCTCCGAGACCCGGCAGGTCGCGGCCCTGCCGTGGCGGCTGGAGGACGGCGAGCGTCGCATCCTGATGATCACCTCGCGCGAGACGCGGCGCTGGGTGATCCCCAAGGGCGGGCGTATGGTCGGTAAGAGCGACCCCGAGGCCGCCGCCCAGGAGGCGATGGAAGAGGCGGGGGTCAAGGGCGACATCGACGTCCAGTCCATCGGCGTGTTCCGCTACGTCAAGGGTTTGAAAGACGGCGGCGTGCGCCAGTGCGTGGTGTCGGTCTATCCGCTGGAAGTGCTGATCCAGATGGGCGCCTGGCCCGAAGCACATCAGCGCGAGCGCCGCTGGATGAGCCTAAGTGAGGCGGCGGATCTGGTTCATGAGCCAGACCTGGCCGCGCTGATCCGCGACTTCGACGCCACGCCGCTGGAAGATTGAGCAACCGTCGGTCGAATTCGACTGGCCTGCGGGCCTGAGCCTCCCGATAAGAGGGCGGGGGAGGCCATCATGATCATCACACGCAAACTGGCGCTGGCCGCGTCGCTGGGTCTGGCGCTGGGTCTGAGCGCAACAGGCGCGCACGCGCAGGCGGAGGCTCAGTCCGAAACGGTTGTCGTCACGCGCGTCGAGCCGGCGCCGCAGGATGCCGGCCTGGCGCGCCGCAGCGCCCTGGCGCGCGAACTGATCGACCTGTCCGTCGGCCCGAACTTCATGAAGGAGTTCGAGCGCTTCATGGTCACGCAGATGGGTGAACTGGATAAGAAGGGCGGCGAAGAAGCGATCTGGGTCCGCACCAACATGCCGTCCATGGCGAGCAGAATGATCGAGCGGTTCATGGATGACTTGGCCCCGGTCTACGGCTCCGTCTTCACCGAAGAAGAACTCGTCGCTCAGATCGCATTTTATCGCACGGCAGTAGGTCGCTCTGTCGCAGCCAAGACGATATCCTTGAGCATGGCGTCACAGGAGGTCGAGACCGCAGCGATGACGAACCTTATGGAGGAGTTCGAGAGCAAATACTGCGCCCGGTTCGACTGCGGCGAGGCTGAGCAGACCGGGGCCAAGCCCAGCCGGCGTTAAGCCGGGTTGATTTCCAGCGGCGGCGCCTGTAAGAGCGCCGCTTCCCGTCGGAGGTTCATCTTCTGACGGTCCTGTCCGAGAACTTCGGGGCGTGGGGGTCACCCAGGCCATAACTGTCAGAGAGCCCTCTGACGCCGTGGGGAGATGGGGACGCGACCTTGCGCTGTCAGCCCGCATTCCGGGATGGACGCCGTCAGACGCATCCTTCGGACAATAAGACCGGCCCGACGTTTCGCAGCGATGCGATGCGCTTTGGCCAATCCGGCGCCGGGAATAAGCCCGGCGGCGAATACCAAGACTGGAGACCGCAATGGATCGCGCTCAAAAAGCCGAGTCTATCGAATCGCTCAAGGGCGTTTTCGCCGACGCCGGCAGCGTGGTCGTGACCCACAACCTGGGTCTGACCGTTGCGGAAATGGAAGATCTGCGTGGCCGTCTTCGTAAAGAAGGCGGCGCGTTCAAGGTGGTCAAGAACCGCCTGGCGCTGAAGGCGCTCGAAGCCGAGGAAGGCAGCGACTACCACAACCTGTTCAAGGGTCCCGTGGGCATCGCCTATTCCGAGAACCCCGGTACGGCCGCCAAGGTCGCCACCGAGTTCGCCAAGGGCAACGATCGTTTCAAGATCGTCGGCGGCTTCATGGGCTCGACCATCGTCGACCAGAAGGGCGTGGACGCACTGTCCAAGCTCCCGACGCTCGACGAGGTTCGCGGTCAACTCATCGGCCTGCTCAACGCGCCTGCGACTCGTATCGCCGGCGTGCTGCAAGCACCCGCCGGTCAGCTGGCTCGCGTGTTCAACGCCTACGCCACCAAGGAAGCCGCGTAAGCGGCCCAGCCTTTCATCTCTGCATCACTCTCTAAAACCAATCCTCCGAAGGAAAACTGACAATGGCTGACCTCGCCAAGATCGTCGAAGACCTGTCCGCTCTGACCGTCCTCGAAGCTGCTGAACTCTCCAAGCTGCTGGAAGAAAAGTGGGGCGTCAGCGCCGCTGCTCCGGTCGCCATGGCTGCTCCGGCCGCCGGCGGCGGCGCTCCGGCTGAAGCTGCCGAAGAGCAAACCGAATTCACCGTCGTCCTGGTCGACGGCGGCGACAAGAAGATCAACGTGATCAAGGAAGTCCGCGGCGTCCGTTCGGACCTGGGTCTGAAGGAAGCCAAGGACCTGGTCGAAGGCGCTCCGCAGAACGTCGTCGAGAACGTCTCCAAGCAACAAGCCGACGAAATCGCCAAGAAGCTGACGGAAGCCGGCGCCAAGGTCCAGATCAAGTAAGATCTGACTTTCGGCATTTGCTGAAGATCGGAAAGGCCCGGCGGGAAACCGCCGGGTCTTTTTCTTTTGGGGCCTACCGCGCGGAGCGCTGCTTGAGGCCGATTGATTGGCTATCGTTGGACAGCGGCGAGGCGTCTGGGGGCTCTGGCCTCAGCGCTGCGGGCGGGTGCGGGCGGCGAAGAAGGCCCACAGGGCGTCGTTGTCGGCGACCCAGCTGTGGCCGCCGCCTGAGGTGATGCGGCCCACCACGTCGGCGCCGTCGCGGCAGGCGGCGTAGCCCTCTTCATAGACCTTGTCGGCGATCCAGCGGGTGTCGCGTGCCTGGGTGCAGCCGTTCAACTGGGCCCAGCGCTGTTCGGCGGCATGCATGGTGTAGCTCCAGTAGCCTGCGCCGCCGCCCTGGATCGGATTGGTGGTGTCGGCGTCACCGGCGAAGGCGATGACCGGCATGGGGCGCGAAGGGCGGCAGGTGGCGGGATCCGGCTCCTGCGGGCGGTCCTTTCTGGGATTGCCGGCGCGCAAGCCGACGACCGGGGCGATGGCTGCGAAACGGTCGGCGGCGACACAACCCAGCCAGGACGCCATCCGCCCGCCGCCCGACAGGCCCGTCGCATAGACGCGGCCGTCATCGACGCAGCCCTGGTCGGCCAGATAATCGATGGCTCCCGTCAGATAGGCGACATCGTCCGCATCGCCGGGACCGGGGACGGCGCCGGTGACGGTCGGCACGCCGGGGATGTTCCAGACGAAACCCTGATCGATCGGAATCCCGGCGTCGGGCGCGGCGACGATGAAGCCGTGCCGATCCGCCGCCTCAGCCAGGCCGGAAGACGCCAGCATCTTCTCTCCCGTGCCGCCGCTGCCGTGAAGCAGGAAGACCAGAGGCGCCGGCTTTGCAGGGTCGAAACCATCAGGCAGGTGGATCCGCATTGTGCGTCCAGTGCGGCCGATGGCGACGGCCTGGGTCGCGCCCGCCTGTCCGATGTTGCAGGGGCCGGCCGCGTGCGCGGACGGGCTGAAGATCATCAGGCCCATCAGGGCGGCGAACAGACCGAACCAAGGCTTCATGCGACGTCGTCTCCGCTGATCGAAGCCGGCAGGTTGGGGTGTTTTCGGCATCGAGGCCAGTCTTGAGCGGCGCCGTGCGGCTTCCCATCTGTGGACACCCCAAGACGGAGCCATCCCCTATGAAAATTCTGTTGGTGCTGACGTCGCACGATCAACTCGGCGACACGGGCAAGAAGACCGGCTTCTGGCTGGAAGAACTGGCGGCGCCCTATTACGCGCTGAAGGATGCGGGCGCGGAGATCGTGCTGGCCTCGCCCAAGGGCGGTCAGCCGCCGCTGGACCCCAAGAGCGACGACCCCGACGCCCAGACCGACGACACGCGCCGGTTCAAGGCCGACCCCGAAGCCCAGGCCGCCCTGGCCTCGACCGTCGTCCTGGCGTCGGTGAAGGCCGAGGATTTCGACGCCGTCTTCTATCCCGGCGGCCACGGACCGCTGTGGGACCTGGCGAACGACGCCGACTCCATCGCCCTGATCGAGGCCTTCGCCAAGGCCGACAAGCCGACCGGCTTCGTCTGTCATGCGCCCGGCGTGCTGAAGTCCGTGAACGGGCCGGACGGCAAGCCGCTGGTCAACGGCCGCAAGGTGACCGGCTTCACCAACTCTGAAGAGGAGGCCGTGGGCCTGACCGACGTGGTGCCGTTCCTGGTCGAGAACGTGCTGACCGCCAACGGCGGCGACTACTCCAAGGGGCCGGACTGGGGCTCCTATGTGCTGACCGACGGCAAGCTGGTGACCGGGCAGAACCCCGGCTCGTCGCACGCGGCGGCCGAGGCGCTGCTGAAGCTGTTGAAGTAAGGGGGGTGTCTCCTCCCCGCGAGGCGGGGAGGAGACGCCTTCAGCGCCGTCGAGGCGCGAGGATGTCGGACAGGCGATCCGGCGCGCCCTCGATCCGCTCCAGGCGGGGGTAACGCAGGCCGTCGTGATAGGCGAAGGCCACCGTGCGGAAGCGATCGCCGGACTTCAGCAACAGTTCGATCGGGGCGTCGGTCCCTTTCGCCGCCGTGACGGCGTCACGCAACACCTCGGCCGAGCCGGCCTTGCCGTTGACGGCGACCAAGCTCCAGCCGGCGCCGAGGCCTTGCTCGAAGGCGGGCCCGCCCCAGCGGATGTTGGTCAGCTTGTCGCCCGACAGGGTGAAGCCCAGCGAATATTGGAAGTCGTTGGCCCAGCCGCTCTGGACCGACTTCTCCGCCACCGACGGCGTGTCGGTGTAGGTCAGTCGCCAGCCGCCACGCTCGATCCCGGCCAGCGGCGCCCTGGCGTCGGGGCCGACGGCGTCGAGGCGGGTGCGCAGGAAGGCGGCCCAAGCGTGCGGATAGACGGCGTTCAGGGCCGCGACGACATCTTCGAAGGTGTAGCCCTGAGGCGCCCATTCGCCGTCGTCGTGACCGAAGAAGCCCTTGGCGAAATCATCCAGCGACTTACGGCCGTTGGTGCCCTCGCGGATCAGGGTGTCGGCGTCCAGCCAGACCAGCAGGCTTTCGCGGTAGTAGTCGCCGGTGCCGCGCATCCATGAGGTGAACTGGCCCGGCACGCGATAGCCCAGCAGATTGTGATTGTTGGTGTCCTGCAAGGCGCGCCACTGGCGGCCCGGCTGGTTGTCATAGAAGGCGGCGACGCTGGCGAGGGTCGCCAGGGCCACGTCCTTGGAATGCAGGCCGGAACGGGCGGCCAGTACGTCGCCCCAATATTCGGTTTGGCCCTCATACACCCACAGCAGGGTGTTCTGAGTCGGGACGTTGTGGTTGGCGGTCAGCTCGTCCGCCGGACGCATGAACTTGCCGTTCCAGGAGTGGGTGTATTCGTGCGGCAGCAGGCCCCGGTCGCCGGCGCTCTTGGTCCAGTTGGTGAAGAAGTCGGGCGCGCCGGTGTTCTCGGACGAGCGATGATGCTCCAGCCCGATGCCGCCCATCTGATCCGTCAGGGCGAACAGGAATTCGTAGTTGTCGAAGTGGCGGGCGCCGAACAGGCGGTCGGCCTGCTGGACCATGTTCTCGAACAGTTTCAGCTGGTCGTCGGTGGCGGCCAGACCCTTGGCCTCGTCGGCCAGGATGTTCAGGTGGACCCTTGATTCAGACGGGGCGCCGCTGGGGTCGATGTCCACGCGGCGATAATGGGCGCCGGCGAAGATGGGGCTGTCGATCAGGGTGTAGAGGTCGGTCGGGGCGAAGGTCGCCACGTCGCCGTCCTGAGACGCCGTGGTCAGGGCCGTGCCGTATTTCCAGCCGGCGGGCAGGACCACCGAGGGGGCGACCCGGATCTGGCGGCTGAAATAGCCGGCCGGATAGAGGATGGCCTTCTCCCACTGCAGATTGACCATGGCCGGGGTCATCAGCACGCGCCAGTTGGAGGCGTCGGGTTGGGTCAGCTGCTGGAACTGCACCTCGATGCTGGTCACGCCCGCCGGAATGTCGAGGTGGAAGGCGTAAGGGTCCAGCGTGTCGCGCAGCCACTCGATGCGTCGGCCGTCGGCGGTGACGGTCAGGCCGGCCAACAGCTGGATCGGGCCGGTGGCGGCGTGGTTGCCGGGCAGGAACTTCGGATAGAGCAGCGTCAGCGGGCCAGGACCGGCGACCGGTATGGTCTGGCTGACGCGGATGATGCGGCGGTCCAGGTCGGTGATGTCGGCGCGGTATTGGATCACGCCCGGATATGGCTTGTCCTGCGGCGCCGGGATGGCCGGCTGGGCGCGGGGCAGGGCCAGCGGCGCCTGGGTCGCCTCGGTGACGACCGGAGTGGACTGGAAGGTCTGAGCTATCGCGGGAGCGGATGCGGCCGTCATCAGGACGGAGAGGCAGAAGGCGGTCAGGCGGGTGCGCGGCATTCGGTCATCCACATCGGCAGGGGAGCCGCACCGTCGGGGGCGAGGGGCGATGCGTCAAGGGACAGATGGCCGCGACCCTGACCCCTCTCCCGTTGGGAGAGGGCTTGAGCGCACGACGGCGAAGCCGGCGTTCTGGCGCGAAAGGGTGAGGGTCGGGTGCGCGAGTCGGCCCGCCATCCGACCCTCATCCGACCCCTTCGGGGCCACCTTCTCCCAACGGGAGAAGGGCAGTAACTCAGCGCCGACGCGGCGTCAGGATGTCGCCTAGGCGGTCGGGCGTGCCGGGGATGCGTTCCAGGCGGGGGTAGCGCAGACCGTCGTGGTAGTCGAAGACGACGGTGCGGTATTGCTCGTCATCCTTGACGATCAAGGTGACGGGCGTCGACGGATCCTTGGCTGCGGTGACGGCGTCGGTCAGGCGTTCGGCGCTGGCGGCCTGCCCGTTGACGGCGACGATCTCCATCCCGGCGGCCAGGCCCGACTTGAAGGCCAGGCCGTTCCACTGGACGCTGCGAATCCTGTTGCCCTCGCCGGTCTGGAAGCCCAGCGAATAGGTGAAGTCGTTGCGTTTCAGCTCGGCATACAGGGTCTTCATATAATCGGTGGGCTTGTCCGAATAGGCCAGCCGCCAGCCGCCGCGCGCCAGACCGTCCAGCGGGGCGCGGGCCTCGGGGCCGTCGGCGTCCAGTCGGGTACGCAGGAAGGTCGCCCAGTCATTGGCGACGACGCCGTTCAGGGCCGCGACCACATCCTCGAACGTATAGGGAGCGGGCGTATAGCTGCCGTCCTGGACGCCGTAGAAGGCGCGGGCGAAGTCGTCGAGCGACTTCCTGCCGCCGGTCTTTTCGCGGATCGTCGTGTCGACGTCGAGCCAGATCAACTGGCCCTCGGAATAGTAGTCCTCGTCGCGTTGCCACGACAGCCAGCCCTTGGGCTGGCGCTGGCTGATGATGGGGTCGTTGGTCGTGTCCTGCATCGCGCGCCATTCGCGGCCGACGCGCGTGTCGAAGGTCGCGGCGGTCATGGCCAGGGCGTCCATCGCCTGTTGCTTGCTGAGCAGGCCCGAGCGGGCGGCGATCACTTGGCCATAGTACTGCGTCTGGCCTTCATAGACCCACAGCAGGCTGTTCTGCAGGGGGCTGTTGAAGTTGGGCACATACTGGTCGGCGGGGCGGCGCCATTTGCCGTCCCAGGAGTGGTTCATTTCGTGGCTGAGCAGGTCACGGTCGGACAGATGGGTATCCCAGCCGGTGAAGAAGGCGGGATCGACCGAGTTTTCCGAACTGCGGTGATGCTCCAGCCCGATGCCGCCCAGCTTGTCCGTCATGGCGATCAGGAAGTCGTAGTGGTCGAAATGGCGCGCGCCATACAGGCGGTCCATCTGGGCGACCAGATTGCGCAGGATCTGGATCTGCTCGTCCGTCGCGTTCAGGCTGTCGGCCTTGTCGGCGACGATGTTGGCGCGAACGGGCGAGCGGCCGCCGGGATCGAGGTCGATCTGGCGATAGTGGACGCCGGCGAAGACCGGGCTGTCGATCAACACCTCCAGATTGACGGGCTTGAACGTCTGGACGTCGCCGGCCTTGCTGTCGGGCTCCAGCGCCGTGCCGAACTGCCAGCCAGCGGGGAATTTGACCGTGGGCTGGACCGTGATGTTCCGCGACCAGTGGCCGGCGGGATAGAGCAGCATCTTCTCCCACTGGATGTTCAGCATCTCGGGCGTCATCGTGATGCGGCCCTGATTGCCGGTCGTCGGCGACAGGTGCTGCAGGGTGATGTCCAGCGTCGTCGCACCGGCCGGGACGACCACGTGGTAGGCGAAGGGATGCAGGGTGTCGCGGACCCACTGCACGCGCTGGCCGTTCGCGGTGATCTCGATGCCGGCCAGCTGCGCGATGGGGCCGACGGGGCCGTGGTTGCCCGGCAGCCATTCGGGGAAGAACAGGGTCATCGGTCCCGCCTGGGCGACCGGGATCGTTTCCTTCACCGCAAAGATGTGCTGGGCCAGATTGGTGACATCGACGTCCAGGGTGATGACGCCGGGATAGGCGACGTCCCGCGCGTCCGGAATCGCAGGCAGGGGCGCGGGCAGGGCGGGCGGTGTGGTCGAGGCCTGCTGCGCCAGGGCGGCCGGGGCGGTCGAGACGAGCAGAAGAGCGAGGCCGAGAGGGGCGGCGCGCAGGCAAGAACGGATCATCGAATACTCTTCAGGCGACTGGGGGAGCCGCGACAGTCCGACGCAGGGGGCGGGGCGTCAAGCGTCAGCGCTGATCCGAAATTGCACTGCACCCCGAAAACGCGTGCAAAATGCAAGGAGGTGCAATTTCGATCAGTCTTCTTCCATCGGACGCAGGGGCGGCGTGGTGGGCAGGTTGTGCTGTCGTTTCGGGTCGTTGGCCATGCCCCGGTAGTAGCGCACAGCATGGTCGTCGATCTTGGCGATGGCCTCCAGATCCTTGTGCAGCCGGGACCAGCCCCGCGCCTCGATCAGCTTGCCGTCGATCATCGCCCGTGAAGCATTGGCCCAGGCCAGACGCGCCATGTCGGCGGCGTTGCAGGGCAGGCGCTGGTCGATGGCGTCCAACTCATAGGCGTCGAGCGGTTCGAAAACCGCGCCGTGCGGCTGGTCCGATCGGCGCCAGCCCTCCGTGCGAGCGCGCCAACGGAAGGTCGACAGACTGAGACCGTGGCGCGCGCAGACCTCCTGGGCGAACCCCCCGGCGAGATAGTCTTTGCGGGCGGCGGCCCAGGTTGCGGCGGACCGTCGGGTCCAGTCGGGCGAGTTTGGATTGGGATCGGAGATGTCATCGGTCATGCCGCCCATGATGCGGGCGGCGTCGGGTATGGCCGGAACAATGACGCTTCGAGCGCATAAGCCGTTGAATAGGCAGCGGTCAGGATGTCGAAATAGGATGGAGCGCGGGCGCCAGCCATCCTGTTTCGGTCTTCAGCTTGGCTTGACGTCCAGCAGTTCGACAGAGAAGCGCAGGGTGGAATTGGGGGGCAGTTCGTCGCCGCCGACCCAGCGCGAGCCGTAGCCCAGCGAGGCGGGGATGACGAACTCGTAGATCTCTCCGACGCGCATCAGGGCCACGCCCTCGGTCCAGCCCTTGATGACGCGGTTCAGCGGAAACTCGGCCGGTTCGTTGCGGGCGTAGGAACTGTCGAACTCGCGCCCGTCGATGAAGGTCCCGCGATAGTGGACCTTGACCGTGTCGGTCGCCTTGGGCTGAGCGCCCTCGGGGTGGGCCTTGCCGACGCGGCGATATTGCAGGCCGCTTTCGGTGGTGGTCCAGCCGCGTCGGGCGCCGTTCCAGGCGAGGTAGGCGGTGTTGCCGGCGTCCCAGGCCTGCTGCGGCGTCAAGGCGCCCTGGCCGTTGACCTGATCCGCGGCGCGCGCAGCGGCCGAAGCCGTCTCGGCATAGGTCACCGGCTCGCGGTGGGTGGCGCAGGCGGAGAGGGCGAGAGCGGCGAGAAGGGGCAGGGCGATCCGTGTCATAAGGCGACGCTAGATCAGCCCATCGTCGCTCGCAACGAGATTGCTCGGCTCTGTCGAAAAGGTTCCCGGGGCCTTTATTTCGTCGCGAATGCGCGTATATGTGCGCGCTCCGCAACACTCCATATGAGTCTGCGCGCAAGCGCCGAGGCCCGGTCCGTCGCCCTCCGACCGAGCGAAGGCGCGGCTCCTTCCCAGGGAGCCGGTCCATTTCAGGCGTCCTGGCCCGGCAGCGGGCCGAGGGTGGATGCCGAAACCCTGGCTGCGGACGCGGAAACGCGCGCCGTGGCTGCTGCATTTCACGCACGTCTTCCCCGGGGCGTGCGCCATGGGAAATACTGAATGACTGACGTCGCCCACGATCTCGCCATCAACGGTCAGATCGCTTCCGCCACCTCGTTCACCGGCAAGAAGCGCATCCGCAAATCCTTCGGGCGTATCCCCGAAGCGATCGCGATGCCGAACCTGATCGAGGTTCAGCGCGCCTCCTACGAACAGTTCCTGCAGCGCGAGGTCCGTCCGGGCCAGCGCAAGGAGCAGGGCATCGAGGCGGTCTTCAAGTCGGTGTTCCCGATCAAGGACTTCAACGAGCGCGCCATCCTGGAATACGTCTCGTACGAGTTCGAAGAGCCGAAGTACGACGTCGAGGAGTGCATTCAGCGCGACATGACCTATGCCGCGCCGCTGAAGGTCAAGCTGCGCCTGATCGTGTTCGAAACCGACGAGGAAACGGGAGCCCGTTCGGTCAAGGACATCAAGGAGCAGGACGTCTACATGGGCGACATCCCGCTCATGACGGACAAGGGCACCTTCATCGTCAACGGCACCGAGCGCGTGATCGTCTCGCAGATGCACCGTTCGCCGGGCGTCTTCTTCGACCACGACAAGGGCAAGACGCACAGCTCGGGCAAGCTGCTGTTCGCCGCCCGCGTGATCCCCTACCGCGGCTCGTGGCTCGACTTCGAGTTCGACGCCAAGGACGTGGTCTATGTGCGCATCGACCGCCGCCGCAAGCTGCCCGCCACGACCTTCCTGATGGGTCTGGGCATGGACGGCGAGGAAATCCTAAAGACCTTCTACGAGACCGTGCCTTACGAGAAGCGCGGCGAAGGCTGGGTCACGCCCTACAAGGCCGAGCGCTGGCGCGGGGTTAAGCCGGAGTTCGACCTGATCGACGCCGACACCGGCGAAGTGGTCGCCCAGGCCGGTCAGAAGATCAGCGCCCGCGCCGCCAAGAAGCTGGGCGAGACGACGACCTCGCTGTCGCTGGCCGCCGACGCCCTAGTCACCAAATATCTGGCCAATGACGCCGTCAACTTCGAGACCGGCGAAATCTACGCCGAGGCCGGCGACGAACTGGACGCCCCGACCATCGAAGTGCTGGAGCAAAACGGCTTCACCACCATCGAAGTGCTGGACATCGACCACGTCACGGTCGGCGCCTACATGCGCAACACCCTGCGCGTGGACAAGAACGACAACCGCGAGGACGCCCTGTTCGACGTCTATCGCGTGATGCGTCCGGGCGAGCCGCCCACCCCGGAAGCCGCCGAGGCCATGTTCAACTCGCTGTTCTTCGACAGCGAACGCTACGACCTGTCGGCCGTCGGCCGGGTCAAGATGAACATGCGTCTGGAAAGCCCCGAGGTCTCCGACGAGATCCGCGTCCTGCGCAAGGAAGACGTGCTGAAGGTGCTGCAGATCCTGGTCGGCCTGAAGGACGGCCGCGGCGAGATCGACGACATCGACAACCTGGGCAACCGTCGGGTCCGTTCGGTCGGCGAGCTGCTGGAGAACCAGTACCGCGTCGGTCTGCTGCGCATGGAGCGCGCCATCAAGGAGCGCATGTCCTCGGTCGATATCGACACGGTCATGCCGCACGACCTGATCAACGCCAAGCCGGCCGCCGCCGCGGTTCGCGAGTTCTTCGGTTCGTCGCAGCTGTCGCAGTTCATGGACCAGACGAACCCGCTGTCGGAAATCACCCACAAGCGTCGTCTGTCGGCGCTCGGCCCGGGCGGTCTGACGCGTGAGCGCGCGGGCTTCGAAGTCCGCGACGTGCACCCGACCCACTACGGCCGCATCTGCCCGATCGAAACGCCGGAAGGCCCGAACATCGGCCTGATCAACTCGCTGGCCACCCACGCGCGCGTCAACAAGTACGGCTTCATCGAGAGCCCGTACCGTCGCGTGAAGGACGGCCAGGCCCAGGGCGAGGTGGTCTACATCTCGGCCATGGAAGAGTCGAAGTACACGATCGCTCAGGCCAACATCGAACTGAAGAACGGTCAGATCGTCGAGGACCTGGTCCCCGGCCGGATCAACGGTGAATCCCAGCTCCTGAACAAGGACGCCGTGGACATGATGGACGTGTCGCCGAAACAGGTCGTTTCGGTCGCCGCCGCCCTGATCCCGTTCCTGGAAAACGACGACGCCAACCGCGCGCTGATGGGCGCCAACATGCAACGTCAGGCCGTGCCTCTGGTGCAGTCGGACGCGCCGCTGGTCGGCACCGGCATGGAAGCGGTCGTGGCCGTGGACTCCGGCGCCGTCGTGGTCGCCCGTCGTGACGGCGTTGTCGAACAGATCGACGGCACCCGGATCGTCGTGCGCGCCACCGGCGATGTGGACGCCGCTCGCTCGGGCGTCGACATCTACCGCCTGTCGAAGTTCCAGCGTTCGAACCAGTCGACCTGCATCAACCAGCGCCCGATCGTGCGCGTGGGCGATCAGGTGAAGGGCGGCGACGTCATCGCCGACGGCCCGTCGACGGACCTGGGCGAACTGGCTCTGGGCCGCAACGCCCTGGTCGCCTTCATGCCCTGGAACGGCTACAACTTCGAAGACTCCATCCTGATCTCCGAGCGCATCGTGCGCGACGACGTCTTCACCTCGATCCACCTGGAAGAGTTCGAAGTCGCCGCCCGCGATACGAAGCTTGGCCCTGAGGAAATCACGCGCGACATCCCCAACGTCGGCGAGGAAGCCCTGCGGAACCTCGACGAAGCGGGCATCGTGGCCATCGGCGCCGAGGTTCAGCCGGGCGACATCCTGGTCGGCAAGGTGACGCCGAAGGGCGAGTCGCCCATGACGCCGGAAGAGAAGCTGCTGCGCGCCATCTTCGGCGAGAAGGCTTCGGACGTACGCGACACCTCCCTGCGCCTGCCGCCCGGCGTCGCCGGCACGATCGTGGACGTTCGCGTCTTCAACCGTCACGGCGTCGACAAGGACGAGCGCGCCATGGCGATCGAGCGCGCCGAGATCGAACGTCTGGGCAAGGACCGCGACGACGAGCTCAAGATCCTGGAGCGCAACGTCTATGGCCGCCTGAAGCCGCTGATCGTCGGCAAGAACGCCGTGTCGGGGCCCAAGGGCATCGGCCGCGGCGAACTGACCGAAGAGAAGCTGGCCGAGGTCAGCCGCGGTCTGTGGTGGCAGATCGCCCTGGACGACGAAAAGGCCATGGGCGAGCTGGAAGCGATGAAGCGCCAGTTCGAGGACGCTCGCAAGCAACTGGACCGTCGTTTCGAAGACAAGGTCGAGAAGCTGCAACGCGGCGACGAACTGCCCCCCGGCGTGATGAAGATGGTCAAGGTCTTCGTGGCCGTGAAGCGCAAGCTTCAGCCCGGCGACAAGATGGCCGGCCGTCACGGCAACAAGGGCGTCATCTCCAAGATCCTGCCGATCGAGGACATGCCGCACCTGGAAGACGGCACGCACGTCGACGTCGTTCTGAACCCGCTGGGCGTGCCGTCGCGCATGAACATCGGCCAGATCTTCGAGACCCACCTGGGTTGGGCCGCCGCCGGTCTGGGCAAGCAGATCTCCGGTCTGCTGGAAGCCTGGCAAGGGGGTGGTCAGAAGCAGGCTCTGGTCGAGCGTTTGACCGAAATCTACGGGCCGGAAACCCCGCTGCCGGAAGATGAGGAAGAACTGGTCGAACTGGCGAAGAACCTGTCCAAGGGCGTGCCCTTCGCGACCCCGGTCTTCGACGGCGCCCACATCAGCGACATCGAGCGTCTGCTGGAAGAGGCGGGGCTGAACAAGTCGGCCCAGTCGATCCTGTACGACGGCCAGACCGGCGAGCAGTTCAAGCGTCCGGTCACGGTCGGCTACATCTACATGCTGAAGCTGCACCACCTGGTCGACGACAAGATCCACGCCCGCTCCATCGGCCCGTACTCGCTGGTCACCCAGCAGCCGCTGGGCGGCAAGGCGCAGTTCGGCGGTCAGCGCTTCGGGGAAATGGAGGTCTGGGCTCTGGAAGCTTACGGCGCCGCCTACACCCTGCAGGAGATGCTGACGGTGAAGTCCGACGACGTGGCCGGCCGGACCAAGGTCTACGAGGCCATCGTCCGTGGCGACGACAGCTTCGAGGCCGGCATTCCCGAGAGCTTCAACGTGCTCATCAAGGAAATGCGTTCGCTGGGTCTGAACGTGGAGCTGGGGAATTCGTGAGGCGTGACGCGTGAGTCGTGACCGGGCCGATGCTCGTCACGACTCACGATTCACTCATCACGGCGCCGTTCCCCCTCTGAAAAGATTTGACGCAGCCTTGGGCTGCAGAAGGAAACCAAGATGAACCAGGAAGTCCTGAACATCTTCAACCCGGTCCCGGTCACCCCGACCTTCGACCAGATCAAGATCGCGCTGGCTTCGCCCGAGAAGATCCGTTCGTGGTCGTTCGGCGAGATCAAGAAGCCGGAAACGATCAACTACCGCACGTTCAAGCCCGAGCGTGACGGCCTGTTCTGCGCGCGTATCTTTGGCCCGACCAAGGACTACGAATGCCTGTGCGGCAAGTACAAGCGCATGAAGTACAAGGGCATCATCTGCGAGAAGTGCGGCGTCGAAGTCACCCTGGCCCGCGTTCGCCGCGAGCGCATGGGTCACATCGACCTGGCTGCGCCGGTCGCCCACATCTGGTTCCTGAAGTCGCTGCCCAGCCGCATCTCGCTGATGCTGGACATGGCGCTGAAGGACGTCGAGCGCGTCCTGTACTTCGAGAACTACATCGTCACCGAGCCGGGCCTGACCCCGCTGAAGCAGAACCAACTGCTGACGGAAGACGAGTTCTATCGCTACCAGGAAGAGTTCGGCGATGACGGCTTCACCGCCGAAATCGGCGCCGAGGCCGTCCGCAACCTGCTGATGGGCATCGACCTGAATGCGGAAGCCGAAAAGCACCGCGCCGAGCTGGCCGACAACCCGTCGGAAATGAAGGCCAAGAAGGCATCCAAGCGCCTTAAGCTGATCGAGGCCTTCCTGGAATCGGGCAACAAGCCCGAGTGGATGATCCTGACGATCGTGCCGGTCATCCCGCCGGAACTGCGTCCGCTGGTGCCGCTGGACGGCGGTCGTTTCGCGACCTCCGATCTGAACGACCTGTATCGCCGCGTCATCAACCGCAACAACCGCCTGAAGCGCCTGATGGAACTGCGCGCGCCGGACATCATCATCCGTAACGAAAAGCGGATGCTGCAAGAGTCCGTCGACGCCCTATTCGACAACGGCCGTCGCGGTCGCGTGATCACCGGCGCCAACAAGCGTCCGCTGAAGTCGCTGGCCGACATGCTGAAGGGCAAGCAGGGTCGCTTCCGTCAGAACCTGCTGGGCAAGCGCGTCGACTATTCGGGCCGTTCGGTCATCACCGTGGGTCCGGAACTGAAGCTGCACGAGTGCGGCCTGCCCAAGAAGATGGCGCTGGAGCTGTTCAAGCCGTTCATCTATGCGCGCCTGGACGCCAAGGGCCTGTCGGGCACCGTCAAGCAATCCAAGCGCATGGTCGAGCGCGAGCAGCCCGCCGTCTGGGACATCCTGGACGAGGTCATCCGCGAGCACCCGGTTCTGCTGAACCGCGCGCCGACGCTTCACCGTCTGGGCATCCAGGCGTTCGAGCCCAAGCTGATCGAGGGCAAGGCCATCCGCCTGCACCCGCTGGTCTGCACTGCCTTCAACGCCGACTTCGACGGCGACCAGATGGCCGTTCACGTCCCGCTGAGCCTCGAGGCCCAGCTGGAAGCGCGCGTCCTGATGATGTCGACCAACAACATCCTGTCGCCCGCCAACGGCAAGCCGATCATCGTGCCGTCGCAGGACATCGTCCTGGGCCTGTACTATCTGTCGCTGGTCAAGGACGGCGAGCCGGGTGAAGGCAAGCTGTTCGCCAACATCGGCGAGATCGATGCGGCGCTGGACGCAAAGGTCGTCACCCTGCACACGCGCATCAAGGCGCGCTGGACGGAACAGGACGCCGAAGGCAAGGAGGTGACCAAGGTCATCGACACCACGCCGGGTCGCATGAAGCTGGCCGCCCTGCTGCCGCGCAACCCGAACGTCGGCTATCGCCTGCTTGAGAAGAACCTGACCAAGAAGGAAATCGGCAATCTGATCGACGTGGTCTATCGCCACTGCGGTCAGAAGGCGACGGTCATCTTCGCCGACCAGATGATGGGCCTGGGCTTCCGCGAAGCCGCCAAGGCCGGCATCTCGTTCGGCAAGGACGACATCGTGATCCCGGCCAAGAAGGTCGAGCTGGTCGCCGAGACCCGCACCCAGGTCGAGGAGTACGAGCAACAGTACGCCGACGGCCTGATCACGCGCGGCGAGAAGTACAACAAGGTGGTCGACGCCTGGTCCAAGGCCACGGACCGGATCGCCGACGCCATGATGGGCGAGATCGCGCAACCGCGCGTGCTGATCGAGGGTGAAAACCCCGACATCAACTCGGTCTTCATGATGGCCAACTCCGGCGCCCGTGGTTCGCAGGCGCAGATGAAGCAACTGGGCGGCATGCGCGGCCTGATGGCCAAGCCGTCCGGCGAGATCATCGAGACGCCGATCACCTCGAACTTCAAGGAAGGCCTGACCGTCCTTGAATACTTCAACTCCACCCACGGCGCCCGCAAGGGTCTGGCCGACACCGCGCTGAAGACCGCCAACTCGGGTTATCTGACCCGTCGTCTGGTGGACGTGGCGCAGGACTCCATCGTCACCGAGCAGGATTGCGGCTCGACGCGCGGCATCACCCTGCGTGCGGTGATGGAAGGCGGCGACGTGCTGGTCTCGCTGGGTCAGCGCATCCTGGGTCGCTATGCGGCCGAGGACATCAAGGAGCCGGGCACAGACACCGTCCTGTTCCCCGCCGACACCTATCTGGTGGAAGAAGTCGCCGAGGCCGTCGAGGCTGCGGGCGTCCAGTCGGTCAAGGTCCGTTCGGCCCTGACCTGCGAGGCGGACGCCGGCATCTGCGCCCACTGCTACGGCCGTGACCTGGCGCGCGGCACCAACGTCAACATCGGCGAAGCGGTCGGCGTCATCGCGGCCCAGTCGATCGGCGAGCCGGGCACCCAGCTGACGATGCGGACGTTCCACATCGGCGGTACGGCCCAGGTGGCGGAAACCTCCTTCATGGAGGCGACCAACGCCGGTACGGCCAAGGTCACCGGCCCGACCGTCGTCGCGGCCCACGGCGACCTGGTGGCCATGAGCCGTAACGTCATCGTCACCGTGGTCGTGGACGGCAAGGACCGCGAGACGCACAAGGCTCCTTACGGCGCCCGCATCCGCGTCAAGGACGGCGACGAGGTCAAGAAGAACCAACGCCTGGCGGAGTGGGACCCCTACACCACCCCGATCCTGACGGAAGTCGGCGGCGTCGTGCGCTTCGAGGACCTGGTCGAAGGCCTGTCGGTCAAGGAAGAAACCGACGAAGCGACGGGCATCGCCCAGCGCGTCGTCAGCGACTGGCGCGCCAGCCCGCGTGGTTCGGACCTGCGTCCGGCCATGGGCGTCACCCTGGGCGACGCCTACGCCAAGCTGTCGTCCGGTTCGGACGCCCGCTATCTGCTGCCCGTGGGCGCGGTTCTGTCCGTGTCGAACGGCGATGAGGTCAAGCCGGGCGAGATCATCGCGCGCGTTCCGACCGAAGGCGCCAAGACCCGCGACATCACCGGCGGTCTGCCGCGCGTCGCCGAACTGTTCGAAGCTCGCCGTCCGAAGGACTGCGCGGTCATCGCCGAGATGGATGGTCGCGTCGAATTCGGTCGCGACTACAAGAACAAGCGTCGCATCAAGATCACGCCCGAGCCCAACGCCGACGGCGTGCAGGGCGAACCGGTCGAGTTCCTGATCCCGAAGGGCAAGCATATCTCCGTCCACGACGGCGATCTGATCCAGAAGGGCGACTACATCATCGACGGCAACCCGGATCCGCACGATCTGCTGCGCATCCAGGGCGTCGAGGCGCTGGCCGAGTATCTGGTGAACGAAGTGCAGGAGGTCTATCGACTGCAGGGCGTGCCGATCAACGACAAGCACATCGAAGTCATCGTGCGTCAGATGCTGCAGAAGGTGGAAGTGCTGGATTCGGGTGAAACCACCCTGATCCGCGGCGACACCGTCGAGGTCGCCGAAGCCGTTTTGGAAAACGCCAAGGTCGAGAAGCGTGGCGGTCGTCTGGCCACCACCCAGCCCGTCCTGCTGGGCATCACCAAGGCGTCGCTGCAAACCCGCAGCTTCATCTCGGCGGCGTCCTTCCAGGAGACCACCCGCGTCCTCACCGACGCCTCGGTCCACGGCAAGAAGGACATGCTGGAAGGCCTGAAGGAAAACGTCATCGTCGGCCGCCTGATCCCGGCCGGCACCGGCGCCTACCTGCGCAGCCTGCAGAAGATCGCCAACGCGCGTGATGCGGAACTGACCTCGGCCCTGGAAGAGGCGATCGAGCCGCTGCCGGCCGATCTGCAACTGGAGCTGGAGAGCAGCGAGAGCTGATCTTCCGCTTCTCGAGCAAAGACATGAAGAGGGCGGCGCCGGCGACGGCGCCGCCCTTTTTCTATGACTTGACGCTTGCGTGGATTGGTTGAACTAAGCCAGGGTTGTGTGGAGGGCCGCCATGACGAAAACCGACAAGGTGCTGTGGGGCCTAACGGCCGTGATTTTGTCGCTCTTCGTCGTCGTGGAAGCCAAGACGATGATGATCAACCTCGGCGCGGCCATGCACGACGCGTATTGCCAGGATCACTGAGGATCAGTCTTCCCTACCTCCGATTTGAAGTCCTCCGACGCTTGCAGAAAAACCCTGGCGGCGGCGTTCGCCTCGATTGATCGTCGTCTCTGCGCCTTGACGCATGTCAACGCCGGGAACGTCAGGCAATAGGGCGCCGGCGCAGCCCGTGCCGAAGTTCGAGCCGACGCAGTCCGCCGGACCCACGACGCCCACGCCGCCGGACAGAGGACGACGGCGCGCCTCCCATTCCGCCAGACGCCGTGCGCCCTCCCGCGCAAAGGCGGCGTCACGTTCGGGGTTGCCCGTGCCGGTGATCGGGGCGGCGTTCATGCCGCGTCGCATGGCGTCCTCACGGCAATGGGCGCGCTCGGCGGCGTTGAGCTGTTGGGGCGTGGTGCAGCCGATCAGGCCCTGACGCAGGACGCGGGACATGGCGCCGGCGCGGTCGTTCGGATTGACCGTCCAGGCGTCCGGCGACGCGGGCGCGCCCTGGGGGGTGGGCGCGGCGATCCGCGGACGGATCGGGGCGGGGCGATTGTCTGGCGCGGACGCGACCCTGTTTGTGGGAGCAGCGTCGATGCCGCCAGCATCACGCGATGCGGACATGGTGACGGGCTCGGGCGTCTGCATCGCAGGGCGGGGCCGCTCGTTCGGCAGCAGAGGGCGTGGGCTGATGTCGATGTAGAGGGGGCGTGAATCGGGCGCGCTCGGCGGCGCGTCAATTCCCAACGCCGTAACGGACAGGATGGCGATCAGCCCTGCGTTTATGGCGACCGAGGCTGTCGCCAAGGCGACCTTGCGCCAGTTCGGGCGGGCGCGTCGCGACCATGGGCCAGGGGAGGGCGCGGAGGCGGCAGTCATTCGCGACGCTTTCTGAGATTGGGCAGGAAGCCATCTCGCGAGGAGAAGAGATCGACCTGAATGTTCACGCCCTCGCATCCTGCCATCGGATGTGGGGTTACGCACTGAGGATCGCCGCGTGGCGGATCGGCACGCTGCGCTTCCCAGGCCGCCAGACGACGCGCTCCCTGTCGCGCGAAGGCGGCGTCGCGCTCGGCATTCCCCGTTCCCCGGATGACAGGGGCGGCTTCGCCGCCGTTCCAGCGCTCCTCGCAGCGGCGGCGGTCGTCGGGCGCGAGGCGGTGCGGGGCGTTGCACGAAAGGGAAGACAAACTCGGCTCGGCAAGAGCGCCGCCGACCCGCCAGCGAGCGTCGATCCCGTCGTCTGCGTTCACTTGGCTCATGGACGAGGACGAGGGCGGGGGCGGGGTCGCCGACATCGGAGGATCGCCTTTGTTCGGCGCATCCCCTTGCGACGCCTGTGCGCGTCGGGTCGCGGCCACGGCGCTGTCAGAGGACGTGACAGACGGAGCTCTTCGCGCGCGGACCAAGGACGGCCAGGCCTCCTCAAGATAGACGATCATCGGCGCAGGTCGCAGCGAACGCGCGCGCAGCCCCGGATCCGTCATGGATAGAAGCATGACGGCGCCTGCATTCAGCCCGACGGCGGCGGCCGCAAAGCCCGCCTTGCGCCAGTCAGGACGGCGGGGCGGCTTTGTCGGCGTCATCGTCCTAGGTCCGATGTCAACGGCAGCCATCCTCAGTTCATGCCGAACAGGGACCGCAGCCCGGGGTAGGCGCCGTCGCCCTCGCGGTAGTCGCGCCAGCGTTTCTTGACGGCGGCTTCTTTTGCAAAGCCCGCCGTCCGTTCCTCATCGCCGGAGCGCACCATCGGCGGCGATGATCCATCGGCCGCGATCGCCAGAGCACGGCAAGCATGCCGGTCCTGCGTGGACCGCGCGGTTTCGGGGCGGCAATCCGGTTTGCCATTGCGCGCCGCGTTCCCCGTTGGCCAGGCGTCGGCCAAGTGGCTCGGTCGGACTGTCCAGCGCGGATCATGAGCGGGCGCGGCCGGACGATGCGATGTCGGCGTCACGGTCGGCGCCGGTCCCGCAGTCTCGGAATCGCGCGGACGGACTGGCGCCCGGCGCTGGTCTTGCGCTTGCGCCGCGGCCGCCGGCGCTTTGCGGGCCTTGGCCCCTATGACTACGGGCTCGATCTCGATGTAGAGAGGCGAGTGTCCCGGAACCCGACGTGGCGGCGGGCGGCGGTCCTCCACCGCAAGCAGCGTCAGCAGGCCTGCGTTCACCGCAAGCGAGAGCGCAATCGCCCCTGTTCTGGCCAGCCCCGCCATGACCCATCCCCGGTTGGTCGTGTCGTCAAGCTGAGCGCGAAGCGTGGCGGGTTTCAGGCGAAAGGTCGCTCTATTGAAGACCGCTAGGCTTCATGGAAGTGGCTGCATTCTGGAGCGTTAACGTCTCCGCCTTGACCTTCGCGCCCATCGCGCGTAGAAGCCGCCCACTTTCGAGGCGTGGCCGGTTCGCCGGTCGCTGAGATCGTGACAATCGAACGGACGGGCTGTGCCCGCCGGAACGCCCAAAGCGCGCGTTCCGGTTTTTCTGTTTGGGTGGTCGCGCGATCAGTCTCGATGACACCCGGGCGAGGGGATGGTCCCCCGTTCACAAGAAGGCGAGAGGCGCTTCGGTCGAAAGACACACGCCTCCATCAGAAGTCGAGACGAGTTTCGAATGCCTACGATCAACCAGCTGATCCGCAAGCCGCGCAAGCCCAAGCCCACCCGCAACAAGGTGCCGGCTCTGGAGGGTTCGCCCCAGCGTCGCGGCGTCTGCACCCGCGTTTACACGACGACCCCGAAGAAGCCGAACTCGGCTCTGCGTAAGGTCGCCAAGGTCCGTCTGGCCAAGAACGGCTACGAAGCCGTGTGCTACATCCCCGGCGAAGGCCACAACCTGCAAGAACACTCGGTTGTTCTGATCCGCGGCGGCCGCGTGAAGGACTTGCCCGGCGTTCGCTACCACATCCTGCGCGGCGTTCTGGATACCCAAGGCGTCAAGGACCGTAAGCAGCGTCGTTCGCACTACGGCGCCAAGCGTCCGAAGTAAGCCATTCTTCTCCGGGCCGTCGCGCCCGGAGGCCTTTTCGAGATCATCCCGGCGCTGGTCGGGCACTGCAAGGAATACCCCATGTCGCGTCGTCACCGCGCCCAGAAACGTGAAGTTCTGCCGGATCCCAAGTTCGGGGATCTGGTCGTCACCAAGTTCATGAACTACGTCATGTACGAAGGTAAGAAGGCCGTCGCCGAGAACATCGTGTACGGCGCCTTCGATATCCTGGCCGAGAAGAAGAAGGACCAGGAGCCGGTCGCGACCTTCCACGCCGCTCTGGAAAACGTCTCTCCGTCGGTCGAAGTGCGCTCGCGTCGCGTCGGCGGCGCCACCTATCAGGTGCCCGTCGAAGTCCGTCCGGACCGTCGCCGCGCCCTGGCCATCCGCTGGCTGGTGAACGCTGCGCGCAAGCGTGGCGAAAACACCATGACCGAAAAGCTGGCCGCCGAACTGCTTGACGCTTCGAACAACCGCGGCACCGCGGTCAAGAAGCGCGAAGACACCCACAAGATGGCCGAAGCCAACCGCGCCTTCAGCCACTATCGCTGGTAACGCCTTCAAAGCGTCATCTGCGCTGACTATCTAAGGGTTTCCGGTGCGGGCGGTTTGAGCTAAATCGCCCGCACTCGCTTATCCGAACACCGACATCCTTCCGTGGGCGCCCTTAAGCGTCCTGAAAACTTTCAAGGCACGTTTCCATGGCACGTACGCACGCGCTCCAGGACTACCGCAACTTCGGCATCATGGCCCACATCGACGCGGGCAAGACGACGACGACCGAGCGGATCCTGTATTACACCGGCAAATCCCACAAGATCGGCGAAGTCCACGACGGCGCCGCCACCATGGACTGGATGGACCAGGAGCAGGAGCGCGGCATCACCATCACGTCCGCCGCGACGACCGCCTTCTGGCAGAACAAGCGTCTGAACATCATCGACACCCCAGGCCACGTGGACTTCACCATCGAAGTCGAGCGTTCCTTGCGCGTCCTCGACGGCGCCGTGACGGTGCTGGACGGCAACGCCGGCGTCGAGCCGCAGACCGAAACCGTCTGGCGTCAGGCTGACAAGTACAAGGTTCCGCGCATCGTCTTCGTCAACAAGATGGACAAGATCGGCGCCGACTTCGACGCCTCGGTCGAGTCGATCCGCGACCGCCTGGGCGCCAAGGCCGTGCCGATCCAGTTCCCGATCGGCGCCGAATCCTCGCTGTCGGGTCTGGTCGACCTGGTCCGCATGACCGGCGTGGTCTGGGACAACGACGGCCTGGGCGCCTCCTACAAGGACGTGCCGATCCCCGACGACCTGATGGAAAAGGCGGTCGCCGCGCGTCAGTACCTGATCGACAACGCCGTCGAGCTGGACGACGAGGCGATGGAAGCCTACCTCGAAGGCAACGAGCCCGACGAAGCCACCATCAAGAAGTGCATCCGTAAGGCCGTTCTGACCGGCGCCTTCTATCCGATCCTGTGCGGCTCGGCCTTCAAGAACAAGGGCGTGCAGACGCTGCTGGACGCCGTCGTCGACTATCTGCCGTCGCCGCTGGACATCCCGCCGACCCCGGGCATCGACTTCAAGACCGAAGAGCCCGTCGTGCGTAAGGCCTCGGACGAAGAGCCCCTGTCGGTCCTGGCCTTCAAGATCATGGACGACCCCTTCGTCGGCTCGCTGACCTTCTGCCGCCTGTACTCGGGCAAGATGGAAACGGGTATGAGCCTGCTGAACTCCAGCCGCGACAAGAAAGAGCGCGTCGGCCGGATGCTGCAGATGCACTCCAACAACCGTGAAGACGTCAAGGAAGCCTACGCCGGCGACATCGTCGCCCTGGCCGGCCTGAAGGAAACACGCACGGGCGACACCCTGTGCGATCCGATCAAGTCGCCCGTCATCCTGGAGAAGATGGAATTCCCGGCGCCGGTCATCGAGATCTCGGTCGAGCCCAAGACCAAGGGCGACCAGGAGAAGCTGGGCGTCGCCCTGGCCAAGCTGGCCTCGGAGGATCCCTCCTTCACCGTCTCGACCGACCACGAGTCGGGCCAGACGATCCTGAAGGGCATGGGCGAGCTGCACCTGGACATCAAGATCGACATCCTGAAGCGCACCTACAAGGTCGAGGCCAACATCGGCGCGCCGCAGGTCGCCTATCGTGAATCGCTGGGCCGCAAGGTCGACATCGACTACACGCACAAGAAGCAGACCGGCGGTACGGGCCAGTTCGCCCGCGTCATGATCACCTTCGAACCCGGCGAGCCGGGCTCGGGCTTCGTGTTCGAGAACTCGATCGTCGGCGGCGCGGTGCCGAAGGAATACATCCCCGGCGTCGAAAAGGGCCTGAACTCGGCCAAGGACAACGGTCTGCTGGCCGGCTTCCCGCTGATCGACTTCAAGGCGACCTTGACGGACGGCAAGTTCCACGACGTCGACTCCAGCGTGCTGGCGTTCGAAATCGCGGCCCGCGCCGCCTTCCGCGAGCTGAAGGAAAAGGGTTCGCCCAAGCTGCTCGAGCCGATCATGGCGGTGGAAGTCGTGACCCCCGAGGAATACCTCGGCTCGGTCATCGGCGACCTGAACGGCCGTCGCGGCATGATTCAGGGTCAGGACATGCGCGGCAACGCCACCGTCGTGAACGCCTTCGTGCCGCTGGCCAACATGTTCGGCTATGTGAACACGCTGCGCGGCATGTCGCAGGGCCGCGCCCAGTTCACCATGCAATACGACCACTACGAGCCGGTGCCGCAACACGTCGCCGACGAAGTGATCAAGAAGTACGCCTAAGCTTTCCCTTTTCGGAAAGCCCGCCTATATGCGCCCGGACCGTAAGGACCGGGCGTCCTTAACCCCCAAACTGCAGGAACCCCGGTTCGGGGACCTTAGGAGCTAGAAAATGGCCAAGGAAAAGTTCGAACGGACGAAGCCGCACTGCAACATCGGCACGATTGGTCACGTTGACCACGGCAAGACGACGTTGACGGCTGCGATCACGATGACGCTGGCGAAGGCCGGCGGCGCGAAGGCGATGAACTACGCCGACATCGACGCTGCGCCGGAAGAGAAGGCCCGCGGCATCACGATCAACACCGCGCACGTGGAATATGAGACGGCCAACCGTCACTACGCCCACGTCGACTGCCCCGGCCACGCCGACTATGTGAAGAACATGATCACCGGCGCCGCGCAGATGGACGGCGCGATCCTGGTGGTGTCGGCCGCTGACGGCCCGATGCCGCAGACCCGCGAGCACATCCTGCTGGCCCGTCAGGTCGGCGTGCCGGCCCTGGTGGTCTTCATGAACAAGGTCGACCTGGTCGACGACGAAGAGCTGCTCGAGCTGGTCGAGATGGAAGTGCGCGAGCTGCTTTCGTCGTACCAG